>NZ_JADGEV010000001.1:11657-88746 GCF_016744175.1 Neptunomonas sp. | reverse complement strand
AGCCCACCTAGAATATTGATAACAAGTATCAATATTCCGGCAACAGCATCACCCCTAACAAACTTAGAAGCACCATCCATAGACCCATAAAAATCGGCCTCCTGCGTCACATCTTGACGCCTTACTTTGGCTTCTTCCTGATTAATGAGCCCGGCATTTAAATCAGCATCGATTGCCATTTGCTTGCCCGGCATTGCATCCAAAGTAAAACGCGCACTTACTTCTGAAATACGGCCAGCACCTTTAGTTACAACAACAAAATTAATAATAACCAGTATTAAAAACACAACAATACCGACTACATAATTACCGCCAATTACAACAGAACCAAAGGCCTCAATCACCTTGCCCGCCGCATCTCCTCCTTCATGACCATACAGAAGCACAACACGGGTTGAAGCAACATTAAGAGCTAAGCGCATCAATGTTGCTACTAACAAAATCGTAGGAAACACAGCAAAATCTAATGGGCGAAGAGAATAAACACCGACAAGGAGTACGACGATAGATAGGGCAATATTAAACGTAAATAAAACATCAAGAAGAAAAGTGGGCACAGGCAAAGTAACCATTGCCAAAATAATCAGCAATAGAAAAGGAACACCCAGATTGCCCCGGCTCGCGCCACGCGCATTACTTAATAAAGCAGCTCTATCCAACACATTCTCACGTCAAAAAAATGGCATTCAAAAAAACAACGCCATTTATTTGACATAAAAATAACTTTAATGCAAATAAACAGCCTATCTAGCCATTGATTTGCAAAATTCGAGCCACAAATTAATCATGGCGATAGTCCTGGGGTATATCCATATCCCGATCTCTCAGCGCAACAGGCTTATCAGATTGATTGTCCTTATAGCGCTTTAACTGAAAAACATATGCCAACACCTGAGCAACCGCTTTATACAAAGCTGCTGGGACTTCTTGGTCAATTTCTGTACTGTGGTATAAAGCTCTAGCTAAAGGCGGCGTGGATAGAATAGGGACATCATGCTCTTTTGCAATTTCTCGGATTTTCAATGCAACGAAATCGGCACCCTTAGCAACGACAACAGGCGCATCACGCTCACCTGACATATATTTAAGCGCGATGGAGTAATGTGTCGGGTTAGTAATAACAACATCGGCACTAGGAACATCCGTCATCATCTGACGCTGAGCTATTTCACGCTGCATCTGCCGAATTCGTCCCTTCACCTCAGGCTTCCCTTCCGTATTTTTCATTTCATCTTTTACTTCCTGCAACGTCATTTTTAGCTTTTCTGAATAATCATGTAACTGAAAAGGAACATCGATTAAAGAGATAATAATTAAGCTACTGCTAATCACCAAAAAAGCCCAACCGACCAACTCAACAGCGTGCGAAATAGCCACTCTCACATCCTGCCCACCCAAAGCAAAGAGTTCCGGCATTAACAACATCAGCACCGTAATGGCAAACCCCGTAACCAATGCAAACTTAGCAAATGCCTTGGCCAATTCCACTAATGCCTTTACAGAGAACATTCGCTTTATCCCCGCCAAAGGATTAAGGCGACTCATTTTTGGCTGTATCGCCTGAGCGCTAAAGTTCAGCCCTCCCAGCGCCATTGGACCAATGAGAGCCGCCAATGCAACCATCACCATAAAACCCAACACAGCCCATATAGACTCCACGACAGAGGCGCCAAAATTAATTAACATCAGCCTGCTATCAAAAAGCTCCTCTCTACTTAGCTCAAAATTACTCGCCATCATGGCGGCTATTCGTTGTCCAGCACCCGTTCCAAACAGTAACATAGCACCCGCTGCAGCTAACAAAAGTGCTGTGGCATTCAGCTCTTTTGAGCGTGGAATATCCCCTTTTTCTCGCGCCTCTCGCAAACGCTTAGGGGTGGGGTCTTCGGTTTTTTCTTGCCCTGATTCTTCAGCCACTTGTCACCTCCAACAACTGCCCAATAACGCCAAGTGCGTGATCAGCTATTAACTCAAACTGCCCCAAGAAACCCGAGAGACTAATCCATGTAATTAACAAACCCATCACCATTGTGAAAGGAAAACCAATGGCAAATATATTCAACTGAGGCGCTGCTTTGGTCATAATACCAAAAGACAAATTAATAACGAGCAACGAGGTAACGGCCGGCAAAGACATGAGCAGCGCACCACTAAACATCCACGTCCCTGCCAATGCTATATCCATAAACTTAATAGCCGTAAAGTTAACGACAGCGACCGGCAATACATCAAAGCTTTGCACAATCACATTAAACATAACTAAATGCCCATTCATCGCAAGAAACATCAATGTCGTGAGCATCAAATAAAATTGCCCCAAAACAACGACAGATACACCATTAACAGGATCTGTCATTGAAGCAAACCCCAACCCCATTTGGTTTGCGATCAACTGCCCACCAACAGCAAAAATTTGAAACATTATATGCAAGGTAAAACCCAAAGCCGCACCGATTATTATCTGCTGAGCAATTAGTATGTAAGTGCCAAATGACAAACCATCAACAATAGGGGGAGTAGGAAGTACCGGGAGCAATATAATGGTCATAGTCAGTGCTAATCCCAGCCGAATACGCATTGGCACCAACTGCGTACCAATCATTGGCATTGCCATCAAAAAAGAAGCGATTCGAAAAAAAGGAAATACAAAGGTAGATATCCACTGCTCTTGATGCAGCAAATCCAGATCTAACATAAGCTACCCGATCATAACCGGTATGCTTTCAAATATTTTATGAAATTGATCTGATAGCTTGGTGACCATCCAAGGCCCCATGAACAGAATAATTAATAAAATAACCATCAAACGAGGCAAAAAGCTTAACGTTTGTTCGTTTATTTGTGTTGCCGCCTGAAAAATGGCAATCATCAAACCAACTAGCAAACTAGGAACGACAATGACCAAAACCAGAGTAATCACAAGCCATATTGCCTCTCCAAAAACATCGAGCATCATCTGAGGTGTCATGCCAAACTCCTAGATTCCAAAACTGGCAGCAAGCGTACCGATAATCATAGCCCACCCATCAACTAAGACAAACAACATAATTTTAAAGGGCAAAGAGATAATCACAGGAGAAAGCATCATCATCCCCATAGCCATCAAAACACTTGCTACTACAAGGTCAATAACCAAAAAAGGTATAAATAGCATAAAACCAATCTGAAAAGCCGTTTTTAACTCACTCGTTACAAAGGCAGGCACCAATACAGTGAAAGGCACTTGGTCTGAAGATTCTATAGGCGGCGATTTCGAAATACGCAGAAATAAATTCAAATCATTTTCACGTGTTTGCTGAAGCATAAATCTGTGAAAAGGCTCTCCTGCTGCCTGAATTGCATTAATTGTGTTCATCTCTTCATTTATGTAAGGCTGAATCGCCACCTCATTAACCTCTTCAAGTACAGGCGTCATAATGAAAAATGTTAAGAACATTGCCAAGCCAACCATCACTTGATTTGAAGGCGTTTGCTGCAAGCCCAAAGCCTGCCTGAGTATTGCAAAGACAATAATAATACGAGTGAACGATGTCATCATCATGATCATTGCTGGCAAAAAAGTCAGCATTGTCATTAGAGCAAGTATTTGAATCGTTACACTATAACTAGCGCCTCCGGCTTCATTTGTCGTCATATTAAATGCAGGAATGCCCACATCGGCAGCAACAACCTGACCAGACATCAAAACCAGCATGGCCATTAATGCCAGTCTCATTCAGCACTCCCTGCATCGATACTTTGTTTTAATTTTTTTGCAAACTCACCCTCAGAAGAAGAAACAAGAACCTTTTCCGAGAATGATTGCAGTAACGTTACGTTCCCTGGAGAAACCCCCAGTAGCAACTGTTTATCACCAACTTCAATTAAAACAGCACGCTCACGAGTACCCAGGGACAAAGAAGATACAACTTTCATTTTTTGATGAGTTTGCTGTAAGTTGGAAACTCTACGTAAAACCCATGCAAGCGCAAAAATAACAGCAATGACTAACGCTAAGCCTAATAGCATCTGAATAATAGCCTGGGACGTGAGCACATCTTCACGAACGGCATCCACAGCTGCATCCTCTGCAGCCAAAGATATGTCCGAAATAAGTAATAGAGCTACGGCACTTAAGCCTTTCAAACAATAACTCATCATCAACGCAGGTGCTTGATACGCTCTTGAGGGCTAATTACGTCCGTTAATCGGATACCGTAGCGATCATTTACCACCACGACTTCTCCATGGGCAATCAAAGTCCCATTCACCATAACATCTAACGGCTCCCCTGCCACACGATCTAATTCAACCACAGAACCTTGACTTAGCTGTAGCAAGTTTCTAATTGATATATCAGTATTTCCTACCTCCATCGACAATGTCACTGGAATATCAAGAATCACATCCAATTTAGGGTCTGAGATAGGAACAGACTCATCCATTAATTCGTCAAAATCAACAGAGGCAGCAGCCTCTCCTGTTTGCTCTTCTAATGCAGAAGCCCACTCGTCAGCCATTGCCTGCTGGCTATCACCCGCTTCATTACTTTCTATTTCATCACTCATACTGACAACTCTGGCAGTTTACGCATTATTCATGCTTAGCTATTTGATCAACAATTTTAACAGCAAGATTGCCGCGCGATGTTCCCATCTTGCAATTAAATACAGGAACAGAGTTAGCTTTCAAGGTTAAGTTCTCAGGTATTTCAATTGGAATAATGTCTCCAGGTTCCAGCGCCATTACATTACGAAGTGTTAGCTCACGTTTTGCAACACACAAGTCCAGCTTCATCGGAGCCAAAATAATATCTCGCCGCAAGGATTTAACCCATCGATCATCCTTTTCTTCTTCTGAGCGCTGAAAACCTGAGACCAACATGTCACGTATAGGTTCAAGCATTGAATAAGGCATGGTGATATGAAACTCACCAGCCCCACCCTCCAAGTCAACCTGGAACGTGCTCACGACAACCACTTCAGAAGGACTCACTGCATTTGCCATAGCAGGGTTCATTTCATGACCAACTCGCTGAAAAGAGAGTTCCATCACGGGCTTCCAAGCTTCCACCAAATCCATAAAAAATAGATCTAACGCTTTATAAACCAGACGTGTTTCAGTCGGCGTAAAGTCACGCCCTTCAATTTTGGCATGACGTCCATCCCCACCAAAAAAATTATCAACTAACTTAAAAACTAATTTGGCATCCATAATAAATAAGGCAGTCCCTCTAAGAGGAGGCACTCTAACTAGATTCATACTCGTCGGGACATAAAGAGTATGAATATAGTCACCATATTTCATGACCTGAATACCACCGACCGTAACGTCAGTCGTTTTTCTTAGCAAATCAAACAAGCTATTACGCGTAAAGCGAGCGAAACGCTCATTTATCATTTCAAGCGTTGGCATTCGGCCACGAACTATACGCTCATGACTGGCTAAATCATAAGGCCTAACGTCACCAGATTCATACTCCTCTGGCTCCTCGACCGTTTCAACATCTCCATCATCAACGCCGTGAAGAAGCGCGTCAATTTCCTCTTGAGATAGCAGATCTTTAACCGACATTGATATTCAGTCTCCCGACTTTACTGCATCACAAAATCAGTAAATAGAATTTTCTCGATACCTGGCTTACCTATTTTTTCCTGCAAGAACTCTTGAACCAGCTGAGTAGACGCATGACGTAATTTCTCTTTACCTTCAATTGTTTGCAAATCATCAAAGGATTGTGAGCTAAACAAATGATTTAATCGCGAAACAACAAGCGGCATGTGCAAAGTCAACGCATCTACAACATCCTGATCTCTGCTTTTTGCTTCAACAAAAGTTCGCAAAAAATGCCTTTTCCCATCGGTCGATTTTAACGTTGCCACAAAAGAAGGCTTCCCTCCTAAAGTACGAACTTTAGAGTAGATAGCTTCTTTTCGTACAGGTTCTGCAGCCACTGCTGGTGTTTCGGACTCACCTCCCAACAAGAAATAAGCCCCTCCAGCACCTAATAATGCTACAACTACAGCCCCAATTATTGCAAAAATAATAAGTTTCTTTTTTGATTTTCCGCCTTCAGTACCTTCAGCAGCTTTCTCTTCCGCCATCACAAACCTCAAAAATTATTACAATACAGAATAGGCTCAAAGACCCATCGCTTAAATATAACATATAGAGAGGCAGACTATCGTTTATGCATAATAATCTACTAAAGATAATCCTACATTGCCTTTTTCCGGTAAGTCCTCAGCAACCGACTCACTAGAAGGGGCGTAGTTATTATCAGCCGACATTTCTTTTTGGCTCCTTCCTTGGCCAGAAGCTTGATCATCAACCAACGATTCACCAAGATTCATGCCTTGCTCAGCTAGCATTTCACGAAGTCGCGGCAAACTTTGCTCGACCGCATCTCTAACCCCCGCATGTGGAGAAGTGAAAGTTACACTGACCTGCTCCTGAAAAATTTGTAACTTAACTTGTAATGAGCCTAACTCAGGCGGATCCAGCTGAATGGTCGCTGTTTGTACTTGCTGATTGGCTGCCCACATAACTCTCTCGGACATTGCCTGCTGCCAACCAGGGTGGACAGGCGGCATCCCTGCAGGCATTTGCATCTGAACAGCCGACGCAGGCTTAATTAGCGTCGGCTGATGGGTCGCCCCAAAAGAGTGAACATCTGTCATTCTATCTCTGACTGGAACCACATCCACAGGTTCTACTGAGCCTTGCCCTGCACCACCTCCTTTACTGAACTCATTCCTCGAGCCAACAGGCAAAGATAAAGCAGCGGCTTGTTGTTCAAATGTACTGCCAACCGGCAATGTCGGCTGATGCGATGCATTCACCCCTACTGTCGGCTTTACTAATACATCGAGCTTACTGGGTGCACTTGAAATTATTGAAGACCCTACCTCCTCTCTTACGGCTGAAGTACGCCCCTCCTGCAATTGCCGCTCCATAAACTTCATCTCCGCCACAGGTGCTGCAGGAGTAGACTGCACCACCTGAGATGCCTGAACGTCAACTGCCTGAGCAGCCTGAGCGGCCTGAGCGGTCTGAGCGGTCTGAGCAGTCTGAGCGGTCTGAGCAGCCTGAGCGGTCTGAGCAGTCTGAGCAGTCTGAGCTGCCTGAGCGGTCTGAGCGGTCTGAGCGGTCTGAGCTGCCTGAGCGGTCTGAGCGGTCTGAGCTGCCTGAGCGGTCTGAGCGGTCTGAGCGGTCTGAGCGGTCTGAGCGGTCTGAGCGGTCTGAGCGGCCTGAGCGGTCTGAGCGGTCTGAGCGGTCTGAGCGGCCTGAGCGGTCTGAGCGGTCTGAGCGGTCTGAGCGGTCTGAGCGGTCTGAGCGGCCTGAGCGGTCTGAGCGGCCTGAGCGGTCTGAGCGGCCTGAGCGGTCTGAGCGGTCTGAGCGGTCTGAGCGGTCTGAGCGGTCTGAGAGGTCTGAGCGGTCTGAGCGGTCTGAGCTGTCTGAGCTGTCTGAGCTGCCTGAGCTGCCTGAGCGGTCTGAGCTGTCTGAGCTGTCTGAGCTGTCTGAGCTGTCTGAGCTATCTGAGCTGTCTGAGCTGTCTGAGCTGTCTGAGCGGCCTGAGCTGCCTGAGCTGTCTGAGCTGTCTGAGCGGCCTGAGCGGCCTGAGCGGCCTGAGCAGCTTGAACCGCCTGCTCCACAGGAGAAACAAGTGCACCTAACACTCCCTGAGCAGGCAGCGTCTGAGCTCCACCAGATGACGCCATACTCCCCGAGGCCAGTTGTTCAGAAGTAATCATACGTAAAGCCCCAACAGGACCCGGGGCCGTCAACGCCACATACTCTCCATCAACACCTCCCTTAGAAGAAACCGAGGATTCCGGCAATTCTTCAAAGAAAGTCGGCAACAATTTTCCTTCCGCAGGCAATTCAGTTCCTGCCCCATCAACCGATAGCGACAAGCCAGCAGATGTATCCCCACCCAAACCCGCCTCTTTTAAAACCAAACCAAAAGAAGAGGACGTTAACGAGCTGCCTGTTAATGGAGCGCTGGGCAAGGCAGCGTTCAAAGCTGCAGGCTGAAGAAGAACATTAACTTGAGAAACTTGAGAAGCCATAAAGTTTTCCGCCAATTAAACTTGATATAGTTACTGGAGCAAAAACAAGGCCAATTCATAAAAAATAAAGATCATGCAAGATCTTAAGTAGAAGGAAGGGAACATCTTATTTTATGGCGCTCTATAAAATACCTCTAATAAAAACTTAAATGTAGTTAGTTTTAGTCAGCTGCGAACGCTCATCAAGCTGCTTCTGAAGTGCCTTATCAATAGCTTTTTGTTCATTATCGAGCGCCTTATCGACCAAAGAGTCAATAGCCTTGAACTTCCCGTGCATTTGCGCCCAATGCTGCTTCACATGCTCTAATTGTTTTTTATTCATTTGCATAGATTTTTTATGCTGCTCAATCGCCACCGCAATTTTATTCATAAAAGCCTGATAGTTTCTTAGCTGATCAATAGCCAAACCACTCTCTGATTCTTGACGATAAGTTTGTTGATATTCAGATAAGTAAAGCTCCAACTGAATTAATTGATTTTTATCAGTCTCCACCCGCTGAATATGCTCAGCAAGAAACCGCTCAGCATCTTTTTTTCGCTTCTCAGCCAAATCTAGTACAACTTTTAGGCGCCCCGAACGTTTTTTCATACTCACCTAACAGGCTCACTGGGTTGCAGAGCCATATTTAATAACTTCACACTATCCTCAACACCGCATGCCTCATTCAACTCTTGCTGTAAGAATTTCTGCATGGTTGGCATCCTCTCAATAGCAAAGTCTGTCGTTGCATCACTTCCACGAACATAAGCACCTACCGATATCAAATCTTCATTCTGTTGATATTTTGAGTATAGCTGCTTAAATTTCATAGCAGTAGCCATGTGCTCCGGTGTAACAATCTGCGGCATCGCACGACTAATTGAAGCCTCAACATCAATGGCTGGATAATGACCTTGCTCAGCAAGGCGGCGTGACAACACTATATGGCCGTCCAGTATAGCTCGCGCAGCATCCGCCACAGGATCTTGCTGATCATCACCCTCTGTCAGCACAGTATAAAAAGCGGTAACCGACCCCTTTCCTGTTGCATCATTACCAGCACGTTCAACTAATTTAGGGAGCTTAGCAAACACAGAAGGAGGATAACCCTTTGTCGCAGGAGGCTCCCCTATTGCTAACGCAATTTCACGCTGCGCTTGAGCATAGCGAGTCAAGGAATCCATTAACAACAGCACATTTTTACCCTGCGCTCGAAAATATTCAGCAATACGCGTTGCCAACTGTGAAGCACGTAAACGCATAAGGGGAGAGTCATCCGCTGGCGACGCTACCACAACAGAGCGCGCCAAACCCTCCACACCTAAGTTATGATCAATAAATTCCTTTACTTCTCGACCACGCTCACCAATCAACCCAACGACTGTAATATCTGCCTCCGTTGCCCTTGTCATCATACCAAGCAAAACAGATTTACCAACGCCACTACCAGCAAACAACCCCAAGCGCTGCCCTTTACCAACCGTTAGCAAAGCATTAATCGCTTTTATACCCACATCAAGCGTATTAACGATAGGAAAACGCGACAGCGGATTAATAACCTCTCCTGCTAGCGTAGTGGTTTGTTCACAATCCAAAGGCCCTTTACCATCGAGAGGCTCCCCAACACCACTTAGTACTCGCCCCAACAAACCAAACCCAACAGGCACATCTCGCCCAGCCCTGAGAGGAATAACTTTTGCTCCAGCAGAAAGCCCCTCAACTGCGTGTAAGGGCATTAAATATATTCGATCACCAGAGAAACCAACCACCTCAGCCTCAATTTCATGAGCAGCCGAAATCACAATCAGGCAATTGTCACCCACAGCGACTTGCAAGCCCACAGCCTCAATAGTGAGGCCAATTAAGCGCGTTATACGCCCCTCAATTCGTGGCTCGGGACTAGATAAAGGAGAATTGGTCAAGCTTCTAATTGTTTGAGACAGGTCAACTCGGCTCATCACCACTCTCCTTATGACCAGGAGCAGGATTACCGTCAAGATCGCGGCTATCGACAAGCCGCTGCTTTTGCAGCCGCTCATTCAATTGAGCAGACACATCTGAAAACCGCGATTCCATACAATAGTCAATAACACTGTCATCCGTTGACACCACACAACCACCAGGAATTAATTGCTCATCGGCTACTACACGCCATCGAGGCTGATGCTCAGCCATCAACACTACCGCTTCTACATCACTGGGGTTAACCTTAATCACCAACTCCCCAGATTGCTTAGGGAGCAACTCGACAGCCTCTGAAACTGAAGTACGAACAATATCTTTATAATCGGTAGCTTGGTGCTTCGTTATAGTACGCGCAACATGAAGAGACAACTCAGTAACCAATTCTGCAATTTGATCATGCTGTTTTTGCAAAGGTAAGTCCAACGCATTAATCAGCGCCTCTAGACTTTTAACCCTCTCATCAATGATCGACTTACCTCGCTCTAACCCTTCCTCAAAACCACGCCGATCTCCTTCCTGAAAACCCAATTCATGCCCTGCAACCTTACCCGACTCATGACCCTCATCAAAAGCTCGCTCGCGAATATCTTCAAGCTCAGATAATGTAACCTTCTCAGCAACAATCTCTTCATCAACAACAGTAATCGGGTCTTCTTTTGGTGCTACTGGCTTCGTAAGAAAGCCAACAACATGACCACCAGCCACCTCTGGGAGCAGCCAACTTTCTATAGGCTGATCCAGATCGGATGACTCAAAACGAACAGGCAACTTATTAGGCGATTTCATAGCGATAACTTGTTAGACGATTTCATAGCGACAACTCAAACCATCTCATCGCCACCACCACCTAGCATAATCTCTCCCTCATCTGCTAGACGACGCGCCACTGTAAGAATTTCTTTTTGCGCTTCTTCCACTTCACTCACACGAACCGGACCTTTCGCCTCTAAATCATCGCGAAGCAACTCTGCTGCACGCTTAGACATGTTTTTAAATATTTTTTCCTGCAGCGCAGTTTCAGCCCCTTTAAGGGCTATGATTAGCACATCAGTAGACACTTCACGTAAAATAACCTGAATACCTCGATCATCGACATCAATCAGATTATCAAATACAAACATAAGATCTTGTATCTGCGTAGCCAAGCCATCATCTACTTCACGAATACTCTCCATTAATTCAGCCTCGATAGTGCTATCAATGAAGTTCATTATTTCTGATGCCTGCTTCACTCCACCCAAGGTTCTAGACTGCCCTGCTTTAGCAGTACTAAACTGCCCTTCAAGCATATCATTAAGCTCCTGAAGGGCCTGAGGCTGTATTCGATCTAATGCAGCAACACGCATAACGATATCCAACCGCACTTTGTCATCAAAAAATGCCAAAACATTCGCAGCCTGATCAGGATCAAGATAAGAAACAATAACGGCTTGAATTTGAGGGTGCTCGAACCGAACGGTTTCTGCAATTTGTCGAGGCTCCATCCAACGCATGGTATCCAAGCCTGACGTATTAGTACTCATTAGTATTCGATCAAGCAATGTTTTAGCTTTTTCTGTACCTAACGCTTGATTCAACATTGCACGGATATAACGATCGTTATTGATACCGATACCTGTTTGATCGCTCACCAAATGCATAAAATCAGAAACAACACCTTCAACTCGAGATTGAGGCACATTATCCAGCTGAGTCATTGCCTCGCCTATTAACTGCACCTGCTTAGGACCTAGATGCTTGAGGACTTCAGCTGCATCATCTTCACCCAAGCTAATAAGTAATATTGCCGCCTTTTCTATATCTGTTAACTCTGTATCAGCGCTCATCTTGACCAACCCATTGTTTTACCGCTTGTGCTACGCGAGCAGGGTCTTCCGCAATCATGCTGCGGACCGCATTAAGTTGATAATCATAACTTTCGTTAGGCGTAGGTAGAAGCGAATCGCCGCGATCTCCAAATGTCACCCTATCATCAGAAACAACGCCACCATCCAGCCCTTCCAGTTCCGCCGCCACATCACCCGAACCCTCTTCTCCAATAACAGAAACAACATCACCAGAAGCAGTTAGACTCTTAAGAACAGGGCGCAACACACCAAAGACCATTAACAAAACAAAAAGAACGGCCCCGACTTGTTTTGCTATATCCCATACCCAAGGCTCCATCCAAATGGGCACTTCTTCTTCGATGAATGGCTGCTCAACTACAAAAGGTGAGTTAATAACATTAATGCTATCCCCTCTCACTGCAGCATAACCCACCGCATCTTTCACTAAAATCCGCAATCTTTCCAATTCATTTGGGGCCCAAGGGGTTCTAGTTGACTCACCTGTTTCCCCATTAATAGACACAAGATCATCAACAACAACAGCAACAGATAGCCGCCCAACACGACCACTTTGATGCTTCGTATAAGAGATAGAGCGATCTAGCTCAAAATTTCGTGTAGCTTGCGTCCGATTGCTTCCAGGAACCGTACCACCTGCCGAACCTGCAGCTCCATTTGCAACCTCAGGCACAGAACTAGGCCCCGGCGGTTGATTAGATAACGCACCAGGAACACCCTGTGATGCCGCAACCCCCACCCTATTTTCATCTACAGTTTGCTCACTTCTCAACGCAGGCAAATCTGGATTAAAGAGTTCATCCGTTTGTTCCACTGATGTAAAGTCAATTTCAGCGGACACCTCTGCTCTAAAGCGCCCCTGGCCAACAACAGGAAGCAAAATACTATTAACTCTATTCAGCAACGTCTCTTCTACTTTTCTTGAGTATTCAAACTGCTTCGCCGCTAACACCACATCTTCATCTTCATCGCGAGAATTAAGGAGCTGCCCACGCTGATCAACAACAGTTACGTCCTTGACCTCCAACATAGGAATAGAAGACGCAACCAAATTAGCAATGGCAGCCACTTGTCCACGATCAATTTTGCGTCCCGCAAACAACTCTAAAAAAACTGATGCACTTGTTTTTCTTTGGTCGCGAACAAATACGGTTTGCTTTGGAATCGCAAGATGCACCCGCGCACCTCTAACCGCCACCATACTCGCTATAGTTCTGCCTAATTCGCCCTCTAAACCGCGGCGATATCTAGCGTTCTCCATAAACTGACTAGCACCGAGCCCTTGATCCTTATCCATAATTTCAAAGCCAACAGTTTTGTCGGCAGTAAAACCTTCTGAAGCAAGCTTCAGTCGCGCTTGGTGAACATACTCATTCGGGACAAGCACTGCTCGCCCATCACCTTCAAATTTATAAGGAATATTGTAAAGACGTAGCTGCTCTATAACTTCGTTGGCATCTACAAACTCAAGATTTGAAAACAAAACTCTATAATCGGGGGACTTTGACCACAAGACGACGGAGAAACCGATAGCAATACTCGCAGCCAAACCAACCATCAGACCAAACTGGCGTAAAATTGTCAGCTTATTAAAGCCTGACATTAATCCACCACCAGTGTTAGTTTGTAAAGCCATCGCATTGTTATCCATAGAACATTACAGCCAAAGTTTTTCTCATTATTAGATTGGCATTTTCATAACATCTTCATATGCAGCAACAAGCTTATTCCGCACTTGCGTCATCGCTTGAAAAGACACACTAGCTTTTTGCATCTGAATCATCACTTGCGTCAACTCAACGCGCGGGTCGCCTTGTTCATATGCTGTAGCCATACGACCAGCTTCCATTTGCGTGTCATTTACTTTATCAATAGCATTTTTGAGTAAGTCACCAAAACCCTCGCCATCAACCGGACGAACTGAGTCAGTTTTAAACATTGGCTTATCAACATGAGAAACACCTTGCTGAGCATCTGCTTTCAAGGCTCTCATCTGCATTAGCACATTATTTATGTCAGTTCGTTCAATCATTTCACGCCCCAGCACGACATTATATTGACATTAAGAATGCTGATATTAGCAAAATCACATACCAACTCTATGAAACGTCATTATTATGACACTTATTACTTAATATTATCCAGCATAATTTAGAATGCAAAAAGCGAGCCAATGGCTCGCTTTTTTATACTAATCTAACTCAGATTACCCGACTTCTGGCGGATCTCCGTACTTCAAGCGAACATACATTAACGCCACTGTTATAGCATCGCCCAGTGCCGTGTGCCTTTCCAGTATTGGAATATCTAATTTTTTAGATATCGTATCAAATCGAAGATCGACATTTCCTCCAACCATACGCCACTTAATAATGTCATGGTAAACATGAGACAGCTCAATTGCTTTACACGGCAGACCGAAGCCATACTTGGGGCGAATAAACTTATCAAGCATTCTTATATCGTAATTAACGTAATAGCCTAAAATGGGTCGATTCCCAACAAAAGCCAACACCTGCTCCAGCGCATCCTCTAACGCAATCCCATCAACTAGATCGGCAGCACGAATCTTATGAATCTTTATTGAGTCCCCAGTTAATGTTTTAGGTGGCTTTAGCTTAATATCCAACCTTTCACTCGTTAAGACTTTTTTCCCCTTAACTTTCACAGCCCCAATAGAAATAATATCTGCATTCTTGACATCCAAGCCTGTTGTTTCACAGTCTAATGAAACAACCTCATCACCATCATAAGGCTCAAACAAGTGCGCATAGGGACCCGACTTATGGCCCATCTTCTCTTTCATTCTTCTTATTGTTCTTGGGATAATCATTAACGGCTCCCTAAATGATAGTGCAACTCCAGGTGCTTCTTAAATCCTTTAACTATATGAAAAGCATCCCGCAGTAAATCTTTCTCCATTTTATTCATAGATTGCAAATCAAGGGTATTAGGCGTTAGATCAACACCTGCCGCTTGCTCGTCTGCTCGCTTAATTTGCTGACGTAACCGTAATTGAATAAACAAACCTAGCGCTTCTGCCAGATCTTTGGAGTGCTTATCTGTCATTGCCCCTATTTCCACAAGCGCCTCTAAGCGTTTAAATGTATTAGTAACAAGTATCTTATGCTCAAGCGCCATTGTGCGGACACCATGCACAATAGGAAAGATGCCGCCCTTTTTAACATCTAGCTGCCCACGCTCTTTCAAGTTTCCAAAGAACGTTAATGGCGTACTGAACTCCAGCGCGACTTTGGCAAAGTTCGAGAAAAAAGCATCATTATTTTTCAATGACTTAAAGAACCAGTTTCGAGCCGCTTTAAACAGCGCAGGATTACCAGCAACAGGCTTAGCGTCTACCGCTATTGCTAAATTCATTTGATCTTGCTCAGTCCAGCTTACAGACCAAGCCGACATCTTCTGAGTCCACTCACCTAAAGAATTAACCCATTCAGGGTTAGATACCATAATATTTCCAGGGCAAGGAGGATAACCAAATTCCATCAACTGCTCAGAGAAGCGATTCATCACCTCCTGCATATCTCTCCACACAAGACCATCTCTATAGATAATAGCGTTATCCTGATCAGTCTTCATGACTTGCTCACCACGCCCTTCTGACCCCATGACAACTAGACACACATGTGGCTGCATATCTGCCGGCACCATTATATCGAACAGCTTCGCCATGATTCGACCATTCATTGCTGCCAATAGATCCATTGCAAAGCGCGCTTTAACACCTTGGGAAACCAAGGACTTAATTAAATCATTTAAACCCTGCGCCGCAGTATGCAAATCCTCTAGCGTCTTAGCTCGCTCAATCCTCAAACCAATCACATGAGAGTGACTAGAAAAGAAACTCAACACATCCGTTAGATCAACAATACCCATCAACTCATTATCACGCATAACCACAACACGCTCGATTTGCTGCTGCGTCATAATAATCAGTGCATTAAATAGATAATCATTTGGATGAACGCTAATTAAACGATAAGTGGCTATTTCCGCAACCCCTGTATCAATAGAACACTCATTCATAACAACAGCATTTAGTAAGTCGGTACCGGTAACCATTCCATATCTCGTGCCCTTTTTAACAAGAACACAATCAACTTTTTTCTCACGCATCATGACAGTTGTTTCTTTAATAGTAGAAGCATCATCTACTATTAGCGGGGCACGCATAACCCCCTCACCTACTTGCGCCAACATGAACTCAGCCATGTCTTGGGAATCACCGTGCTGCTCTACAATTTCAGCCTTAGCAACAAGGTTTTGCTGGAAATAATCTGCAAATGATGAATTAGTTGAAACTAAATCCAGTACTGTTTTCGTTGGAATAATATGACAAATCGTTTCTTCTTCGGCGATAAAATTATGAATTGCATTACCTTTAATTGCAGACCAAGACCCGAAATAATCTTCATCCTCATAATGAACAAAAATATGCTCTTGCCTATCCGCCTCCCCCTCGTGCACCTCACTTTCTGACACTTTACCTTTCAGAACAACATACACACCCTCAGGGACCGAACCGGCCTGCATAATCACTTCATCTTTCTGAAAATATCCAATATCCAGAGTTTGTCGCAATAACGCCTGCTCTCGATCATCTAGCAGGCTGAAGGGCAAGTTATCCATATTGAAAGACGAAGGCATAATTATTCTCCTTAATGACTAAAAAGGGCGCATCAACCTTCGCTGATGCGCCCTTCTGAATTTTGAGTGTTATCTCAAATTTTAGTGAGCGTGAGCTTCACCAGCACCGCGTGGAATACGTAGATCTTCAACGATTCTCTGCATCTCTTCAGATGGAGGAGGAGTCATAGAAGCAACAACGATAGCAACGATAAAGTGAAGCACCATACCGATTGCACCGAATCCACCTGGGCTTACACCCATGAAGTAATCAGCACTGCTACCACCGCCAAATACGAAGTACCACATGTATCCAACAGTTGATATCAGACCAACCAACATACCAGCGATTGCACCCTGAGTGTTCATACGCTTGTAGAAGATACCTAGCATTAGTGTTGGGAATACAGAAGCACTCGCAATACCAAATGCCAGCGCCACTACTTGCGCCACAAACCCTGGAGGATTGATACCGAAGTAACCTGCAATACAGATAGCTACAACAGCAGCAAGACGAGCATACATCAACTCTTGCTTATCATTGATATTCGGATTGATTGTTTTCTTCATCAAGTCATGCGCAATGGCCGTCGAAATTACCAATAGCAGACCTGCCGCTGTTGATAGAGCCGCTGCTACCGCACCAGCTGCCACCAAAGCAATAACCCAAGCAGGAAGCTGAGCAATCTCTGGGTTGGCTAGAACCATGATGTCACGGTCAACATATACTTCGTTAGCAAAAGGCTGTTTTGCAGCATCGAAGTTGGTATCAGTTTTAGCATTTGTTGCTAGACGCTGACCAAACTCACCACGCGCATCACCTTCATCATATGAAGGCTTACCTTTTTTACCGTCAAACGCAGCACCTGCAGCATACTGAATTTTGCCGTCGCCGTTACGGTCATTCCAACCTAACAGACCCGCATTTTCCCAGTTTTTAAACCAAGAAGGAATTGCAGCATACTCAGTACCTGTATTTTCAGGACCGTTCAGCGTTTGGATCAAGTTTACACGACCAAAACCAGCAACACCTGGAATAGCAGTATAAAGAAGAGCGATGAAAATCAACGCATAACCAGCTGAAGTACGTGCATCTTTTACACGAGGTACTGTAAAGAAACGAACAATTACGTGAGGAAGACCTGCAGTACCGCACATCAGAGCGACTGTCAGACAGAAGATATCAAAGGTTGATTTCTTACCCGCCGTGTACTGAGCAAAACCAAGATCCAAAGATAGCTGATCCAACGTTGCTAGAACAGACTGTCCAGTTTCCAAAGTCGAACCCAAACCGATTTGCGGAAGGATATGACCTGTTACCTGAGCAGACAAGAAGAATGCTGGTACAGTGAACGCCAAAATCAATACGCAATACTGAGCAACCTGCGTATAGGTAATACCTTTCATTCCACCCAACACTGCGTAGAAGAATACAATTGCCATACCCAGAATTACACCGGTATTTATATCTACATGCAAGTAACGAGAGAATACGATACCTACACCACGCATTTGACCTGCCACATATGTGAAGGAAATAACGATAGTACAAACAACCCCGATTATACGGGCAGTACTTGATTCGTAACGGTCACCAACGAAGTCTGGCACTGTAAACTTACCAAACTTACGTAGATACGGAGCCAGCAGCATTGCTAGCAACACGTAACCACCTGTCCAACCCATTAGATATGCAGAGCCATCACGACCTACAAAGGAGATAAGACCTGCAAGGGATATAAAGGATGCCGCAGACATCCAATCCGCCGCTGTTGCCATACCATTGGCAATAGGATGCACCCCACCGCCCGCTACGTAAAACTCTTTTGTTGAACCCGCACGAGCCCACACTGCTATACCTATATAAAGGAGGAATGATCCACCAATAAATAGATACGATAACATATCAACACTCATATTAACGCCGCCCTATATTAAGTTATTATTATTCTTGTACGTCATATTTTTCATCGAGCTTGTTCATGCTGGCTACATAAGCCCAGATCAAGATGACGAAGACGAAAATTGAACCTTGTTGACCGAACCAGAAGCCCAACGGGAAACCAAAGAAATTGATTTGATCCAACTGATCGACGAACAGAAGACCAGCTCCGTAGGAAACTACGAACCAGATCGCAAGGTAAGTCATAATTATGCGCAAATTTTCGGCCCAATAGGCTTTTGCACTCTCACTACTGATTGACATGGCACTATCCTTATTTTTGTTATCGGATTAAGTGAAAGAAGTAGACTGGGTAAATTTATCAGAGAGCACTCTCAAACAAATCCCCGACTTTAGTCGGTACACATTGTTGACAGCAGCAGCAAACTTCGCTGCAGCCAGCGTACATAGCTGCTTACAGCATTAATTGTGAAAACTCCTTAACATACAAGAGGCTATACAAAGGTATAAGGGGAGTATTAGATCTTAGGCGGTTTAAGTTACACTTACGTCAAACTATCAAAGCTTAAAGGGATGTCGACATGCTGTCAGGTTGGTCCATTATTCTCATTTCGCTCTTGTACGTAGGCTTGTTATTTAGCATTGCCTATTACGGAGATAAAACCAGCCGTGGGAAATCCTATGCAAACAACCCTATCATTTATTCTTTATCACTCGCTGTATATTGTTCCTCTTGGACATTTTACGGTGCTGTTGGGCGCGCATCGACTTCAGGCTGGGAGTTTTTAGCTACCTATCTAGGCCCCCTGATTGTATTCATCTTTGGCTGGCGAGCCATAGAAAAAATGATGCTTATCAGTAAACAGCAAAACATTACCACCATTTCTGACTTCATCTCATCTCGCTACGGAAAAAGCCAATCCCTCGCCATACTTGTAACTATCATCGCTGTTTTAGGCACCATCCCTTACATTGCCATGCAACTTAAGGCCGTAGCTATTAGCTATAACGCTCTCGCGCCCGGTACAACCGAAGCTTTAAGCAAAGGGAGTGACACGGCACTCTTTGTTGCCATTTTAATGGCTATTTTTGCCATCCTGTTTGGTACCCGTCACATCGACGCCACTGAACACCATGAAGGTATAGTCCTTGCTGTAGCGTTTGAATCAATAGTGAAACTCACTGCATTCATAGCAGTAGGACTATTTGTTTCAGGCCAAGTATTTGATGGTATTTTTGATACCTTGCACAATGTCAGCCTTCAGCTGCAAACAGAGTACAAGTATCAGAACTATTTAAGTGGCAGTTTCTTGACGGAAATTGTTCTCGCGAGCTGCGCCATTCTTTGTCTTCCCCGTCAATTTCACGTAACTATTGTTGAAAATACGGATATTAAAAACCTACGTATTGCACGATGGATGTTTCCATTCTACATGGTACTGCTGAGTGTTTTCGTCCTCCCTATAGCGACCGCAGGTAACATTTTTTTCCAAGGCGAATACATTGATGCTGACACCTTTGTTCTTATGCTCCCATTTGAACTGGGTAACAAGCAGCTAGCGACGTTTGCTTTCATCGGCGGACTCTCTGCGGCAACAAGCATGGTTATTGTCGCCAGCATTACGCTCTCAACCATGGTATGCAATGATATTATTATGCCGCTCCTTTTCAGAGTGTCGAGGCTGAAACTATCGCAAAGCAAAGACTTAGGTGCTCTCCTGCTTAAAGTCAGACGCTTAACAATTATCACACTGCTACTCATGGCCTATTTTTATTATCGTATATTAGGAGAGCAAGGCCCCTTATCTTCATTTGGATTGCTCGCATTTGTCGCAGTGGCACAGTTTATGCCTGCCATTATTGGTGGTATTTTTTGGAAGAAAGGCTCCCGACAAGGGGCGCTTGCAGGAATGATGGCAGGGCTATTTTTATGGATCTACACCCTTGTTATCCCTACACTTATTAACGCAAGCATTATGTCTCCTCAATTCCTCAAAAATGGCCTTTTTGATTACCTGATTCTTACGCCCACGGCCTTATTCGGAATAGATAACCTTGATCCGCTGACACACGGTGTTTTATGGAGTCTGATCACAAATACGGTGCTTTACATTATTGTTTCTCTTTATACCTCCCAAAGATTAACGGACCGCATTCAGGCAAGCGCATTTGTCGATGTCTATAACAAAGACCCCACTACGCCATCTCGCCAGCACAGCACGGTGACTGTAGGCGACTTACAAATGCTGACTGAGCGCTTTTTGGGTCTCAGCCGCACCCAACATGCCTTTACTGGTTACGCACTGCAACGCAACGAAGACCCTCCTTTATCAGGCGAGAAAGCCACACCTGAACTCAACAACTTTACCGAACGACTGTTAGCCGGTGTCATTGGAGCGTCTTCAGCTCGCATAGTACTTGCGTCTACGCTTCGTGGAAAAGACATGCAAATAGGCGATGTAGTGTCCATCGTCGACGAGGCATCTCAAGCCCTGAGATTTAATCGCTCACTACTCCAGTCAACCATTGAAAACATAGGATTAGGGATCAGTGTTGTTGACCAGCAAATGCGCCTTGTTGCATGGAACCGACCATACTTACAGATGTTCAACTACCCCGAAGGGTTAATTTGTGTAGGCCGTTCTATAGACGAAATTTTCCGATATAACGCGCTACAAGGAGAGTATGGTCCAGGCAATATTGAAGAACAGGTCAACCAGCGCCTAGAAAGCATTAAATCAGGACGGCCACATCGCTACGAAAGGTACCGCCCCGACGGCACCGTTTTAGAAGTACGTGACAACCCAACACCTAACGGGGGCTATGTAAACACTTACATGGATATCACGCAGCACAAACGAGTGGAGGAAGCGCTACGTGAAAGCGAACATAACATAAGAATTTACACGGATAATGTTCCTGTATTGATTGCTTATTTGGACACGGAACGTCGCTATCTATTTGTTAACAAAGCTTATGCCGAAGCCTTTGGCATAGAGCGAGACAGCATGATAGGCATGCCTGCTTACAAGGTACTCAAAGAAACAGAATACGCAAAAAGGAAAGATTTCATACAACTAGCGCTAACCGGAAGTAGGCAAAAGTTTGAAACAGATCTTCCCTCACAAAGTGGTGCTAAGCGATTTGCCGAAGTCACCTATATTCCTCACATAGGAGAATACGGTGATGTGTTAGGTTACTTCACTCTTTACCAAGACATTACGGAACGTCGTGAAGCAGAAATCGCATTACAAATCACCAATGAAACACTTGAGCAACGAGTAAAAGAACGTACACATGCTTTATCCGTTGTAAATAAAGAACTTCGTAAAGAAAACACCATACGCGCACTCATGGAAGACGAGTTACGCCAAGCCAAAAGCGATGCAGAAGCCGCAAACTTAGGCAAAACCCGCTTCTTGGCCGCCGCGAGTCATGACTTATTACAACCCCTTAATGCCGCGCGCTTATTTACATCGGCTTTAGCTCAAAAAAGCCATGCATCACCCAGCACAACGCAACTTGTAGACAATTTAGATGGCTCTCTTAAAGCAGCAGAAGAGCTCATCACCACTATTCTAGATATTTCAAAACTGGATGCCGGTGCTCTTGAGCCTGTTATTACTCACTTTTCTTTAGACTCACTTTTCAACAATTTAAGTACAGAGTTTGCCGCATTAACACAGGAAAAAGCGTTGAATTTTCGCTATGTTCATTGCAATCAAATTGTTGCCTCGGACCAAAAGCTATTAAGAAGAATTTTGCAGAACTTTCTATCCAATGCTGTCCGCTATACACAAAACGGAAAAGTGTTATTAGGGTGCAGGCATTTAGGTCAGCACTTACGTATCGAGGTATGGGATACCGGCGTAGGCATCCCCCAGGAAAAGCTCCATGAAGTTTTTGAAGAGTTCAAACGCATAAACAACCCTAAGCATTCAAAGGTTCAAGGCTTAGGCTTAGGCTTAGCCATTACTGACCGTATTGCTAAAATGCTAAAACATAAGCTGCATGTACGCTCTTGGCCCGGTCAAGGAACCGTATTTAGTATTATGGTGCCGCTTGGTGACCCAGAGAAAGAAGTACAATCAAAACCCGAACAACGCGGCTGGATAAGAAGTAAAACGCTGAATGGCACCACCGCACTCATTATTGATAATGAGCCCAAAATATTAGAAGGCATGTCTGCACTTCTACAAGGCTGGGGCTGCGAAACCTATACAGCGGTTTCAATTAACACCGCTACAAGTCTATATACCCATAAAGACACCCCTCTTCCAGATATCGTTCTTGCAGACTATCATTTAAATGAATCAGACACGGGAATTATGGCATTACGAGAGCTCTATACAGCGTGGGGGGTTGAAGTCCCTGCACTCGTCATAACAGCAGATAGAACAGATGAAGTAAAAGATGAAATTGCAGATTTCGGTGCCCAACTACTCACAAAACCCATAAAGCCCGCAGCTTTACGTGCCGTGATTAACAAACTTGTTTCAGCCAATAAATCAGCATAAAAAAAGCACCCTTAAGGGTGCTTCTTTTTCAAATCAATAAAACCTATTTATTCCATTTCTGTACGCGCAGGATCAACACTCAAGCGCTGAGCAGCAATAACAGCTTGTGTACGGCTATGGACACGCAACTTACGTAAGATAGCTGTTACATGGGCTTTGATGGTCGCTTCAGACACATTGAGCTCATATGCTATTTGCTTATTCAACAACCCCTCTGTCAGCATAGTCAGTACCCTGAACTGCTGTGGCGTTAATGAAACCAGTGCAGCTGCAAACTTGCGCTCTTCTTCACTAACATCAACCGTACCATTTTCGGTGATATCACGAGGTAGCCACTCTTCACCTTTAAGAACAGCAACAATCGCTTCAGAAATAGTTTCAAGCGGAGCTGACTTAGGAATAAAACCAGAAGCGCCATAGTCCATTGCACGCCTTAATACACTTACTTCTTCACTTCCCGAAACCACCACTACTGGCATACCTGGATTTTGTCCACGTAAAAAGACTAAGCCGGTAAAGCCATGTGTACCTGGCATATGGAGATCTAACAGCACTAAGTCAGCATCACTATGCTGAACAACAGCCTCTTGAACCGCAGCGAGTGAATCAGCTTCTACAATTTCAACGCCCTCAATCGCCTGAGTTACCGCTTGGCGTAAAGCCGCACGAAACAACGGATGGTCATCTGCAATAATGATTTTACTGGCTAGCTGCATGCTTTATCCCCCGGACGCAGAAACGCCCAAATCTATATTATTCAGTCTTTAATAGCATGAATAATAACATCTATAAACGAAAAACTCCCCCTACAGACTCTCTGAAGAGGGAGCTTTCACTAAATTAACACGTAATTAATAAGTAACCTTACTTACGGTTCATTCGGTTTTCGATCAGATCATCAACAACTGTTGGGTCTGATAAGGTAGAGGTATCACCCAGCGCATCAAAATCATCTTCAGCAATTTTACGCAAAATACGACGCATAATCTTACCTGAGCGCGTTTTTGGCATCCCTGGAGAGAATTGAATCAAATCGGGCGAAGCAATTGGGCCAATCTCTTTACGGACATGTAAGCGCAGCTCTTTCATCAACTCATCTGACTGATCATAGCCAGACTGTAGCGTTACATAAACGTATATTCCCTGCCCTTTCAACTCATGCGGATAACCCACTACAGCCGCTTCAGCAACCGCGGGATGGGCTACAAGTGCAGACTCAACTTCAGCTGTACCCATACGGTGACCAGATACATTGATAACATCATCAACGCGACCCGTAATCCAGTAGTAACCATCCTCATCACGACGCGCACCATCCCCAGTGGTATAAACACCTTTATAAGTAGAGAAGTATGTTTGAATAAAACGCTCATGATCACCCCAAATAGAGCGACTCTGACCAGGCCAAGAATCTTTAAGAACCAGATTACCGTCTACTGCACCTTCTAACTCATTACCATCTGCATCCAAAAGTGCTGGTTGCACACCAAAGAACGGACGTGTTGCAGAGCCCGGCTTAAGCGCCGTCGCACCCGGCAATGGAAGAATCATCATTCCGCCAGTCTCAGTCTGCCACCACGTATCCACGATTGGGCAACGACCTTGACCCACAATACGGTGGTACCAATTCCATGCTTCTGGGTTAATCGGCTCACCGACTGAACCAAGAATACGTAAAGAAGACAGGTCTGAATCACCCAACACATCTTCGCCCTGCTGCATCAAAGAGCGAATAGCTGTTGGAGCGGTATATAACTGATTGACTTTATGCTTCTCAATAACACGTCCGAAACGGCTGTTATCAGGGTAATTTGGCACACCTTCAAACATCAAAGAAGTACCGCCGTTTGCTAACGGCCCGTAAACAATATAACTGTGACCCGTTACCCAACCGACATCAGCAGTACACCAGTAAATGTCACCATCTTTATAGTCAAAAGCATATTCATGTGTCATGGCCGCATACACCATATAACCGCCGGTAGTATGCTTCAAACCTTTAGGCGCACCCGTAGAACCTGAGGTATACAGAATGAACATCGGCGCTTCCGCTTCCATCTCTTCTGGAGCACATTCTGCAGACGCTTCAGCAACAAGCCCTTCATACCACACATCAACTTTTTCATTCCAGGCAACATCTTGGTCTACGCGCTTCACCACAATTACGCTACTAACTAAAGCAGCCGCTGCTGGATGCTCCAGCGCTTTATCTACGTTTGCTTTAAGCGGAACAACTTTACCACCGCGCAATGAATAGTTTGACGTTACAACTACTTTTGATTTTGCGCCTTCGATACGAGCAGCAAGCGCTTCAGGCGAGAAACCACCAAAAACAATAGAGTGAACCGCACCCACACGCGTACAAGCCAGCATTGCGATAGCGGCTTCAGGGATCATAGGCATATACAGAGTAACAACATCTCCCTTTTCTACGCCCTGACTTTTCAGTGCATTAGAAAAGCGACAAACACGCTCATATAGGTCCCTGTATGTGATATTTTCTGATTCACTTGGGTCGTCACCTTCCCAAATAATAGCAACTTGATCACCACGTGTTTCAAGATGACGGTCTAAGCAGTTATAAGAAGCATTTAGAGTACCATCTTCAAACCAACGAATATCTACATTGTGCGGATCAAAAGTAGTGTTCTTAACTTTAGTATATGGCTTAAACCAATCAAGACGCTTACCTTCTTCACCCCAGAATGTATCAGGATCATTGATGGACTGCTCATACATAGCTTCATATTTTGCATTATCAATATGCGCCTGTGCCGCCACTTCTGGACTGACTGGATGTATCTTTTCGCTCATGGTGATGCCCTTAGCTTGCTTGTTTTAATTATATATCCGCTTGTCTACCCATTTATTATAGTTCTCTAAGGGTTCAACATACGGAATTAGAGTCTAGATTTATACCCAACCGGAAGCTCACCCCTGAATTAGACATTGGTCTATTTAGACTCGTTCAATAGTCTAACAAATGTCATAAAACTTTGATATTAAAGGAATTATTTCATTCATGACATGTTAGTCATTTTGCTAACAACTTATCCAGATCCAAACCAGATTCACGAATCTTAGCCAACTTGTAACGCAACGTCCTTGGACTAATCGCTAATCGCTCGGCTGCTTCTTTTCGACTGCCCCCAGAGGTTTTCAATGCATCAATGATCAATTGAAATTCATGTTGACGTAAATCACTGCCTAATTTCCCAGCCTCATCCTCTTCTACTGGGTGAGCATCAAGTGTATTAATCACCGAAGAAGTTTCTTGTAAAGAAATTGCGCCCGTTAGCATATGAAGGTCTGAAGGCGTTATAACATTGCCAGTTTGTAAAATAAGTGCTCGCTGCACAACATTTTCCAACTCGCGGACATTCCCCGGCCAAGAATGTTGCGATAATGCTATTTCAGTTTCTCCACTCAAACGCACCGGCTCTCGCTTCATCTTATGGCAATGCTTATCAAATAAACCTTTCGCTAAAGGGACAATATCAGCTCTACGATCACGCAGTGGCAACCACTGTAAAGGAAACACATTAAGGCGATAGTATAAATCTTCTCGAAATTTACCGTCAGCGACAGCTGACTCTAACTGGCGATTCGTCGTTGCAAGCACACGGACATCTAGCTTAATAACCGCTCTTCCGCCTACCCTTTCTACTTCTTGTTCTTGTAACACTCTGAGCAATTTAGCCTGCAAACCCAACTCCATTTCTGTAATTTCATCCAGCAATAAAGTACCGCCATTTGCTTGCTCAAACTTACCCGCTTGACTTGCAACAGCCCCGGTAAATGCGCCTTTCTCATGACCAAACAACATAGCTTCCAGCATATTTTCAGGAATGGCTGCACAATTAATGGCAATAAAAGGCTTATCTGATCGTCCTGAATGCTCATGGATATACCGTGCCAAAACCTCTTTCCCAGTTCCAGACTCACCTGTAATAAGCACAGTAGAAGCGGTATCAGCAACGCGTCTAGCTAACTGCAGCAGCTGTTGACTGCTTACTTCTTCAGCCACGGGCTCAGATATCTCATTAGATACACCGTTGGCATACTGATTAATAGTGTTAATCAACGCATCGGGTTCGAATGGCTTTAATAAATAATCCACGGCTCCTTTACGAATGGCATCAACAGCTTTGTCTACCTGCCCAAAAGCAGTCATTAATAAGACAGGAGTTCCTGGTAGATTTTGCTTCACATATTCCAATAAAGCATGACCATCAATTCCCGGCATATTGACATCGGAGACCACCATATCAATCCTATTACTTTTCAAACGGAGAATAGCCGATTCTCCATCTTCTGCTTCAATGGCACTTATACCTGCAAGCTCAAGCGTATCAACCAGAGCCTCCCTCAAATCAAAGTCATCCTCGACAACCAATACCGTTAACGACATCTGTTCTTCCTGTTATGCCTATTTCAGTAGCATATAAAAAATGAGTTACACATTCTGGCTAATAAATGGCAAACAAAACTGCGCCACTGTGCCCTGACCTTCCTGAGATAGTAAATTGAAATGCCCGTGATGCGCCTTCGCGACCACCTGAGCAACAGCCAGCCCAAGACCTGTCCCATGAGACTTCGTAGTATAAAAAGGCTCTAATGCTTGAGCTATCGTCTCTGAGTCCATCCCCGGACCTCTATCAATCACACTGATTAGTATATTTTGTTCTTCGACACGCGCTTCTATTAGCAAAGGATGTAAATTATCCGCCGCTTGCAACGCATTATTCACTAAGTTCAGAATAGCACCGATTAGTGTTTCTTGATTGCATTGCAGCCTGTAGCCCTTGGCGTTGTTCGATAATTCGCAATCAGCATCGTATTGCGCCAACGGCACATCCAATACATCATCAATCAACAGAAATAATTCTTCTGTTGAAATTTGATTGTCCAGTTTTGTTTCTCCCCGAGCGAACAGGAGCATGTCTTGCACCTGATGTTCTAGATGCAATAATCGCGACTTAACTTTCGACGCAAACTTAACCCGCTGCTTATCTGTAATGTTTTCAGCACCGAGATGACTAGAATAAAGCAATGCAGCAGAAAGCGGCGTTCTGATCTGGTGAGCCAAAGACGCCATCATTCGCCCCATTTCCGAAAGCCTCTGATACTGAGACAACCTCGATTGCAATAATCGTGTTCCTGTTTGATCTGTGAGTAGAACCAACTGACCCGGCTCATCTTTCATGGCTCTGGTAAGGAGGCTAACCCGTCGCCCATCTTTCAGTGAGATCTCATGACCATCATCACTTCTGGGAGCGAAACTGCGCTGGATAATCTGCATCCAAACCTCCCCCAAAAGAGGCTTACCTAATAGGTCTTCTGCTGCAGGGTTACAATCCGAAACCAACCCTTGATTATCAATTAAGATGACACCAGCGGGTAATAGGTCAAGTAATTGACGCATACGCACAGCAAGTAAGTCACCATGCGCCATTTCACGATCTCGGACACGCTTTATGCTTTCCAACTCTTGCTTAGTACTTTCCAACTCTTGCTTTAAATCATCAATTTCACTCATTTATCTGATACTCGCTGAATACCAAACTTTCGCATTTTTTCAACCAAGGTCGTTCGCCTGATCATCAACAAAGCAGCAGCACGCGCAACGACAAAACCGGTCTTATCTAACGCATCAGTAATCAAAGATTTCTCGATTGACTCCATATACTGTTTAAGGTCGAGCCCGTCTGAAGGAACATGTAACAGTGGAGCACTTACTGCAAATACTGGCGATTCGTCTAGAAGGGCCGGTTTATCTGTTGTCACAAAGCTATCGTGCTTTTCTTTACCCGCCAGAGCTAAGGAGTTCTGTGCTTGATATCGGGTAGGTTCAGGTTCAGCAACATGACGGCATTTAGCCGGTAACTCAGACACACCAACAACACCATCAGGATGCATAATGGCAAGCCGTTCAATCAAGTTAGAAAGCTCGCGTACATTTCCCGGCCATGGGTGCCTTTGTAATGACTCAAGAGCCGATGAATGAAAACGCAAACGACCTAACCCTTGTTTTTCTGCGCGCTTAGATAATGTATGCAACAACATAACGACATCATCTTTTCTTTCACGAAGTGGAGGTGTTTCAATTGGATAAACATTTAACCGGTAATACAGATCTTCACGAAAATCACCTGTAATTATCATATCTTCAAGGTTTTTATGCGTCGCTGCTATTATTCGAACATCAACGTCAATTGTTTTACTTCCTCCAACTCGCTCAAAACAGCGCTCTTGCAAAACACGTAGTAGCTTCACTTGCATAGCCAGAGGCATATCGCCAATTTCATCTAGAAACAAGGTGCCACCGTCTGCCATTTCAAACCGGCCAGCACGTGCGCTAATGGCGCCTGTGTACGCTCCTTTTTCATGACCAAAAAGTTCACTTTCCAATAATTCAGCAGCTATCGCACCACAGTTTACTGGAACAAAAGGCCCTTTTTTTCTTTTTGAGTAATCATGCAAGCTACGCGCAATTAACTCTTTCCCTGTTCCTGATTCGCCTGTAATCATCACGTTTACGTCACGATCAACAACTCGCATCATAGACTGCTTCAGCCCTTTCATGGAGTGACTTTGGCCTATTAACTGTGGAAATAGAGACTGATCAAGCTCTTCGTCATCCTCCCCCTTTAATACTTGTGCTTCATGTAGTAAATCGGTGAGAACATGTTCCGTTAACGGACCATCTAAAACACGTAACAATTGTACTTTCGAACGTTCAGTTAGCTGCTCAACATCATCCCAACGCTCCAAAAGGCACAACGATGTCTGGGTACCTTTCGAACGAAATGAAGCTATCAATTTCTCAAGCGAAACAGGCAGCAAGCATCGCCCAATAAATGCGACATTGAGATCAGGGCTCACTTGATTTTTCTGAAACCACTCAACAAAGGTCATCATTTGATGAGCAACGCCAAGAAAATTAAAGATAGTACTGACAGATTGCCGGCGCTGATCATCATCATCAACCAACAACACATTCATTTTAGAGGGTAAGTTCATAGAGCACTAATAATATGTCATTTTTTTGACAGCTTAGCAGAAGAAACAAAATAAACAAGGAAGTAGCTACGTTTAAATAGCTCATGTCAGAATTTTGGCTATAAGAAGAAATTTAACGTTTTAGATGGAGGTGGGTGCAGAATAGATAGGGGGATAAATATGGCCGTGATGAGATACCAGACTAAAGCATTTTTATACTAAAATAAAAATGCTTTCTAAACCTCCATTTTTTATGAAGGTACTTCCATAGCGTTCCACCCTGATTTAATTTGCAACATCAGGCTCATCACTTCCTGAACCTTAGCTTCGTCATTATTACGATTAGCCTGCATGAGAGAACGTACCATATAATCATACAATGCATCTAAATTACCGGCTATTTCACCGCCTTTCTCATGATCTAAAAAATCTTTTAAGCCTAATATAATATCATTGGCTTTATTTAACTGCTCAGTACGCATGCTAATATCGCTGCGTTCAATAGCGCCCATTGCTTTCGCCATAGCCGTCAATGCACCATCTACTAACATAGAGATAAGCTCTTTAGGAGAAGCTGTCTCTACTGCAGCTCGCAAATCTACGCTTTGATACTGTTTCAGGGCATTCATGTTGACACTCATTTTCACATTCTCCAAAGCGTAACCAATATAATATTGTTATATAGCTTCTATAAATTAATTTTATTTTTTAGCAGTAAATGGCAAACGATCTACAAGCCCTGTAAATGTGTCACCCGTGGTTTTCAAACTCGTTATTACTTTTTCCATTGCAAGATACTGCTGAGTTAAACGATCTTGATAGATCGTCATTCTTCGATCCAAGTTCGTTTGATCTTCAGTAATACCCTTTAACTGACTATTGATGCTATCTTCGCGGGTTTGAATCACACCCGTCTTAGATAAAAAGCTATCAAATAATGCAGCCATCTCACCAGCAAAACCTTTGGAAAAGGTAAAACTGAAGTCACCTATGGGAGCACCAGCCCTTACTGTCAGATTTAAACCATAAGGATCTGTATCAATTTTCGGTAACAGTACATTCCCTGATCCAAAAGCGGCTTCTCCATTAATGTTACCTGTTGCATCGGCGCCATTAGAAGAAACAGATAGCGTAGAAAGTCCTGTTGAAGCAGCAAACTCTGCACCCGATGTCTCTATATCTACTTCTGATGCACTACCAAACTCCCGTGAGGCCAGTTTGAATTCACCACCGGTTTCAATCACGACATCAACGAAAGTGTTTGCTTCTTTTAGTGTTGCATCGTTATTAATAAGCGATTGCAATTCAGTACGAAGATCATCAGCCGTGGCAAAACTACCTGACAATGTAAGCTCGCTAGATGTAATACCATCAACTGTTACTGAAAATGTATAGTCTCCAGGAGAGGCGACTGTATCTATAGGCAGTACAGGCACAGCTCCCACTACAGACCCTTTACTAGGCGCAGCAGCAATAGATCCCGTGTAGGTTCCAGACACAGTTTTCGAAGCATAGCTACCGACGCTCACATCAACATAACTACTAGTAGAAGATGTTTGTGGTGCGAAAATCGATGCGACTTTATCAAAGTTATCAGCAATGGCTGCGTTAAATTCTTTATCTATTATTTCTAATGTGCCATCTAACTGAGTACGAATACCCACATTAGTTAACGCATTAAACTCACTTACGCCAGGCACTGTAGAAGAAATCAGGCCTCGAATACTGTTCAGTAATGTCTTAGCAGAGCCATCTGTTGCCAAATCACCACGCGTAGTTTGATTAGTTTCTGCATCTTTGCTAATGCCGGTAAGCGACTTTGCCGTTTCGTAAAAGGTATTGTATGCCTCTACAAATCCGCGGATAGCTTGTTCGGCTGTATTTTTATCTTCTGAAATCGAAAAAGTAAATTTATCACCAGGGCTTGCTTTATTAATCGTAAACTCAAGTCCTTGGATAACATCTTTTACTTCATTACTTTCACGAAAAACGGTTAGGCCGTTCACTTTCAGCTCTGCATTATTACCTTGCTGCGTTTCTGTCACATTGGCATGTAATGTTTCATTAAAAGCAAACATGTTATTAAGATCGGTATCATCAGCAGAAATTCTTAGTGCATTATCCTCACCAGAAGGAGCGGCAATCATTAACTGAAAATTCCCATCTACCAACAGTACTGAAGCTTGCACCTCTGAATCAGCCGCATTAATTTTATCGGCTATGTCCTGTAATGAATCATCAGTGGTGATGTCGAGGGTAATAGCTGTTTGGGTTTCGTTCTCTGCAAATGAAACAGGGTTATCATTATCGACACCATCGTATGTCCATTCACCCAAACTAATGGTAAGTGCACCCGATAAATTAATACTGGCATCTTTATCTTCTACAGCGGTATTCACTGCCAAGGCTTGAGCTTGAGCTACATCAATAACTTCAATTTGATATGAACCGGTTAGCGCATCAGCATCCAATGCAGCCGGGGTAATTACGTCAGTTTCGGGGAAAGATACAGAACGGGCATTAAAGGTATCATTATCGGAGAGCGGTTCTAGCATTTTCTGAAATTCAGCAAGGCTACTTTTTAAAGTCCCATACGCTGAAATTTGAGCATCTAGCTTTTCTTTTTTTGAATCTAAGCGCGATTGCTGAGGCGCTTTTTCTACCTCAACCAACTGCTTAACAAGATTTGTGGTATCGATACCTGAACCACCCCCCAGTGCGGAAACGATATTGGTATCCATAACCTTCTCCTTTTTACTTTATCACCCAGCGTTGGTGTAAAACTTATTCAAAACTACTTTTATGACATTTTTCATATGCTATTAAATAAGAACAAGTTTACATCTAATTAAGCTCGATCATTCAATATTAAACCCAACATCCCTTCAATATGCTTAGCTAACTTGAGGGTCTCTTCTGATGGGAACTGACGAATAACTTCCTGCGTCTCTGTATCCATCACTTTTACCACCATATCATCAGTATCTTTATCAATACTGAAACTAAGGTTTCGCTGGCCATCCTGCATAAAGGCATTCATTTTATCCAGTACAGCTTGAACTTCTTCAGCATTCATTTTTTGTGATGGCTGAATACTATCAACCTGTTCTGCCTGGGCATTTACATTGCCTGATTGAACACTACTCGTTTGTTGTGATGCCGCTGCCTGTACAGTAGAAGCCGCAACATTACTGGCGTTAACTGATTCAACTGACATTTTCCACCTCCTGAACTAGTGCACTCACCAGCTCACTATACCACTTTTTAAATCAACCCTTTTTAAACAGCAATCCCCCACCAAAGGTGGTGAGGGATTTTAATAGGCTGAAAGCTAACCTTTAATGCCTATTACTGTAGCAATGACAATACTTGCTGAGGAGCAGCATTAGCCTGAGCCAACATCGCACTACCTGCTTGCTGTAGTACCTGAGCACGACTCAAGTTTGCAGATTCAGCTGCAAAGTCAGCATCCATGATACGTGACCGAGCAGATGATACGTTCTCAGATACGTTAGACAAGTTGCTCACTGTAAAGTCAAGACGGTTACTAATCGCACCCAAGTCACCACGGGTTGAGTTGATTGTTTCCAATGCATTATCAATGATGCCGATGGCTTTTTGAGCCCCAGCTGCAGTTGAAATATCCAACTGAGATATAGATGCACCGAATGAACCTTCTGCAGTCGCATTCGAGTCAGTCAAACCAGATGCTGTTTCAGCACCAGCATCAGCATGCAACACACTAATTGGATTACCCGACTCGCTCTCTAGTTTAATACCGCCATCAATGTTTGTAGCTGCGGTTAGAGCTGTAACAGTATCAGCACTGCCAGAAGTAAGCTCAACGCCTGCTGTTTCCCATGCAGCCACATCATCCGTAGTTGTAACAGTGTTACGGAAAGATATCTGCGAAGTGTTGCCTTCTAAAACGATTCTTGACCCAAGAACTGTTGCTGATAAGCCTGTGTCATCACTGCTAGCATTGAAAGTAGCAGCCACATCGGCAAGGCTCGCATCACCGACAAAATCAAGCGACACACCGTTAACGTCAATCTCATTGGCAGCAGCGATATCAGCCAAATCAACTCCTGAGAAATCTAGTGCAGCTGATGAGAAAGCACTTGCTGTAACACCTGATTCAGAGCTAACTTTATTAATTGCATCAATTTTGTCTTGTAAGCCAGCAGAATCACTAATACCGACTTCAACATTATTGATTGTTAAATCGCCAATCGCAAAAGCACCAGCACCAACAGCAGACCCTTCAATTTCTCCACCCGCATCATTTTCTCTGAAGCCCAGGTTTTCCAAATCATTTAAGGTACCATTTGCACCACGTTCAACTCGGATTGGATCGCCATTATCTGATGCCAGAGCAAGTGATGCTTGCGCTGTTGCCGGAGTACCTGCTGCGGCCACACCACCACCCGCACCTGTAGTAGTGATAGTAGCAACATTTTCAGCGCTGATAGTTAACTTACCATCATCATTAATAGTTGCAGACAGCTCACCACCAGATTCATCTGTCAATTTAGCAGCTAGCTCTTCTAAGCTTTCTGTATCCGTTACGGTAACAGCAGATGTTGTACCATCTAGTTTTGTTAATGTAACAGTAACTTCATCACCTGCACCCAACACACCCGAACCAACAGTCGCTGCAGTCGAGTTAGCATGTGTAGAAGCAGTTACGCCTGTAACGTTTTCATTAATTTTGTTAATCAGCTGATCCATATCTTCGGTGTTACCATCAAAGGTTTCACCAACAGCCATAATGGATTGACCGTTAACCATTACATCATTGTGACCGAGAGCAAGAGCACCTGTTAAAGTTGCAACACTTGATGCCGCACCTAACAAGTCAACACTCGTAGAGCCTAAACCAAGTGACTTAGAATCCATTTTATCAATTTTAAGTTCAATTGTTTGATTGGCTTCAGAACCAACCTGTAGATCCACTTTACCTAACGACCCATCAAGAATATTCAAGCCGTTAAATGATGTTGTTTCAGAGATTCTATCCAGCTCAGATACTAGCTGTTTAACCTCTGCATCCAACGTGCCTCGGTTACCAGAATCGTACGTGCCGTTGGCAGACTGAATTGACAGTTCACGCATACGCTGCAAGATGTTAGTAGACTCATCCAGCGCACCCTCAGCTGTTTGAATCAATGATGAACCGTCGTTCGCATTACGAATCGCCTGGTTAAGACCATTTACCTGAGAAGTCATACGGTTTGAGATAGACAGACCTGCGGCATCGTCAGCAGCGGAGTTGATACGCTTACCACTGGCTAAACGTTCCATAGAAGTGTTCAGGTCGTTCTGAGACATTGTCAAGTTACGCTGAGCGTTAAGTGACATAATGTTTGAGTTAATTACCATAGCCATGAGACTTTCTCCTATCAACCAGATTTGACTGGCTGTTTTGTGTTCGTTACCGAGGAATGCTTTTTAAAAATCTTGTCTTTAAATGGCATCTCTACCGGGTATACTTTTAGTTATCGACCAATTATTTCTTTGCTTTAGTCTTTATTTCTAGTTTCTTCTGTGGCAGCTTCCTGCCTTGGTTACTTTATATATCGGCACATATTGTGTGTGCTTTAGCAAAAACATGAGCAATTATTTCGAGGCACGTCACATGCTAATAAATATCGAGCAAGCATTTGATTTAACAAATAAAATACAAAAAGCTGTAACAGATAAGGATTGGGATCAAGTAGTAGACCTTCAAGAAAGCAGAGAAAAGCTCATGCTTAGTACGCAACAGCTCCCCACGCCGACAAACGAAGAAGCTTCGTTACAGATTGAGAAGTTGATATCAAGTATTCAACAGATAGACGCTCAGATACTACCGCTCATTACTGAGCATATGCGCTCTTTAAGCCAAGAGAGACAGCAGACCAACCAGGGGAAAAAAATGACAAAAGCTTATCAGTCTACCTGATAAGCTTTTTTGTTAAACACCAAAAACAAATACGAGGTTAAACGTCACTAGTTAATGTGATTGAAAAGTGACAAAGAGGATACGCGCCCAAATGTAGCCTGCGCTGCCTGCAAGGTTGCTTCTTCTAATTTAAACTCACTAATAACAGACGCCAAATCAGCATCTACCAGAGTAGATAATGCTGACTCGGTAAAGAGTTTAAAATCTAGATTAGAACTACTCATCTGCTCTAAAGACCTTAATCGTGAGCCTACGGTTGAGATAGCCTCATTATTTCGATCCGACGCTTGTGTAAACTGCACTAAGCTTGTTGCCACTATTTCATTTAGCTCATCACGCTCAGCCTGACTCTCTACCGGCTTGCTCAACACTTCTGCTAAGTCCATTGCCACATCAAGAGCGTTTTTCTTTTCCGTAGAAACCGTTAATCGAATATCTCCAGCAACCGCTGGCTGATGTATTTCTACCTGCATGCCATAAATATTCAAACCACCGGGTGTTGTTGAGAAATCACCGGAAATTGCTATAGGGTTACCCAATTCATCATTGACAACCTGCCCACCGCTATCCACCACTGTATAATCAAACTCACCTAATGGCGCAGGTGAAAGCGAAGCCGTTGCTCGAATAGTAAGATCACCCCACCCTTCTGATTTAGCGACCTTGCTGAATGCACTTTCAACATCTGCTGTAGAAAATGCTACATTTCGAGCAAAGGGCTCAACTGTTGAAACACCACTGTTGAAATCAACAACAGCCTGACCTGTTAGCTCAACTTCTAACCTATCGCTTGCTGCTTCGAACAAATAGGTACCAGAATCATTTGATGGTATATATAGATCAGATCCAACTTGCATCTGGCGCTGCCCATCGTCTCCTTGATACTGATATCGACCATTTTCAAGTTCGTAGGGCTTAGCACCACCCTGACTACCTGAAAAAAGATACTCGCCCTGAGAGTCTTGCGTATTCATAAGACCCGCAACATAACTCGTTATCTGCGTAAGCTCATTGGCGATAGTTTTCCTATCTTGGTCATGCAATGTTCCATTAGATGCGTTTAGTGTTAACTCACGCATCCTATTGATGGCTGTATTTACATCATCCAGAATCGTTTCTTCTAACTCCAAACGTCGCTCAGTCACATTGATGTTATCATCAAATTTTTCATACTGTGCCAACTCTCGTTCTAGCTTAACTACTTGCGCAGCAGCAACAGGATCATCGGAAGGCGTTTGTATTCTCTTCCCAGTAGAAATCTGGTTTTGCAACTCTGACAATTTAGATTGCGAATTTTGCATCTGATCTATCGATCTAAAATACTGTTGCTGGGTTGAAATTCTCATCGCTCAACCTCCTTCATTAAATGCTGCTAAGTAGTGTATCGAATAATGTTTGAGATGTTCTTATCAGCTGAGCAGACGCTTGATAAGCCTGCTGAAATTGCACAAGCTTTGCCGCTTCCTCGTCTAAATTAACACCTGACACACTCGATTTAGCTGTCACTGTTGAGTCCAATACTGCTTTATTGGCATCCACCGTAATGATTGAAGTTGCTGTACGTGTACCAACGCGCTCAACCAAACTGCCATATAAATCCTGATATGAACCACCATCTAAGGTGGATTCTTGCTGAAGACCCGATAGCACAAGCGCATTGCGATTATCCGACACGCCATCTTTATTAAAGGTAAAGCTAAATCGATCACCTGCTTTTGGCTGATCCGTTATAACCACGTTATAACCCTTCAACCCGATGTCACTGCCGGCTGAATAAGTTTGATTTAATAGTGGCTTATTATCAACTTCAAGAACGATAGGGTTTAAAGGCTCAGTCATATCGTAAGCGGTGTACGTTAACGGATCACTATTATTAAACACTATATCAACCGGCGGCTTGAGATCACCTGAAGCATCAAATGCGGATGCAATTGAATCCAGTATCTGAACACTCGCTTTACCCGCACCTATATTATCTGTGTCGGCTGTTACACGTACAGGGGATGCAAGTGCCAATTGCCGACCATCCTTAACAATTAAAGATAAATTATCAGCACCACTTCTCACAGGCTGAATCAAGAATCGATCACCCTTTATAAAGTTAGTCGTTTCTATTGATACTTTTATGCCATCGATGGCAAAGGATAATGTATTACCGCCCGGGTCCATATAAAACTCACCCTCGCCAACATCCTCCACACCCAGCACTGTATCACCACGTGTTGATTCGACATTATTAGTCCCATCAACTAAGACGGTTGTAGCCCCAACAAGTACTCCAGCAGAAAGGCTAAGGGACTCCACCGATGAGTCGACTGTTGCTGTGTTGTCTTTTAAGTACCCAACAACGCTACCGGTATTACCAGGAGAAACAGCAACAGGGCCACCAGCAACTAAGTTGCCATTTGAGCTGTAATTTTGGATGCTAATACTGTCACCAGCCGCACCGTTATTACGAACTGATATATTTCCACCCGTGCTATCTACTATCTTAACCCCTCCGCTGGTAGGCGTACTAACAGCAAGGTGACTAAAATCATTTGGGTCAGCACTGAGTGCTGCATTGATTGCCGAGGCAATATTACCATCTGAAAACACACCCGCAGCCAAGGGAACCGTCACCGTTTGCACATTTCCTGTCGCATCATTTACGGTCACATCAAAAGATACACCATCAGCTCCACCGTCCACTATATTCGACAGATTTATCGCACTTTCTGCTGTTACACCTGACACTCCAACAAGCCCATTTAATGTTGCCGCCATAACTTGTGCTGAATCGACAGAAACACCGGGAGCGGCCACTCCGTTTAGAGTAGGTGTAACGACCTGAGTCACGATGGCTGCTGGGGTTACAGAAGGCGCAACATTTCCACCCCAGGTTAATGCGTTAGATGGAACCGAGCGATTATCTACCGCATCTGCCAAAAGGTTTATCTCTATTTTTTTGCCATCACTATTTCTTGTTAGTGTAATTTCACTATCACTACCGTAAAACAGCTCATAATCGCTCGCTTGCAACTTGGTAGTATCTTGGATTTCAACACTCGCTGCTAATACATTGGAATGATTACCAAAACCCGCTGATATTCGATCTGCCTGTGCGGCAAATGAGTTCACATCACTAAATAGATTGCCACCTAGCTCATTATTCAGGTCAATACCTGCACGATGAGCTGTATTCATACTTTCTGCAAAACCAATAGCTATCCGACCCAGCTCATCCCGCGCAGTGTTAAGTGCATTTTCACGGTACTCTAATAAACCGCCAATTTTCCCGCCGCTCAGTACGTTTGTTACATCCACTGAACTATTAGCCATCTTCAGAGATAAACTTCTTTGCGATATATCAGGGTCTCCGGGAACCACTTCAAACTGGTTTGCAGATATACCCGTCACGAGTGGCTCACCGTTTCCTACAAAAATACTGTAGCTGTCGGCGTTTTGCTGTTCCAGTACAGTAATACCAATAAGTTCAGACAACTGGTTTGTTAGCTCATCACGTTGATCCTTAAGCTCGTTAGCAGGCTTATTGGATGCAACTTGTAATTGAATATTGGCATTCAATTCTGCAATATTTGTTGATAGCGAATTTACTTTACTGGCAAGATCGTCCAGCGACTCGTTTACTGTGTTATTTTGTCGCTGGATATGAGCATCCAAACTATTGAAACGCTTTACTAACGCATCAGACTCAGCAACAAACAACTCTCGGTTAGGCGTAGATACTGGATCATCAACAACATTTTGCAACGCACTAAAATAACTATCTAAAGCGGTGGAGACACTGCTAGTTTTGGTTGCTAATAGGTTATCTAGCTGGCTAGATAATTCTGAAAAAGTAGAAGACTGGTTATAAGATGACAGGTCAGCCCATAACTGCTGTGTTAAAAACTGGTTCGTTATTCGGTCTATAGAATCAACCACCACCCCAGATTGGTCTGGTAGTGTTGAAAAATTAGCAATTTGGCGGCTATACCCAGGTGTATTCACATTGGATATATTTTGACCAACAGTCGACAATGCGGCCTGATTAGTCCTAATCGCCTGGTTACCTAAATTTAGTAAGTTGAAACTAGACATAATAATCTCCTGAGCCTATAGCCTTATTAGCACCAAGAACTCACATTTATCTATTATATAGCGGCCAAACATCAACCTTCTTTAGGTGTGTTTACATCCATGGCCAATATTCGATTCTCAAAAATCGCTGTTATCTTTTCCGCATAAGCGGGGTCTGTAGCATATCCTGCGGCTTGAAGTTGCTGGAGATACTTCCTTGGATCAGCAGCTGCCTCCAAAGCTTGTTGATAACGCGGACTATTTTTCAAAAAGTCAGCATAATCTCTAAAACTTTGCTCGAAGGAATCATACGAACGAAATTGTGCTTTTTCTTGCTGCGCTAAACCATCACGATACTCTAGTGTATTAACCTGAGCTCTATCACCATCCCAACGTTTGTCTGCTTTAATATTGAACAGGTTGTTACTACTTTCGCCGACTGCGTCCTTAATAATATGCTTACCCCAGCCAGTCTCGAGCGCCGCTTGTGCCAACAGCACTTTAGGGTCGACCCCTAAATCTGCAGCAACCTCTTTAGCCAGAGGGAATAAATGTGTAACGAACTCCTCCGGTGAGTCGAATGTTCTCGGCACTGCTACTGAGGCTGCTCGGCTATCCAATTTCTTAGCATTTGATACAACCAATGTCTCTACTGTCTTAGCAACAGGAATAATTGAAGGCGGCTCCTCCGTTTTCCCTGCTTCATGCACAACATTTTGACCAAGAAGGGTAGAAGCCGCAGCACTTGCCCCTTGATTAATTGCATTGTTTAACAAACGCTCTGAATCAGAAAGGGGCTGCTGCTTCTTATCACTAGCATCATCCATGCGTACATTTAACTGATGGCTTAACTGCCTTGCCAAAACGTCAGCGAGCCCAATACCCTGACCTTGTGACATTTCCTGAGTCATCTGACTATCAAGCATGCCCTGATAAAAACGCACATCACCACTACTAAATGGATTATCTTCACCAAAAGATGCATTAGCATCACGCATGCTTTTCATCACCATGCTGAGAAACATTTGCTCAAACTGCTCAGCAACTTGCTTTAACGCTTCTGGCGTATCCGTTTTGGCCTGATGCTTGAGTTTTTGCAAACTCCCCATATCGGCATAAAACTGTGGGTTATGATTTGGATCGTTATTAATAGCCATATCAAATTACTATCAGTTCAGCTTTAAGCGCGCCCGCTTGCTTTAATGCCTCTAAAATGGCCATCAAATCACCTGGAGCTGCGCCCACTTGGTTCACTGCTTCAATTATTTCCTGCAGAGAAGTCCCAGGAGAAAACTCAAACATATGCCCGGACCCTTCATCAACTTCTATACCGGTACGTGGTGTGATCACGGTTTCGCCACCTGCTAAAGCATTTGGCTGGTTAACATCCAAATTCTCGGTAATAGCCACCGTCAAGCCACCATGAGTAATAGCAACAGGGGATACTCGTACATCTTGTCCAATCACTATTGTTCCGGTACGTGAATTTATAATGACTTTTGCAATTTCTTTTGCTGGTGTGATTTCTAAATTTTCAAGCACAGAGACAAAAGAAACACGCTGCGACGCATCTCTGGGGGCTCTCACACGAATAGAGGTCGCATCAATTGCTGTGGCCGTTCTCATACCCAGCAAACCATTTATTTCTTCTGAAACACGTCGAGATGTTGTGAAGTCTGGGTGATTAAGATTCAGTGTAAGACTATCCCCTTGTGCGAATGCATTCGGTACTGTTCGCTCAACTGTCGCACCATTTGGAATACGGCCAACACTGGGTACATTTAACGACAATCGTGAACCATCTCGCCCTTCAGCACCAAAACCTGATACGACTAGATTCCCTTGCGCCATGGCATAAATTTGGCCATCAGCACCCTTCAATGGAGCAAGCAGAAGGCTACCACCACGTAAACTTTTGGAGTCACCAATAGAGGAGACTGTTAAATCTATTGTTTGGCCGGGTTTTGAAAAAGGAGGTAGTTCTGCATGTATAGCAACCGCAGCAATGTTTTTGGATTTCGGGCTCACCGTTGCAGGAATAGCCACACCAAAATTATTGAGCATATTTCTGAATGTCTGTGAGGTAAAGCTTGCTTTATCACCTGTACCATCTAAACCTACAACCAATCCATATCCTACCAGCTGGTTATTACGAACGCCGGCAACAGAACTAATATCCTTAATACGCTCGGCAAATACGCTCGAGGAAAACATTAATCCGAGTAGCAATAAAGGCAACATTTTATTAAACATACTATTCACCATGTTCTAGTTTATTGCAGAATGAATGTGCAAAATCAGTATTAAAAAGGCCAAAGAGGACTGACAAAAAACTTACCTAACCAACCCATCACATTTGTATCATGTACGGTACCTGTTCCACTGTAGCCAATTCTTGCATCTGCTAATTTAGTGGAGGATATCGTATTATCAGACGCAATATCTTGAGGTCGGACCAAACCACTAATCTGAATATACTCATCACCCTGGTTAAGTTTCAGCCATTTCTCACCACGGACAGCCAAGACACCATTTGGTAAAACATCATGCACTGTCACGGTAATATCTCCGCTAAGGCTATTACTCATATCTGACTTACCTTCACCTTCAAATGTGTTTGTCGATGCGCCAGAAGAGGCACTCACAGGAGCACCAAAAACAGATAAAGGGTTACCCAACACCGTTGGCTGAGGAATTGATAATGTACTGCTCTTATCAGATGTTGTTTTTGCTGTTTTAGAAGACTGTGTTTTTTCACTTAACACGATAGTGATAATATCTCCTACTCGATGAGCTCTACCATCACTGTATATATCAATATTTGTTGCCGCGTTAAAAATAGCGCCATTCACTGGCCTTGGTTGCTGCAATTGCTGTGGAGCTACCGGTGCATAGTACGGACGATCAGGCTTTACCGGCTTGTTCACACAACCTATTAAAAATATTGATGTTACCGCCAACAATAAAGCACCCTTCATGGTATTTATCATAACCGCGCTCTTAAATTCATCTAATTACAACTGCTGAGAAACATAAGATAGCATTTCATCAGCGGTAGAAATCACCTTGGAGTTAATCTCATATGCACGCTGTGTCGTGATCATGTTAACTAGCTCTTCTACCGAATTGACGTTAGAGCCCTCTAGCATTCCTTGACGCAAAATCCCTGTTCCTGCCTCGCCGGGAACAGCCACTTGCGGTGCACCACTGGCTGCTGTTTCTATAAATAAGTTCTGCCCTATGGCTTGTAAACCCGCAGGGTTTACAAAATCCGCTATTTCCAACTGCGCTATTTGTACTGGGTTAGGGTCTCCCGCCACAACAGCTGTTACCGTTCCATCAACACCAACTGTAAAGGTTTGCACTTCAGCAGGGAGGGTGATTGCAGGGTCAAGCAAATACCCTTCTGCCGTAACGACCTCATTTTCACCATTCACATGAAACTGACCATTACGTGTGTAACCCAGCTCACCATTAGGCATCGTTACTTGAAAAAAACCTCGTCCGTTAATGGCCACATCAAATGGCTCCTCAGACACTTGCATTTCACCTGTTTGGAACAGTTTTTGTGTTCCAACAACACGTACACCGTTACCTAATTGCAGACCTGATGGCAACTGAGTTCCTTCAGCAGAATCCGCTCCAGGCTGGCGTTGCACCTGATAAAGCAAATCTTCAAAAACCGCACGGTCCTTCTTAAACCCTACCGTACTGACGTTTGCCAAGTTATTAGAGATAACTTTCAGCTGTGTATCCTGTGCTGACAAACCTGTTTTAGCGACATAAAGTGCACCGTGCATTGCTATCTCCTAACTCTGTTAACCTAACTGAAGAATCTTAGTCGCAGCACTTGAATTCTCTTCTGCGGTTTTCATCATTTTTATGTTCATTTCAAACTGGCGCGATAAGCTGATAATACTAGTAAGCTCATTCACTGCATTTACATTACTTGATTCAAGATACCCTGAGCGTAGCTTTAGTCCCAAATCCGGTGGTTGTGGAAGATTTCCATCTACATGCATCAACCCATCTACACCTTTATAGATGGACTGTTGATCTAATTGCACTAGCTTAATACGGTCGACAACGGCTAATTCAGCGGCAGCCTCGCCTAATGGCCGAATGGTAATCGTTCCATCGGAACCAATATCAACTTTTTCGGCAGCAGGAACAGCGATTGGAATGCCGCCATTACCCATTACCGGCAAACCACTGCCCGTTACAAGCTGATTGGCGGCATTGAGCTGCAGTTCCCCAGACTGGGTATATGCCTCTTGACCGTCAGGACCAATCACTGCCAACCACCCACCGCCATCGACGGCTACATCTAGCGTGCGGCCCGTTTGAATAAAAGTGCCCGTCGTTGTGTCTGTTGCAGGCCTTTCTGTCATGGCATAAACACGCGTGGGCAAACCCTCTCCAAACACTTGCATAGCGCGGGCTTGAGCCAAATCAGTTTTAAACCCAGTAGTGCTCACGTTAGCCAGGTTGTTAGCATGAGTTTGCTGTGCAAGCATATTTTCTCGCGCACCGCTCATCGCTATAAAAACAACTTTATCCATAACATCTTCCGGAATTTAGTGATTGCCGCATTTATTCTATATATCTTTAAATGCAAACCACATGCCAAAAAAAAGAGCCGCATAAGCGACTCTTTTAATAAACAGAATAAAGAATAAATTAGATCTGTAAAATTGACTGCGTTACGGTGTTTAAAGTTTCCAACGTTTTTGAATTTGCCTGGAAGTTACGCTGCGCCTCAATCAGTTTCACCAACTCTGCTGATAAGTCTACATTTGACTGCTCTAACGAAGCCGATCTAATCGTACCATTTAAACCAGTCCCCGGCGGGTTAAGAATCGCTTGCCCTGAAGAAAGAGAAGCAACCCACTCCGTATCTCCTGCCGACTGTAGTCCAGACTGGTTTTCAAATGAAGCTATTGCAACTAGACCTAGATTTTGTCGCTGACCATTACTAAAACTTGCAACCATCTCTCCTGTTTCTTCAAAAGCAACACCAATCAGATCACCTTTGGTGTAACCATCTTGAGAAGCTTTCTTCACAATAGATGCAGAAGAGAACTGTGTTGACCCAGAAATATCAAGCTGCAAACCAACCAAGTTATCTGTATCACTTTCTAACTTTGTATCATTAGGGTTAGATGGATCAGCCCCTTTGATAGTTATATTAGGAATGGCCGCACCAGCAATCAGCTCTTCTCCATTGATCTCTTTTAATACACCCGTAGTGGTATCAAATTTAATAACAAGCGCACCTACTTCAGTCGTTCTAGCAGCAAAACCAGCCTCACCCGGGTCAACACGCTTTCCGACATCTAGCTGCTGAGAGTCATTAAGGTAGGCGTACATACGGTAAACGCTCATAAAGCTATTATCACCCTCTTGGGAAACAGGGTCTGTAATATCTGTAGGGCCATTCAATAAAAGTGCAGCCGTATCCACTGTTGGAATGGGATCTACATCGCCTGCCTCTGCCTGCCATGTCACATAAACTGTATTGGTGTTTTTATTATATTGCACCGCTTGTATATTCGGGTTTTGCTCTATTACTCGTGCCTGAGCAGCAGCAATTGTTGCCCCCACATCATCAACATCCATTTGCACGTCTAACGGTATAGTGACACCACCGATAACAACATCTACATCAGCCAACAATTTACCCGTCACAGCACTAAATTTGGTAGGATCACCATCAATCAAAAATGACTGTACTTCATTGGCCGTTCTCGTTAAAGGCTCACCTTCTACTAGATTCGCAACGAGTAGATCGGGGTTTGCATCAGCAACTGCCCCAGTATTATCTCGTACGCGCACATCCCCAGTAGCAGACGATTCAGACTTAAGTTCAAAACTCACTTTAGCACTCACCGCTGGCGGACCTGCAACTGCAGCAGAAAACACAATCGAGTTTGTATCAATACGAGGATCGGCAGCTTCGAGCAAGTCTTTTTCAACACCCGTAATAGCCGAGATATCTACAATGTCGACGCCTGAAATCCTGACGTCTGTACCCGCAACGTCAAAGGAATACTGTTCGCGCACAGGTCTCTGCTCAGCAAAATTATATTTAATAGTCTGCGCATTACCTAAACTATCAAAAGTTTCGACAGTCGTTGTATAACTAAACGAGTTAGCATTGTTTTTGTCATAGACTGACGCTAATTTTGATGAGTCTAATTTTGAATCTATGTTAAATGCCAGCCCTATGCTTTCTGTCGCATGAGGAGGGCTCTCTTTTTGATCTACTGCCAAATTACGCAATGGCAATTGATTACCTTGAGTATCAAGACCGAACCCTTGTAAGTTTTTACCATTTTTTGAAACGATAAAACCTTCTTTATCTAATTCAAAAGCACCGGCTCTAGTATAGGTAGTTCCGCCCTGCCCATCATCAAGCTGGAAAAAACCTGATCCATTAATGGCCAAATCAAGGTTATTATTTGTGAACTCAGCCGTGCCCGCACTAAAATCTTGCGATATACCTGATACTGTCACACCAGATCCTGGCAAGTTACTTGAACCTGCCCCGACAACTGCCGTTGCATAAATATCGCCAAACTCTGTGCGCGAAGACTTAAAGCCTACCGTACTGGAGTTTGCAATGTTATTACCTGCTACATCAAGCATAGTTGAAGAAGCTTTGATACCGGTTACCGCTGTATTGAAACCCGCCATGATTACACCTCTCCAATTAACCTAATTGCTTGATATCATTAATACTTACAGAACCAGTAGCGGTATTAACCTTCATGCCAATCCCATTTTGGCCGAGCGTCACACTATCAACGCGATGGCCAATATAGCTGTCTACTTCTTGATAAGCACCTTCACTATCCGGAGCCTCTACAACCACTCGATATTCACTTTGGGGGGCACGATCACCCACCTGCCAACTAAAGCTATGATCTCCCGATGCCTTAGCACCCATTGACCATCTATCGACTTCCGCACCCGATAAATCATATACCGACACGCGAATATCTGAAGCACTTGATGGTAGCGATATCACTCCGTCAATATTCCCTTCGCTATCGAGCATAGCCTTTTCAGTTTTCACAAATGCTGTTTGACCTACCATTGAGGATGCTTGCAAAGCCGACTGACTCGTTAATAAAGCACTGCTCATCTCGGTCATCGTTGTATTAAGATTATTAATACTCTCAACTGAGCTCATGTTTGAAATCTGTTGCATAAAATCGGCCGTATCAGCGGGGCTGGTAGGGCTTTGATTTTTCAATTGAGCAATCATCAACTGCATGAACATATCGTTGTCTGATTCAGACTGTGATTGCGCCTTAGCTGTAGACGATGCTTTATTGCTTTGGTTTATCTGCTCATAAACCGAAGTTGCATTATTGATACCGTTGATATCAGCCATATCGTGACCTCAACTCTAAAATTACGGCCAGTAACATCGCGGCCTAGTTAATATAAGTTCAACAAATTACTGACCCAATGTCAGAGCCCGCTGCACCATCTGTTTTGCTGTATTCATAACTTCAGCGTTGATCTGAAATGATCTTGAAGCCGAAATCATATCTGCCATTTCCTCAACTACATTTACATTGGGGTAATGCACATAACCTTTCTCATCTGCTAATGGGTGGCTTGGCTCATACGCAGTTCGAAGCGGCGCTTGGCTCTCAATAATTCCGGCAACATTCACGCCTTGACCAGGAATCAAACCAGCATCGACATTAGTAACTTGTTCAAGTGAAGGTGCTTGCAATTCAAAAACAGGCTTACGAGCTCGATATGTTTCACCGATACTAGAGCTTACACTGTCAGCATTGGCCATATTACTTGCTGTTGTGTTCAGACGTACTGTCTGAGCACTCATGGCTGAACCCGCTATATTAAATATATTTGACAATGACATGATTAATCACCTTTGATCGCGCTAGTAATGCCTTTAAATTTACGATTTAGAAAATCAAATGACGCTTGGTAACCCAAAGCATTTTCTGTATATCGAGCCATCTCTTCCTGAACATCAACTGTATTCCCATCAACAGAAGGCTGCATCGGTGTTCGAAACAAAAGCTCTGCTGCATAATCTGGATGTATAACCGTATCTTTATGGGCTGTATTCGTATTCATCATTTTCAAGAGACTAATACCCTGATGCGCCCCCTGAACTCCCTGTAAGATACTTTTAAAATCTATATCTCTCGCTTGGAAATTTGGCGTGTCCGCATTAGCAATATTATTAGCGATCACTTCAGCACGTCGTGAACGCAATGCAACTGCGTCTTCATGAATCCCTAATGCTTTGTCAAAAGTAATTGCCATACGTCACCTCAATAATATGTAAGTAGATAAAGCAATATGCATGCCAGTGGCACAGAAACGCCGTATAGCGTAAGGAAGCAAGGATGATGATTTTTTTACGATGCGAGAAACAAAAAAAAGCGGCATTCGATTGCCGCTTTTTTTGCCGCTATAGTACTAAATAGCTTGGTAGATAATGCCAGGACGGCAATGAATCATTTTATAGCAATCAGACAACCCCGGCAGAGACTCTGAAGCGCCCAGCAAGAGGTAGCCTCCCGGATTGAGCTGTTTATGCATTTTTCTAAGTATTTCTGTTTTTACTTCTAAAGAGAAATAAATCATAACATTACGACAAAAAATTATATCGAACTGCCCTAAGTTGGTATATTGACTAAGCAGGTTAATACTTTGAAAACGCACCCTGCTTTTTATATCAGGGTTAATAGTCCAAGAACCATCAGCATTTGCTTTAAAATGCTTTTGCAGTCGATCCTTCTCTAAACCACGCCCTAAAGCCAACATTTCATATTCACCAGAGCGGGCCTGCTGAAGCACACTCGCAGAAATATCCGTTGCGACTATCTCTTCTCCCGCCATAAATGAACCAGGCACTGCTCGCTTATATTCATCAATAACCATACTCATAGAATATGGCTCCTGCCCAGTTGAGCAGGCAGCCGACCAAATACGTAACTTTTGGCGACCTTTTTTCTCTTTTATTTCGGGAAGCAGTTTATTTTTTAAAATGTCATACGGGTGAATATCACGAAACCATAACGTTTCATTGGTCGTCATAGCATCGATAACTTTATCTTTTAGCTGACTCCCACCCGGACGCTCTAACTGCTTTACAAGACAACTCAAGTTATCTAATGAGCTATCTTGCATTATTTTACCCAGACGGCTCTTCACAAGGTATTGCTTGTGCTCTGCTAACAAAATACCGCAGCTTTTTTCCAAAAACTGGCTAAATATAGCAAATTCATCAGAGGTAATTCTGAAAGCTTCTACACGCTCATTCATAGCGATGATTCCACTCTATAGCCGCTGCTCAAGTTTCTTAATTCGCTCAATAACAACACTCGCTAAATCATCAGGGTTGAACTTAGCCAAGAATCCATCTGCACCCACTTTTTTCACCATTGATACGTTAAATCCGCCACTTAGCGAAGAATGGAGAACAATATGCATTTTCTCCATACGAGGGTCTTCTCGAATCATAGCTGCTAAGGTATATCCATCCATTTCTGGCATTTCGATGTCTGAAATAATCATTAGATAGAGTTCTGTAACATCGTTACCTTTATCTGCCAATTTATTTAGCATATCCCATGCAATTTTTCCGTTATTACATGTGGTTACTTTAATGCCTAGATCTTCGAGGCTGCGCTGCATTTGATTACGAGCAACACTCGAGTCATCAACACAAAGAATTTGGTATTCTTTGGCTTTAGCCTTCATCTCTTGAGTAGCAATTTCTTCACTAACTTTTGTATGCATTGGATACAAGTCAGCTAAAATTTGCTCAACGTCTAGAATCTCAATCAATCTATCTTCATATTCAAAAACGGCTGTCAGATAGTTCTCCACACCAATTTCTTTTGGTGGAGCCATGATCTGATCCCAATGAGTATTTAGGATGCGATCAACCTTTCTGACCAAAAAGGCCAATGTACGCGTATTGTACTCAGCCACTATTAGGAAGCACTGTTGATGCTCATCCTTTGGAATACCAGAGCGCCCAACAGCTTCAGAGAGATCCAATACAGGAATGGTCTCTCCACGGATATGCGCCATCCCCTTCACCGATGTCGTTTGCCGGGGAACCTCCGTCAATCTTGGACATTGCAGCACTTCACGCACTTTAAACACATTGATTCCGTATACTTGCTCGGTCTCAAGTGCAAACAATAAAAGCTCTAAACGATTCTGCCCAACCATCTGGGTACGCAGGTTTACAGTATCTAGAATACCTGACATGATCTACACCAAATCTATTGTCACTATATTAAGCGACACCACGCTAACCATCCTGTTCTAAATCAGGAGCCACCGTGAGTTATTTTCAAATAATGCCTAGTATCGGCACTCTCATTATTCTTTTTAGTACTTATTTATTCTCTACGCAATGCATAGCCCAACCTTTACAAACCATAGTAGAAAGACATCTTTACGAGCATTTTTCAGTAAAAAGTGCTCAAACTGATATTAATATAGTCGTAAACCCAATTAATGATCATACAAATTTAAAAAAATGTTCAAAATTTGATATTCGAGTTCCTTCAACCCTCCCTTCAGGAGGTCGTATATCAATGCGCATCAGCTGCCTTTCACCCAAAAAATGGGCCACTTACGCAACCGCAAAGGTTAGTATTTATTCTAGAGTTGCCACGGTAAAGCACCCAATATTAAAAGGGACAGTCATTACTGCCAATGATTTCTCATTTGTCCGGACAAACACTAGCATACACAAACAGAGTTATTTCACTAGGCCTGACCAATTAATCAACCTTATTGCCCGACGGAACATACCTACAGGCAGCGTATTAACGGCAAACATGCTGATCACCCCGAAACTTATCAAACGAAATGACACCGTGATTATAGAGGCCAAAGTTGGCGCCCTTTCAGTCAGAACACAAGGCACTGCATTACAAAGCGGGAAAAAGGGAGAGCAAATAAAAGTGCTTAATAATAAATCCCAAAAAATTATTCGCGCCTATGTAAAAAGCAGAGGCCATGTATCCGTATCCAGATAGCTATTCTGAGCTAAACAGTTATAATCACACTCTATTATTGAAGTGAAAAAATATTTGTTATTTTCTCTAAAGTTTTAATAAACACGGCCGCTAAACAACGTACACATAGTTTTTGAGGGTAGAAAAATGGCTATTGATCTTAACAGCTCCTTATCGCAACAAGCGATGGCTGCTCGTGAAAAGGTCAGCACCCAGAAAAGTAATGGGAGTGCTGCACCAATTCCCCATGCTTCCGCGAAGCCTATTCAGAAAGATACAGTTGAGCTAAGCGACACCGTTAAAGTAATGCAGGCAGCTGATGCCAAAATTGCTAATACACCGGATGTTGATAGCGAACGTGTTGCAAGCATTAAAGCCGCTATTGAAAATGGCAGCTATTCTATTGATGCTGAGAAAGTGGCAGAGAAAATGATCGATTTTGATTCCATGATGGCATAATCCACCATGACAGATCTGTCTTCCACTCTCGCATCAATCGATGTCCTTGCTAATGAGGGTATCGCCATTCTGAGCGGTTTAGAAGATTTTCTGAATCAAGAGTTGATCGTACTTAAGTCTCGTGACATTGACGCTATACGATCAATCAATCTGGAAAAGCAAAATATTCTTCATCAGTTTGATCTTAACAATCAAGCTAGAGCAGAGCTGCTTATAGCGGCTGACTTGCCCGTTTCTAAAGCTGGACTCTCTTCTTTGCTTTCACAAAGCTCAAATCAAGCACTTAAAGCACAATTCAATGATCATTGGAATGAGCTTGAGAGCACCCTTAAAAAAACCATGGATGCCAATCAGCGAAACGAGCAAGTGGTTATGAGAACCAGCCAAAGCTTAGACAAACTTCTCACTGTTTTGCGCGGACAAAAGCCCACCAATAGCTTATACACAGCAAAAGGCGCAAAAGGAAACTACACTGGACAGTCACATATAGGAAAAGCGTAACCCCCCCCTATTTACTCCCAAATGTTTTCGAAAACTTCATAAATCAACGATGATTGCTTTGCAGATTCAAAAAAAAGCCTTAAAATACGGGCTCTTAAATGCTTGTCGTTTATGTGTTAAAAATGTCTCAGTAGCTCAGCTGGATAGAGCAGCCCCCTCCTAAGGGGCAGGTCGCAGGTTCGAATCCTGCCTGGGACACCATTAATAGATTTGACTCAGAACGCACGACCAACTTTTTACTTCAACAAAACACCTAAACTCCCTTCCGGAAGCTGATCCAAAGAAACTTTACTGCATGATTTAAGTAAGGCTAATTTTTTACTTTCAAAATCATTCAATGCCATACGTTCTGCTAACCGCAAATATCGCGTTACCATTTTCAAGCGCTCTTCACGCCGTGCAGACTCTTGTTTAGCAGACTCAAGAAACAGTTGCGCTAAATTAAGTAGTGCACGAGCATTTTTAGGGTCGTTCTCTATTGCCAAACCAAAATAACGTATTGCTTGCGGGACCTTATCTGCCAGATAGTGCTTCACACCCAAACGGTTTACCCGAATACTCATTTCTGGATCATATACGTGACCTTTTGCTTTACTCTTTTCAGGCAACGGCTGCTTTTCAAGAATAGGTAGACGATCACCCGTTATATCTAAGAGCTCCCTTTGCAAATCCATGGACTGATCAAGCTTCCCAGCGAGCTTCGAAGCCTCACCCATAAATCGATTAGCATCATCTTCATTTCCCATATCACTACTTAGCTGACTGCGTAAGAGAGCTGTCTTAACTTTAAGCGCCTTATCTTTTGGGTATTTGTAACTAGCAGTATTCAATAACTCGTCAAACTGCGAGCGTAGGCTGCCCTGCTCACTCTCAGGAAGACCAGCCATTTCCAGTCGACGTATATTAGCCAAACGTAAAAAGGGCTCAGGTGAGCTATAGCAACTATTTCGACCCAAAGAAATCGATTTTCTATAAGCACCCTCAGCTAACTCCAGCGTTTTCGTGTAAACAGCAACCCGACCTAACTCCATTTGTCTCAATAAACTTAGCGGCGACTTTTGAGTGGCATCTTTTAAAGTGTCTTGAACAGGAAGCAACTCACCATCATGTTCATATACTTTTGCAAGAAGATCATAGGCAGGCAGAAAAAGAGGAAACTTAGCAACAAGCTTCAAGAGTAACGGCTTTGCGACAGAATACTTATCTTGACCGATACAGGCTTCAGCAAGACACAAACCACTTTCTTTCTCATTATGGTGCCTAAAGCGTTGCTTGAAAAAAAGCTCTGCTTCTTCAAAACGATTGAGTTGTAGCAATAACTTACCTTTTACCATCTGAACATAATCATAATCACTACCAGACAACTCGATCTGATCGCAGGCTTTTACCGCCATATCAAGCTGACCACGCTCCACAAGCGCATCCACTTCTTGCAATGCATCCTTTCGAAACATCAACAAATCAAGCCTTGATTTAAGCTCATCCATTGAAAATGGTTTTGTTAGCAATGCATCAGGTTGGTTATCAATTGCATGCAAAATCACTTCCTGAGAAGAGTCTCCTGTCATAAACATCCAACATGCTCCAGGCTTCACATAGCCAAGGGAGCGGGACTCTTCCAGCAATTGCAAACCCGTTAACTGATCACTTCCATTATGCCCCAGTAGAATAATATCAAAGGCACCCTCTTTAATAAGCTCCAATACATGGCTATTAATCGTCACTGCTTGAATATTAGCAATTCCCAACTGCCTCAACATATAGAGGATAGTCGAGCGCATGTTTCCACTGCTCTCAATCAACAGAACACGTTTGGTGGAATAGTCTATTTTCGGCGGGTGCACGAAATCTGCGATCCTTCTGCAAGAATGATATTTTCAAGCATAGTATAAGAGCCATTGTTGGCCGGGGGAAGGAGTCACTCTCTCAGACAAAAAAAAACACCGGCGAGGGTGAACACGCGATGTCTAATACAGTTCTATGCTGTGATTATCATCATAACTTCACTCCTATACATGACCCATGATTTAAATCAAGAAAATGATTAGTAGATTAAAATTTAGACCTTCGGCTAAGCAGGTCAGAAACTATTTTCCAGTACACTGACAGAAAAGAATGAGAGTTGAAGGGAATATGACGACTACTTTTATTACCCATGAAGATTGCGGCCTTCATAACATGGGACCAGAACATCCTGAGAGCCCGATTAGACTACTAGCCATACGCAAAGTCCTTGAAAGAACAGGCTTAATGCAGCAATTAGAAACAATGCAATCTATTCACGTCACACCTGAACAGATAGCAATGGCTCATGCATCACTCCATCAAAAGCGTTTAGAGATGAAGCTCCCCGAAGAAGGGATCGTTTATGCTGACGAAGACACCGCTTTATGCCCAGACTCTTTGCACGCTGCAAGCCTAGCCGCTGGCTCAACAATTCTTGCGACCAACCGAGTCCTTGCAGGAAAAACTGACAACGCATTCTGCGCAGTAAGACCCCCAGGCCATCATGCTGAACACAATACACCCATGGGTTTTTGCTTTTTTAATAACGTTGCTATAGGCGCAATGCAGGCTCTTCAACACCCCCACGTAAACCGTGTTGCTGTTGTCGATTTTGATGTTCATCACTGCAATGGGACAGTCGATATTTTCAAAGACAAACCAGAAGTATTAGTTTGCTCTACCTTCCAGCACCCATACTATCCAGAGAGATATTGCGACATACAGCGACCTAATATCGTCAACTGCCCAATGCCCGCTCACAGCGATAGTAAATTTTTCAGAAACATAGTTGAGAAGCACTGGCTGCCTGCATTACAAAATCACAAACCTGATATGATTTTCATCTCAGCAGGCTTTGATGCTCACCACGAAGACCCTATGGCTGATATAAATTTAAATGAGGATGATTATCGCTGGGTCACAAAACTACTGATGGACGTAGCCCGCGTGTATTCACAAGGACGTTTAGTGTCCGTTTTAGAAGGTGGCTACAACCCTGTCGCGTTAGCGTTCAGTGTAGAAGCGCATGTGGAAATACTCGCAGGCTATTAACCGTTCTGATTTTATACCGATACAAAAAAGGCCGCTCAATGAGCGGCCTTTTTATTTACTTTTAGCTATTAGCCAACAAACTTGATCATAACGCCTGCAGCAACCGCTGAACCGATTACACCAGCAACGTTTGGCCCCATAGCGTGCATCAACAAAAAGTTTTGAGAATTAGCCTCAAGACCCAGCTTGTTCGAAACACGTGCAGCCATAGGTACAGCAGATACCCCAGCCGACCCAATCAATGGATTGATAGAGTTACCACCTGCCAGCTTGTTCATAAACTTAGCCATTAAAATGCCCATTGCAGTACCGATACCAAAGGCAACAATACCCAGCACCAAAATGCCTAATGTCTGCATATCCAGAAACTTATCAGCTGAAAGCTTCGAACCAACTGAAAGCCCTAAGAAGATAGTAACGATATTGATCAATGCATTCTGTGCAGTATCACTTAAGCGATCAACAACACCACATTCACGCATCAGATTACCGAAACAGAACATACCCAATAGAGGCGCTGCATCTGGCAACAACATAGCCACCAATATAAGCAACGACAGTGGGAATAAAATTTTCTCTAATTTTGAGATATGGCGCAATTGCACCATCTGAATTTTACGCTCAGCTTCCGTTGTTAAAGCACGCATAATAGGCGGCTGAATCAACGGAACAAGGGCCATATACGAATATGCTGCTACTGCAATTGCACCCAGTAATTGAGGAGATAATAAACTTGCCACATAGATTGCTGTAGGACCATCAGCACCGCCAATGATACCAATTGCAGCCGCATCTTGAATGCTAAAGTCCATCAACCCCATGCTAGTTAGGCCCACAGCACCTAGTACGGTAGCAAAAATACCGAACTGTGCCGCTGCGCCCAAAAACAGCGTTTTAGGATTTGCCAATAACGGTCCGAAGTCCGTCATTGCGCCCACACCCATGAAAATAATCAAAGGGGCAGCACCCGAAGCGATCGCTACTGTATAAAAATTATACAGCATGCCGTTATTGAAGTTATTATCGTTTGCAAACAACGTCGTGGCTGCATGCACACTGGCACTAGAGGTGTGATATGCATGTAAAACATCATGCGGATCAACACTCGTAATACCTAGCACAGCAGCAAAACCAGCTAACAATTCAGGGGTAGCAAAATGCACAGCATTTTCTACCGCAGAAAATGCCAACCCTGCTTCTGGAATGTTTGCCATAATGCCACCAAAGCCAATTGGAACAAGCAATAGGGGCTCAAAGTTTTTACGAATCGCCAAGTACAGCAGTAATAGACCAACAACGATCATTACAAACTGCCCTAGCGAAATGTTATAAATACCTGAGGCTAGCCACAGGTCGAGAAGCTTATCCATTCGATAGACCCCTTACGCTAAAGTGATAAGGGTATCACCCACCTGAACTGCATCACCCTCTTTAACGTCTACAGAAACAACAGTACCGGCTCTTGCCGCACGTACTTCCGTTTCCATTTTCATCGCTTCGAGGATTACGATCACATCACCTTCTTGGAGCGCCTGCCCAGGCGTTACCTGTACTTTCCAGATATTACCTGCCAAAGGTGCTGGTACTGGCTCACCAGAGCTAGCAGCTGGCGCAGCAGCAGCCACAGGAGCAGCCGCGGGAGCAATTGAAGTAACATCTCCCCCTTCTGCTACTTGAACAACATAATTCTGACCATTGACAGTAATAGTATAAACTTGTGGTCCAGTATTTTTAGGTGCAGCCATAGCCATAGCATCCTCTAATGTAGGGGCAGGTTCAAACGCGTCAGGGTTGCCGCGATTTTCTATGAATTTCAAACCGATCTGAGGGAATAATGCGTAGGTTAATACGTCATCAATTTCTTTATCTGCGCTAGCCAATTTAAGGCCTTTTTCATTTGCCACTGCGCGCAGTTCGGTTGTTAATTTTTCAAATTCTGATTCGAGTATATCTGCAGGACGGCAAGTTAATACTTCCGCACCATCTAAAACACGCGCCTGAAGTTCAGCATTATAGGGTGCAGGAGCTGCGCCATATTCGCCTTTAAGAATACCCTGAACTTCTTTAGAGATGGTTTTGTATCGCTCACCCATCAATACATTGATAACAGCCTGTGTACCAACAATCTGAGAAGTAGGCGTAACAAGCGGGATATAACCCAAATCCTTACGAATACGAGGTATCTCAGCAAGTACTTCATCAAATTTATCTGAAGCACCCTGCTCTTTTAACTGGCCTTCCATGTTTGTCAACATGCCACCAGGAACCTGGGCAATCAAGATACGTGAATCGGTACCACGTAAAGAACCTTCAAACTTGGCATACTTCTTACGAACTTCCCTGAAATATGCAGCGATATCTTCTAACGCTTCTAGATTCAGACCTGTGTCACGATCAGTACCCGCTAATGCAGCTACGACAGACTCAGTCGAGCTATGCCCATATGTCATAGACATAGAGGAGATAGCAGTATCGACACGATCAATCCCAGCCTCTACAGCTTTCAGAATCGTCATATCAGATAATCCTGAAGTTGCATGCGCATGAAGCTGCACTTCTAAATCAGTCTGTGCTTTGAGTCGCGAAACCAGATCAAATGCGGCATAAGGCGTCAGAATGCCTGACATGTCCTTAATTGCGATAGAGTCAGCGCCCATATCTTCTAATGTTTTAGCATACTCGACCCACATATCAGTGGTATGCACAGGACTCGTTGTAAATGAAAGAGTACCCTGGGCATGCTTTCCTGTTTCCTTCACTGCTTTGATCGCAGTTTCCAGGTTGCGCGGATCATTCATCGCATCAAAAATACGGAATACATCTACACCGTTAACAGCAGCACGTTCTACAAACTTATGTACAACATCATCAGCATAGTGACGGTAACCGAGTAGGTTCTGACCACGTAATAACATTTGCTGAGGAGTATTTGGCATAGCCGCTTTTAATTCACGAATACGATCCCATGGATCTTCTCCGATAAAACGGATACAAGAGTCAAAAGTAGCTCCACCCCAGCTTTCTAGGGACCAGTAGCCAATTTTATCAAGTTTCTCTGCGATCGGTAGCATATCATCAATACGCATACGCGTAGCGAAGAGAGACTGATGAGCGTCACGCAGAACTACATCAGTAATACCTAGCGGTTTCTTTGCATCGGACATGGGTAAAAGGCCTTCTGTCGATAATAGTGCACGAATAATTTATTGTGTTATTTATCGCTTCTTATGAGCGATATTTATGTACCGCAGCTGTAATCACAGCTACAAGCTCATCACTTCCACCCTGCGCAACCGCAGGCAAAGCTGATCTTGTTGGGGCTGCTTTAGGTTGCGGTGCTGGCTCGAATTTAACGACCAGCTTTGACATCATAGTTGTTACACCAACTAACAACGTCAGGAACGTAAAAACGAAGCCCATACCAAAGACCATCAGTGTAAGGCCTTCTGATAACAGATTATCCATCTGTGGCTGCTCCTAAATTTAATAATAAGAAAAGTATGTATAAACCCCTAGTACCAACATGTATCTTCATGAAAATGAAGATACTGAGAAATAAAAGAAATTTATAACAGAGGCAATTAAACCTCAAAAGGCCAGTTGTAGCAACTTTACCTAACGGCTTTAACTTAACTTTCGTCGATAGTCTTACAGATTGTCGACAATATTATTACTCTATATAATCAACAAGATAGCAATTATTTCGCAAAGAAAAGCTGCTTTTAATTAGACTAACGGACGAAATATTTTTACGTGTTCAAAGCCTTTCTCTTGCAAATTTTGTGCATGCAAACGACTCATAACACCTTTGTCGCAATACAACAGATACTCTTTATCTTCAGCCCACGTGACAGCTACCGCTTCCAACTCATAGAACGGAACTAAAATAATTTCACACCCCGGCATATTTAACGGTTTACGCTCTTGCTCATTTGGCGCACGCACGTCAACAATTACTTGATTTTCCGAGACTTTACTCATCGCCTCTATTTCACTTTGCACATCAAGGTTTTCTATAATTTGGTCAATGGCTATTACCTGACAATCCACAACAGCTTTGTTCAATACATCCATATCCAAACATGCTTCTTCTTCTAGCACTCTTGTCATTTTCGCTTGAGTTGTTGGCCTATCAGAAATAACACCACAATACTCTGGAATCATTTTCACAATATCAAAACAACCTAACGCTTTTGTTTTGTCTACAATCTCTTGCTTATCCATGGTAATTAACGGACGAATAACTAACTTATTTGTGGCCTGATCTATGACGGTTAAGTTAGGAATTGTCTGACTGGAAACCTGCGCAATACTTTCGCCAGTAACAATCGCATCAATTTTCATAAAGTCGGCTACTTGCTCAGCCGCTCTCATCATCTGACGTTTCAATACAACACCCATATGAGAGTGGTGTACATTTTGTAATATTTCACCAACCACTTCATCAAAAGGTACAGAAATAAACTTTACGCGCGCTGATGAGCCATAGCGCTGCCACAGGTGAAGAGCCACTTGCTGAACACCTATTTCGTGCGCTTTACCACCAAGATTAAAGAACAAAAAATGTGTTTTAGATCCACGACGCATCGTCATGTAAGACGCTACTACAGAATCAAAACCACCCGATATCAAAGAAAGAACCGCATCTTGGGAGCCTAACGGGTATCCACCTAAGCCCTGAAGCTGCTTCTCGACGATATACAAGCGCTCATCCCGAACCTCCATATCAACATAAACATCTGGCTTGTGCACATCAACACCGGCCGAGTCAGAGTGCTGCAACAAACCTCCGCCGACATATCTCTCTAAATCAACGGAGGTAAACTCATGCTTACCACTGCGCTTAACACGCACTTTAAATGTTTTGCCTCTAATACGATCTACGTAAAGAGGTAGAGTCTTTTCAAATACATCTTGAAAATCACCTAAAGGAAACTCGGTCACCTGAATAAAGAACTGAACACCGGGAGTGCGCTGCATAGCCTCACAAACAGCGTCATAAGAAGCGATTGATTCCTCAGGTAGAACTACTTCTATTTTATCCCAGAAACCACTGACAGTTATTTCATCAACGATGCGCTTTAACTGTATCTGTAGATTATTTTGTAGCCGCTGAATAAAGCGCTTACGAACTGGACGGCTTTTAATAGTAATTTCTGGAAATAGTTTGACGATGAATTTCATATCAAAGAGCTTTCTTAAATTAGGGATTAAACTGAATGGTAAAACAAGGAGAGGAAGTGGTGCGCCCGAGAGGATTCGAACCTCTGACCGCCTGGTTCGTAGCCAAGTACTCTATCCAGCTGAGCTACGGGCGCTTACACTTTTTAAGACATACTGTATTACTAATTATATTACTAGTTAAGTGGTGCGCCCGGCACGATTCGAACGTGCGACCGCCTGGTTCGTAGCCAAGTACTCTATCCAGCTGAGCTACGGGCGCGCTTAACACTTACTAGGTATAACTTTAATCTTTCATACTATCGATTGTTAAATCGATTCACACTGTTGACTGGTGCGCCCGGCACGATTCGAACGTGCGACCGCCTGGTTCGTAGCCAAGTACTCTATCCAGCTGAGCTACGGGCGCAAATGGCGGTGAGAGAGGGATTCGAACCCTCGATAGAGTTTCCCCTATACGCCCTTAGCAGGGGCGCGCCTTCAGCCACTCGGCCATCTCACCTGGTCAACGCGGCGTACTATACAAGACTGATTTTAAAAAGAAAAGCATTTATTCTAAAAAAATTAATCTTGTGTTTCAGTACTGTCTTTTTCACCGTCTTTTTCACGCTGTATACGATCGTAAATCTCTTCACGATGTACAGCTACGTCCTTAGGCGCATTAACACCTATACGTACCTGATTACCCTTTACACCTAGTACAGTAACGGTGACTTCGTCCCCTACCATCAAGGTTTCACCTACACGGCGAGTTAAAATTAACATTTCGGATCTCCCAATCGTCCCTTAGTACTACTAACCATATCAGGTCGTTATTCTTACCTGAAGATAAAATTAGATATGGCTACTCGTTGAGCCTACACTATAGACCAAATATTAACCGTCGTCATTCACTGACAGTATCAGCTTTATCTAATTCAAACGCCGAGTGCAGCCCACGTACAGCCAACTCTAAGTATTTCTCAGCAATAACAACAGAGACTTTGATTTCTGATGTAGAAATCATCTGAATATTGATATTTTCACTTGCTAGAGAATCAAACATTTTAGTTGCTACACCCGCATGAGAGCGCATACCAACACCGACAATAGACACCTTAGCTATCTTATTGTTCCCTACCACTTCCCTTGCAGAGAGATCACTAGCCACTTGTCGAAGTATCTCTTCAGCTTTGCCGTAATCATTACGATGCACAGTAAAAGTAAAGTCGGTGGTCTGATCTGCAGCAACATTCTGAACAATCATATCGACTTCAATATTAGCACGGCTAATTGGCCCTAATATCTTCGAAGCTACGCCCGGAATATCAGGCACTCCCAACACAGTCAACTTTGCTTCATCACGATTGAATGCAATTCCTGAAATAACTGGTTTTTCCACTGTATCATCTTCCTCTATAGTAATCAGAGTGCCCGGCCCATCCTCAAAACTAGACAGCACACGCAAAGGCACTTTGTACTTACCCGCAAATTCGACTGAACGAATTTGTAATATTTTAGATCCAAGACTTGCCATTTCTAGCATTTCTTCAAAGGTTATTTTTTCAAGGCGTTGAGCGCCCTCAACAACCCTAGGGTCTGTTGTATAAACACCATCTACATCTGTATAGATCTGGCACTCATCAGCCTTTAACGCTGCAGCGAGGGCTACACCCGTTGTATCAGAACCACCACGCCCCAGTGTTGTTATATTGCCTTGAGCGTCAGCTCCCTGAAAACCAGCAACAACTACAACACATCCGGCCGCTATATCTGCCTGAATTCGTTCGACGTCTATATCCTGAATACGCGCCTTGGTGTGTGAGCTATCCGTAAGGATACGCACCTGACTACCCGTATAAGAACGCGCAGGTATGCCACGCTTTTCTAGTGCCATACAAAGTAGCGCGATCGTTACCTGCTCTCCTGTCGACAAGAGTACATCCATCTCTCGCAGGCTAGGTGTTTCTTGAATACTTCCAGCCAAACCTACCAGCCGATTTGTTTCGCCGCTCATTGCTGACACAGCTACTACTAAATCATGCCCCTGTTCACGAAAACGCTGCAGTTTATCTGCAACCGCTTCGATTCGTTCAACCGAACCAACCGAAGTCCCACCATATTTCTGTACAAATAGAGCCATTGCCTATCAGTCTCCATCAGCTATTTAAGTCGTTTGCCCATACTATCGATCGGCGATCAAGGTTTTGACGCTATCAAGTACCGCTGGTAGTGCAGCACAATCCACACCACCGCCCTGCGCAAAGTCTGGACGACCGCCACCTTTTCCGCCTAATTTAGCTGTCAGCTCACGAACCAAGTCTCCCGCTTTAACTCGGCTTGTGAGATCTTTAGTTACACCGGCAGCCAAACTTATCTTCCCTTCACTCTCTGTAGCCAGCACAACCACTGCTGACCCTAACTTATTTTTCAGTTGGTCAATGGTATCGCGTAACGCTTTGGGGTCAGCACCCTCAAGGTTCTCAACCAACAACTTAATACCATTCACTTCTACGGCATTAGAGACCAGATCTCCACTTTTCGCCGAAGCAAGCATCATTTTCAAACGATCTAATTCTTTTTCCAGTTGTCGATTACGATCGGACAAACCCTGAACTTTCTCAACAACCGTGTCGCGTGAGCCTTTAACCAGCGCGGATATTTCGTTCAAGTGATGAGTATTAGCCGCTACATACTCGAGTGCAGCCTGGCCTGTCACTGCCTCAATACGGCGTACTCCCGCAGCAATTCCGCCTTCGGATACAATATTCAAGAAACCAAGATCACCCGTACGTTTTGCATGAGTACCACCACATAACTCAACAGAGAAGCCCTCACCGAGGTTTAGTACACGCACTTGGTCATCATACTTTTCACCAAACAACGCCTGCGCACCCGTTTGCCTGGCATCTTCTATCGCCATAACATCCGTTTTAACATCGCTATTAGCTCGTATTTGGCTATTAACCATAGCCTCTACCTGCGTTACTTCGTCTGCTGTAAGCGCCTCAAAATGAGCAAAATCAAAACGCAACCTCTCAGGATTCACCAGCGAACCTTTTTGTTGTACATGCTCACCTAGCACTCGACGTAATGCCTCATGCAATAGATGCGTGGCCGAATGGTTGTTAGCAGTAGCCAAACGAGCAGATTCATCAACATGCGCAAAAACCTTGTCACCTACCGACAAAACACCTTCTGCTAACTCGCCCATATGCAAATGACTCTTAGCTTCTTTAGTGCAATCAGTAACTGTAAACAGCCCTTGATCCCAACTTAATTGCCCCTGATCTCCTGCTTGTCCACCAGACTCGGCATAGAAAGGTGTATGTTCCAACACAACAATGCCTGACTGCCCTGCTGTTAGCTGCTTAACCGCTTCACCTTCTACAAAGATAGCAACAACATCAGAGCTGCCTTCTAAATGCTCATAACCAACAAACTCGGTTTCACCACTAAGCTCAAGTTTGTCGTTATAATCAACAGAAAAACCGCCTGAAGCACGTGCACGCTGGCGTTGCTGCTCCATGGCCAATTCAAAGCCTTCCATATCTAGCGTCAACTCATGTTCACGAGCAACGTCAGCGGTTAAATCTGCTGGAAAACCGTACGTATCATATAACTTAAAGACAGTTTCACCAGATAGAATTGATCCTTCAAGACCACTAATAGCTTCCGTCAATAAACGCATGCCATTATCTAACGTTTTAGCAAACTGCTGCTCTTCCTTAAGAAGAACACGTTCAATCTGAGACTGCATTTTAATCAATTCAGGGTAAGCCTCACCCATCTCATTGGCTAAAGAAGCGACCAGTAAATTGAAGAAAGGTCCTTTCATACCTAGCTTGTTACCGTGGCGAATCGCACGACGAATAATACGGCGCAATACATAACCACGCCCTTCATTTGAAGGCGTAATACCATCAGTAATCAAAAATGAACACGAGCGAATATGATCGGCAATAACACGTAATGACTTGCTATCTAGATCATCGGTTTTTACTGCTTTTGCTGCTGCTTTTAACAGGTTTTGAAACAGATCAATTTCATAATTGCTATGCACACCCTGCATTACAGCAGCAATACGTTCCAATCCCATACCGGTATCAACAGATGGACGCGGCAAAGGCGTCATCTCACCATCAGCAGTTCGATTGTACTGCATGAACACCACATTCCAAATCTCGATGTAGCGGTCACCGTCTTCGTCTGGGCTTCCTGGAGGGCCACCAAAAATATCTTCTCCATGGTCAAAGAAAATCTCAGTACAAGGACCACACGGGCCGGTATCACCCATCGCCCAAAAATTATCTTCATCTAGCTTCGAAAAACGCTCTGGATCCACACCAATTTCTTCTTTCCAAATACGTTCAGCTTCTTCATCTGAGTGATGCACTGTGATCCACAGTTTTTCTTTAGGCAGCCCCATCACTTCTGTAAGAAATACCCAAGCAAAACGAATAGCCTCAGGTTTGAAATAATCACCGAAACTAAAATTACCAAGCATTTCAAAAAAAGTATGGTGACGAGCTGTGTAGCCAACATTTTCAAGGTCGTTGTGCTTACCACCTGCTCGCACACAACGCTGAGATGTTGTAGCGCGGCTATAAGCACGCTTATCATCACCAAGGAATACGTCTTTAAACTGCACCATACCGGCATTGGTAAACAGCAACGTTGGGTCATTCGCAGGAATCAGCGAGCTTGACGCCACTATTTCATGTCCCTGTTTGTTGTAATAATCCAGGAAAGCCTGGCGAATTTCGGCACTTGTCATGTATTTCATATGGATGAATCGTTCCGCTGCTGGTTACACACCTAAAAAAAGCCTTTTAACGAGCTATTTAATGTAAATCACACGTAAAATGGCGAACAAGTATATATCGCAGCCGGAATTTGTTCGAATCTTTTTGTCAATAGATGATGAGATATAAAGCAGTAATTAGTCTATTCCATTTCGTTATTAGCCAATTCAAGCGCATATTTGGCTTGTTCATAGGAGAAACCACGACTTAGTAAAAAGCGTACGCGTTTCTCATATAACTTCCTGTCCTGCTTATCCGTTTTCTCCTTAAACTTTCTCTGACTTAACAAAGTAGCCAATTCAAACCAATCTGGCTGTTGTTCTTGGATGCATTCTTTTAATAGGCTTTCATTTATGCCTTTACGCTTCCCCTCTTGTAGTATCCGTAACAAGCCATAACCTTGACCTGTTTTACTTCTTACCAACATCTCTGCAAAACGCTGATCACTTTGATAACCATTTTCCTGACACTTATCTAAAACACGAGTCAGTAATTCCTCATCATATTTATTTCGGTATTTTTGCTCAATTTCTGCACGGCTGTATTCTCGTCGTGCTAATAAAGAAATAACTGCACACCTAATTTCGGCTTCTGCTTCCATATTTGCTTCGCCTTTATAATTTTTAGACAATAAAAAAGGCCGTAAAAACGGCCTTTAATTATGATAACTGCTTTATCCTAAACAATGTTATAGATCCAACTGCTCAGCATCAGCTTTTTCTGCTTTCTCAGGAATCTGTGAAGTCAGCAGCTTGTCACGCAAAGCACTCTCTATTGCTTGCGCCGCTTCCGGGTGTTCAGTTAAATACTTAGCTGCATTGGCTTTCCCTTGGCCAATTTTATCTCCATTGTAAGCGTACCAAGCACCCGCCTTGTCAACAAAACCATTCTGTACGCCCAGATCAATAATCTCGCCCATACGGTAAATACCCTGACCATATAGAATCTGGAACTCCGTCTGTTTAAAGGGTGGAGATACCTTATTTTTAACAACTTTAACACGCGTTTCGTTACCGATAATCTCATCGCCCTGCTTAACAGCGCCGATACGACGAATATCTAAACGAACAGAAGCATAGAATTTTAATGCATTACCACCTGTTGTTGTCTCTGGAGAACCAAACATCACACCAATTTTCATACGAATCTGGTTAATGAAAATCAGTAGGCAATTTGAGCTTTTTACATGACCTGTCATTTTTCGCAGTGCTTGCGACATCAAACGCGCCTGCAAACCCATGTGCGAATCACCCATCTCGCCTTCTATCTCAGCTTTAGGTGTTAGCGCAGCGACCGAGTCAACAACAATAACATCGACGGCATTAGAGCGAACCAGCATGTCACAAATTTCTAGAGCCTGCTCCCCCGTATCCGGCTGAGACACTAGCAATTCGTCAACATCAACGCCGAGCTTTTCTGCGTAGTTAGGATCAAGTGCATGCTCAGCATCCACAAATGCACAAGTTTTACCCTGCTTTTGCGCTTCAGCAATAACTTGCAATGTAAGGGTCGTTTTACCAGAAGACTCAGGTCCATAGATTTCTACAACACGGCCATAAGGAAGACCACCTATGCCCAGCGCAACATCTAAACCTAATGAGCCAGTAGAAACGGAAGGGATAGCCTCACGTGGCTGATCTCCCATGCGCATAACAGCGCCTTTACCGAATTGACGTTCAATCTGTGATAAAGCGGCATCAAGCGCTTTTTTTCTGTTATCGTCCATATTCAACCCTTTACACTGCCTGACAATAATACTGTATGTATGGACAGTATTATTACGACATCCCTATTTAATTGCAAGCATCTTAATTTATTTCTTATAGTAAGCTAACAATACCTTCTAATGCCTTTTCAATACTTTGATTCCTTACCTGCTCCCGATCCCCTAAGAACAGATTGTCAGTAGCCACCGTGGCCCCACCACGTATGGCCCATGCAAGCCACACAGTACCAACAGGCTTATCTTTTGTTCCTCCTTCGGGTCCTGCTACCCCACTGACTGCAACCGAAATATCAGCACCACTATTATGCAAGGCACCTTCGGCCATCTGCCTGACTACCGCCTCGCTAACCGCACCATGCGCTTCAATCACATTAGAACTAACACCCAGCATTTGCTGCTTGGCTTCATTCGAGTATGTAACATATCCGCAACCAAACCACTCTGAACTTCCCGCTACTGCTGTAATTGCTTGTGCAATCCCACCGCCTGTACAAGACTCTGCCGTAGCTAATACAGCAGCACGAGACTTGAGAGCCACACCTGCCTTTTCTGCAAGATTTAACATTACACGCCCCAAATACACTCGAAAACTCAACTTCAAATCACAAAGCCGTACGTTTTACATTAGTAATAAATAGCTACTATGGCTTAGCAACTAATGCGCTCTAACTCACATAAAATAAAAGTAGCAATAATAGATAGCTGATGCAGCCATTAATTACACAATGACCTAGCTTTAAGATAATGGGTAACAAATTACGAAGAGACCGGAACGAGATGGTCGTTTAAAGATAGACAGGATTAATTTTCATTGAAAAAAAGGGAGAATATTATCCTCCCCAAAAAATGACCTTAATGGTCAGACCCGGAAACACAACTACCACTCACTAACTCGTTAATAGCCCTTCTTGCTTAACAAATTGGTAAGTGTCATCCAGTGCTTTACTGAATTTTTCAATCATTTCATCAATCTGCGCTTCGGTAACAATCAGTGGCGGACAAAACGCTAAGGACGAACCTGCAACTGCACGCGTTATCATGCCGTGGTTCTGGCAAGCTTGTTGTGCAAAAGCACCGACTGCCCCCCCATTAAATGCTTCACCTGTTTGCTTATTGGCTACCATCTCGACAGCAGCAATCATGCCTTTCCCGCGTACTTCTCCTACCAGAGGGTGCTCAAGAAACTCACCAAGACGTTTCTGCATATAGGCACCCAAAACAGCGGCACGAGCGAACAAATTATCGCGCTCATAAATTTCTAGCGTTTTTAGAGCAACAGCACAAGCAACAGGGTGCCCTGAATACGTATAACCATGGCCAAACACACCAACAGAAGAGGTTTGATCTACCATGGCATCGTACATATCACCACGTATTACCGATGCACTAATCGGCATATACGCAGAAGATAGCTGTTTAGCCAAAGTCATCATCGCTGGCTTTTCGATACCCATTGTTGTGCAACCAAAATCATTTCCGGTGCGCCCAAAACCTGTGATTACTTCATCAGCCCAAAAAAGAATGCCGTACTTATTTAAAATCGCCTGCACTTTTTCGTAATAACCCTCAGGCGGTACGATTACACCGCTGGCCCCTGTTATTGGCTCAGCAATAAACGCAGCAATACTGTCAGGCCCTTCTTTAAGAATAAGTGTCTCAAGGTTATTGGTAATACGCTCAACAAACTGAGATTCACTTTCCCCCGCCAGAGCACCACGAAAATAATGAGGAGCATCCGTTCGCAGTACACCCAAAGCGTCAAACGGCAAATCAAAATGGGTATGATTTGGTGGCAAGCCTGTTAATGATGCAGCGGCCACCGTTACGCCATGATATGAACGTTCACGCGAAATGATTTTGTACTTTTCTGGCTTACCGATGGCGTTAAAGTAATAACGCAACATTTTAATATGGGTATCGTTTGCATCACTTCCTGAGTTACCAAAAAAGACTTTGGCATTATCAACCGGAACCATTTCAGCGAGCTTAACGCCCAAATCCATTCCCACTTGATGTGTCTTACCACCAAACATATGTGAGAAAGATAACTTACTCATCTGCTCGCTTGCAGTATCCACTAGCTCACGATTGTTATAACCCAACGATGTACACCAAAGACCTGCCAGCGCCTCGAGGTATTGATTACCTTCGCTATCATAAACATAAGCACCTTCCCCTCGTTCAATAGTCAGGGTGCGGGTCGCTTTAAAATTTGTTGTTGGGTATATAATGCTGCTCATACTCTCTTCCTCGAGAACACTTAAGACACCTATATGCCTCTATATAGTTTAATTAGAGAACACATAGGCACCATTGATAACGTCTAAATATTAACGGTTAAGACCGCCCATACAGATATATTTGGTTTCTAGATAATCATCTAGACCATATTTTGAACCTTCACGCCCCTGACCTGACTCCTTCATTCCACCAAAAGGAATTACTTCAGAACTGATAGCTGTTTCATTAACACCCACCATCCCGTAATCCACACCTTCTGATACACGCCAAATACGCCCTAAATTCTCTGTATAGAGGTAAGCGGCTAGGCCAAATTCAGTATCATTTGCCATTGCGATGGCCTCTTCTTCGCTCGAGAACTTGAAGACAGGGGCAACAGGGCCAAAGATCTCCTCACGAAACACACGCATCTTGTTAGTAACATTGGTCAAGATAGTCGGCTCATAAAAACAACCACCTAATGCACCGGGCTTGCCGCCCAACACAACATTGGCACCTTCAGATACAGCACTTTGAACCTTAGCGTGAATTTCAGCAGCGGCTTTCTCAGTAATAACCGGACCATGAGTGGAGTCATTATCCATGCCATTACCAACACGAAAGCCTTTTACAGCTTCTGCAAACTTCTCAACAAATGCGTCATAAATACCGTCCTGTACAAGAATACGATTTGCACAGATACAGGTTTGGCCTGAGTTACGATATTTAGCGACGATTACGCCGGCAACTGCTGCGTCTAAATCAGCATCATCAAAAATAATGACCGGTGCATTACCGCCCAATTCCATAGAAGTACGTTTGACAGTATCGGCACACTGCTTCATCAACAGCTTGCCAACCGGCGTTGAACCCGTAAAAGTGACTTTTTTAACAACAGGATTCGACGTCATTTCGCCGCCAATGGCTTGCGCATTCATGCCAGGCAAGACGCTAAATAAGCCCGCAGGCAATCCAGCGCGATTAGCCAATTCAACCAACGCCAATGCAGAAAGTGGCGTCTCAGCAGCAGGTTTAAGTACCATGGCACAACCAACAGCCAGTGCCGGTGCCACTTTGCGTGCGATCATGGCATTAGGGAAGTTCCATGGCGTAATAGCAGCAACAACGCCTACCGGCTGTTTAACAACAACACCACGACGATCTGAAGAACTTGGGATGATATCGCCATAAACGCGCTTACCTTCTTCGGCAAACCATTTAATAAATGAAGCGCCATAAGCTACCTCACCGCGAGATTCAAACAAAGGTTTCCCTTGCTCTGCCGTCATTAAAATAGCCAAGTCTTCTTGGTTGTCGATAATCAGGTAAAACCAACGCTCCAATAACTCTGAACGTGTTCTAGCTGGCAAGGCTTTCCAGCTAATCATAGCTTCTTGTGCAGACAAGATTGCACGACGTGTTTCAACTGCACCAACACTAGAAACATCTGCCAAATGCTCACCGGTTGCCGGATTAGTGACTGCAAACGTTTCACCGTTATCACCATCAACCCATTGGCCATTTATATACGCTTGTGTTTTTAACAGGCTGGAATCTTTCAACTGCATTGTCATGCTTATCTCTCCGACAATCCGATAGCTGGAAATTGCGCTATCACTTAATGTTGCATATTTATAGACCATCATTTCTTTGGCTTATATAATTACTTAGCCAAACTTACATTTAAATATGCAAATGCAAGGCATTCTTAACAGCAAGCCAGGAGGTATTTATGGGACGTAAAAAGGCCGCTATTTCAGGCCAACTTGCAGATATCGACCTACGCTTGCTAAGGGTCTTTAGAGCTGTGGTTGATGCTGGAGGTTTTACCGCCGCAGAAATCAGCTTGAATTTAGCAAACTCGACAATATCAAATTACATATCTGATCTTGAAAAACGCTTAGATATGCACCTTTGCGAACGTGGTCGTGGAGGCTTTAAGCTCACAGAGCAAGGACAGGTTGTCTATGACGCTACGCTCGATCTTGTAGGGGCACTTGAGCAATTCAAGCAACGGATCAACCACTCCCACAACCGAATTTTTGGTCAACTTCATGTAGGGTTCGCTGAGCATATGCTCGGTGCACATAACTCTTGTATCGTTGCTGCAGTGGACAGCTTTTCGCAGCAAGCCCCTGACGTACACGTCCAAATAAGTACGATGAGTTCAGATGAAGTAACGACCGCAGTAATGGATAAACAAGTTGATATCGGTATAACAGTACTACCGCATCAATACCCAGAATTAGAAACACTCGCACTATTCGATGAGGAAATGCGCCTATATTGTGCAATTGGGCACCCTCTTTTTGAAAAGCCAACTGATGCCATTACTCGCGAAGAACTTTTGCACTATGCCTTCGTTGAATCACCCCGACTCATGCCAGGCAGGGAAATACACCAAGATATGATGCTTTGGAATAAACAAGCAAAAGCCCACCATCAAGAAGCAAGGGCAACCCTTATTTTAAGTGGACATTATCTAGGAATGTTGCCACGCCACTTAGTTAAAAACTGGGGGCTAGAAGAGAAGATGCGTCCACTGTTTACAGATACCTACAGCTATATTAATACGTTTACCGCTATCCAGCGCAAAAAGAGCACTAACAAACAAATCACTACTATTTTTACTCATTGCTTATCGCAAGCAATTAATAATACTTCTCTAGCAGGCCCCTCCTAAGCAAGCGTCTAAATCATAGGCATAAAAAATCAATAGCAATGCATACAACATCTATAGCCATCACCAGCAGTGCTAGCTATTAATATTGCTAATCCAGTGTACCTATACTAGCTTGTTAGAATAAAAATTGGATTATTGGTTCCAATTTATGATCTACCAAGAAGGACTACTTGATCATGAATTCTCTTTTCTTGAGAATGCGCTCTATTCACTGGGTTGGCATTATACTCCTTGTGGCCAACGCGCTATTTTTGACAGACAACTTTATATCAATCATTGTTCAGCTTGTAGTTGCAGCAGTGGTTCTCATACATGACTTAGACGAAAAACGCTGGGGAGTTGATCCACTCAAGCAAGTACGTAGTTATCTTCAATATTTATCTAGTAAAGATCTATCAAAAGAGTGCACCGTTGATTCTCGCTTTAATTCAGAGCTTAAACAGGTACTTGATACAGTCGATGAATTTCGAACGTCAATTCGCACATCACTTCAAGATATAAAAAACAGCTCCGACAAAAGCACAAAAAACACAGCAGAGATCTCATCGATGGCTGATGATATTCACCGCCGAACTATCGAATCAGACGACCTTATATTGCAGTGTAATAAAGAGCTATCTGAGTTAGAGCAGCTTGTCGCAGCGGTATCTGACAGAGCTTACCAAACCCAAGAAAAAATCATTAATGTTAATGAAAACCTAATAAACAGCCAGGAAAACTTTTCAGCATTGGAGCTTCAACTCAATAATTACTCATCTAACAATACAAACATGGCTCAGGGGCTAGAGCGCCTAAATAACGGTGCTGACAAAGTCAAAGGTGTACTCACCGTTATTACCAGCATCGCAGAACAAACCAACTTACTCGCTCTTAATGCTGCCATTGAAGCCGCTAGAGCTGGCGATCAAGGCCGGGGGTTTGCTGTGGTCGCTGACGAAGTTAGAGTGCTTGCAATTAAAACCCAACAAAGCTTAGAAGAGATTCATCAGATTATCTTAGAAATCACTCAGTCTAGCGCCGACATTACGAACCAGATAGATTCTCAAACATCACTATTAGAAGATGTCTTGAGTAGCATGGAGAAAACTACCTCAATTGTTAGCCAATCTGCTGATGAGGTGCTCACCGCATCAGAACTCATTGGCCAAACAACACAGAATGCTGAACAATCGCAATCAAAAAGTAATGAAATGGTAGGGATGATTGGCAGTATTAGAGACAACTCTGAAAATAATCGAAACACTATCCATCAAATTACTCAACGTATTCATGACCTAAAAACGATGGAAGAAGCTGTTGCGGGTAACATTGCAAAATTCACAGTGTAGCAACACTAAATATCCTGCTAAAATAATTGCATTAGCAGCCAGTTAATTGTCCCTACTACAAGGCCATTAAAACTGCTCTTGCTTTAACTACAACCCTATCGTCCACCCTGTATACACTGCAATAATTTATGTCCCTCTTTCACATAAAAATATACCCTACTGGGTATATCAACAATGGTCCCCTGCAAAGTATCTTTATTAGCCTCAGCTATATAAACCCTAAGTCGAAGAGTTATGACGGCGAACAAATAACATGATGGGTTTATCAAACATCCGAAGCCAAAATCGACCCGCTCTCTGCCGGTCGTAATATAGAGGTTTACTATGGCAGCACCATCACACACATCGTCTTACTATGCCGCCTCGGCTAACGACAAGAGCATACGCCCAGCACTAAACGAGCAGATCAACGCAGACATCTGTGTTATTGGCGCAGGTTACACAGGGCTTTCTACAGCGCTGCATCTTGCCGAAAGTGGCTTTAAGGTTATTGTGCTTGAAGGTAGCCGTATTGGTTTTGGTGCTTCGGGCCGTAACGGTGGGCAAATCGTCCACAGCTTTAGCCGTGATATTGATTTTATCGAGAAGCACTACGGCAAAGAGACGGGCACTGAAATGGGCAAAATGGCTTTTGAAGGTGGGAAAATAATTCGTAACTTCATCAGTAAATACAATATCCAATGCGACCTCAAAGAAGCCGGCATCTTCGCTGCGTGCAATGCTAAACAGCTGCAAGAAATGGAAAGTAAAAAGCAGCTTTGGGAAGCTCATGGGCATACTCAGTTAGAAATGCTCTCAGCTGACAGTATACAAAAGCATGTTGGTTCTACACGTTATGAAGGCGGCTTACTGGATAAAAGCGGCGGCCATTTTCATCCACTTAACCTTGTATTAGGTGAAGCTGCCGCGCTGGAATCTTTAGGCGGCGTCATTTATGAAGACTCAGAAGTCACCCGCGTTGAAGAAGGTAGTAAATCCAAAGTTCATACCAAAAACGGCTGTGTTACAGCTGACTTTGTCGTTGTTGCGGGTAACGCTTACCTTGGCGGGCTCATTCCAAAGCTTGAACAAAAAGCAATGCCCTGCGGTACGCAAGTCATCACCACTGCCCCTCTTAGCAAAGTTCAACAAAAAGAACTGCTACCCCAAGACAATTGCGTAGAAGACTGCAACTACCTATTGGATTACTTTCGTTTATCCGGTGATGGCCGTTTAATTTATGGCGGCGGTGTGACCTACGGCGCACGAGAGCCTAGTAAAATTGAGTCTCTTATCGTGCCTAATATGCTAAAAACATTCCCGCAGCTCAAAGGCGTTAAAGTTGATTACGCATGGACGGGTAACTTCTTATTAACACTCATGCGCTTGCCGCAGTTTGGCCGTATCGGCGCTAACATATACTACGCACAAGGCTATAGTGGCCACGGCATTACCTCTTCACACCTCGCAGGAAAAGTACTCTCTGATGCCATTCAGGGGCAAGCCGCTCGTTATGATATTTTTGCCAGCCTTCCTCAGTACCCTTTTCCAGGTGGGCGAACCTTCCGTATTCCTTACACTGCCATGGGCGCGTGGTACTACAACATGCGCGATAAACTAGGCGTTTAGTTTCTTATTAACACAGCGCCTAACAGCGCTGTGTCACAGCAAATGGCTCCAAAAAATATAATAATGACCAAGGTATTTCCATGAGTACAGATTTAGCTCAACCGAGCATTGAGAATAGCGCCTCAACACACCTACAAGAGACTACGAGTAGCCCTCAAAAGTGGTTACTATTTTTCGGCGGTATTATGGCCTTCTTTGTCTACCTATCAACACAACATGTTGAAGGGGAGTCTTACGGGTTTTATAGCCTACTGCCTGCTCTATTGATCCTGCTTGTCGCTGTGATTACTAAAAAACCTCTTGAATCTATCTTTGCAGGCATTATCGCTGGGTTGTTATTACTAGACCCCAGTAATGTTGTTAGCGGGCTAGGCGATTTATCCATCTCTGTTGTTATGAACGAGACCATTGCTTGGATTGTCTTAGTCTGCGGTATGATGGGCGGTTTAATCAACATGCTAGAGCGCGGTGGCAGTGTACTCAGCTTTGGTCAAATGTTAGCACGGCGCATCAAAACACGCCGTGGAACCATGCTCACAACCTGCACATTAGGGGTCATGGTATTTATCGATGATTATTTAAATTCATTAGCCGTTTCAGCATCGATGAAAAACCTCACCGATCACTATAAAATCTCACGTGAAAAACTCGCCTTTTTAGTAGACTCCACAGCAGCCCCAGTGTGCATCCTCGTTCCTGTATCAACGTGGGCTGTGTATTTTGCAGCCTTACTGGAAGAAAACGGCGCAGCAGCAGAAGGCAAAGGGATGTCGCTTTATATCAACTCTATCCCGTATATGGCTTATGGCTGGCTAGCACTACTGGTTGTATTTTTAGTTGCCGCGGGTATTTTGGGTGACTTTGGTGCCATGAAGCAGGCTGAAGAGCGCGCTAAAGCAGGCCAGACAATTCCCCCCGGCATTTTAGTAGATGGTTTTGATACATCTAAGATGAAAAAAACCACTCCTCTCATTGGGTTAATGAACTTCCTATTGCCAATGGCTATATTGGTCGCGGCAAGCATTTACTACGATATAGACCTGCTATTGGGTGCATTAGTCGCGTCGATGTTTACTATGGTGTTGTATTTCTGGCAGCGTCTATTGAGCTTTGCTCAACTGGTAGACTCTATGCTGGATGGCTTTAAAGTCATGCTACATCCAATTGCAGTAGTATGTGCAGGCTTCATGGTCAAAGAGATCAATGATCAACTTGCCATGACTCCCTATATCATCGACTCTCTAACACCCTACTTGTCTAAAGAGATGCTGCCAGCTTTGGTGTTTGCTTCTATGGCAGCCGTCGTATTTGCCACAGGTTCTAGCTGGGGCGTATTTGTGGTGTCTTTGCCGATTGTAATTCCTATGGCAATCTCATTTGATATGTCGATGCCATTAACTGTGGGCGCCCTTCTGTCTGCTTCGGCATTTGGTAGTCACGCCTGTTTTTTCAGTGACTCAACGGTACTGTCATCGCAAGGCTCTGGTTGCACGCCAATGCAACATGCACTCACACAGATTCCCTATGCAGTGATTGCAGCGGCTTTAGCATTTGCATCACTGTTAGTACTGGGTTTTGTTATGGCTTAAGGCCATCAAGCAGACTCAATTGTTGTGTAAATAGCTGCTGGCTCAATTTGCTAGTTTTTCTGATGATTTTATCAAATAAAAAATTAGTGACTGAGCCTAAATCTATTCCATCGATTAACACTCAAATGTTAATCCCATGACCAGAAGCCCAAAATAATGACCATTACTTCTCCTCGTATTGCCACTGTCATGCTACTGTTTGTCAGCTTAATCTGGGGAGTCGAATTTGTTCTGATTGACCTTGCAGTTGCCCGAATCCCAACGCATACCTTTAACGCTATCCGCTTTGCTTTAGCCGCTTTATCTTTACTGCCTCTGTTATGGTTTTCAACAAAAAACGAAGCAGCATTGGTCTATAACAAACTTATACCCGCAGGCCTGTTATTAGGTTTTTTACTGTTTATTGGATTTTATACACAAACAGAAGGCTTACGATTCACGTCAGTGTCTAATGCAGGTTTCATTACTGGGTTGAACGTCCCCTTAGTGCCGATATTAGGGTTACTCATATTCAGAAAATCCGTCAGCTCACCCGTGTGGATTGGCGTTTGCACTGCAACTACCGGTCTATATTTACTGACAATGGGTGATAACCTAGCGCTCAATTATGGCGATGTACTGGTACTCATATGCGCATTCGCATTTGCAGCACATATCGTACTCACTGGCCGTATGGTTGATAGCTTACCGATCATTCCTTTGAGTCTTATTCAGCTAACAGCTGTTGCAATTTATAGTGCTTTTGCCGCATTAATTGACCCTAATCCAGCATTTTACTTTCCTGAAGCAACAGCGATAACTTGGCAAGATCAACTACTTAGCCCAATAGTTTTACTTGCAGTTTTAATCGCGGGCGTTTTTGGAACGGCTTATGCGTTCTGGGCACAATCGGCAAGCCAAAAGCTGCTTGAGCCGCATAAAGTAGCGCTTATTTTTGCAGCAGAGCCCGTGTTTGCCCACATATCAGCATGGTTGTTTTTAGATGAAACCCTTGGTGAAAAAGGT
>NZ_JADGEV010000001.1:1660-11557 GCF_016744175.1 Neptunomonas sp. | reverse complement strand
CTTGAGCCGCATAAAGTAGCGCTTATTTTTGCAGCAGAGCCCGTGTTTGCCCACATATCAGCATGGTTGTTTTTAGATGAAACCCTTGGTGAAAAAGGTATGATAGGCGCTGGGTTGATACTATCTGGCATGCTCATTTCAGAACTGGCAGACAGAAAACGCCCTGCTAAGATCCATCCTTTAGATCACACGGCTTCACCAGACTAAGGCAATAGTTCACTCGTCATAGATGTGCATTTTTTTTAGTCTTAATTGCAGCCGTAGATTTTTCTGTATTTAGGTCAGCACAAAGCCCATCTAAGAGATTAATCTCACGACTCATTTCACGGGTGATATTAATAAGAAAGATAACAAAGTCCGCGGGGAATTTCTCACAAACCTGATGAAATAAAGATGATGAAATTTCTAACACATAGCTTGGCTCTTGAGCAATAGCATGACCTCTACGCTCATGTAGACCAATCATTCCGACAAAGCCTATTTGCTCGCCCACATTGAAACTTCTAATGAAAATGCTTTTGTCTTTCTTCTGGCGAGAAAAACCGATTCGACCGCTAAGCAACACAAAGAAATGCCCAGATTCTTCCCCTGGCGAAAACAGTAAATCGTCTTGTTCACAAAAACGGATTCGCCCTTCAGACAACAAGTGCCCTAAACAGTCATCGCTTAAAGCCCCAAACATTGACAACTCTCTACAGTAATCAGTTGGGAATATATCTTTTACCGCTGAATAGGTGTGTAACTGCATAACAAGTTCCTAACCTTGCACTACTAACGCATTCTGTTAATGAGTATAGCGTACTCGATCAATTAAATAGCGCCGTAATGCGACTCCTCAAACTAATCCTAAAAATTTTTAACACTCAAGTCTCTACTGATAAGACACTAAGTTTGTGGTATTTATCCAAAAATTTGCCATGAAACAAATATATACATTCTTAGTAAAGATAATAAAGGCGCTCAATCCACGTTGAACTTCACATTTAAGTTTAAAAAAAAGTAATATAAAACCGTTTACTAAAATAAAATCAAACCTAAAATACCAAACAAGAGCAATATCGTGAGCAAAATAAAATTCAAAGGTCAGCTAAGCGATATTGATCTTCGCTTACTTCGAATATACAAAGTAGTTGTCGAATGTGGGGGATTTTCAGCTGCTGAAGTTGAACTTAATATTAGTAGAGCGGCTATCAGTATTGCCATGTCAGACCTTGAAAGCCGCCTTGGTTTTCGGCTCTGCCAACGAGGAAGGTCAGGGTTTTCTTTATCAGAAGAAGGAGAGCAGATTTATCACTATACACTGCAACTACTTTCCTCTCTTGAAGACTTTCGCACCCAAGTCAACACGCTGCATACACAACTCAAAGGTGAGTTAAACATAGGCATCACTGATAACCTCGTTACCATGCCACATATGAGGATTACTAACGCGCTATCAGCACTAAAAACCCAAGGGCCAGACGTAACGATAAATATCCGGATGAGCCCCCCTAACGAGATAGAGTTAGGTGTACTTGATGGTCGGTTACATATTGGAATAGTACCGGACTTACGTCCTCTTGCAGGCCTTCACTACTTTCCGCTTTACCAGGAAGAATCCCAGCTCTACTGCTCATTGGATCATCCTCTCTTTGAGGCAAAAAACACTGCATTAAAAACGCTTGATGATTGGGATGCGGTCGTGCCCGCGTATGCACAAACGCCCGAAATCAAAGCCTGCCACCAGCAATTAAAATCAACCGCAACCGCCACTGATAGAGAAGGCATTGCCTTCCTTATTCTCACAGGGCGTTACATTGGTTATTTACCGGCACACTTAGCTGAGCAATGGGTAGGCGCAGGAAAAATGCGCGCCTTACTCCCTGAAAAATATAACTATTCGACTCAGTTCTCTGCGATAACCCGCAAGGGTGCGCGCTCCAATTTAGTCTTACAAACCTACCTAGAAAACCTTACCAACACCACCCAATCCTAAGAAATTTAACCTGACCTCTAAAACAATACAGTTAAGTAATTACTTAACTGTATTAAAAATATTTAGGATTTAACCAACTTTCTGCTTAACGCAGAATCATCATGCTTCACATCGAATGAAGCACGGAATGACCATACAAAAAAAATATCAGAGGTCACTATGACATTTACGAACAACGTCAAATCTATTATTACAAGCTGCGCACTCGCAACAACACTGTCCATGTCGATTGTTGAATCATCTCAAGCAGATGAAACATTCATTCTTGCTCAAGCAATGACGACAGATCATATTTTCCATGCATCTTCTGAAAAATTTATGGCTGAATTAGCAACCAAGAATTCAAGCTACTCAGCAGACTATCATCCTGGCGGTGATTTAGGTGACTGGACTTCACAATTTGAACAAGCCATGCAAGGCGTCATTCCCATGACGATGACGTATGGTGCTTCTGAGTTTGATGGTCGTTTAGATCTAACATGGCTGGGCTATGTTGTTGATAGCTGGGACAAAGCCCGTGAAGTTTATGGCCCTAACGGCCCAATGCTTGATGTGTATAACAAAATTCTTGCTGACAACGATCTTGTCTCTTTAGGTATTATTCCTGCAGGCTTTGGTTCTATCACTATCCGTAAAGGTGTAGGAAAAATCCCTACAAACTTCCCAGAAGATGCTAAAGGCATAAAAATGCGTGTAGTACCTACACCACTTGCTGTTCAGCGCTTTAAAAACTGGGGCTTCTCTGCTGTACCAATGCCTTTTTCTGAGCTTTATACAGGGCTTCAGCTAGGCACAGTTGATGGGCGCGCTTTTGGTCCTGCTGTTGAAATATGGCAGATGCGCGATGTGCTAGAAAGCTACATTCTGACACGTGACTACTTTGAACATGCTTTTTGGTTAGTCAATAAAGATTGGTGGGAAAATCTACCAGCAGCTGAGCGCGAGAAGATTCAAGCCGCCGCTAACGACACACTCAAATGGGCATGGCAAGAAGCTGAAGCAATCGACAACAGTTATTTGGAAAAAGTACGCGACCACGGTATTAAAATCGTAGAGCTAAATGACCAAGAGCTGGAAAAAGCAAAGCAAGCATTGTATGCCAGCGAATGGCCATACATGGAAAAAATCGTGGGTAGCGAAATCATGGGCATGATGCGAAAAATCGCAGGCATTAACTAATCAAAATTTAAAATTAGTTAATGATGTCTACGCCGCCACCTCTCTCTGAGATGGCGGCATTTCCTCCAACCTCTTTGAGGTAGCCCCGATGACCGTGCAAAAACACACTGCGGGTGATAGCAGCGTTTATAACTTTGATCCCGACCTATCTGACCACCCCGCTCCCCCTCACCTAAGCGCTATTCCTGAAGATAAGCCTCAAGGTATAGAACGCTTCTTAATAAAATTCGAGCAGATTCTCGACTGGATTTTTCGTGTACTGATGATCATGGCAGGGCTCGGTTTATCTTTTTTAATGTTCGGCCAGATCATCATGCGTTATGTGATCGAATCCCCTTTCGCAGGCATAGAAGAAGCGGCTGTATTACTGGGTGTTTGGATCTACTTTTTAGGTATGGGTTACGCAACCCGTGTACGAGAACACATACACGGCGGCATTGTTACCCTCATCATTACCGACCCTTACAAAATCAACATGATTCGTTTTGCAGGCTCTATTATCAGTATGACAGCGGCTTGTATTTTTGGTTACTTCGCCTTCAAGTATGCACTGTTCGTTATTGATAAAGGGCGCATGAGCATTAACCTCCAATGGCCTCGTGGGCTCTGGAGCGGCAGCATGATTGTGGGCTTTTCAATGATGGCTGGCTACTTTCTTCTGGAAGCTATCAATGAGTTTCGAGCATTACGTAAAAGCCGTCAGGCTCGTTGTCATCAGGAGTAACCTAAAATGACTATTTTTCTTCTTACTATGCTGCTGGTTGTCATTTTACTGCTGGCTGAAATCCCTGTTGCTTTTTCTTTCGGTATTGGCGCACTCACTTTTGCCTACACCACAGGCAATAACATATCTTTTTTGATCCCTCACGGCTTTAAAACGGCCAGTGGCTTTGCATTACTAGCCTTACCGTTATTCATCTTTGCCGGCATATTAATGGCCGAAGGCGGGATATCCGATAAGTTACTCAACTTTGTTAACGCCTTCGTAGGCCGAATCAAAGGCGGATTAGGCGCAGTTACCGTGCTTACTTGTGCATTATTTGGCGCAATTTCTGGTAGTTCATCTGCCGCTATCGCGGCAATCGGCCAAATTATGATTCCGCGCATGGTGAGAGAAGGCTACCCAGAGGGTCATGCCACAGCCTTAGTTGCTTGCTCTTCTGTCTTGGCATTGATGATCCCCCCCAGTATTCCCATGATCATCTTTTCGATAACAGGCGGGCTTTCAGTAGGCGCGGCGTTTCTGTCAACAATCATCCCAGGGATTATGCTTACACTGCTTTACTGCATACTGAACTTCTGGTTCTTACGTAATAATGATCAAATCAAAGTAGAAGCACCACTTTCGTTTAAAGAAGCGACGGTGGGTGTTGCTAAAGCAGGTTACAGTGCAGGATTTGCTCTGCTTATGCCGATCATTATTCTTGGCGCTATTTATAGCGGTATCGCCACACCAACTGAAGCAGCAGCCATTGCTGTGATCTATGCTATCCCTGTAGGGCTCTTTGTTTATAAAGGCTTATCACTACGCAGCCTTGGATCCGTTACCGTAAGAGCAGTAACTATGACAGGCTCCATTATGGCTGTCCTGTTTTTCTTGTTCATCATGAGCCGGGCGATGATTCTTGAGCAAGTCCCTAAAGAGTTAGCAGAAGCATTACTGCAGATATCGGATAACAAGTATGTGATTTTGTTATTAATCAATGTTCTACTGCTACTTATCGGCATGATAGTTGACGATATTTCAGGCAGTGTATTGGCAGCGGTAATCTTCTTGCCAGTCATACAACAGCTAGGCATAGATCCTATTCATTTTGCTGCTGTCGTTGGCGTGAACTTAGGTTTAGGTAATGTATCGCCACCCTGCGCTCCGATGCTTTATATGGCGGGCGGGGTTAGCAAACTCTCGTTGGATAAATACATAAAACCCACCCTAAAGTTTCTCTGCTTCGGCCACTTACCCATGGTGTTACTGGTAACATTTGTTCCGGAACTGTCACTGTTTTTACCGCATTTAGTCATGGGGAATTAAACTACTTATAACGTATTTCGCTTTTCATCAGACGAATCTAGATTTAGATTCGTCTGCTTTTTAGCTTTAGAAAAAGCTATATTCACCTGCTATTCACATCTCTCTTTTTAAAAAAATCAGAACTAAAAGCCTGCAGTTTTTTACACCCCCCAATGATAATATACTGGAACCCTTAACGAACGGATCTTCAAATAAGAAAGGTATTTAATGCTATTTAATTCCGCCGAATTCATCTTTGGATTTGTTCCTATTGTTTTATTTGGCTTCTTTTGGATAGCCAGCCGCTTCGGTAACGAATCAGCCATACTCTGGTTAGTATTATCATCCTTGTTTTTTTACGGCTGGTGGGATCCAAGCTATCTTCTGATTATTCTTAGCTCAATGGTATGTAACTACCATCTGGGCCGGCATATCTACAATAGAAAATGCAAATGGTTACTAACTGCGGGGGTAGTAGGCAACCTTGCTGTTTTAGGATACTTCAAATATGCAGGTTTTCTGGTCTTCAATCTAGCCTGGTTAACCAATAGTGACTGGTCTATCGAAAATATAGTTTTGCCATTGGCGATATCCTTTTTTACGTTTCAACAAATTGCTTATCTAGTCGACTCCTACAAACAGGTGACTGAAGAATATCGCTTTATTCATTACGCTTTATTTGTAACTTTCTTCCCACAATTGATAGCCGGACCTATCGTCCATCACAAAGAAATGCTGCCGCAATTCCAAAGTAATAATGCGTTTCGTGTTAACGCTAATCATATAGCAATCGGCATCAGTATTTTTGCGATTGGCCTTTTTAAGAAAACAGTGATAGCCGACGGTATGGCCGACTACGCTAACCCTGTATTTAATGCAGCAGATGCAGGTTCTGCACCTGACTTATTACTCGCATGGTCTGGCATACTCGCTTATACCTTCCAGATATATTTCGATTTTTCAGGATATTCAGACATGGCGCTGGGATTAGCTCGCATGTTTGGCATCATTCTCCCTCTTAACTTTTACTCTCCTTATAAAGCCCGCTCTATTGCCGAGTTTTGGCGACGCTGGCACATTACACTATCGCGCTTTCTCAGAGATTACATTTACATACCTCTAGGGGGGAATCGTAAAGGACAAGGTTATCGTTATCTTTTTCTTATGACGACTATGCTATTAGGTGGGCTATGGCATGGTGCCGGTTGGAACTTTGTCATTTGGGGAGCCCTCCACGGAGGCTTTTTAGCGGTACATCAAGGCTGGCGCTTATTGAGTGAACGCCATGCCTGGTTACAATTGCATGCATCTATTGCTTGGCTCATCACTATGCTGGCTGTCATTGTTGCATGGGGCTTTTTCCGTGCCACTAGCTTAGATGGTGCATTAAGTATTTTACAAGGAATGGTTGGGCTTAATGGTGTCGCGATACCAATGGCCATCCTAGCCCGCTTAGGTGAGGTAGGTGTGATACTTCAATCATGGGGCGTGACAGGCTACCACGGCGGTGCAAGCCATTTAGTATCAGCATGGATCTATTGCCTATTACTTATCCCTGTTGTTGTTTGTTTACCTACTGTACAAGATCTATTTCGCCAGCATCACGCATCGCTAACCAATATAGAAGAAACAGCAGGCGCAGGTTTTTGGCTTGCTCCACGCTTCATACGTAAGCTTGCTTGGCAACCGGCACTGGTATGGGCAAGCTTTTCATCTTTATTACTTGTCATTGGTTTAATGACGCTTGGGCAAGTCAGCGATTTCCTCTACTTTCAGTTTTAAAGGGCAGTATGAACACATATCTAAAGCAATTTTCTACTGTCACAGTTTTACTGCTAATCATTATCGCTTCATTAAACTGGGCAGTAGACCCATTCGCCATATGGCACAACCGTTGTGTAGAGGGTTTAAATTGTCATAAAACAGAAGCCGGAGACAAAATATACCTAACAAAAGCTTATCAATGGCGTCACGTTAATTCCGACATCGTCATATTAGGTAACTCTCGGCCAGAGTTAGGCCTCAATCCCAGCAGCACTCATTTTAAAGGGAAAACAGTCTATAACCTTGGAATAAGAGGTGCAGGAGTAGGTACACAAACCAAACACCTACTAAACCTGCTGGAAACAAGCACACCTGAGCGCGTAATACTAAGCATCGATTTTTTAGATTTTCTTCAACGCTCAACATCTACAGTTAACTGGCCGCCTAAACCTTATCCTAGCTCTAATATGCCACTAACTTTACTACAACAGCCCAACCCTTATTACTTCAACAATAATATAAAAGCGCGCTTAGCTACTTTATATTCGCTGGATACTACCCTTGCGAGTATCAAAACCCTGGCAAGACAACACCAACAGACAAACTACACAACCCTGGATGGATTCAATCAAGCGCAAGGTTTTATCCCTATCGTCAATAATGAAGGCACTCAAGCGTTGTTTGACCAAAAACGGCAAGAGCTACTAAAAAGGCTAGACGGGAAATCATATAGCCTAGCGGATAAACAGGGGCAATCTAGCAGCGCTAACTCTTTGAAAATATTGGTTGATACGCTAAAGAACAAAGGTATTAAACTAGATATCTTTATCAGTCCTTATCACCATCGCTATCTTGAGATTGTTAATCAAACAGGCCATTTCGAACTTTATCTAGCGTGGAAACGAAAGCTAGTTAACCAGTTATCCACATTAGACTTTTTCCCTCAGGGAACCCTATTAGATTTCAGTGGTTTCAACCGATACACTCTTGAGCCGGTACCCAAAGGGCGTGGGGAGTTTATGAAATGGTATTGGGAACCATCACACTACCGAGAAGAGCTTGGAGAAGTGATTATTGAACACATTCTATCAAGCAATACTGAGTTCAAACTGACAAAAGAAAACATCGAACCACGACTAGCTAAAGAGAAGTCTGCGATTAATAGCCTCCACGCTAGCTCAGAATAACCACCCTCTGCTTTCATTATTGCTGTCTTCTTACCGTACTCACAAAAAAAGCAGGCTCTGATAGATCAGAAGCCTGCAAAAGGATAGTGCTAGCAATAAAGTAAAACTTGTTGATAGAGTAGTCACTATCGGAAAAGTAGGCGCTATCAAAGATAGAACTGACTACTCCAGGGAGAAAATCTGAGGAGCAAAACATAGCTCCTCAGAAAAACATCTAGCTAGGGAAAGAAAACGATACACCTTCACGTACACCGCTTGAAGGCCAGCGCTGAGTAATCGTTTTACGTTTAGTGTAAAAACGTACTGAATCAGGACCGTACGCGTGAAGATCACCAAACAATGAGCGCTTCCAACCACCGAAACTGTGATAAGAAACAGGCACAGGTAGTGGTACATTGATTCCGACCATACCCACCTGAATATTATCAGAGAAGTAACGTGCTGCTTCGCCATCACGGGTAAAGATACAAGTACCATTGCCGTATTCATGATCATTGATCAGCTGCATCGCTTCATCCATCGTATTAACACGTACGATTTGCAATACAGGGCCAAAAATCTCTTCCTGATAGCTAACCATTGAAGGCGTTACGCCATCAATCAATGTTGCACCAACAAAGAAACCTTCTTCATAGCCAGCTACTTGAGGGTTACGACCATCAACAACAATGGTTGCTCCGTCTTTTTCTGAACTATCGATATAGCCCACAACTTTCTGCTGATGCTGGCGTGTAATAACAGGACCAAAATCATTACTGCTATCCGTGGCTGCGCCAACTTTTAATGACTGCATGGCAGCACTCATTTTAGCGACCAACGCATCTGCCGCCTGATCACCCACAGCAACAGCAACAGATAGAGCCATACAACGCTCACCTGATGAACCAAAAGCAGCACCCAATAACTGGTTTACTGCATTATCCATATCAGCATCAGGCATAACAATCGCATGGTTTTTAGCCCCACCTAAAGCCTGACAGCGCTTACCATTGGCATTAGCTGTGCTGTAGATATACTCAGCAATCGGTGTTGAGCCAACGAAACTTACTGCTTTAACACGGACATCTGTTAACAGTACATCAACCGCTTCTTTATCACCGTTAACTACGTTCATAACACCTTTAGGAAGGCCCGCTTCTTGTAGCAGTTGAGCAATAAACAACGTAGAGCTAGGATCACGTTCAGAAGGCTTCAAGATAAATGTGTTACCGCAGGCGATAGCCATAGGGTACATCCATAACGGCACCATCGCAGGGAAGTTAAAAGGAGTAATCCCTGTAACCACACCTAACGGCTGAAACTCACTCCATGAATCAATATTTGGGCCTACATTTTTACTATGCTCGCCCTTAAGCAGCTCGGCAACACCACAAGCATACTCAACATTCTCAATACCACGCTGTAATTCGCCTGCTGCATCATGGCTAATTTTGCCGTGTTCTTCACCGATCATTTGACAAATTTTATCAGCGTTTTGCTCTAACAAAGCCTTAAATCGAAACATAACAGCCGCACGTTTACCCACTGGCGTATTACGCCATTCTGGGAAAGCAGCCTGTGCAGCAGCAATCGCTTCTTCCACTGTTTCTGCTGATGCCAACGCCACTTGCTTAGTAGCTTTACCTGTTGCTGGGTTAAATACATCTTGAGTACGCGCTGCATCAGTACGCATTTCACCGTTTATTAAATGGCCTACAGTTGTCATCTTCTTTCCTCGAATTTTTTTATTGTTGCAAGCTTATGCAAGTTCGTTAATCGACTCACCTAGCGCATTAATTACG
>NZ_JADGEV010000001.1:0-1560 GCF_016744175.1 Neptunomonas sp. | reverse complement strand
ATTAAATGGCCTACAGTTGTCATCTTCTTTCCTCGAATTTTTTTATTGTTGCAAGCTTATGCAAGTTCGTTAATCGACTCACCTAGCGCATTAATTACGTTATCTATTTCTGCATGCTCAACGGTAAATGGCAGACCCAACTGAATAGTGTCACCACCACAACGCACATAGAAACCTTTTTCCCAACACTTCATCGCAATCTGGAAAGGACGCAATGCAGGCTCTCCCGGAGCAGACTCAATAGTTAAAGCACCGGCTAATCCGTAGTCACGAATATCCGAGACATACTTTGTGCCTTTGAGGCTATGCAGCATTTCTTGGAACTGTGGAGAAACAGTTTTGACTCTTTCAACCAACTTGTCTTGCGCCAATATATCCAGCGAAGCAAGACCAGCAGCACAGGCTACTGGGTGCGCTGAATAGGTATAGCCATGCGGCAACTCAAGCATGTATTCTGCACCACCGGCCTCCATGAAGGTGTCGTAGATTTCTTGCTTAGCTACCATAGCACCCATTGGAATAACGCCATTGGTCAGCTGCTTTGCTATCGTCATCAGATCAGGTACAACACCGAACTCTTCTGCTCCAGTATTCGAACCCATACGTCCAAAGCCTGTGATAACCTCATCAAAGATAAGCAAAATATTATGCTTATCACAGATCTCACGCAGGCGCTTAAGGTAGCCAACAGGAGGTGGAATCACACCAGCAGAACCGGCTAAGGGCTCAACAATGACTGCTGCGATATTAGATGCATCATGAAGGGCTAGTAAGTTTTCTAGCTCATCAGCTAAGTGCGCGCCAGTTTCTGGCATGCCCTTAGTAAATAGGTTCTCTGGGAGCATAGTATGCGGCAAATGTACGGCATCTAGCGCTTGTCCATAAAGCACACGATTACCCACGATACCACCGACACTTACGCCACCCCAGTTAACACCGTGGTAACCCTTAACTCGGCCGATAAAGCGTGTTTTACTTGCCTGACCCTTCTTGCGCCAGTATGCACGCGCAACTTTCAATGCAGTTTCGACAGCTTCAGAACCAGAGCCGGTGAAGAATACGCGATTCAGCCCTTCTGGCATTAACTCAGTAATACGATGTGCCAGCTCAAATGATTTTGGGTGTCCGTATTGAAAAGCAGGAGAGTAATCCAATTCTTTAACTTGGCGGCTTACTGCTTCAATAATTTCCGGGCGGCTATGCCCTGCACCGCATGTCCACAAGCCAGAAAGCCCATCAAAAATTTTTCGACCATCAGCAGATGTATAATAGTTACCCTCTGCAGAAACAATAAGACGTGGATCTTTCTTAAATTCTCGGTTGCCTGAATATGGCATCCAATGAGCATCTAACTGCTCTTGAGATAAACCGCAAAGTGCCTGGTCGTCGTTATTTTTATTCATTCGCCACCTCATAGGTTGTAACAGATGCTAAACAGACTTCGCTGTATTGATCTTACAATTCGATATCATTGATGCAATTATGACTGGAAACTTAGGTTATTAAATTCTTTTATTTTTAACTTATATTAAGTATTTAGTTAACTTAATAAAGCCTAAA
>NZ_JADGEV010000022.1 GCF_016744175.1 Neptunomonas sp. | reverse complement strand
TTCGTGTTCTTCGTGTTCTTCGTGTTCTTCGTGTTCTTCGTGTTCTTCGTGTTCTTCGTGTTCTTCGTGTTCTTCGTGTTCTTCGTGTTCTTCGTGTTCAGAGTGGTGCTCTTTGAGTAACGTTTGTTCCACTTCACTACTCTTTAACAAACAAACAGCTTCTTTGGGTAACTGAATCATTTCATAACCTTGCCTTAACACACGTAGTGCTTGAGCTACCTGTTCTTTTTGTTGAGCGTTTTCAGGTATGTGCTCAAAGCCAACAAGGTTGGCAGCAGGCGTTACAATCAGCACATTAAACTGCTTTCCTTCTAAAGCGGCATCTAATCTAGCCACCCCATGCTCATGAGCTTCACTCGCCAATAAAGGCGTTAACGGTAAAGTAGCTCCTGCTGCACACAGAAATGAGATTAGAATATACGGTCTTCTTTTCACGATATTTGTCACTCCAATAAAAATACGTTATAACATAACATAAAATCCATAGAGTACAAGCGCTCGAAACATGAGCGCCCGATAGTTAATAGCTAATTATTTAGCGATATCTAGCGTAAATTTTTTCAACCGTTCCATCTTCATACATGTTCTGCAAGGATAGATTAAGGTCATTAATTAAGTTTGAAGGTGTGTCAGGATGAAAGGCGATACCCATCACCGTTTCTTTAAATGTTAAGGATTCAGTTAACCCTTTCACCTTTTGCATTTTAGCGATGTAAGGCCCTAGAAGGTGCCCTGTTGCCCATAAATCAATACGCTTACGAGCCAACTTGACTGCATTCAATTCATCCCGGCTTACTAGGTCCAACTTAAAGCCCTGCTTTTCCAAAAACAATGCAGCAGCATCCCCACGATATCCCCCGATACGATACTGTTTCGCATCTTCAAGGGAGTTCAACTGAATATTCCGCTCTTTCAATGACAAAAATACCCAATTATTTAATGCTATTGGGCTGACCCATTTAAATAAAGCTTCACGCTCAGGGGTACGGGTAGTAGAGAACACACCTGTTTTAGGTGTATCTAATGCCATAGCGTATGCCCTATTCCAAGGCAGTAGAGATATATCATATTCAAATTGTTGGCGAGCAAATAATTCACGAACAATATCCGTTGATATACCTGTGATTTCATTATTTCGAGCGAGCATATTAAAAGGAGGATAGGACTCCGTTGTTAACTCGAAACGCTCTGCATGTGATCCCTGACTAAGAAAAAATGAGCACGATAAAACAAGTGCCCATATTATTTTCAGTTTTCTCATGACAGGCCTTCCTTTTCCTTATTAACCCGGCGTATCTTTTTGAAGGCAACGATCATGCTTTTCTGCATTCGAGTGACAGAATCTGCAAGCATTCCTATTTCATCATTAGATTTAACATCAATAACGGTATTTAGTTTTCCTTTACTAATCTCGCTTGCTTGGTCTGCTAGTATGCGAATCGGTGTGATCAAGAACTTACCTAATAGCAGCATAAGAATAATAAAAATAACGGCATTCAATAATAAAACTCGCGCAACCTCTATAATAACCAAGGTCTGAATGTTTTGTTTTACAAAACGATCACTAACAAAAGTTTCGACGCGGCCAATGGTTTTGTCACTCGTTTTTATTTCTGATACGGAAGTAGAAAAAGCATCTTGAATTTTCCCGGTTGAGCCAGAGATATTCCAATTCTGGTCTCGTACCTTGGCGCTCATTACCGTTTCGCCATTCTCATCATACACAACAACACCCAGCAAGCTTTTTTCAAGCATTTCTGCTTCAATCATGCTGCTCACCCGCTCACTATCCAAGTTCCAAACAGGGGTTACTAAATGCTGAGCTAACCGTTCTGCCGTAACTGATGCCAAGTCTCTTAATTGCTTCTTTTCATTTTCGACAACTTTAAATGTATCAAAAATACCCACAACAGCGAGGACCACTGTCGTGCATAAAAGAGTGATCATAATCACTTTATTACGTATAGACCCGGTATATTGCTTGCTCATGATTCTACCTTTTTATTTTAATGATGCGAAAGATCATACTTTCGTATTAAGAATATAACAATGGTGCCGTTTAATAAGGTAACTACAAGCAAGGTATGAGGGTCATGAATTAATAAGGGCCAGCTTTTTTACACGGCCAAGTTGTTTGATTTGGTGCTCGCGCTGGCACGCTAAAGAGCGGCTCGCAACAGCTTCCGACCATACCAAAACAACGGGTCTTCTGGGGCGCGTATATTTGGCACCGAGCTTATTACACTCATTGTGTTCTTTTAAGCGCCTATCACAATCCGTCGTAATACCTGTGTACAAGCTGCCATCAGCACAACATAGGATATAAATGTACCAAGTTGATGTATTGGATAAGGTAGACAATGAATATAATCTCTCATGCTGAATGTAAGGGATTAATATAAAGTTTAAGTCGAAAAAAACAATGCATACACAGTAACCAGCCCCTAAAATATTCTTTTCTCTAATTTTCTGGAGTCGTGCTGATGCACACTTTTCTAATCATTCTTGCTGTCATCGCTTTCTTTATGATTGTGCTTGAAGATGTTATTCACCTCAATAAAGCAAAAACCACGCTTTTTCTTGGCACTTTATCGTGGCTTGTTCTTTTCCTTTTCCCTGCTGATGGCGTCACGCCAAAACAAATCCAAGGTATGCTGAACGAGAATTTACTTGAGATTGCTAGCCTATGGCTGTTTCTGATGGCGGCAATGACCTTCGTTGCCTTTCTAAACCATCAAGGTCTAATCGAAACAATGATCTATAAGTTCTTGCCATCTAGGGTTGGTGAAAAAGCTCTGCTCTTTATGGTGGCAATCTTTGCTTTTGCATTCTCATCACTATCTGACAATATCACTGCAACTCTGGTGTCTGTCGCTCTAGTACTGTCATTAAAGCTACCGCCTAATAAAACCTTAAAATTTGCCGTCATGGTTGTTTTCGCGGTGAACTCCGGTGGCGTCTCTCTAATTACCGGCGATGTAACAACACTGATGATATTTTTAGCAGACAAGGTCGCTATTCAAGATCTGTTATGGCTAGCACTCCCCGCTTTTGTCAGCGTTATTTTTCTTGCTGGATTGCTTTCCTTTGGATTAAAGGGCGAGCTCCTCATTGACGGAGGCGAGCGCCATTACGACAAAGTTGGCATGAGTATCGGCATACTCTTTCTATTTACCATCCTTAGTACCATTGTGCTGAATATTATTGCGGGCATACCTCCGGTACTCACTTTCTTGTTTGGTTTATCCATCATGTTTTTGATAGGGCGTTTTTTCCATACGGATGATGATCGAGAAAATATGCTCGATTACATACGCGTTATTGAATTTGATACGCTTTTATTCTTTTTAGGGATATTGCTATTAGTAGGAATGTTGAAAGAGATTGGAGTACTTGATCATCTTGTAAAAGTTTACGAGGTGCTGCCACCTATACAGGCAAATTATGTGATGGGGTTACTCTCATCACTTGTTGATAACGTACCGCTCACCGCAGCTCTTTTAAAAGCCAATTTGGACATGACCCCTGCAAGTTGGTTATCTCTGACCTATGGCGTCGGTGTCGGCGGCTCTTTGCTAATCATAGGTTCAGCCGCTGGTATCGTCGCAATGAGTAAAATAAAAGAAGTTACTTTCATCAGTTATATGAAATACAGTTTCTTCTTGTTGCTGGCCTACACTCTAGGCTTTGCGGGAAGCTATGGTGTTGGTACCGTGTTGTTTAACGTACCTAATAGCTATTGAAAGTAGCACTATAATAACGATTAGCAGCAACTCTAGCTTGCTGCTAATTCTATTTTTTAACGTATATGACTCCCTTTTTATATAACCATACCCCTACAACAACCTCTCATCGTCTCGCGATGAGTCGTGTTCGTAATATTGTGCGCACAATTCATTAATGCCAGCAATAAAAGGAGCTAAACTGAATATCTGTATTTCTTCTAAATATAATCGTCCATCAAAGTACAGCCTAACAACAGGGAGAGAATAAACCCCCTGTTGGGCGCAACATTCTTGGTGCTGTTCACAGTCAATATAATTAAGCACTAAGCCCGGCCAACGCGTAGCTAATTGCGCGACCAATTGCGGCCAAATCACCTGACACACGCCACAATGCTCCCCGCCAAACATCAACAAGCTTGCGCCTTTTTTAGAAAGAATTTTATTACTTTCGTCTTCACATACTGTTTGATTTCTTATCATTTAAATTTCGCATCACCACGCACTTAAATTGTTATATTCTAAATATCTAACCCTTAATTTAACATACGCTCTAGCCCGCTGTATTTCATCTATCTTTATTTTTATCCAAGAGTAAACTGAAAAGGTTAGCTTAAGAAAAGGGTAGACTGAAATGGACATAGCATTAATCAAACAATTTTTTATGTGGTGCACGATTATAAATGGTGCCCTATTAATCCTATGGTCAAGTATCTTCATACTTGCTCCGGATATTGTGTATCGCATTCAAAATTATGTTTTCCCTATTCCTCGTACTCATTTCAACATTACTCTTTATGCTCTTATTGGATTATTTAAAATACTCTTTATTGTTTTCAGCCTAACCCCATACATTGCACTATCAGTGCTTGTCTAATTAAGTATAGATCGAGACATAATCACTGCCCTCCCTCTTAAAAACACTAATGGAGCTATTCATTAATACTTCTGACCAACAGTAACGCTCTTAACTACCATGTTAGATTTCCCTAACACCCTGAAATAACATGGGTTATCTAAGTGAAAATAACAATTACAAGGTGAGTACCATGGGGAAATGTTATAACTCAACAGTCATCAACGCGCCCATTGAAAAAGTGTGGGACACTATTAAAAACTTCCATGAATTACCCTGGGGTAGCGCAGTAGTTACCTCAACTAAAAAAGTAGGTAACAAGCAAAGCAATGAAGTGGGCGCGCAACGTATTCTAAACGACGCATTTCATGAAACACTCGTATCTATCAGCAATGATGAATTCACCTTCTCATATCGCATTGATGATGGACCGGGGCCTGTTGCTAAGGATACTGTGCTGAATTATTTCGGCACTGTGAAGTTATCCCCTGTCACAGATTCAGGTGAAACATTTATAGAATGGTCATCAAGTTTTGATTCAGATAATAGCAATGAAGTAAGAGAGTTTTGCAATCCAATCTATGCAGGTCTTTTAGACTCTTTAAACGCTTATTTAACTTAGGCAACCAATATTTCAGTAAAGATTCAGCCACTCCACGCAACACTACCTCCACAATCAAGGAGGTTGTTATGAAAAAGTATATTGCGGAATCTTTTGGAACATTTTGGCTAGTATTGGGTGGTTGCGGCAGCGCGGTACTGGCTGCTGCTTTTCCTGATGTAGGTATAGGCCTACTTGGCGTGTCATTCGCTTTTGGTTTAACTGTGTTAACGATGGCTTTTGCTATCGGACATATTTCTGGCTGTCACCTTAATCCAGCGGTCTCTATAGGATTATGGGCAGGTGGGCGCTTTCCCGCAAATCAATTACTTCCCTATATCGTAGCTCAAGTCATTGGCGGTTTAATTGCCGGCGGGGTTTTATTCTTGATTGCTAGCGGACAAGCGGGATTTGATGTCAGCGCAGGGTTCGCCTCTAATGGCTACGCTGAACACTCACCCGGAGGTTACTCGTTATTGTCTGCTTTTATTACTGAAGTGGTAATGACGATGATGTTCTTACTCGTCATCATGGGAGCAACAGATGAACGCGCACCTAAAGGTTTAGCGCCTATCGCCATTGGGTTATGCCTAACATTAATCCACCTCATCAGTATTCCTGTCACCAATACGTCTGTAAACCCTGCACGTAGTACCGGTGTTGCTCTGTATGTTGGTGGCTGGGCTGTTTCTCAGTTATGGCTATTCTGGATAGCGCCAGTAATTGGTGCCATCCTAGGTGCGGGTATCTACCGCTACATCGGCAGCGAAGATAAGTAATGCCAATGACTTAGCAAGCGATGCTGGCCTTAAGGGTACAGACTATAAGTCTAGCCTGTACCTTTCATTTAGAACAGTTATTAAGTACTCATGACTCTGGTGGTAGCAACTGAGTAACAACCTGAAGATTATTGTGCAATGTTTTATGTACTGGGCACTTATCCGCTATCTCTAGCAAACGCTGCCTCTGCTCTTCTGTTAAGTCACCCACCAAGGTTAGTTTTCGTTCGATAACTTCCATCGACTGAGGCGTTACATCACACCCTTCACAATCACGGTGGTAATCACGACTATGGCTTAACTCCACACGCACATGCTGTAACGCTAGTTTTTTTCGGCTTGCATACATTCGAACTGTCATAGAGGTACAAGCACCTAACCCAGCTAACAAATGCTCATATGGATCAGGCCCCGTGTTTGCCCCACCCACCGCTATGGGCTCATCGGCTAACCAATAATGGCTATCACTGCTTACATGCTGAGTGAAAACATGATTTTTCTCTTCTACAATGACGTGTCCTTTTGTAACCGAAACCTTATGTTGCTCTACTTTAGGGATATATCGGCTAGCCCAGCCAGCAATTGTCTCGGCTACGTACTCTGAGTCTGCTCGCTTAGTCAGCAGATGATCAGCGCTGTCTAAACTAACAAAACTCTTTGGATGTTTGGCGTTACGATAAATTTTTTCAGCCTCCGAAATAGGTACCGTAGCATCCGTCGGCGAGTGCATCACTAACAAGGCCTTTTTTAGCTTACCTATATCATGATCAACATGTGAATCAATATCATCTAAAAATTGTTTCTTGATAAGAAATTTTCGAGAACCTAAACACACTTCTGCTTCACCATTTTCAATAATTTCATCAATGGAAGCTGAGAAATTATGCACGACATGTTTAGCATGATGTGGAGCACCAATAGTCACCACCGCTTGAACCTCTTTTACCTGTGCAGCCATAGCCAAAACAGCCGCACCTCCCAAACTATGTCCAATCAATATGGTTGGTGCTTGATACTCTTGGCGTAAAAAATCTGCAGCAGCCAGTAGATCTTGAATATTTGATGAGAAATGTGTGTTTGCAAAATCCCCATCACTATTTCCTAATCCCGTAAAATCGAATCGAAGTACAGCAATACCTTTTGCTATGAGCGCCCGCGCAATATGAGAAGCTGCCGCAATATCTTTCCCACATGTGAAGCAATGAGCAAACAGCGCATAACAACGAATGTCTGTTTCAGGCGTCTCAAGCATACCTGCCAGCATTTGCCCGCCACTCTCAAACTGAACCTTTGCGCGCATAAAACCCTCTCCTGATCATTTCAAATATCATGCTAATGCGGCCTAAAAACATGCCGAATAAAACTCATTTAAAGAGCCTTATGCGCTCCGTCACACATGGGGGAATTCGCTGTTTTCTTACAGCCACATAAATAAATTGTTTCTGTTTTTTCGGCGGTGAAGGACACCGGTTTAAAGTCAGTACCTTTGTGCGAGCCATCACATAAAGGCTGCCTGTTGCTCAGGCCACAAGCGCACCAACGATAACGTTCACCGGCCACTACATCAGTTGCATACGGTGCTTTTTGTGCAATAACAGCTTTATCACTCATGAGTTTTTTTCCTTATAATTAATGAAGACAGCTATTCGTTATCATTCATTAATACCATACGCATGTGTGTGCTGCTAATGTGTGGACCGCTAAAAAACACTATACATTCTATTTAGTAGACATAAAAAACCGAATCACATGGATTCGGCTTAGGTCTTTAGGAGAATCAAAAGTAGCTATCTACATCAAGATTTAAGAGAGCACCTGCGTCCCTTCTTTCAACATGCCTAAAGCATGTGTTAGCCCCTCCTGCTCAGCGCTGTCACCAAACCACGCTAACTGCTCTTGCAACGCAACAACTTCACCTACAATAATGAGTGCGGGTGCAACCAACTTAGCGCCCTCTTGCTTAGTAGCAATATCAGCTAGCGTTCCGGTAAGCACCTTCTGGTCAGGTGATGTTCCTTTAGACACAATAGCAACAGGTGTATCCGCTGGCTTCCCGTGTTCTATTAAGCCTTCGGCAAGGGCGGGCAAAGTATGTAAGCCCATATAAAACACAACTGTTTGATTTGGACACACTAGCTCAGCAAAATTCAGCTTATCTTTGCGGTTTTTAAGCTGGCCTGTTACAAATTTAACTGACTGAGCATAACCTCGATGTGTCAGTGGGATACCCGCATAGGTTGAACAAGCACTTGCTGCGGTTATTCCTGGGACTACTTGAAAGGGTATACCATGCGACTTCAATGTTTCGAGCTCTTCGCCGCCTCGACCAAAAATAAACGGATCTCCGCCTTTTAATCGAACAACACGTTTACCTTGTTCTGCATGTTGTACTAACAGGGCATTAATGCCTTCTTGAGGAACAGCATGATCGTCGCGCTTTTTACCGACATAGACAAGGTCTGCGTCACGTCGGCATAGATCCAACACTTCGGCTGATACCAAGTTGTCATAAAAGACAATATCCGCTTGCTGCATCAAGCGAAGCGCCTTAAATGTTAATAACTCAGGGTCACCGGGCCCGGCTCCTACCAAGTAAACTTCGCCTACCTGATGACCATTTTCGCTTTTTTCAATAGCTGCTTTTAATAATGCTTCAGCTTCATCATTACGACCTGAAAACACTTTTTCGGCAATCTGTCCTTCTAGTACACGCTCCCAAAAACGACGACGCTCATTAACCGAACCAAATGCCGCTTTTACCTGACTCCGAAAACGCCCTACTAACGCACCTAAGTGACTATAGCCATTAGGGATCAGCGTTTCTAAACGCGCTCTTAACAACCTAGCAAGAACCGGTGATTCACCACCTGAGGAGATACCAATAACAATAGGCGAGCGATCAACAATTGCGGGGAAAATAAATGTACATAAAGAAGGAGTATCAACAACATTCACAGGGATGTTTAATGCTACTGCATCATAGTGCACACGCTCGTGAAGACTCTTATCATCAGTAGCCGCTACCACCAGTGTTTTGTCTTCTAATAAAGCCGCATGGTACTCACCAATCACTATTTGATCGTTGGAGTTGACTAACAATGCTTTGAGTTCATCATCCACGGTATGAGATACCACCGTGAGATAAACTCCAGCACGTTTCAGTAAACGAGCTTTGCGTAAAGCGATATCACCGCCACCTATTAGCAATACATGGCGTGATTTAAGATTAAAGAAAAGAGGTAAAAAATTCACAATGAGCCCTCAGTTAGTTCGTGAGCCCAGATTAACATAAACTGGTCAAAAACCACTGATTAGATAAGGCCCATTGATTGATTTGAAGCAATCTATAGCTGCGTATGCAGCCCACACTCACGAGTTTCTAACGCTTTTGTTGGATCAAAATAGTCATGTTCATTTGGCAAACCATGCTCAACTAGATAAGCGTCAAGATCAACTTCACTCCAGTTAAACAACGGCGCCACCTTTATAATGCCATCTTTACTTGCAGATACAATTTCCAAGGACTGGCGAAACTCAGTTTGATCTTTACGAATAGCGTTCAACCATAGATCAGGACTCATTTGAGCCAATGCACGTTGAAACGGCTCTAATTTAACCTGACGTGTAAACTCGTCATGCAAAGGATCATCAATATCAGGAATACCTTTCATCAACACATTTCGACGAGCAGATGTCTGTTGAGGAATATAAGTTTCTACGTTGAGGTTGAAGTCCTGAATCATTTTTTCTGCAAATCGATAAGTAGCAGACGTGTTATAACCTGAATCAACCCATAAGACTTTAATGTCCGGCTTAGCTTGCACTGCCATATGTAAAATGACAGATTCGTAAGGACGAAAATTAGTCGTCACTAGAGGGTTTTCAGACTGAGCAATAGCCCATGCAATTATCTCCTGTGGTGACTTACCTTCTAGCGCCTTATTAGCTGCAACCAAATCAATACTCATCTTTTTTCTCTCTCCTTTGAAAGCTAAAACCCGCAGATTTTAGCTCCAACAATAGAATTAGCGGCGAAAAATAGGCCGGGGGTCAGCTGCCGTTCCCTGATAATTCACGCTCACTTCAGTAAACGCACTTAAATCTTCTTCAGAATAACGGTCTTCAGGGATTAAAAATGCATTAAAACCTGAACTTTGCATCAATGCTAAACGATCTCTTGCGACATCGCCTATCGCTCGAATTTCACCGTTAAAGCCCGTTCTCACGAGATGCTTAGCAATACTAAAACCACGCCCATCACGAAAGATTGGAAACTCAACAGCAACCAAAGCAATGTTATCCTGCTCAGCATACAAAGCCTGAAGATCATCATCTCCATTTACTTGTATACCTAACTGGCCGTCGCGGCTCTGAAGATCATCACGGTTCTCAAGGTAAAACGATAACGGCACGATGATATCGCCACTAGGAAGCGCCTGCTCTAAGTTTTCAGCATCAATCGATTGCCAGCTATCGTTAGCAATGATTTTTTTATTAATGAGCAAGGGCATAAACATTCTCCTTAAACGGGTCAATACCGATACGTTTGAATGTATCGCGGAACAATTCTTCTTCCTGACGAAGATCGACAAACACTTCTAAAATTTTCTCGAGTGTATTAGCAACATCATCAGCAGCAACAGACTTGCCTAATACTTTGCCTAACGCAGCATCTTCACGAGAAGAGCCACCCAAGGTTATTTGATACCAATCTTCACCTTTCTTATCGACACCTAAAATACCGATATCTGCAACATGATGATGGCCGCAAGCATTAATACAACCCGACATATTCAACTGAATATCACCCAAATCGTATAGATGATCTAGATCGTCAAAGCGCTCATTAATTTGATCCGCAATGTTCAGTGTTTTTGCATTTGCTAAGGCACAAAAATCAAAACCTGGACAAACAATCATATCAGCCAGTGTACCTATATTTGGGCGAGCAAGACCGCTAGCTTCCAGTCCTTGCCATACACTATATAAGTCCGATTTTTTCACATCAGCCAGTACCAAGTTCTGATCATGAGTGGAGCGAATTTCACCAAAGCTGTATTTTTCAGCCAGATCAGCCACAAGATCCATTTGTGCATCCGTGATATCGCCAGCCGGTTTTAGATGCGGCTTTAAAGATACAATCGCAATACGATACCCTTCAACACGATGGTCGACTGTATTACGCTCATACCAGGTTTTAAAGGCACGATCTTCAGCAAGTTTTTGATCAAACGACGTATCTGCGGCTGCATTCACATCATAATCAAACGGTGTAAAGAAACCTTTAGCACGTTCAATTTCAGCAGTGGTTAACGTTAGCTCACCGTCGCGAGAGTATTCCCACTCCTCTTCAACCAAACGGCTGAACTCTTCCACACCCAAAGCGTTAACTAAAATTTTGATACGCGCTTTGTATTTATTGTCTCGACGGCCGTTAAGGTTATAAACACGTAAGATCGCATCTAAATACGACAACAAATGCTCTTTAGGCAAGAAGTCACGAACCACCTTACCAATAACAGGTGTACGACCTAAACCACCGCCAACAAGTACTTCAAAACCAATCTCGCCGGCATCGTTCTGCACTAAATGCAAACCAATATCATGCACCTGAGATGCGGCACGGTCTTCAGTACTACCGGTTACTGCGATTTTGAATTTACGAGGTAAGTAAGCAAACTCAGGATGCAGTGTTGACCATTGACGGATGATTTCACAGTACGCACGCGGATCTTCTAATTCATTCGCATAGACACCGGAATATGGATCCGTTGTGGTGTTACGAATACAGTTACCCGACGTCTGAATAGCGTGCATTTGCACTTGAGCCAATTCAGCCAAAATATCAGGTACTTCTTCAAGCTTCGGCCAGTTAAACTGAAGGTTTGTACGGGTTGTAAAATGCCCATAGCCTTTATCATATGTACGAGCAATATGAGCTAATTTGCGCAACTGTTCCGATGACATCAAACCATAAGGAATCGCCACACGCAGCATCGGTGCAAACCGTTGAATATAAAGACCATTCATCAATCGCAATACAAGAAATTCATCCTCTGGCAGATCTCCTGCCAAGTAGCGACGTGTCTGATCACGGTATTGTTCGACGCGCTCGTCAACCAGGGTTTGGTCGACTTCATTATACTGATACATGTTTCACCCGTTTAGCAGCTCAACTGCTCTTTTACGATTCTAGAAAAATTAAAATTGTTCGTTAATAATTATTATTTCAGCCAGCTAATACAAAACGCACACCGATAACCAGTAGTATTGAACCCATTATCGGCTGCATCACTTTAGGTGACAGTTTTGCACCTATATGACTACCTATAAACACACCAGGTAGTGACCCCAACAGTAAATAAGCCAGTAAAGACAAATCAACACTGCCCATCCCATAATGCCCGGCTCCAGCAATCCCGGTTAGCACCACGGCATGCACAAGATCAGTACCAACGATCGATGGCATACTCATACGCGGATATAGCGTAATTAGCATTGCTGTACCTAGCGCACCCGCACCAACAGAGGACAGCGTGACTAAGCCGCCCAGTACAATACCGGTTAACAAGGTAACTGCAGGGCGAACTTTTTTTGCTTTCGCCACCCAAGCTCGTCCTTCTACTTTAAGGGCGAACTCACGAATTTTATTACGACCAAATACAGCTACCGAGGTCAATATCAATGAAATACCTAACGTCAGATTCATTAGATGTTCAATATCATCTAAAGCAGCGAGACCTTTGAGGTATTCCAACGTCAACAAGCTGCCGGGGATACTACCAGACAACAATAAAATAACGATTCGCCATTCAATCAATTTTTTACGTGCATACGCAAAAACTCCACCGAACTTGGTAACTGAGGCGTAAAGCAGATCAGTACTCACAGCTACAATTGGGGGGATACCAAAAACCACAATCAAAATCGGCGTCATTAATGCACCGCCACCAATGCCGGTCAGCCCTACAATAAACCCTACAACTAGCCCAGCGAAGCTGTAAGCAAATTCCATACAATTAGTACCCATCACCCTAAACGAATCAGAACGCCATCATACTCATTTTTTTATATAACAGAAAATAATAATTTATCACTTTCTTATTCTTTTTTGAAATATAGAGAAAATGCGGCTTATTCTTAAAAGTAATAACAGAATTTCTATTTATTACTTTTAATAACAAAAGCTCTCTGTAATAATGCACCGCAACATATGACAGATGGGCAAGCACAAGCTGCCTGTCTGCTTAACCAAGCTATAAATCGAGTAGGCATACACAGATGACATCTATACCAGAGCGCCGTCTTACCCATTTAAAACAGCTGGAAGCTGAAAGCATCCAGATAATTCGCGAAGTGGCTGCTGAGTTTGATAACCCAGTAATGCTTTATTCCATTGGGAAGGACTCCGCCGTGATGCTTCACCTGGCTCGTAAAGCTTTCTACCCGGGCAAACCGCCTTTCCCCTTGATGCATGTAGACACCACATGGAAGTTCAAGGAGATGATCTCTTTTCGTGACAAAATGGCAGAAGAAGCCGGCATGGACTTGATTGTACATGTCAACAAAGAAGGCGTAGACATGGGTGTTGGGCCATTTACACACGGCTCTTCCAAGCATACTGATGTAATGAAAACTCAGGGGCTTAAACAAGCCTTAAACAAATATAAATTTGATGCTGCTTTTGGTGGAGCACGTCGTGACGAAGAAAAATCACGTGCAAAAGAGCGCGTATTTTCGTTCCGTGACAAATTTCACCGTTGGGATCCAAAAAATCAACGCCCGGAGCTATGGAATATTTTTAATACCCGTGTTGATCAAGGCGAGAGTATTCGTGTATTTCCATTATCCAACTGGACTGAGTTAGATATCTGGCAGTACATCTATTTAGAAAGCATCCCAATTGTACCTCTATACCTAGCACAAGAGCGCCCAGTTGTTGAGCGTAATGGCATGATGATCATGGTTGACGATGAGCGTTTACCACTGGAAGAAGGCGAGCACCCTGTCATGCGTAAAGTTCGCTTTAGAACATTAGGCTGCTACCCGTTAACGGGAGCGGTGGAATCGGAAGCAAGCTCTTTACAGGAAATTATTCAGGAAATGTTGCTAACCACAACATCTGAGCGCCAGGGTCGAGCCATCGATCACGATTCTTCTGGCTCAATGGAGAAAAAGAAAATGGAAGGTTACTTCTAACATCTATTTTCTAACCATTTTCTGATACTGAATTGAGAGACTAATACCATGAGCCACCAATCTGAACTGATTTCGACCGACATTGAAGCGTACCTTCATCAGCATGAAAACAAAGAGCTACTACGTTTTTTGACGTGTGGCAGCGTTGATGACGGAAAGTCCACCCTGATCGGACGCTTACTGCACGATTCGAAAATGATATATGAAGATCAGCTTGCCGCTATTCAAAGTGAAAACGCACGCGTAGGTAACGCGGGTGAAGAACTCGACCTTGCATTGCTAGTTGATGGCTTACAAGCAGAACGCGAACAAGGTATTACCATTGATGTAGCTTACCGCTACTTCTCTACTGCTGAGCGTAAATTTATTATTGCTGATACCCCGGGGCATGAGCAGTACACACGAAACATGGCAACAGGTGCATCAACGTGTGATCTTGCGATCATCCTGATTGACGCTCGCCATGGCGTGCAAGTACAAACTAAACGACATAGCTTTATTGTGTCGTTATTAGGACTTAAGCACACGATTGTCGCCATCAATAAAATGGACTTGGTAGACTTCAGCGAAGAGCGTTATGAACAGATCAAAACTGATTACTTAACATTTACAGCAGACTTAAACCTGCCTGACATTCAGTTCGTACCATTGTCTGCACTGAAGGGTGACAATGTTGTAAACCCTTCTGAGCATATGCCTTGGTACACAGGCCTTCCTTTAATGGAGACGCTGAATACCGTTAAAATTGCACGCGACAAAAATTTCGACGAACTACGCTTCCCAGTGCAGTACGTCAACCGCCCTAATCTCGACTTTCGAGGATATTGCGGTACGCTAACATCTGGAATCGTCAGACCCGGCGATGCGGTTACGGTGTTACCTTCTGGTAAGTCTTCACGCGTTAAATCTATTGTCACTTTTGATGGCGAGCTTCAAGAGGCATTTCCTCCAATGTCCATCACACTGACATTGGAAGATGAGATTGATATTTCTCGTGGCGACATCATCGTTCATAGTAACAACATCCCCAAGGCAACCAACCGCTTTGATGCAACGCTGGTTTGGATGGATGAACAACCACTAACACAAGGTAAAACATACGACATTAAACTGTTAACAAGCCGTACTGCCGGATCTGTTACCGCCATTCGCCATCAAATTGATGTCAATACGCTTGAAAAATCAGATTCGACCACACTTGAACTCAATGAGATTGGCCAGTGCGAAATCACACTAGAACGCCCTATTCTTGCGGATAATTACACGGCATTTCGTGGCACAGGTTCGTTTATTGTTGTTGATCGCTTAAGCAATGCGACGGTTGCTGCCGGTATGATCATAGATACCGAAACAGATACCAGTCAAACGCTGTCCCACTCACCGCAAGTGAGCGCAGAACAAAAAGCACGCCGCTTTGGCCAACAACCTGCCATCGTTAAAGTGGAAGGTGCTGCTGACTCTGCTCAGACACTAATCTTTTCTCTAGAACAAGCACTGTTTAAAGCAGGGCGTAACGTAGCAACGCTCACAAAAAATGCGTTACCCGCCGCCTTACTACAAAACTCAAGCGCTGTTGCCGGGCTGTTAAAACAGAATGGTTTGTTGGTACTTACCGATACCGACCTTGAAACTGCTGACCTTACTATTCAAACGGATAAATTGCCGCAAGATAGCGAACAGATCTCTGTGGTAATGCAGCAATTGCAGGAACTGAAGCTAATATAATGCGAACCAACGAGAACGGTCGCTAAGACGCCCCTCTCATTGAGTTAAATCAAGCCTTAAACTGTGCCTAACATCGCAGTTTAAGGTACACTTCAGCTTTTGTTAATTTCGAAGATCTATCAGGGAAACCTAGATGGATTTTCGCATTTTGATACAGTGATTATGACAGATTTTCTTCTCATTTTAATTAGCACCGTGCTGGTGAATAACTTTGTACTGGTTCAGTTTCTTGGTCTTTGTCCGTTTATGGGCGTTTCCAACAAACTCGAAACAGCTATGGGCATGTCACTAGCGACTACTTTTGTACTGACTTTATCTTCAGTATGTAGCTATTTGGTTTACACCTACCTGCTCTTACCCTTTGAGCTGGGCTACTTAAGGACTATCTCATTTATCTTAGTGATTGCTGTTGTTGTACAGTTCACTGAAATGGTCGTTAAGAAAACGAGCCCCTTACTGCATAAAGTCTTAGGGATATTTCTTCCCCTTATCACTACAAATTGCGCGGTACTCGGTGTTGCTCTGTTAAATATCAAAAAACAGAACGGCTTTATGGAGTCAATTTTCTATGGTTTTGGTGGCGCTGTCGGATTCTCGTTGGCACTGATACTCTTTTCGGCCATCCGAGAACGTGTCGCTGTTGCTGATGTTCCAACACCCTTTCGTGGTGCTGCAATAGGCATGGTTACTGCTGGCCTTATGTCTCTCGCTTTTATGGGCTTCACTGGCCTGGTTAAATTTTGAGCAGGTTGTATTAATGAGCGCTGTATTAATTGCCATTCTAGTTCTTCTTAGCTTAGCCGTTGTTTTTGGTCTAGTGCTTGGTTTTGCTGCTGTAAAATTCAAAGTTGAAGGCAACCCCATTGTTGACCAAATAGATGACCTTTTACCACAGACACAGTGTGGCCAATGCGGCCACCCTGGTTGTCGCCCCTATGCAGAGGCCATTGCCAATGGAGAGCAGATCAATAAATGCCCTCCTGGTGGCCAAAGCACTATTGAAGCCCTTGCCGATCTTTTAGATGTTGAAGCGGTTCCGCTTGATGCTGAACATGGTGAAGAAAGCATTAAAACAGTGGCATATATCCGAGAAGATGAATGCATTGGTTGCACCAAATGCATTCAAGCTTGCCCGGTAGATGCCATTCTTGGTGCTGCAAAACAGATGCATACCGTCATTGTTTCTGAGTGCACCGGGTGTGATCTTTGTGTTGAACCCTGCCCCGTTGATTGTATAGATATGCTACCCATTGAAACCACATTGAATAACTGGAAGTGGACGCCACCTGTGCCTGGTGTAGAACTGATCGCTACCGATACTGGCCGCTCTGTTGCACACGCATCAAGCAAAGAAGGAGCGTCATCATGAGTAAAATTTTTGCTTTTCATGGTGGCATTCACCCACCTGAGAATAAAAAACAATCAACACGTGCACCTATTCGCCTAGCCCCCGTACCTGAACAGCTGACTATCCCTATTCAGCAGCATATTGGCGCGCCCGCCAAGCCATGCGTCCATGTAGGAGAACAGGTATTAAAAGGTCAAATGATTGCTGAAGCACAAGGTAGAATCAGTGTTTCTATACATGCATCAAGCTCAGGCACCATTACAGACATCAGCCCACAATCGGTACCTCACCCATCTGGTTTAGAAGCACCTTGTATCAGTATAAAAACTGACGGCCAAGATCAGTGGATACCACATCAAGGGCTGGCAGACTATCGCTCTCTTCCCCCATTGGAGTTGATCAACTACATTCGCAACCACGGTATTGCAGGTATGGGCGGTGCCGGCTTCCCTACAGATGTTAAGTTACACCTAGGCGATGACCATATTGTTAACACCTTGATTATCAATGCCGCAGAGTGCGAGCCCTACATTACAGCTGACGACATGCTCATTCGAGAACGTGCTGAGCAAATTGTAGGGGGTATTGAGGTTATCAACTACTTGCTCAACCCAACCCATATTTTAATTGGCATCGAAGACAACAAGGCGCATGCCATTCGTGTGCTTGAAGATGCATTACGCCACACAAAATTAAATATAGATATTGTAGTCGTACCCACTAAATACCCCTCAGGTGGTGAAAAGCAGCTGGTGCGCTTATTAACAGGCGTGGAAGTCCCCAGCGGTCGTATCCCTGCGGATGTCGGCATTGTGTGCCAAAACATTGGAACAGTAGCTGCTATTAACCAAGCAGTACATCACGGCACTCCTCTGATATCTCGTATCGTTACCGTCACAGGAGGCGCCGTCGGGAAACCACAAAATCTTGAAGCGCTTATTGGTACTCCAATTAACGACTTACTTGAAACGGCTCAAGTTAACCACAACACACTCAGTAGACTAGTTATGGGCGGCCCAATGATGGGCTTCACGATTGAAGATGATGCGATTCCTATCATCAAAACATCAAACTGCATTATTGCCGCTGTTAAAGAAGAAATGCCACCAGCGCCACCGTCACAAGCCTGCATCCGCTGCGGTTTATGCGAACAAGCATGCCCCGCAGAATTACTCCCTCAGCAACTTTTTTGGTTCTCTAAAAGTCGTGAGTTTGAAAAAGCAAAACATCACAACTTATTTGATTGCATCGAGTGCGGCGCATGCTCCTACGTGTGCCCCAGCAATATACCACTTGTTCAATACTATCGTTTTGCCAAAAATGAAATAAGAGATGAGGAAGCAGAGCAACGAAAATCAGATCAAGCTCGACAGCGTTTTGAGGCAAGACAAGCACGTTTAGAACAAGCGGTTCTTGATAAAGAAATACGTCGCAAAGAGCGTGCAGCGCAGGCAGCAAAAACTCAAGCAGCTAAGAAAGCAAGCAGTGAAACTGCAGCACAAACACCTGAAGATAATATAAAGCAACTGAAAACAGCAGCAGCAATTACACGCACAAAACTAAAAAAAGCACTATCAGCATTGGAAGCGGCTAAAGCAGACAGTAGCGATAATATTGCTCAGCTCGACCTTCAGTATAAACAGGCCGAACATGCAGCAGAAGAGGCGCAGAAAGCCCTTGAACTAGCGGAATCAGGCATACAAGCACCGGCAACCTCTGTCGCTCCAGATATCAAACAGCTAAAAACTCAAGCAGCTGTGGCCAGAACCAAATTAAAGAAAGCACAACAGGCATTAAAAATAGCCGAAGACAAAGGCCACGATGGCGCCGACACTTTACGCGCGACCGTGGCACAGCTAGAAGAGAAGTCTGTCGCAGCACAGCTGGTCTTTGCTAATGCAGAAACCGATGCTGCCAGTTCAAGTTCTAGCAACCCTCTTCCTGCCTTAAAAGAATCTACTGATAAAGCGCTAGGGACATTTAAAAAAGCTGAAGCTGCACTTGAAACTGCCATTGCTAATAGCAGCCCCGCCGCTGAAAAGATGAAAGCAGGTGTAGAAAAACTTAAAGCAAAATACACAGAAGCGCTTGCCGCTCAAGAAGCAGCTGAAACATTAAGCGCTCCTAAAGCAACGGAGGCTCCTGCACAAAGCTTCGAACCGCAGCCAACTGCACGTACACCCGCTGACTTAAAAGCACTGAAGCAAAATGTCTCAATCATGCGTACCAAGCTTAAAAAAACGGAAACCTTGCTCGCCTCAGCCGAAGCGGATTCAGAGCAAGCCGGTGAGCTACAGCAAGAAATAGTTCGACTGACGCAGCTTCATAAAGATGCAAAAGCACAATTAGATGCCGAAGAAGAAGGAAAAATTAAGGCGGCTGCAGCTCAAGGCATTGACCTTAAAAAATTAAAAATAGATGCAGCCCTCGCTCGCGCAGCAGTGACTAAGCTTGAACGTAGCATTAAAAAAGCCCAAGAAGCCGAACCTGCTGAACTTAATGCGTTACAGACCGAACTACTAGCTGCGCAACAGCAAGCAACCCAATTTAACAATACTCTTAGCCAATTTGAATAGGATATGCGATAGATTATGGCACTGATTCGCATCACATCGCCCCACGTACATAAGCCAACAAGCACTGCTGGCATTATGCGTCTGGTTATTTTAGCCACACTGCCCGGCATACTGGCGATGACCTTTTTCTTTGGCTGGGGGACCTTGATTAATATTGTTTGGGCGTCTGCTTTAGCCATTACTTTTGAAGCACTTTGTATCCGAGCACGTAACCGACCACTCTCTTTTTACTTGAGAGATAACAGCGCTATTTTGACAGCAGTTTTGATAGCTTTAGCACTTCCACCTTTTGCGCCCTGGTGGTTAACCGCCGTTGCCGTATTTGTTGCTATTGTTATCGCCAAACAACTCTATGGCGGCATTGGGCAAAATCCTTTCAACCCTGCCATGGTTGCTTATGCCTTGGTATTGATATCATTTCCAGTTGAAATGACCCGCTGGACAGCGCCTTTTATGCTGTATGGCGAAGGCTGGAATATATTAGCCTTCACTGACACATTCTCACTGATTTTTGGCAGTTGGGTAGAACATGCCGACGCTTTTACTTCCGCTACACCACTTGATGAAATGCGCCATCGCGGCGGACTGACAACTGAAGAAGCCTGGAGAGCATCAGATGTACTTGCCAATGTTGGCGCATGGCATGCTGTTAGTGCGGCCTATGCGATGGGCGGTGTTTTGCTACTTTACAAAAAGATTTTTTCCTGGCATACCCCTGCAGCTTTTTTATTATCTTTAGGCGGTATAGCGACCTTCTTTTATATCATCTCACCTGACACCTATGCTGACCCGTTCTTCCACTTAACTGTAGGCGGAACTATGCTTGGAGCATTCTTTATAGCAACTGACCCCGTATCCTCTGCTACAAGTAACAAAGGGAAAATATGGTTCGGCATTGGTATTGGCAGCTTAATCTATATTATTCGTACTTGGGGCAACTACCCAGACGCAGTAGCGTTTAGCATTTTGTTAATGAATCTTGCCGCACCTTTTATTGACCAATACACACAACCACGCGCTTATGGCCATAAAGCATCTAAACGTGGCATGAAGGAGAAGATTTAATGGAACTCCTGACTTCGCTACGGGAAAATACGGTAGGCATCTCTATCTTTGCCATTGTGACGGCAGGGCTTATTGCTATTACTCAAGTATCCACTAAGGATCAAATTATTGAGAACGAGCGAGCACAACAAGCAAAAGCATTATATGAAATAATTTCGCGCGACAGTATTGATAACGACCTTTTACAAGATGTTATCAGCATTGAAGCACCGGAGCTGGGATACCCGCTTGCTAAAATCTATCAAGCCAAACGTGACAACAAAGTGAAAGCCGTTATTGTTCCTGTAATGTCACCTGACGGCTATTCTGGCGATATATCATTAATTGTTGGCATTAATGCAGACAACTCCGTTGCCGGAGTTCGCGTGTTATCACATAAGGAAACACCGGGGTTAGGTGATAAAATCGATCTTAGAAAGTCTGATTGGATCATGAGTTTTAACGAAAAAAGCATGATAAGTTCAAACGATTCTAGCTGGGCGGTCAAAAAAGATGGTGGTCAATTTGATCAATTCACTGGAGCCACCATCACGCCACGTGCTGTCGTTAATGCTGTCGGCCAAGCACTACGCTTTTTCAAGAAAAACCGTGATCTACTGTTAAGCCCAAAGCCGATGAAGGAGGCTTCATGAGCATCGATTATCGTAAAATAACGCTAGATGGGCTTTGGCATAACAACCCTGCTTTAGTGCAATTGTTAGGTTTATGCCCTCTACTGGCGGTAACAGCGTCCGTTGTTAACTCAATCAGCTTAGGTATCGCCAGCACTTTAGTATTAATAGGCTCCAACCTAACTATTTCTACATTTAGGAAGTTTGTACCCGATGCAGTACGACTGCCTATTTTTGTAATGATCATTGCTTCTTTTGTTACTTGTATTGAGCTGCTAATGCAGGCTGTCACTTACGAGCTATATCAAATACTGGGTATATTCATTCCATTAATCGTAACTAATTGCGTCATCATGGGACGAGCCGATGCTTTTGCATCAAAAAACCCTGTTTCAGCATCTTTACTAGATGGCGCAATGATGGGCGTCGGTTTCACCATCGTGCTTGTGATTTTAGGAGGCCTACGCGAAGCTCTTGGTTCAGGAACTTTATTTGCTGATATGCATTTACTGTTTGGTCCAATGGCTAATAACTGGACTATCGTTCTTATAGACGACTACAAAGGGTTTCTATTCGCCATTTTACCCCCCGGAGCATTTGTTGGATTAGGGCTACTCATAGCACTGAAAAACATTATAGACAAACGTCTTAAAGACCGCCTGCTCGCGAACGCCCCCACACAAAGCGAGATCCCCATTAACAAGCGTGTCAGAGTTACGGGCCACATAAGTTAAACCAATCTAGATAAGGCATTGTATTTTTTGAAATAACTGGCAGAATTAAGGTTATATAAACCATACTAGGGCGACATATTGAACACCTCCTTCCCGGTGATTATTTGTGACGATTCAAGCCTTGCCAGAAAACAAATGGCCCGCGCCTTACAAGGCTGGAATGTAAGCATCACCTTTGCTGAGCATGGAGCAGAGGCACTTGATGCCATTCACCAAGGAAAAGGAGATTTACTTTTTCTTGATTTAAATATGCCTTTTATGGATGGCTACCAATTATTAGAGTGTATTAAGAGAGAAGATTTACCAACAATGGTAATCGTTGTTTCGGGTGACATCCAACCCGATGCCTATAAACGTGTTAAAAACATGGGGGCTCTCGACTTCATAAAAAAGCCAATCAATGCCAATCATGTTAATGATGTTTTACATCAATACGGTCTCGCAAGTGAAATTGGCGAAATAGAACTGGCCGAACAGTTACCCACTGATATGACCTCTGACCTACAAGGCTACTATCAGGAGCTGTCCAATGTTGCCATGGGGCAAGCTGCAGATCGCCTAGCCCGGCTTCTCAAAGTCTTTGTCAAACAACCTATCCCTCGTGTAGCCCTCATTAGCGCGAATGAGCTCAACATGATATTACTTAGTCATTCAAATGATGATAACGGCGCGATTGTTAGCCAAGGCTTTATAAGCTCTGGAATTGCCGGCGAAGTACTTCTAATGTTCAGTGAATCTTGCATTCACGACATGGCTAAACTTTTAAAGTATGAAGACGCCATTAACAATGAAGCCGAAAAGGAAATACTTGTTGATCTAGCAAATGTGCTCAGCGGTGCATTTCTTAACAGTTTTGCCAACCAACTAGATATAAATTTTAGCCAAAACGCACCTGCGATACTAAGCCTTTCTGAAGCAATGAATGAAGATAACGACACACAACAGCGCTGGGATAAAACATTGTCAATAGAGATTGGCTACCACATTGAAGAGTTTTCCATAAAGTGCGATCTCCTTTTGTTATTTACAGAAGATTCACTAGATGCGTTAAATGAACGGGCGCAGTATTTCGAATGAGCACACAAGAAACTGATCAAAGCATAGAAGATCTGCATCTGCAGCTAGGCTTATTACAAACGCTCGACGTAGGTTTGATTATTCTTGATAAATCCTACCGAATAACGCAGTGGAACACCTTTATGGAAAACCATTCAGGTGTCTTACATGCAGAACTATATAACAAGGTTCTCTTTGGAGCTTTTCCTGAACTGTCATCATCATGGCTTAAACACAAAATTGACTCAGTGTTTCTTCTTAACAATCGCTCATTTATTACTTGGGAACAAAAGCCTTACCTTTTGAAATTTAAAAGCTACCGGCCGTTAACCAGTGATGCTCCTTACATGTATCAGAATATCACTCTCATCCCGCTTTCTTCTCCCTCCGGAAAAATAGAGCACATAGGTATTCTGGTTTACGACGTTACTGATGCAGCAATGGGTCGACAAGCTCTTGAGGTGGCTAATACAAGGCTTAAGCAGCTAAGCCAAACAGATTTACTAACAGGCCTTTATAATCGAGGTTTTTGGGAAAACTGCTTACAAGAGGAATTTCAACGATTTACTCGCGTAGATTTAACATCCTCACTCCTAATGATTGACATTGATCACTTCAAAAAAGTAAATGATACCTATGGGCATCCTGCGGGTGATGAAGTTCTCCGTCAATTAGCTAAAACCCTTAAAGATGTTACACGCCTCACCGACAGAGTAGGACGCTATGGCGGTGAGGAGTTTGCAATACTACTGCTAGGCACTAACGCAACCAAAGCCACACACGTCGTTAAAAGGCTGCAAGAAAGAATAAACAGCCTCACTGTGACACATTACGAACATAACATTAATTTCACGCTCAGCATGGGGTTAACCGAAATTAGTAGTAAGTTCGAAAATCATGAGCAATGGATTCACATGGCAGACCAAGCACTCTATAAGTCCAAGCTAAATGGCCGAAATCAGGTAACTACTCTCAAAGCATAGAGACAACGCCACCTTCACATTAGCTAAGAATATGCGCTCTTTTATAACGAGGGATGATGCTATATGAATCAACAAATTCGACATGAAATATTTACTCGCTGGCGAGATAACAACCCCAACCCAACTACCGAGCTTGAATACAGCACCCCCTTCGAATTACTGATTGCTGTTCTACTATCAGCGCAATCAACGGATGTCGGTGTTAATAAAGCAACTCGCAAACTTTACCCAATAGCCAACACACCGCAAGCAATCCTTGATTTAGGGTTAGAGACTCTTAAAACCTACGTAAAAACTATTGGGCTGTACAATACCAAAGCCGCAAATATCATTAAAACCTGCCGCATTCTAGTTGAACAACATCAGTCAATCATCCCTGACAATAGAGAAGCATTAGAGGCATTACCTGGGGTAGGAAGAAAAACGGCGAATGTTGTCCTTAATACTGCTTTTGGCCAGCCAACTATGGCTGTAGACACACATATTTTTAGAGTGGGTAATCGCACAAAAATTGCCCCAGGAAAAAATGTTATCGACGTTGAAAAAAAGCTACTAAAAGTTATCCCGAAGGAGTTTTTAGTGGACTCTCATCACTGGATGATTCTTCATGGCAGATATGTATGTGTTGCACGTAAACCAAAGTGTGGAAGCTGTCTCATTGAGGATCTTTGTGAGTACAAAGATAAAACAGAAATTGATAGCTATTGACGACAAAAGCTACAACTTATCAGATGGAAAAGTTACCCACAGATTCTGTGGATAGTTCTGTGGAAATGTTTTGAGTAGATGCCTGCAACGCCCGCCATTAGTCACTCTTTGTTAAATTGTCCGAATTTCACACAGAAAGAAAATAGCTAATTAAATCAACATCTTAAATATTACAATAGGTAAATATCAATTTTGACTATTGTTTTTTCAATTAGTATTAGCTTAATAATTCACTTTGTGGATGACGCAAAAAATAACACTAATAATTTAATTATTTATAGGGCTCTTGGTGAAAAGCGATTGCGCAGTGAATAAAATCATGAAAGCCCCTCTCTTTAGCAAAAAAAGCATTTACAGAAAGAAAAAGGCATTTAAAAGATGGGAGCAGTGAGAATCTGTTAAGACTCTGGAATTTCTATCTCTATATGAGTTTTAGGCACACAACAACACGTCAGTATTTCACCCTCATCCATATCCAGTAGTGTTTCCTGGACATATTCAACTTCACCATCAATTAAGCGAACCTTACAACATCCACAATATCCACCACGACAATTATAGGGTGCTGGAATTTCTTGGACTTCCAGCGCATCGAGTAACGTCGATTCATACTGATAATAGAAAGTATGGTGGTGGTTCACTTTGATTCTAGGAATGGCCATCTTTTATTCCTTACAGGTCGAAATCATCAAAGTCAGACTCATCAACTTGGTTATCTATTTGACCAACCAGATAAGAACTAATTTCAGACTCCTGGGGTGCTACCTGAACGTTATCACTACTCAACCAAGCATTCATCCATGGTAATGGGTTTTGTGTCGCAGGAAACATGTCATCAAAGCCAAGAGCACGCATACGTACGTTGGTAATGTACTCTACATAATCACTTAGAATTTTTGCATTCAAACCAATCATTGAGCCATCACGGAATAAGTAAGTTGACCACTCTTTCTCTTGCTGTGCAGCTTCAGCAAAAATAGCAATAGCTTCATCTTTGCATTCAACGGCTATCTCTTTAAATTCAGGGTCATCAGCACCTGAAGCCAAAATATTCAAAATATGCTGTGTACCTGTCAGGTGTAATGCCTCATCACGCGCAATCAGCTTAATGATCTTGGCATTACCTTCCATAATTGCACGCTCAGCAAAGGCAAATGAGCAGGCAAAGCTAACATAGAAACGAATAGCTTCCAGCACATTGACTGAAACCATGGTTAAGTACAGCTTCTTCTTCAAATTGCGCATGCTGACATCATAGGCTTTTCCAGCAATGACGTGCTGTCCGACACCATGAACAGAGAAAACGCTTGTCAACTCGATCAACTCATCATACAAACGTGTAACCGATGCTGCTCTTTTTACAATTTCCTCATTTGTTACGATCTCATCAAACACTTCAGAAGGCTCAGTAATGATGTTTCTGATAATGTGAGTGTATGAGCGGCTATGAATGGTCTCACTAAAAGCCCAGGTTTCGAACCACGTCTCTAGCTCAGGTAAAGAGACAATTGGCAAGAAGGCAACATTAGGAGAGCGCCCTTGGACAGAGTCCAATAATGTTTGATATTTAAGATTGCTTAAAAAGATATGCTGCTCATGCTCAGGCATATTCATAAAATCTTTTCGATCAGTCGATAAATCAACTTCTTCTGGACGCCAAAAAAAAGACAACTGTTTTTCAATTAGCTTTTCAAAAATAGGATATTTCTGTTTGTCGTAACGCGCTACATTGACACTGCGGCCAAAAAACATAGGTTCCAGCGTCGCATCGTGGTCACTTGGATTAAAAGTAGAATAAGACATTCGTTAATAATCTGCTAATTCATTCAACAAGAGGTTCAGCAGATGCCAGTAGCTACAATACTCGACACCTGCACTCAGAGATCTATTTTATAATTTGCAGGCGCCGCTTTCGCAACCGTCATCGTCCTGCTGATCTTTAGCACCATCACGTGTATTGTGGTAATACAGTGTCTTCACACCATATTTATAAGCCGTGAGTAGGTCTTTTAACAATTGCTTCATTGGCACTTTATCACCTGGGTAATTACTCGGGTCATAATTGGTGTTCGCAGAAATAGACTGGTCGACAAACTTTTGCATGATGCCAACCAGTTGCAAATAACCTTCGTTATTGGGGATATCCCAAAGTAATTCATAGCTATCTTTAAGCTGAGTATAATCAGGCACCACCTGCTTCATAATACCGTCTTTACTTGCTTTAACTGACACATAGCCACGTGGGGGTTCTATACCATTCGTAGAATTCGTTATTTGTGATGATGTCTCACAAGGCATCAACGCGGTTAACGTACTATTTCGTAGTCCAAATTCACGAATGTCTTCACGCAATGTTTCCCAGAAGTAATGCAATGGCTCTTCGCAAAATTCATCAACTTCACGCTTATAAGTATCAATGGGTAAAATGCCTTTAGCATAAGTGGTCTCTTGAAACTTCAGGCAAGGCCCTTTCTCTTTTGCTAATTGATTTGAGGCTTTAAGCATATAATACTGAATAGCCTCAAATGTGCGATGCACTAAGCCATTAGCCGAACCATCAGAATAACGCGTCTGATTCTTAGCCAAATAGTAAGCAAAATTTGTTACACCAACGCCTAACGTGCGACGATTATCTGTCGCATTTTGCGCCGCTATAATCGGGTAGTCCTGATAATCCAATAAATTATCGAGAGCTCTGACGATTAAATCGGAGAGTTCTTCAAGCTCATCAATATCATTCAAAGCACCCAAGTTGAACGCAGATAATGTACAAAGAGCAATTTCACCTTCTTCATCCTTAATATCGTTCATTGCTTTAGTCGGTAGCGCAATCTCCAAACAAAGATTGGATTGCTTTATAGGAGCAACAGACGGGTCAAAAGGGCTATGCGTATTGCAGTGATCAACATTTTGTATGTAAATACGACCCGTTGAAGCACGCTCTGATGCTAAAAGCCCAAACAGTTCAACTGCCTTGATAGTTGTTTTACGAATAGCAGGGTCCTGCTCGTACATTTCATATAGACGTTCGAACTCGTCTTGATCCGCAAAGAATGCATCATATAAGCCAGGTACTTCGTGTGGACTGAACAATGTTATGTTCCCACCTTTAATAAGACGCTGGTACATCAGTTTGTTCAACTGAACACCATAATCCAAGTGTCTAACTCTGTTCTCTTCCACTCCACGGTTATTTTTCAATACCAGCAACGATTCAACTTCTAGGTGCCATATTGGATAAAATAACGTTGCTGCACCTCCTCTCACTCCACCTTGAGAGCATGACTTAACGGCTGTCTGGAAATGCTTATAAAAAGGAATACAACCTGTATGGAAAGCTTCACCATTGCGAATGGGGCTGCCAATTGCACGAATACGGCCCGCATTAATACCAATACCTGCACGCTGTGAGACATACTTAACAATAGAGCTAGCCGTGGCATTAATAGAATCAAGACTATCGCCACACTCAATGAGCACACACGAGCTAAACTGGCGCGTAGGCGTGCGTACACCCGCCATAATGGGTGTAGGCAAAGATAGCTTAAACAATGAGGTCGCATCATAGAAACGCTTCACATACCCCAGACGAGTCTCTGTCGGGTATGACGCAAATAAACAAGCGGCCACTAGCATGTACAAAATTTGAGGGCTTTCGTATATTTCGCCCGTGACACGGTTTTGTACTAAATACTTGCCTTCTAATTGCTTAACAGCTGCGTAACTGAAGTTCATATCACGCGAATGATCGATAGCATCATTCAACTGGTTAAGTTCTTCGCGACTATAATCATCGATTAAATGTCGATCATAACGCCCCATTTCGACCATGCTAGTAACATGATCAAATAAATGAGGCGCATCAAAACTATCGAAAGCACGCTTACGCAGATGAAAAATAGCTAGTCGAGCTGCCAAATACTGATAGTCAGGTGCATTTTCTGATATTAAATCAGCAGCAGACTTAATCAGCGTTTCATGTATATCAGAAGTTTTGATGCCGTCGTAAAATTGTATATGGGCTTTTAGCTCTACCTCAGAAGGCGAAACTTGGTCTAATCCGTTTGCTGCCCAAATCACAACCCTATGAATTTTTTCCAGATCAATTTTCTCACGACGCCCGTCACGTTTAGTGACCATCAAATCTTGCTGCATAAGAGGCTCTTTTGTTCCGACAGATATAATAATTATTAAAGACGAATTTTTTATAGCTTTTTGTACGTAACTAAATTAACAGTAGTCGCAAAAAACACACAACATCTTGTACATCATTTGCTAACTGACACTAAATATAGCCATATCAGTCTTTATTTCAAGCTTATTTCTGTCTTGATTTTCCTTACCTATTGTGCCGAGTTTTGTTATACCAGACGCAAATACAGGCCTCATGCGGCAGCGCTAAAAATCAACCCTCAAAAAAAATAATTTCAATAATATTTCAGAGATGAAATATATCTTCCATGTGAAAAAAACATGCCATTAAGTGGCATTTAATCGTTTACAAATTCTTTTTATAAGTCTATTATTCGCCTCCCTTCTGGTGAGGTTCCCGAGTGGCTAAAGGGATCAGACTGTAAATCTGACGCGCGAGCTTCGGTGGTTCGAATCCACCCCTCACCACCATTTTTATCTACTCTTATACACCTGAAAAAAACTGCAGCGGCTCTACGTTTACATCAGCCCAACCTCTCAGATTCAGCACTAAGAATTCTTGCATCACTCATATCACACTCAAAATAAGCATCATCCTTTATAAACACATGGGTTTTAGCTACACTTCTTTACATACTTAGTTTCCACGCACGCATATTTAGCCATTTTTTTGAGCATTTTTACTAAAGCTTAATTTAACAAGACTAACTGCCGCTGGTATCTTCTTATAAACTTAGCGCTTTCTACTCTTTCTTAGGAATCGTCAAGTAACGAAATTCTATTTTCAGATCATTTGAGGCGTCAATGTCCGACGATTCATTAGCAAATAAAGCAACATCGAATCTTGAAAAGATTACGCGTAATATTGATCAACTTCCCATGTTGCCTGGGGTTTTATTTCAGCTGATGAAGTTAAATTCTGATGATGACGAATTCTATGATCAGGTACATAGCCTTGCTAAAACAGATCCTCCTTTAGCAAGCTTTATACTTAGCTATGCGAATTCGGCAGCCTCCTCACCGAATAATGCAATCACCAGTCTACAAGCAGCGCTTACCCGTGTTGGCTCACAAACAATCGTTAACCTGATAACAACATTGTCTGTATCAAAAGTTTTTGTTCCATCACATCCTGAGCACAAGTTGATTTGGAAGCACTCAATAGAAACAGCGATGATAGCTTCGTTCATAAGTAAAATAACCCATCACCATGATGTAGACCCTGAAATGGCATATATGTGTGGTTTACTACATGACATCGGACGCTTTGTCTTATTCCAATTTGCACCGACAGCGCTTGACCAAACCGATGCTCAAGGATGGGGTTCAGCCAATGAATTACCCTTAGTTGAAAAACAGATTCTGGGTACATCTCACTCTGAGATTGGTTACATTGCCTGCCAGAAATTGCACCTTCCTAATATTGTTTCAAGTGTAGTCAGACACCATCACAACTATGATATTTGTGAAAACGACAAAGCACCTCAAGCCTTTCGGGAATTAGTGCTTATTATCCAATTCGCCGACTTTCTCAGCGTAATGACAAGTAAAACATCTGACTGGAAAGACTTCAGTACGAATGACCTTAAAGCACACATTCACGCCAACTGTATTATGAAAAACTGGGGGGATCATAATTTACCTGTCGATATGATCGCTGAAGCACTTCCTATGTTGATAAGCAAAAGTGAAACGTTAGCCGCTAGCTTAGGTGTATAACGAGTAGGCATTTCAACAGCATCACACCCAACAAAAAAACACCTTTCAGCTGATTCGGAAACTGTGGAAAAATTGCGTATAATACCGCGCAATTTCTTTTATAAACGTTGGTTTTTAATATGCGCCTAGCTGAAATCGAAGGCCTGATGCTAAATATCGGGATTATTGTTTTCTCATGCTTTATTTTCTTTATTATTTACGATTTAGCTAAACGCTCTAACGCAGGGAAATTTGGAACTTTTGTACTTTTTTTTGCATTAGGTTTAGGGCTAGCTGCTTTCATCATTAAAACGGTGGCTGTAGAAATGATCGAAGGCAACGTTTAACGCTTATTCTGCTATCCTTATTTTTTAGACTTGTAAGAGGCTTTACTTTAATGGAACCAGGTACTCTAATTTTTATCGCTGCCATAGTAGTTATTACTTTTTACGTAATTTCCCTTTATAACAATTTGGTTCGATTAAAGCACAATGTTGCACAAGCATGGTCAAACATCGATGTTCTACTTAAACAACGACATGATGAACTTCCCAAATTAGTTGAGACCTGTCGTGAGTACATGCAATATGAGCAAGAAACTTTAAACCAGGTTATTGAAGCTCGGTCTCAAGTATCAAATGCACGTGAAAAACAAGATTTAAAAGGGCTAGGCCAAGCAGAGTCGCAACTACGTTTAGGTTTAGGCAACTTATTTGCTTTAGCAGAAGATTATCCAGACCTGAAAGCCAGTGAATCATTTCAACACTTGCAAGGAAGAATCTCGGGGTTAGAAAACTCCATTGCTGATCGCCGAGAGTTCTACAATGCTTCCGTTAATATCTACAACGTTCGCATTGAGCAGTTCCCTGATCTAGTTATTGCCAGACAGATGAACTTTACTCTTCGTGACCTCCTTGAGTTTAAAGAGGAAGAAATAAGCGATGTAAATATTGGTCAGCTTTTTCAAAGAAATTAAAATCACACCCAATAATGATGACTAAAATAGCCTTAATCCTTCTCCTTTTAGTTGCCGCAATCGCGGCAACTCTATGGAAAGGTTTCGCATTTCTTAAGCACTACCGCTTAATCACAGGCACTCCTACTTCAAAAATACGCTCCGCACACCAAGGCTATGTTGAAATAAGTGCTCATATCTTAGAAAACGAAGATGGGCCACTAATAGCACCACTTTCAGGAAGGCAATGTGTTTGGTATCAATATAGTGTAGCTCGCCTAAAAAGCAGCGGAAAAACCAAAACCTGGCACATTGAAGACAGCGGAAGATCAACGGCTTGGTTCCAAGTCAATGACGGAACAGATACTGGCCTTATAGACCCAACAGGAGCGACTATTCGTACGCAGAACTCTCGTACGTGGTACGGAGACACTCCTCATCCAAATGGATCTGCTGCTGCTCCTTCAGGCTTTAAACTAACAACATTTCTCACACAAGATATAGGAGGTTCACGGTATAGGTATCAAGAAAGCTTGTTATTTTCTCATGAAAAAGTCTATGCATTGGGACAATTTCAAAGTGTTGGCGGAGGACGTCATCTACCTCCTCTGGAGCAAATATCAGGCGAAGTGATTCGTGAATGGAAGCAATCATATACTGAATTGTTAGCGCGCTTCGACACAGATAATAACCAAAAACTTGATATGCAGGAATGGACGAACGTACAAAATGCAGCTCACCAAGAGGCTATTAAACGCCGCACAGAAATGGCTGCAACCCCTACCATGCACGTTTTATCTTGCCCTTCTGAAAAAGAACACCCATATTTAATTTCTACATTTGATGAAGAAAAATTAGCCACACGTTATGGCTGGTACGCTCTTGGAGCACTAAGTTTATTTATCGGTGAAGGTTATTTCTTTTTTCAGCTAATACTCTCCTAAGGCTTAGCTAAGCTTTCAGCGCTTATATGAGCTACGGTATGTCTACATAAATCCACTTGATACGCTTTACCAAAGCCAGCTATGTACTTCGCCTTAGTAACCGTTAGCCTAAAAAGAATAAAATCAGGCAAAGACCTCAACAGGGCCACCGTATTTCCCAAGGTAATCTCCATTGCATCCAAAATGCTTTTTATTTCGGCGGGCTCTACAGTAGAGGCGACCACATCAGCAACAAAGCGCTCACGTGCAAACAGGTTTCGACTACCAGCCTCGTCTTTAATAACCATTACACTGGCATTGGTTGACTCTTTCAAACGCTGAGTATGACCAGCTAACTGACTAACAAATATAAAAAAATTTGTATCCTGTCGAATAAAAGGAGCATAACTTATATGTGGCAACCCGTTAGCATCCACAGTCGCTAACTGTAGCGTGTTATATGAGTGCAATAACTCCATGCAATCACCTAAACGCTTCCTGTCTTCTACATCCATAAAACACCCATTTCTCAGCTTAGATTTATTACATGCATATTTTATCAAAGCTTCACGTATAATATCTGTTTTGAGCTTTTATCAGGTTAAATATCATGGAACAGAAAGTCATTCAGGTAGGCACGCACCAAATAGCAAATGATAAACCAATGGTTTTATTCGGTGGTATGAATGTGCTGGAATCAAGGGATCTTGCATTAAAAATTGCGGAGCACTATGTAACTGTCACTGAAAAGTTAAATATCCCTTATGTATTTAAAGCCTCTTTTGATAAAGCCAATCGCTCATCATTAACATCCTTTCGAGGGCCGGGTTTAGATGAAGGTTTAAAAATTCTTGAAGAAATAAAAAACACCTTTAATGTCCCACTCATTACAGACGTGCACGAGCCTCATCAAGCAGCTCCAGCCGCTCAAGTATGTGACATTATCCAATTACCAGCATTCCTTTCACGCCAAACTGATCTTGTACAAGCCATGGCCGAAACCGGTGCTGTCATTAATATTAAAAAGGCCCAGTTCTTAGCTCCTCATGAAATGAAGCACATCCTTCATAAATGTCGTGAAGCAGGCAATGACCGTTTAATTCTGTGCGAACGAGGCTCTACATTTGGCTATAATAATTTAGTCGTTGACATGCTCGGGTTCTCCACCATGAAAGAATTTGGCTACCCTATTATGTTTGATGCTACACATGCACTACAAGTTCCGGGAGGGCGTTCTGATTCAGCTGATGGCCGTAGAGGGCTAGTAGCACAATTATCACGAGCCGGTATTTCCCAAGGAATCGCAGGTCTATTTCTTGAAGCTCACCCAAACCCATCAGAAGCTAAATGTGACGGCCCTTGTGCACTACCGCTGGACAAACTCGAACCCTATCTCGCTCAATTAAAAGCTGTTGATGAGCTGGTTAAAAGCTTCCCCCCTTTAGAGACTGATTAGATAAACCGCTGATTTTACTTAAAAGTTTGCCCATTGTTGTCTATTATAAATGCAGATATATAGGCAGGAATGGGCAATGGATAAACAATCACACAATAATGCGCTAAATGATGGACAAGTCATTGGCCCAGAACATCACAAATTCAAGCTTAAAGGAACCGCCACCGCTCATCCTCTTGGACAGTTCTGGCAAGCAGACGACATTAGTACCCCCAGCCCTACAGCAGTTTCAATCATTGTGCTTTCTGCAAGCCTTACAAAACACAAAGGCCTTTTGGCCGCATTCAAACAGCAAATAATTCAAGCGAAGAACTTACGCCATAAACATATCGTCTCTATTTATGGCTATTTCATAGAACGTGGCGGAATTTTGTTTTTTGCCTTCGAAGCGCTTGATGGGTTAACGCTTGACTCACTTATCAAAACAAAAAAAGTCAGTAAACTTAAGGAAAACCACTTACGGGGTTTACTACTACAAACAGCCGTTGCAGCTGATATCTTTGTAGCCAAAGTGCGCAAACCTCACAGTGCTTTAGCACCTGACCTTATTTATATTAACCGCCAAGGGGGTGTGAAACTATTACCTATTAGCCCGCGGTTATTACTACAAGAAACCAATTTCACCCTCAGTCCTGCTTTTCAGTACCCTGCTTACCAATCACCAGAGGCTTTTCATAATAATTTATTACCTAATGCTACTGATATTTATTCTATCGGCTGTATAGCTTATGCAGCGCTGTCAGGAAATCCCCCATTTTCCTTGTCAGATGATGAATCTCTGCATGTTCGCAAAGAGTTAAAACAGCCAACCAAAACAAGTAAAGGACAATGGAAAAACCTCCAACAAGCACTCTCTACTAATCCTGAAGAACGCCCAGCGAGTGCTATCGAGTTAATACAGTCAATATTCAATGTTGAAAAAATTCCAGAGACCCCATCGACAATAGAGAATTTAAGTGATGAAACAAGCGACGCTACTGACATACCAACGCCAGAGACTGGGCATAAAAAGCGTCCTACCCGCTGGCTCATTCTCATTGCCATATTCACAAGCGGCATCATTGTCGGTTTTTGCGCAAGCCTCTATTTAGCTCAGCAGCAACAAGCACTCACGAATAAACATATAGCAGCATGGAAAGAGCAAGCAGAAATATGGAAAGCAACCTCTGATAACAAAGAGAAAACCATACTTCGGTTAGAAGAAAAGCTCTCTTCACCAGACAAACCAGCGGTAAAACCTCTAGGTCAGACTCCTTTATCCAGAGAGAAAAGCCCTATAAAAGAAAACTTTGGCGTTTTTCAAGACGCCTTACAAGATGGGTCATTTGGCCCACAGATGATCAGTTTACCCGCTGGCCAATTTCAAATGGGTGACCTGAATAAATTGGGTGATGATAATGAAAAGCCGGTACAAACTATTGTACTACCCCACTCTTTTGCGCTTTCTCGTTTTGAGGTTTCCTTTGCCCAATACGACCATTTTGCAACGCTCACAAATAGAAAACTCCCTGAGGACGACGGCTGGGGGCGAGGTTCTCAGCCTGTTGTAAATGTTACATGGCAAGATGCAACTGCCTACGTAAAATGGCTCCGTGTAGAAACTGGGGAAAGCTATCGTCTTCCATCTGAAGCGGAGTGGGAGTATGCAGCGCGTAGTGGCTCCCAGTCAGCTTTTTGGTGGGGGAATGAGTTATTACCCAACCGGGCTATCTGTGATGAATGTGGCTCAAAGTGGGATGGTAAACAACCCGCACCGATAGGATCATTAGCAGCCAACCCTTGGGGGTTTCATGACCTAAACGGTAATGTCGATGAATGGGTGCAGGACTGTTATAGCGAAACCTATGTAGGCCAACCATTAAATGGATCAGCCCGAACACAGAGTAACTGCAAATTTCGAAGTATGCGGGGTGGCTCCTGGTTTGATATAGCACGTGTTACTCGTTCTGCTAGCCGGTACCGACACCCTCCTAGCGCTTCTCGTAACACGTGGGGGTTTAGGGTTGCATTAGATCTAAAATAAGATATATAAGATTAATTAATTCTCTTATTTCAATCATCTAGCTGTCATATGAGCCCCGTAGAATGCGCAAGCTAACGTGCCATTCTACGGAGAAAAATATGCCAATTCATTTATTTCGAAAATCTCTTCTTGCACTAACCATTACTGCAATGACCCCTGTTGTGCAAGCAGAATCATTCAATCGTATCGCCAGCTTTGGCACCATAAAAAACCTACCTACAGCAGTAGATATTCAGCAAGAGAGCTCTCCTGAGATTATTGCTGCCAGTAAAGACGGAAATACGCTGGTCTATTCAGATAGCCCATTTGGTGCGATTGGTTTCGTCGATATTAGTAATGCTAGAGCACCAAAAGCGTTAGGTATCGTTAAAACTGCTGGCGAGCCAACCTCGGTTGTTATTGCTGGAGATTATGTATTCGCTGCTGTGAATACATCAGAGAGTTTCCTAAAACCAAGCGGTTACTTGGCCACCATTAAATTAGATACTCAAGCATTGGAAAGCCGCTGCGAACTGGGTGGACAACCTGACGCTATTGCTATTTCCAAAGATGGAAAGTTTGCAGCCATTGCTATTGAAAACGAACGAGACGAAGACTTAAACGACGGTACCTTGCCACAATTACCTGCTGGCTGGCTTTCTATTGTAAAGATAATAGATGGTGTTCCTCTATGTAGCAGTCTGAAAAAAGTAGAGATGACAGGCCTAGCCAGCACAGGTACTGATGACCCTGAGCCTGAATTTGTCGATTTTAACGACCACAACGAAATAGTGGTTACATTACAAGAAAACAACCACTTAGTTATTGTTTCATCTGAGACAGGAAAAATACTTAACCACTTTTCTGCAGGAAGTGCTGATCTGAAAAATATTGATACAAAAAAAGATAAAGCCTTTAACTTTACTGACTCACAAACAAGACTCCGCGAGCCCGACACAGTCAAGTGGCTTGATAATGAGCGCTTCGTAACAGCGAACGAAGGCGATTACAAAGGTGGATCTCGTAGCTTTACGATTTTCCATAAAGATGGTCGTGTTCTTTATGAATCAGGAAGCTCCTTTGAAGAGCAGATCATCATGGCGGGGCACTACCCTGATAAGCGCTCAGGAAAAAAAGGTAATGAGCCTGAAGGAATTGCCATCGGACAATATGGCGATAATAAGTATATTTTTGTACTCTCAGAGAGAGCATCTGTCATTGGTGTTTACTTAGATACCGGTGGCGAACCAGAATTCCAACAACTATTGCCTTCGGGTATTGGTCCGGAATCTGCCGTAACGATTCCAGCTCGCAACTTACTCGTGAGTGCCAACGAAAAAGACCTCATTGCAGATAAAGGCCCTCGTGCACATATAATGATCTATGACTTGTCAGCATCAGCACCTGCTTACCCGCAAATCACGTCACGAGACGCCTCTAAAAACAATGAAACTTATCCACTTATTGGCTGGGGCGCGCTGTCTGGATTAACCGCTCATCCATCTAAGACAGGGAATCTGTACGCTGTAAACGATAGTTTTTACGCAAACCAACCAACAGTATTTAGTATTGATGCAAACCAAAAGCCTGCTGTCATAACTCACGCCCTACCTGTCACCCGTGATGGCAAACCCGCGAAAAATATTGATCTTGAAGGAATTACCAGCGACGGTGCAGACGGTTTTTGGTTAGCATCCGAAGGTAAAACTAAAAAAGAGATTCCTCATGCAATTTACCATATCAACGCTCTTGGCGAGATAGATCAAACAATCAACTTTCCAGACGCATTGTTAAAGCATGAAATACGCTTCGGAGCAGAAGGCATTACATTAATAGACGACACTCTCTGGATTGCCATTCAACGTCCTTGGAAAGATGATGCCAACAACCGTGTTAAGTTATTAGCCTATAATCTGATAACAACTACATGGGGTGCAGTACACTATCCATTAGAAAAAGCAACACAAGGCTGGGTAGGCTTATCAGAAATCACTTATTATAATGACTCGGTTTATATCATCGAACGTGATAATCAATTAGGTGATAACGCCACAATTAAGCGGTTGTACAAGGTAAGCCAAAATGAACTTAAGCCCGCTCCTCTAGGCAGTACATTACCTGTAGTCAGCAAAACGTTAGTACGAGATTTTTTACCGGACTTAAAATCTCTAAACGGCTACGTGCAGGATAAAATAGAAGGCTTTAGTATTGACGCTAGCGGCAACGGGTTCGCTGTAACAGATAACGACGGAGTGGATGATAGTTCAGGCGAAACCCTCTTCTTCAACATTGGTAAAATGTACCCTTGAATAGAGAAAACTAGTATTAATAATATATCGCTTTAAATGAGTAGCCGCACGCTGGTTGTGTGGCTACGCTTTCCTTCCCGAATATTTACCACCTTACTCTAAAGAACGTATTTTGATTAATAATACAATCCCGAACCATACCTCCTTAATTTTTTTAGCCCCAATTTCTTCAGCTTTTAATCACACATAATACTCAAAAAACACGCACAAAAAAGCCAGGATAAACCTGGCTCAAAAGTAATAGCGTACTAAATGCTTGAAGGGGACATTCAGTACACTCTTATTTGCTATCAGAATTTTAAACGCATACCCGCTAAGTAACCAATTTCAACATCATCTTCGTCCGTGTCTGCAATTTCAGCAAAAACACTAACATTCTTCTGGGATGGAAACTTATACGTTACGTTAGCATACCACTCAGTAACATCATCACCTGATTCTGGCTCAATACTTAACATACCAACTGCAATCTTTGTCGTTTTATCAACAGGCATAATAGCAGCGATGTTATACTGATCAGCAACATCTTCTGTTGTACTAAAATCAGCAGCTAACTTCGCAACACCAAAATCATATGCAGCACTAATACCCCAAGTATCTTTTGAATCTGAAATAGGGGTCGCTTCCATCGTTTGATAAGCTAAAGCCATTTTTATACCGGCAACTTTAGTTGATGCAAATACATCAAAAGATTGTCCATTTTCGCTGCTTTCACCTTCAGCTTCTATCTCGTAAGAAGCTGAGACATAAGCATTTTCTAACGTCATATCTACACGTATAGTATCATCACCATCTGTACCTTGTGCCTCAAAGCGATCAGCATCTGACCTGAGTTCATAAGCCGCTTCAACACCGAACTCATCAGTAGCAAAGTTTTGCTTACCAACTGATACTGCCACCGACCCAAAATCTAACCCAATGTAAGCCTCTTCTAGCTTACTACCATCTTTCTTGTCTTCAGCAGCATCTTTAAAACCAAAATCCAATTGGCCAAAAGCTTTCATTCCATTATTGAGGTCATAAACTACAGAGTTTTTAAGTTCCAGGTCATCAAACTCCACATCCAAGCTTTGATCTTTGCCTACATCTTGACGAAGCTGAACTTGAAAATCACCTTTAAGTTTGTACGTAAGGCCTTTTCCTTCGTAAACTGTTGCAGCGCTAGCAGAACTAGACGCAATCGCAGCAATAGAAGCAGCCAAAATAAGCTTTTTCATTTTTTTCTCCAAAGTATTTAATGAACAATTAAATTTTACTAATTAGCAGTAATTAATTTTTTATTGTTATAAAAAATTGATTACACATAGATGAGCATTACTATTTTAAGTACTGATGATTTGACCAGAAGATAAAGTCTTCCCTTACATTTTTACTAGCATTTATATACCAGTACCTGAGCATAACTTTTGATAATTGTGATTTATTGAAAGAACAGCAGCCCTCAATAGGAATAGTATTATTATCAGTGTCAGTAGATGGCTTTATGTCAATACTAGAGGCTAATTTCTTGCTATTAAAAACTGCCAGTTCTTTTTCATAATTACGGCCCAATTGAAAACCTTCTTTATTCAACTTATTTATAGTAATCTTCTTTACTACTCCATCAGAATTAATCATTCGCCATTCAGGATTTATCTTAAAAGCCTCAAAATCATGATGACTCTCCAGCACCGGAATCGACAAATGAACAATCTCATTATTCCCATTAAAATCAATAATATATGAAGACAAAATCTTTACTTCATCGTCACCAAATGGCTCTTTAATCTCTGCCGAATACTCAACAAGTATCTGATTGTAGCCGTTTTTAAGTATGATTTTTTTCTGATTACCAAACCAACTATCGCTACGGATAACTTTGCCATTTTTTGCAAGTAACGTTACTCCGTTAGCCAACTGCAACGATATATCCGCGAAAGATGAGAGACTATTTACTATTAGAATTGTGAACACAAAAAATCTAAACAACATCATGCTTAAGTCCGAAAATTAAACACAGGCAGCCGCTATTAACTATGCTGCTATTAATTTCAAATACAATATCGAGAGTAGATGACATTTTTGTTTCGAAAACATTAATAAATTAATATTTTTGGGGGGAGCTAGTAGAAAACTTCATATAATAGAAGTCGAAGAAGAATACATCTGCTAATTTAATTATTTATGATAGATGAGGACTTTACATTGAACTTATATTTGTACACATAGTCTTTAAACAAGACTCTATAGGAAACTTATTACGGTCAGAGGTAAAGTGAGCGTCTCACCGTAACGTTACTATATGAAAAGAGACTATTTTCCTTTCGGATAATACTGTTAAATTAAGGATTACCAACTATGCTCCAAAAACTACTTCCCATAACAATACTATCTGCATTACTTAATCCGATCACTGTCCAGGCAAGCTCTATCACTATTTCTGATAAGGAGCAGACTGACCTAGCCGTTACTCTCTACACTCATGACCTCGGCTTGATTCAAGATAGCCGTACCTTACCGATTTTGACACCTGATAATGTCGTAGTCATCAGCGATGTTAGTAAACAAATGCAAACTGAAACGTTACAAATAAGAGGAGCGGGAAGCATTAGAGAGCAAACACTTAACAATGCCTCACTCAATTATTATACATTGCTAGAGCACCACATCGGGAAAGATATAATACTGGCTCATAGCCAGCCCAATGGCCAAGAACTACAGAACACCGTACAGCTTCTCAGCATCGAAGGTAATACAGCACTAGTAGACAATGGAGGCCGTATTGAGTCAGTCCCCCTTTCATCTGAATGGCGCATTATTTTTCCCTCAAGGCCCCCAGAGCTGCTGCTAAAACCTAGCCTGACATTTAAAAGCAAAGGCACAAAGCAGGAAGGCACCGCTCAACTAAGCTACCTTACCCAAGGGCTTAGCTGGCAGATGGATTACGTGATGACATTATCAGAGGATAACAACTCTCTCGTTGTTGATGGCCTTGCTTCGTTAGTTAACAATACTGGCTCCTTACTAAAAAATGCTCGTGTACGCTTATTAGCAGGGGATATATACCAAGACAGAAACCCAAGACGCAGAGCTAAAACAGTAATGATGGCACAAGCAATGGCAGAAAGCACCGGAGCCCCTCCCCCTCAAGCTCTGAACGATTATCAACTTTATACTTTGAAATCCCCTGTAACACTACAGCATCAACAGCGAACCCAAGTTCCCTTATTACATGCTGACCAAGTTGCTGTTGATTCACTGCAGCGTTACCAGTTTTATATCAGCCCAAGAATAGATAGCCAAACGCTAAAAGCAAAACCAGAATCCTTTATCCGTTTCAAAAACAATGAAAAGCAAGGACTTGGAATGTCTTTACCGGCTGGCCAAGTGCGCTTTTTTTCACCGGATAATACTCAAGAGCTGCACTACGTCGGAAGTGCTCATTTAAATCAGACAGCCATTGATGAACAAGTCGAACTTGCGATGGGAAAAGCATTTGATGTGACAATTACACAACGCCAAACTGATTTTCAAAAAGCTTTTGATGGAAGTGTTGTCGCTTATGAATTACGTGTGAGAAATAGCGCATTAAAGAGCCGAGAAGTTGAAATAACTAGCCTGTTTTCTCAACCATGGTCGCTCATTAGTAGCACGCAGCAACCCATTGAAAAAAGCGCAGGGATGGCCAAATGGAAGGTAACTGTTCAAGGAAAGAGTGAATCACTTGTATCGGTACGAGTACGCCTTAAAAAACCATAGTCACTCATCAACAACTTAAAGCGTTGGCTGTAAAGATTGCCAGCGCTTTGTTTCAGCCAAGTCACACTTTAGGCCCAACTCTCCTTCCTGATAAACTTTAACCATGCGACTTACCGCTAACGTATGTCCATTCAATCCTGCCAGACGATAATAATGAAGTGATTTTTCATCGGAAACAGGGAAATAATTCTCATATCCTGATTCATAAATTTTACCCATCTGATATTGTGATTTCATATCCCCTTTATCTGCAGCACGCTGTATATAAATAGCTCCTTGGATTCGATTTTGTATATCCTCTCCGCGAAAATGCAGTAAATGCCCATATACAGACAAAGCTTTTCTACTATCATTATCCGCGGAAAAACGAAATGCCCGCATCACCCATCGATGCTTACGTTGAGATTTTTTCAGAAAGGAAGAACGGAATAAAAAAAATGCCACTGAAAAAAGACCAGGAGCTATAAATTTTATAAGAGCATTCATTATCAAAACACCTTAAAATTAGATAAACCTAATATAGCATTTACTGTGTGAGGAGTGAAACATCATCCTAAAGGTTTATTATTTTTCAATAGTGTATCAAATGCCTTACTATCGATAGGGCGAGAGAATAAAAACCCTTGAAACTCGTCGCACTGTTTTTCTAATAAAAACTTAGCTTGAGCTTCTGTTTCTATACCTTCAGCTACAACATGAAGTTTTAGTGAACGGGCCATTGCAATAATAGCGGATGTAAGAGACCTGTCACTACTATTTCCAGGAAGCTCACGGACAAAAGTCCTATCTACCTTTAATGTATCTAACGGAAAACTACGTAAATAACCCAACGAGGAATATCCAGTTCCAAAATCATCAACCGCGAGCTGCACGCCTATACCTTTCAAAACACTTAATGTTGCTTGAGTCTGAGCAACATCTTCCATAATAGCAGTCTCTGTTAGTTCAAACTCTAAATATTTAGGTGTTATACCTGTTCGAACAATGACTTCATTAATCTCTTGAGCCAAGCGGATATCACGAAATTGTACGGCACTCAAATTTACCGACATCACGAAGTCATTAAAACCGCTATCATGCCAAGCTTTCAATTGGCGGCATCCGGCTTCCATTACCCAGGCTCCCACCTCATGAATCAAACCCATTTCTTCTAAAACCGGAATAAATTCTACAGGAGATATTTCACCTAACTCAGGATGATGCCAACGTAATAATGCTTCAGCACCCACAATATGTTTTGTTATCGCACTAATTCTTGGTTGGTAATGCAACGTAAACTGATTTCTCGGTAAAGCTTTATGTAGCTCAACTTCAAGTGTTAGCCTGCGCTCAGAAACCTCAAGCATGCTCTCATCATAACAACGTACAACATTGCGACCTTGTGACTTCGCATGGCGTATCGCATTTTCAGCATTTCTGAGCAAAACCCCCAGATCAAGACCGGTGTCTTTAGCCCGAGCATAACCGATAGAAGATGTCAGAGACACTTCATGTCCGTTCACGCGAAGCGGTGCCGAGATGTACGTTAATAACCTAGCAAAAACATCATCAGAATAGTGTTGAGAAGATGAGTTACAAATAGCTAAGCTAAACTTATCACCTCCCCAGCGACATACTTCACTTCTTAACTCCCCTTCGTCCTGGCGAAGCTGTTCAACAAAGGCAACAATACGACGACTCACTTTCAATAAAACTTCATCGCCTGTTCGGTGTCCATAAATATCATTTATTCGTACAAATCGATCGATATCAATTAGCACCAAGGCAATTTCGCCATCCCTTCTAATACACTCATTTATCAAGCCATACATAACCCGTGTAAAAGATTCACGGTTTTGCAGCCCTGTTAACCGATCAAAACGAGATAAAAACTGAATCTGAGCTTCAGCTTCTTTTTTGTCTGTAATATCTTGTAAAGTCCCTTCTATCGCTACGATAACTCCTTGGCTATCAATCTCAAGTTCTGACTGTACTCGAAAGATTTCATGCTTACCTGTCCCATCAGCACCCTTTAAGGTAACTTCAAAATCTGTGGGTATAGATTTAGGGTCATTACTGCGTTGCAAAATTTGCGCTATACGTGGACGATCAATCTCAACCACCCGAGAAATTAACTGGTGAGCACTGATGTTTTTCACATTCAATTGGAAACGAGTGGCCAGTGTCTCCGAAATAATCATTTTTTCTTGAAGCAGGTCCCAACGCCAATAATCAAGCCGGGCTATTGACTGTGCTTTAGCTAGCCTTGCTTCGCTCTCAATAAGATTACTCATTGCAATTACAGCACGTAACATAAACTTCAATCGTTGCTGTAACAAAGTCCAATTGACCGGTTTCGCTATAAAATCTGTAGCGCCAGCGTCATATGCCTCTTCAATGGAATTATCGCCTTCAAGTCCTGTCATCATTAAGACGGGTACAGTTTTGCCGTCATGCATACGTCTCAGTTGTCGACAAGCAGAAAAACCATCCAGTACAGGCATATCCACATCAAGCAAAATCAAATCAGGGGATACTTCCTGAAATACATCAAGAAATACTGCCCCATTTTCTGCTAACGCAACAGCATAGCCTTGTTGTCGAAGGTGAGCCGCCGCAACCATTCTCGTTGTAGGGTCATCATCAACAATGAGTATCGTCTGCTTTTCAGCTTGCTCTATTAGCATCAGTCACTCCCTGACATCATGTAAAATCTTTTAGACTTTTTAGTGCTGCTGTATTGGCATCAATTAATGCTCGATAAAGCTCATTCAATTTATCTAACTGTGAAAATCTACACTGATGTTCAATTTCTCGGCTTAATTCATGTACTTTGTTCAGCCCCACAGTTCCACTAGAAGATTTCAATGCATGTGCCAAACGACGCCCTTCTTCTAAATTACGTTGTTCTATAGCTATAGCCAAGTCATCGATAATTTGACGGCTATTTTCAGTATAGATGGAAATCAACGTATTCAAGAGTGGAAGCCCATTTTCATCTACTAAATCATACATACTCTTTAGTTGTAGAGTATCGATATTGCTTAGTTCAGGAAGATCAAGAGCCTGCTTCTCTGTTCCTTTTAATGAGTCATGAGAACTTTCTTTTAACCAATGGTTTAACATCTGATGTAAACTATGGCGACTAAATGGCTTACTCAAATAATCGTCCATACCCTGACTTAAATACAGCTCCCTATCTCCATCCATTGCATTTGCCGTCACAGCCACTATGGGTGTCGCGGGCAATTCTTGGTGCTTTTCCTCATTTCTAATAGATGTTGTCGCCGTGATGCCATCCATTACAGGCATCTCAATATCCATCAAGATAAGGTCATAAGAGTGTGTACGCCATTTTTCTATTGCCTCAAGTCCATTTTGAGCAATGTCCATGGTACAACCCATTAGCCGAATAAGGCCTATTGCTACCTTCTGATTAACAATATTGTCTTCAACTAATAGGATATGGCCTTGGTACTTTGATAGCTGCTGCACGTCTTCATTAATAGCAGTGGAAGGAATAATATTTACTTTTTCTTCTACTGCCAAAATCTTACAAAGCTGATCCAAAAAACTGGAAGGCCTGATATACCCATCAACATCACGTATAACATGCACATATTCAGGTAAACGAATTACCGGTAAAGCAGTTGATGTCACCACCATAAACTTCGTTGCTAATTGTCCATATCGATAATTCAATGAATGAATAAATCTAGACAACTCTCTTCCATGTCCACAATGATCTAATATAATCAGATTAAAACTTTTTTGTAATGAAACAGCATCATGGATCTTATTTTCTGCATCAGATGCCGAAGTGGCTACGGTAAGCTCAGCCCCCCACTCTATGAGTAATTGAAAAAGATTGCTTTCAACGTTCTCACGCTCTTTAATTACCAATACCCTCGAGCCCTTCAGTAGTGTTTTACCACCCTCTACACTTTTATTTAAAGGCAGCTCAAACCAAAACACTGACCCTTTTCCTTCAACGCTTTGAACCCCTATTTCGCCACCCATCAAATCAATTAGTTGCTGACAAATAGCAAGCCCCAACCCAGTTCCTCCGTATTTTCGAGTAATCGAAGAGTCTTCCTGAGAGAATGATTCGAATATCTTTTCTTTAGCTTCTGGCGAAATGCCAGGACCACTGTCTTGTACTTCAATGCGTAAAAAGGGTGAATCTTGTAGAAGTAGTGCAGACGCTTTCACATTCACACGCCCCACTTGTGTAAATTTTAGAGCATTTCCTATCAAGTTCATCAGGATTTGTTTTATACGCAGAGGGTCTCCAGCCATCTGTCCACTAAAATCAGGGTCAAACTGGTGAGATATGGCTAACTTCTTACCACTGACAGTTTCACCTAGCAGGTGCATTACTTCTTCAATTTGTGTGTACAAATTAAACGGTATTGATTCTAGTTTCAGCTGCCCAGCTTCAATTTTTGAATAATCAAGAATGTCATTGATGATGCTTAACAAAGACCTACCTGAACGATGGATTGTTTCAGTATATACTCTTTGTTCATCGGTTAATTCTGAACTCAAAAGTAATTCCGACATCCCTAGAACACCATTCATAGGTGTTCTTATTTCATGGCTCATTGTCGCTAAAAAGCGAGACTTTGAATGATTAGCCTCTTGCGCTAAATCTCTGGCATACTTCAATGCCTCATCTCTCTCTTGAATTTGCCCGATCATGGTATTAAAGCCTTTGACCATTACACCAAACTCATCAGTAGAGTTATCCGCTAAGCGCCGTGAATAATCATTAACTTCTGCGACTGCTCGCATCGTATGAATAAGATTATCTATCGGCTTTAAAATAACTTTTTGCAAACGAGAAGAAATAAAATAGCCAACAAGAAGTAGTGCTGCCAGTACAAATAAACCAAACATCATCCATTGATTCATCATTTTTTTATAACTACCAAGACTTACTCGAATACTGAGGCTCCCGATAAAACGACCTTTCTCTTTAATTAATTGTTCTAATTCCAAATAATCATCAAAGAATTCATAACTCCATTCACCGTTTTCACTTTTAGTGGACAGCTCTGGAGCCAATCTATTTTGTGTGCTTTTAGTAACAACAACGGATGATGTACTTCTATATTCAGCAAATGGATCACCATTAATCTGACGTAATACTGCATACTCGATATTTTTATTAGCACTGAAGGTATTTAACAGCTCTTCTGCTGTTATCTCATCATCAAAAACAAGTGCTGCAGTTGTATTGATACTGACGGCTTTCATCAATGTGTGCGATGAAGTTACGAGCTGCTCTCTGCTATTCAACCAAAAATTCGTGATAAAGAAGACATAGGAAATGGTTAGTACCGTGGAGGCAGTAACCATGACGATTATTGTCATCTTATGTCGAACGGGTAAGTCCCAAAGGAATTGTTTCAAGTATAGACACCCATAAAAACAGAATTTTAACGCTATAGATCACGTTATATATTAGAACAAGCGTTCGAGAATAGCATTTTTGTCGCTAGCTAATTCTCGGCCGACGCCTTCTAATAATAATTAACAATAAACATATAACAAACGAATCTGTAAAAACCTAACCATCAACAGTACACTTTAATCCGGTCTCTCATTTAGGATAAGGTGAAGAAATGCAGGTTTTCGAAGACAACTCACTCTCTATTGGCAACACTCCACTAATTAAACTAGCTAGGCTTGCTCCAAATGCAACGATCTATGCAAAAGTGGAGTCACGTAACCCTGCAGGCTCTATTAAGTGCCGCATTGGAGCCAGCATGATTTGGGCCGCTGAACAATCAGGAAAGCTCAAACCAGGAATGACTCTTGTGGAACCAACCAGTGGTAATACTGGAATTGCTCTGGCATTTGTAGCCGCTTCTCGTGGCTATACCTTAAAGCTAACCATGCCGGCATCAATGAGTATAGAAAGACGAAAGCTAATGAAGGCATTGGGGGCTGAAATCATTCTCACGCCTGCTGAAAAAGGAATGAAGGGCGCTATAGATAAGGCCCAAGAAATTGTTGACACAGACCCAGATAATATTTTAATGCTGCAACAATTCCAAAACCCTGCTAACCCCAAAATTCATGAAGAAACAACAGGCCCAGAAATCTGGAGAGATACGGACGGAACGATTGATATGTTAGTGGCTGGAGTAGGCACAGGAGGAACCATCAGCGGTATCTCTCGTTATATTAAGAATACTCAAGGCAAAAATATTACCAGCGTTGCTGTTGAACCCACTGACTCACCGGTGATTACTCAAACACTCAGTAAAACCGAAATTAAACCTGCTCCACATAAAATCCAAGGAATAGGCGCTGGATTCATACCCGGCAACCTCGACCTTACCTTGGTAGATTTAGTCGAAAGAATTTCAAACGATGACGCTATTGCTACGGCACAAAGACTAATGAAGGAAGAAGGAATTCTTGCAGGAATTTCTTGCGGTGCTGCAACAGCTGCTGCATTACGCTTAAGTGAATTACCCGAAAACCAAGGTAAGGTTATTGTTGTTATTTTGCCTGATTCAGGCGAACGTTACTTATCAACGGTACTGTACGACGGGATGTTTAGCGAAAACGAACAAGTACAATAAAAAAGCTTTAGTTTAGTGGCCACTTGCGTTAAGTGGCCGCTATTAACGCACAATTCTTACAACCCTCAAAAGTTTCGAGCTTACCTTGAAGCCAGCATCTTGCAAACGGGTTAAGTTCATTGCTACACGCACTTTACGCCCCCTAGTTTCAAAACCAACCATCCCAAAACCTTCTGAGACAAAGTTCGGCGCATCTCCTATCAATAACACTTGAGAATGTTGAACCTCTTCAAGTACGTCAGCTTGAAGGTTCATATTCTCTTGAATAAAGAGTAAATGGCAGTCTGCCACCTGACTTTCTGCATTATAAGCTACCACTGATAATGGCAGCCCATTCATTGTTTCATTTTGAACCACCGCGCGTAATTTGCTGATTAAGGCGTGCTCAGCCACCATACACAATTGGTATTCAGTCATTGACTCTTGAGGTTCGGGCCATTGAATAAATGAAAGAAAGTTATAAATATATACAGATTTAATTTTATAAATCACATCATCTGCAGCGACGACCGTTGTCGCAATACACATGAGCCAGAGCCCCAAAAAAACAGGACGCATTATCAGCTTAGTTTTTAAGTAAAGTATTGCCATACTTAAAACCTAACCGTTAACTTAGCCGAGATACTTCTATTAATCTCAGTATTTTCTGGGTAACCGCCAACGTTCAGCGGTGAAGAATTAAATTCCTGATGTTTTTCATTTAGTAAGTTTTGACCAATAACACTTAACTCAACTTCTGGAGATATCTGCCATCCAACTCGAACATCTGTTCTTATGTATTCATCAACACCGTAATCTCCAAAAACTAAAAAATCTGACCCTGTAGGAAATAAAGCAGATACATAGTATACGCCTAGGTCCAGCTCTACATTTGAAGCAATATCCCAACTTGAGTGCATAGAGAACTGGTGCATCGGCGCTTTATTAGTGCTTAACATGGACTCAGTTAACAAGGGCAGCTGATTAAGTGTTTGATCCAACCAACTATAAGAAGCTTGTATATTCCATTTAGGGTTAACGAGCCACCTGACGGATAATTCAGCACCATAAGTATCCGCATCTGCTTCATTACCAATGCTTAACACGCCCACATCACTCGTACTAATAAAAGCATTAAATGGCCGCTCAATCTTAATTGTAGACAGGTCGCTATACCAATAGCGAAATGCTGTCACATCAAACGATAACGCACTCAATGGTGTATATCGAAACCCTAATTCCAGCGAGGTGAGCTTCTCTGAATCATGATCAGGGTTTCCTGTAAATTCATAAGCATTTTTAGCGCTTATATTTGAAGTCTCTACCCGAGTTGGAACCCTTGAAGAGTACGATATTGAGCTCCAGAACTGCATTTCAGAATTAGCTGACCAAATACCACGTATTGTAGGCTGCCACTGACTACCAGAAATAGTAGAGTATTCGTAACCAACACCCGTAAGTAGCTTGATGTCAGATAATAAGTTCACTTCATTTTGTATAAACACGTTAAATATATTATTACGCTGGGAAGCGGGCCCGAACGACAGTACTGATGTGGGAGATAAGTTAGCCTTAAGATCATCAGAAACACTCCGAACCCCTACCCCCCAAGCAAACTTACTTTTTCGGCTCTGCCAACCGCGCTCATAATCTAAATCAACCACTAAAGCTTGCTGGTCTAGTTGGTAGTCCTCACGCTGCGTGTAATCCAAATACGCTTGCATCGTTTGCCAATGATCATCGGTCACCTGTTTCCAGCGCGACAGTATATGCCCACCTTTATACTGTTGGTTATCTCTGATATCCATCATACAAAAAGTACACAGCCCAAACTCAGGGAACGCCAACGCTGCAAACACTTGTTCTTGTGATGCGCCATTTGCAATTAATTTATTAATTGCTGGTGCAACTACAGTGTTAAAATCGGGAGCCATAGGAACCCTCTCCGATGCAAATAACCGCTGGTCCGACTCCCCTTTAAAAAGCCCAACATCGACTAATAATGATTCGCCACTACCATAATCAGTATCGGTCCGTAATGACAACCGTGTATGTCGAGCATCATCGTTAGCAACAGCCCCTTGGCTGTTAAAACCAGAATAAGGTGTAGGTGAATTCTCTTCATTCAACAGGGATTTAAAACTAATACGGTAGCTGCTTCTGGCATTAACCTCACCACCGTATCGAAAACCAATTTCTTTATGCTGGTTACCCACAAGAGTAACGACTTCGCCTCCTTGAGTAGCATACGATGAACGTAGAATGATATTGATTACACCATTCATAGCATTAGCTCCCCATACAGCAGAGCCTGGTCCCCGAATCACTTCAATACGCTCAACATCGTCCATTCGGACATCTTGCATGTCCCAATAAACGCCACCGAACGTATTGTTGTATAAGCTGCGCCCATCCAATAGTACTAAGAATTTATTTGCGAACGTTTCATTAAACCCACGAGAATTAACCGCCCAAGAATTCCCGCTGACAGCTCCCACATTAATCCCAGGCACCATTCGCAACGCTTCAGGAACATTCCTTGATCCAGAGCGCCGAATGTCTTCTGCTGTCAACACAAAGACCGCTGCTGGCGTTTCATTAATACGACTAGGAATTTTGGAGGCGATGCCCACCTCTAATGAGGAGAGTTCGTCAATAGGAAGGGCTTTTAAATCATCTATTGTCAAATCATCTGAAGCAGAAACATAACTACTGAAGAGCAGAGCCCCAGCCAAGATAAACGTCCTGTATTTACATATTCTTGGCATAAACGCACCGAACTCTCTTGATACAAAATTTATCAACTAAAAACATAGTTATCTCTTATTCTAGTAGAAAAAGATAACTATGATTCTATCGGCCATTTCGTGAGAAATTAAAGTGCTATTTTCAATATCAACAAGAGCCTAAGCTTATTTTCAACGCAGTGCAGTGAACCAATTCAAAGGAGGAGCAAAAAAAGCGTTGCCTGTGACGGCTGTTGTATAGTCCAACAAGCGATCTGAGTGACCATGATCATCACCTTCTACCATGCTTTTAAGCATCAAAGTAAAGTTCTCTGGCGTTCGACAATAGCTGGCAAACAATAACCCTGCTTCTGACAAACTCCCATACGGCATACTATGACGTAATATCTCAATAGATTTACCTTGGTCATCTTTTACAGAAGCACGCTTAGTGTGTGCAGTTAATGCTTTCTCTTCAGATTGATACTCAATATTATCTTTTTTAGTTCGACCGTAAATATTTTCTTGATCCTTTAGTGGTTGGGTCTCCCACTTGCTCAAGTCATGTATGTAACGTTGAAGATGGATATACGAGCCTTGAGAAAAAGCTTCATCTTCATCTCCAACCAAAGCAACTTCTTTTTTATGATCACCTTGAGGATTTTCCGTACCATCAACAAAGCCGGTAAGATCACGAGCTTCTAAATAGCGAAAACAAGAAACTTCTTCATCTATTTCAACAGCATCAGACAACACCTTCAGCAATGCACGCGCAAGCTCATACGTAATATCACGCCGATTCGATCGTAGATGTAATAATAAATCAGCGGGAGTAGACGGCATATTAGCAACGCCATGAAACTGCGGAAAAGGCGTCAGTAATGCAGGCTTAGAAGCCTTCCCTCCAGAAAAATTTTGTCTGTCCCAGTATTCACTGCCAATCGCAACTACCGCATGTAAAGACTGGCCTGAAAACTGTTGCTGGTGCTTTACTATGATCTTTTGTAACTGCTTCAGCGCGTGTGTAATCTGAGTTTCATAGCCCTGCTTTACATTAAGAGTAATGAATAATGCATCGCTTGTTGCATCAGCAACAACACCCGATTGATAATTTGCTGGCATATCGGTTTCCTTTAATAAGATACCTTGATCATAGCGATGAAGGGTTCAGCTACACCAATGAAAATAATCAACTTAGATGATAGTCATTTTTTATCATTGTATTACAAGGTACTAACCGGCCTACGACTATCACGAATCCACTCACTCCAAGACCCAGCATATAATACTGAATTAGTCATACCTGCATGTGCCATCGCCAAAATATTATGACATGCGGTTACTCCCGAGCCACACATGTGCACTACTGCTTTATCTACGTCAACCAACGAGGACCACTCTTGAGCTAATTGATCAGCAGACTTAAAAACACCTGCAGCTGTCATATTCTCTGAAAAGGGCCGGTTCAAAGCCCCAGGAACATGCCCTGCAACAGGGTCAATCGGCTCAACGCTGCCTTTGAACCGAAGGGCCGCTCTAGCATCAACCAATTGAGTAATCGTCAAAGAACGAAACAGTTCCTCACTACTGATAAGAGGCATTCTTGGACGCTGCTTCCCTTCTTCTTCAAGCCCTTGATAAACGTCTTTTATAGGCAAGTACACATTAGTTGATATGCTCCCTCCCTGCTGTTTCCACACGGGAAAGCCACCATCTAAAACAGCAACCGCTTCATGACCTAAAGAACGCAACAGCCACCAAAGACGAGAAGCCATCGCACCACCACAATCGTCATAGGCGATAACCTGAGATCTAGCGGTAATACCTGCTTTGCCAAGTTTCTCTTTAAATTGCTGAACGTCAGGTAAAGGGTGTCGACCTGAGGTACTGTCGATAGGTGAAGATAAATCTTGTTCAAGATCCATAAATTGAGCATGTGGAATATGACCGTCACGGAACAGCTGATACCCTTGTGAAGGATCAGCTAAATCAAAACGACAATCAACGACCACCCAACCTTGGGATGAACTATTCTGCTGTAGCTCTTCAACACTTATTAACGTCTGATACATGCTCACACCCCCCAACTCATAACCTGTCTACCTAGATTAAAAATCTCTCTCAATATCACGAATATTGAGCTAACTCTTCAGCCAAAATATCTAATTCATTTTGCGCTTTTTGCTTCTGCTTTTTCTTTAGCTGCTCAACTTCACACGCTTTTTCAGTCAAAACCAATTTAGCCATTTCAGCTTTATCATCAGCAGCAGTCACTCGATCAAACAGTGGTTTAAGCTGCATGATAATAGCGCGTCGTCGTCCCTGCTCAACACGCGCAAGCTCTTCTGCACTTTTTTCTTTTTTCACAGGAGCATCAGTTAGTGATTGCGCTGGAACATAAGTCAAAGGGCGAATTCCTGCGGCTATACGCACTTTTTCCATGAAAGGAGCCGACTTTTCACGTGCCTTAATTGCTCCTTTTTGCAAAATATCTTCAACAGAACCTAGATCATTCATTAATTCATTATAACGAGCGCGTGGTGTGCTTAACTGACTGTCTAGGCATTCAAATAGTTCAGATTTCGCTTCACTCCAAGCAATCCCTTCTAAATATTTCTGATGCATCTCTGTGGTCTGCTCTGGAGTAGCAAAGCTACTATAGAGCTGGAATAAAGCACTCCCATCAGGATCCTTTGGCTCACCAGGTCCACGAGTGTCTGTCACTATCTGATTGACTAATTTACGTAGTTCATGAGCAGTACAAAAAAGAGGAATGGTATTATCGTAGCTTTTGGACATTTTACGGCCATCAAGGCCAGGTATTAACTGTGATGATTCATCAACTTGAGCGCTGGGGAGGGTGAACAAAGGCTCATAAGTATGATTAAAACGACCTGCAATATCGCGTGCCATTTCAATATGCTGAATCTGATCTTTCCCAACCGGAATAATATCAGCACTAAACATGAGAATGTCTGCTGCCATTAATATAGGATAGCCAAACAACCCCATCGTTACACCATCATCTACATCCTCTTTCCCTGCATCCCGGTTAGCATCTACAGATGCTTTATATGCATGAGAGCGATTCATTAATCCTTTTGAGGTCATGCAGGTTAGCAGCCATGTCAACTCTGTAATATCAGGAATATCCGTTTGGCGGTAGAACGTTGCTTTATCTGTGTCTAATCCCAATGCTAACCACGTTGCTGCGATTTCTTGAGATGAACGTGCAACGCGTGCAGGATCATGACATTTAATTAACGCATGGTAATCAGCCAGAAAAAAAAAGCTATTGTAACGAGCGTCTTCACTCGCCTGTATGGCTGGCTTGATCGCACCAAGATAGTTACCAATATGCGGTGTGCCGGATGTAGTTATTCCGGTGAGTACAGTCTTTTTCGACATTACAAATAAACCCTAAAACAAAACAGAGAAAAATCAGATTAATAATACACAAATTCAAGCGGTTATTCGCCCTCCACTTTTTAATCTATTCCTCCGTATGAACTTCTCATAATGGCTTCCCAGTATCATAAATGAGTGGTAAAAAGAGAGTATATTTCAGAGAACGTTTAAGAGCTTAATTATACACTCTCTCAACTTGCTAACTATTAACGTAACAACGGAACACTATGCTGACAGTCATATCTCCTGCCAAAACACTAGACTATGAAACACCGCCACATATAGACCTAGCTACACAGCCTCGTTTTTTATCGCACTCTGGCGACCTAATTACTGTTCTGGAGAGCTTATCTGTACAAGGTGTTGCAGAATTAATGAAGCTCAGCGACAAACTCGCTAGCCTTAACGTAGCAAGATACAACTCATGGCCGTCTAACCTTACAAGGGAAAATGCCAAACAAGCCATTTTGGCTTTTAAAGGTGATGTTTACACTGGACTAGATGCTGCTACATTATCTGAAGCCCAATTAAACTATGCACAACAGCATTTACGAATCCTATCCGGTCTTTATGGTGTATTAAGACCGTTAGATCTAATGTATCCATACCGTTTAGAAATGGGTACCAAATTAAAAACACCACAAGGTACTAACTTATACCAATTTTGGGGTGCTCAGTTAACAGACTCCCTCAATGAAGAGTTACTTCAAGATGATCACCCTACAATCATCAATCTAGCGTCCAACGAATACTTTAAAGCGATTCAACCTAAAACTCTTAACGCTCGAATTGTGACACCTGTATTCAAAGACTGGAAATCAGGGCAATACAAAATCATCAGCTTTTACGCAAAAAAAGCTCGTGGCCTAATGGCACGCTATATTCTCGAAAACCAAGTTAATGAGCCTCAAGCATTAAAGGATTTTGACTATGAAGGCTATCGCTTTTCAGAAACTATGTCCGAAGGGGATACATGGGTTTTCATTCGTGACCACGAAGAATAAGGTTTTATACTTAAAAAAATGGCGCTTTGAAAGCGCCATTTTTATCTCTACTAATTAGCATACCCTGACTAGGGTTGTTCAATACCGACAATATGCCAAGAAGCATTCTCTTCAGTCATGTTGCGTGTAAGGTGCCAAACTTCACTAAATTCACTTGCTTGTTGATCCCCCGACTCTTTAAGCCATCCATAAAAATGAATGCTAGCTACAACATGATCGTCATTATCAATAAAATTGATCAGCTCAGACATAACTGACATGACTACTGTCTGTTGTTGTGAAGGATATTTAGTACGCTCTTTTTTCAGCTGTTCTAACAGTTCTTGGGATGTATAAGTCGCAATTTCCGTCCAGTTTTGTATATCCCAAGCTGATTGTAAATACGTAAAATGCTCGCGCGCGCCATCGAGAAAAGTCACCTTATTAAACCAAACAGGCAATACTAAATTAGGCTCAGACAACTGAGTATTGGCAGCAGACATCGGTGTAAATTGATGCATATTGGCCGGCGACTGTGCGGGTTCCATCGAGCGATGCTGGGTACCGGCATAACTAGGTGCCATTTGACCTTTTCGTATTATCGTAAACAATTTAAAAGCAATAAATGTAAAAGCTACGATCATTACAATATCCATTGTTTGAATGCTATCAAACGCTCCCCCCATGAATAACGATGCCAGAAGACCACCGGCAAGTAGTCCACCTAACATACCACCCATGCCACCAAAACCTGATTTCTTAGCACCATTACTGGCTACATTTTGTGCAGGTGGCTTTTTTTGAGCAGGAGAAGAAGTGGCTTTTTTTGGTGATGAATAAGATTTTCCTAGACTAAAACCTCCACCTAATCGCTTAGCTTCTGCCTCTGGCACAATAATACCTACTGTAAAGCCCATCATAAAAACAGCTAATAGAATATTTCGCATTAACTACCTCAATTCTGTTTCGGAGTCCGTTTCATCACATTAGAGACTACGGCCAAATATATCCCTAAGAAGATTAATATCATACCAGCTAGGTGGTAAGTATGAATTTTTTCGCCCAAAAAAAATGTCGAAAGTAACATACCAAATAATGGCATAAGATGAATAAACAAGCCCGCTTTAGCTGCGCCTAATTCTGCAACACCTCTGTTCCAAAACAGATGAGCAAGAATAGAAGGGAAAATGGCCATATATAAAACAGAGCCTAATGCCTCTGGTTTTAACTCAAAAGGAGGAACACTGCTTAGCTCAAATAACGCAAACGGCAACAGTGCTATAACACCAATAACAACGGTTGTTCCAAAAAAAGTAAAGCCATCTAGTTCAGCAGGTCGCCAGCGTAATAAGATTGAATACCCCGACCAACACAATACTGCCGCTAATATCCAAAGGTCACCTTTATTAATATCTAGATTAAGCAACTGGCTCAGATCACCTAGTGATATTAGGGTAAGCACACCCACTAAGGAACACGCTACACCAGCCCACTGTCTCGCTGTTACTACCTCTTTAAGAAAAAGCCCCGTAATAAGCAGAATCAAAATAGGGATAGCCGACTGCATCAACGTTGCATTCGTAGCCTCCGTCATTGTTAAACCAACATATATTAAGGTATTGAAACTGCCGACACTTAAAATACCTAATGGCAATAACAACTTCCAGTGCTTCAATATTACCCGCCAATGTGCTTTTAGCTTAGGTAATAAAAATGGCAGGATAAGCAACAATGCTGACCCCCAACGCATTTCGGCCATCACGACCGGAGGTAAAACGTCGTTCATAGCACGCCCTAGAACAAAGTTCCCCGCCCAAAAAAGTGTCGTCAGTGTGAGTAGAAGATAAGCCATTACAACCCTTTATTAATCAGTATTAAACCAGCGAGACAAAAGCGTGTTATTTGCATCCTTACCTGTCAAAACATATTGCAACACATTGTAGTTATTTACAGTCCACTCAACCTGTGTGAAAGCTTTGCTCAATCCACAAAAGAGTATCTCATCTCCAAGCTGTAATTCTGTTAGCTCTCCTGGCAAGATTTTAATTTCACTTCCCCTACGCAACATTAAAGGAAAGCCTGGCAACATTTGGCTCCGATCACGAGGGTCTTTTAGGAAGATTTTCATCTTAATGACTGTCTCCTCTTCCAACGCCATTTTGATTGCCGGTGTGTCTTCTTCTTCTAAAACAAAAGCCCAACTATCTAACTCATCTTCTCCAACAACACTACTCATGCGATTCAACAATGTATGCGCCCAAACATCGTCATACCCATTCAGAGCATCAATAAATACAGGTAAAAGAGGCGTTTTAATTTGCGCCATAATCTGGTTGGCGATTATTCGTCCGGGCTCCATTACAAAGTCAGCACCAGAATGCCGAAAAACTAAACGGTTTGCATCCAGGTTCTGCCTTACAACAGTCACTAATTTTGGCTTAATACCCCTTGCCGTCATAATAATTGAGAGATTATCTGCATCATTGTCAGTACCAGCAACAATACCCACTGCATCATGAATGTTCGCTTCTTCAAGCGTTTTAGCTTCAGTTCCGATGCCCCAAATCTGCTGCTCTGTCTGATTTACATTTTGTTCTTTAGCATCTATAACCGTAATAAAAACATCATCAGCTTTAAATGCTTTATAAAGTGCGCGTCCGAATCTGCCAAAACCACAGATAATCCATCGCCCCTGCTTCTGCTGATAAACACTGGATAATGGCCGGTGATAGGGATTAACTAACCAGTCATACACTAAGTGCTTATAAGGTGTATGTATGGCCATAGATAAATAGCCTGCATAGGCTTGAAAAGGATCAACCACCTGGTCAGTACCAAATGAAAGTAAATTAGCCGTCGTTACTTCTGCTTCAGTACGGCTGATCACCATACGCTTTGGCATTAATAATTTACTGGCTATAGAAACGGCCAAGTTAGAGTTATCATCATCAGTGAGCGCTAGCACACCTATACAGTGTGGGTGCTGCAACCCTGCATCATCCAGCACGTCTGGCAATGCCGCATCTGCACATAGACCAGGGACTCGAATGGGTAAACTATCCATTTCTAAATCGTCAATACGGTCTTGATTCAAATCTATCACTACCGCTCGAATGTCTCTGTTTGCCAATTTACTGACAATAAGGCGCCCCGTTACTCCATACCCACAAATCAAATAAAAAGGCTCGGCAAAACCTGCAACCTCTTTGGTAAAAGAGCGGCGGCGTAACAAGCGACCAAACACGGGCTCTTGTAAAAGAGCTAACATCGAACCGATACCATACAACCATGCAACAACAGTTGCGTAGATCATCAATAAGGTCCACATCCTTTGTCCATCAGTGAACGCAAAAGGAATCTCACCAAACCCAATTGTTGTCCCCATGAAAGAGACAAAATAAACGGCATGAAAAAAGTCCATACGCCAAGCATTGCCAGCATCATCCTGCCCAGGAATGAGCACAAACCCCAAAATGGAAATGGCGTAGACCACAATCATCGTAATAAATGGAACGCGCAGCCGCCGTAAAAGCAGATAGAAGACGTTATTCATGATTTAACGACGAACAACAATCGTCTCAACCACGAGAAGTATCACAGAGATAACGTTTGCAAGTAACGCCCCACCAGAAAGTGATACAACACTCGACATCATTGAGCCTGACATACCACCACTAATTTGCTCCGCAAAACCCCAAAGAAAAGCCGCTATAACTAATTGCAAGTCGGCAACTAAACTCGTGGCCAACATCAATGCACCCAAATGAGTCCTATCTCCAAATTTCAGTACCGTACAAATCATACTGACAACCAATGCAGCAAACAGCTCAAAGACGTTATGATGAATTTCTTTATCAATTTCACCAAGAAAAAAACCGAAGTTCAGCGTTAGTGCTAATACGATAAAGAAAGCAAAAATCACTTTTTCACGATTCATCAGAACATTCCTTATTTCACTTAAAACATAGTCACGATGCATAATTTATCAGCAGATTGTATCGACTGTAGATAAATATGGCTATGCTGATTCACGGAACCAGCAAGATAAGTTAATGTCTATTGGCTGATTATCCCATATTGGGTTAGCTGTTTGATTTCATTCTGTGTTTTGAGGACTGTTTAATGCGTAGACGGCATTTTTCACTAGGAAAATTAGTTACTACATTCGTTGCTGTTGTTTGCACGCTTTCATATTCCTATGCCTCTGATATTACCAAAAGCCAGAATGACATTCGTAAATACCAGTCCATAACATTAGAAAACGGCTTAAAAGTATTACTCGTATCCGACCCTGACACGGATAAAGCGGCAGCTTCGCTTAATGTGAATATTGGCTCAGCAGCCAACCCAAAAAACCGTGCAGGATTAGCTCATTTCCTTGAACACATGTTATTTCTTGGCACAAAAAAATACCCGCAAGCGGGTGAATACCAAGCGTTCATTCAATCTCACGGTGGCTCACACAATGCGTTTACTGCGTTAAAGAACACCAATTATTTTTTTGATGTTAAAGCGAGCGACCTAGAACCAGCGCTTGATAGATTTTCCCAGTTTTTCATTGCACCTCTCTTTACTGAAGAGTATACCGACCGCGAAAGACATGCCGTCAACTCAGAATATAGCGCTAAAAAGAGAGACGATGGCCGTAGGGTTCATGCTGCCACTCAGCAAGTGATGAACAGTGCTCATCCGGCAAGCCGTTTTGCAGTAGGTAACCTTGAGACACTTCCCAACGATGAGAAAGGAAACTTGCGAAGCGATTTAATAAGTTTCTATCAACGTTACTACTCTGCCAACCAAATGGCTCTTGTCATTCTAGGAAAGCAACCTTTAGATCAGTTAGAATCAATTGCCAAACAATACTTTTCCACCATAAAGAACACTGGTTCACCTGCATTCGCAATTACAAAACCCAAATTTCAACCAAGTGACCTTCCTCTTGAACTGGCCATTAAAACACTCAAGGATACCCAGTCTCTGAGTTTAAGCTTTCCTACTAAAACCAATTTGCCGTATTGGAAAAGCAAACCACTTTACCTCCTCAGTAGCCTTATCGGTTATGAAGGCGAAGGTAGTCTTTTAGCTCTGCTAAAAGAAAAAGGCTGGGCAACCGGCTTAGGCGCATCTCCTGGACAAGATTTCGCTACGGAGTCTAGTTTTCATATGCAGGTAAGTTTGACACCTGACGGGCTTAAACATACCGACGAAATCATAAGCCTATTCTTCTCATTTATAAAAAGTCTAAAAGAAACCGGCGTAAGCCAAGCTATCTATAATGAAGAACGCCTTCTTAGCGCACAACAGTTCCGCTTTTTGGCCGAGCAAGAACCTATTCATTACGTCACGCAATTAACGCAAAGCATCCAAGATTACCCACAAGAAAATTGGTTAAATGCACCCTACATACTTGAGAAGTATGATGTTGATGCAATCAATCTTTTTATCCAAGATATTCGCCCTGATAACATGGTGCTTTCTATACAAGCCAAGAATTTAACCGTAAATACGACAGAGCAATACTATAATAGTGAGTATCGCACTAGCCGTATTAGTATTGACCGCATAAAACGCTGGCAACAAGCGGACCTGATTAACAACCTACACATCCGCCACCCAAACCCTTTCATTGCTGAGAACACAGGTTTACAACCGCCTTCAGAAAAACACCAACTCAATCCTATGCAATTGGATACAGGAAAGAACGGTGTTAGCTTATGGCAACTCCAAGATACAACATTTAATGTTCCTAAAGCCGATCTATATTTCACACTACTAACTCCCCTCGCAAGGGAGGGAGCCGAGGTTACAACAGGCCTTACTCTATACACTGATATGGTCAGCGAAGAATTAAACAAGTCTCTATACGATGCAAGCACGTCAGGATTAAGTGCTCGCATTTATGCCCATCAACGCGGTATTAGTGTGCGTATATCAGGCTTCAATGAGAAAATTGAAGTGTTAAGCAAGCTTATTGCCAAAACCCTAAGAAAACCTGACCTATCACCAGCTCGCTTTAAGCGAGTACTTCAAGCCCATCAAGAACAGCTGAAAAACTCAGACAAAGACAAACCATACAACCAGCTTTTTCGTGTAGGTTATGAAGTGTTAATGCATAATGCGAGCCTCACTGAATTACAAAAAACAGCCGAAGACTATTCATTAGATCAACTTTCATCGCTTATTGAACAGTTGTTTGCATCTTCAGAAGTGCGTGTACTGTCTCATGGAAATATGACAGCGCCTCAAGCAAAGAAGCTTACGACATCATTACTTGGATCACTACATCCCATAAAAACAGCTAAGGTCGCCCCACAAGTCGAGATATTGCGCCTCACACCGAGAAAAACAATCACCAAAACCTTAGATATTGAGCACAATGACTCAGCCACAATCCTGTACCTTCAGGGTAGCGATCAAACCATTGCATCAAGAGCATCAGCCGCTTTACTAAGTGAAATCCTATCCGCCCCATTTTATACACAACTTCGTACCGAGCAGCAGCTAGGTTACATCGTATTTGCCACACCTATGTCTCTTAGAAAAATTCCTGGAATCGCATTTGTTGTTCAATCTCCTAGCGCTTCTTCTGATGAAATTTTAAAAAGTATGAAAGACTTTTTAAAAAGTTTCAAAAACCAGCTAGGGAACATTTCAAAGGAGAAAATGACACAGTTTAAAAACAGTGTGACTGCTAGAATCAATACCCAAGAGCGTCAACTCCAAGAAAAAAGCAATCGATTCTGGCAAGAATTAGATCAAGGAAATACAAAGTTCGATACCCAGGAAAAAATGACACAAGCTATTGATATATTAAATATCGATGATTTAATTCGTTTTTATAACAATCTTTTATCTCGACAGCTAATATTGCAAAGCACGGGAACGGGTGCAGAAA
>NZ_JADGEV010000077.1 GCF_016744175.1 Neptunomonas sp. | reverse complement strand
TCCAAAGCGGGGCCCGTCTCTAGCTCTTTACGTGAAAGGGTTTCCAAAATTTCTGGTTGACGCCACTGTTTACCCGTTTCAGGGTTAATTTGACGCTTTACACTACGGCTGTTGTACTTGTTGTAAAACAGAACAACCGTTCGTAAGTCGGTAAAAACACCGTTATGCATATACGGGCCAGTAACCGCAACATTACGTAGTGTCGGTGTTTTAAATTTACCACGCTGCTTTATATCGTCCACATCAGGATGATTAAGCAACCCCTGATCAACCTGAGTAGTACCATTCATAGTACGTAGTGCACTATTTACAGGCACGCCAATGTTGTGAAACTCATAATTACTAAATGTTTCTTTTTGCTGCTCTGGTATAGGCCGTAACTGATGGCAAAGGTTGCAGTTGGTAAACTGTTGAGAGAAAAAGAGGGTACGCCCCAAATCTTCTTCTGATGTTAATTGGTATTCGCCACGTAAATAACGATCATATTTGGCATCAAAGGGCGAAAAAAACTCCGTTTTCTCAAAGGCCTCAATCGCATCACTCATGGCATTATAGGCTTTATCAACTTGCTCAAAAATAGCTTCACCATAAAGATCTTTAAAGGCTTCTTGATAATGGCTATTTTCTTGTAAGCGGGTGACGACACTCGCTTTATCAGGCATACCCATTTCACCGGGGTTCAGCGGCGGACCACCTGCTTGCTCTGCTAATGAGTTAGCACGTCCGTCCCAAAACTGCCCGCCCTTAAAAATGCCGTCTGGTGTTTTTTGAAAATGTGGCGAAAAAGCGGCATAACTGGCTGAGGGTGCGTTTCTATCACCCAGTGATTTTCCGTCAGCTCCCAGCGACGCAGCCAAAGCAGTACCTGAACCGCGATGATCCGAAAAGCCTTTATCTGGAGCATGGCAGCTAGCGCACGATTGTGTTCGATTTTGCGACAAGTTAACGTCAAAGAACAACTGTTGCCCTAACATTACCTTTCTACTGCCTGCTTGAGTGTCCTCAAGTAGAGGGGCTTGATCCGCACTCACACCACTCATATTCAAAAGTACTACCGACGCTAACAAAAATACGGTTGTTGTTCTCAACTTAACATCTCCGAAAATACTTTCAAAAAAATACCAACACTGTTTGTAATGATAACGCTTATCATTTATATTTTCATCCAAGAATTTCATATCAAGGCTTTTCTAATGAAAACATTTACAAAATTAGCACTCACTATCGCACTAGGCACAACCAGCACCACATTATTAGCCAATAATGTTAGCGCTGTTTTAGATACCTATGGCGATATTGCAGAAGCCACTTATGGCGACTCCCTTTTAACAGCTAAAGCACTCAAAGTATCAATTGATGCACTACTTGCGTCTCCTACCCAAGCAAGCATGAGTGCAGCAAAACAAGCATGGATCAATGCACGCGTCCCTTACCAGCAGAGTGAAGCTTTTCGTTTTGGTAATGCGATTGTTGATGAGTGGGAAGGCAAGGTAAACGCATGGCCTTTAGATGAAGGTCTTATCGATTATGTTAATACCGGCAGCTATGGCACAGAATCAGACGAAAATTTGCTATATACCGCTAATGTCATTGCCAACCCTATCTTAAAACTTGGTAACAGCACTATTGATGCGACAAACATCACACCAAAACTATTATCCGAAACATTGCACGAAGTAGATGAAATTGAGGCCAATGTTGCGACAGGCTACCATGCCATTGAGTTCTTACTCTGGGGGCAAGACCTAAACGGTACAGAAAAAGGTGCGGGCACTCGCCCCGTCACTGATTTTAGTATTGCAGATTGTACCGGAGGCAATTGTGAACGTCGTCGTGACTACCTAAGCGCAGTGACAACATTATTGATTACTGACTTAGAAGAGATGGCAAATAACTGGAAAGACGGTGGTGCTGCACGTAAAGAGTTAGCATCGAAAACAAATAACCAAGCATTAGCAACAATCCTTAGCGGCATGGGTAGCCTTTCTTATGGAGAACTGGCTGGAGAGCGTATAAAACTGGGGCTAATGCTACATGATCCTGAAGAAGAGCATGATTGCTTTTCAGACAACACCCACAATTCACATTACTTTGACGCGAAAGGAATTAAAAACGTTTACCTAGGCGAGTATACCCGTGTTGATGGTAGCCATGTTAAAGGCGCTAGCTTATCTGAGCTAGTACGTGCTAAATCAGAGGCTGTAGACCAACAGTTGCGCGCCGAATTAAATGCAACAGAAGCCGCCATGCAAGCGATGGTTGACCAAGCAAACCTTGGTAACACATTTGATGTGCTAATTGCAGGTGGTAATACCACAGGCAATGCTGTCGTACAGAAAACCGTTGACGCTCTCACCACACAAACCCGTTCAATTGAAAAAGCCATGCGGGTCTTAAAGCTCGACAACATCGAACTAGAAGGCTCTGATAGCTTAGACAATCCAAGCACAATCTTGGCGAACTAGTACCCCTGCATGAGAAAACAATTTGTCACTTTGGCACTTATTGGCGCGATTACTACATTCACAGCAATCGCGCCTAACCTTTCTTTGTTCCCTAAAGCATACGCTGCTGCGCCCTTAGCTATCAGCAAGACCATTAACCGATCCCACCCCTCTGTTAACAAACACGCTTTTTCACTGCCCCAAACCAACCTGAGCCAGGAAGAGCGTCTTTCTTTCGTTATTGGCAAAAGCTTATTTGAAAAGATATGGGTTTCCTCTCCCTCATCGACCACGGCAAGTGATGGCCTTGGTCCTCTGTATAATGCTCGGTCGTGCCAAAGCTGCCATATTAGAAATGGTCGCGGCCAACCCACGTCAACGAAAAAGCCAGGTAAAATGGCAGTTTCTATGCTGATGCGTATGAGCCTCCCTGCGGATACTGAACAGCAAAAAGCACTTCTAGCATCAGAGCACATCGGCGTAATTCCTGAACCAACTTATGGTACACAGCTACAAGCCTTTTCCGTACAAGGGCTACTAGCAGAAGGCAGTGTAACGGTTAGCTATAACGAAATACCTGTGAATTTTCCCAATACAATGATTATGGCCACAGGGAAAAATTCAGTTTCATTGCGTACCCCACACTATAAAATACAGCAGCTTAACTATGGTCCATTGCCTTCTAACATCCAACTATCTCCCCGCGTAGCACCCCCGATGATAGGTTTAGGCTTATTAGCCGCTATCAGTAAGGCAGACATCCTTGCCAAGGAAGACCCTAACGATAGCAATAATGACGGCATCTCTGGACGAGCAAACCGTGTTTGGGATATTGAGCAACAACAATACAGTATTGGTCGTTTTGGATGGAAAGCGGGCAACCCCACACTGAGACAACAAAATAATGCAGCCCTACATGCTGATATAGGTATTTCAACTCCAATGTTTCCTAAGGGAGCAGGGGAGTGCAGCGCTCAACAAATAAAATGTCAATCGCTACCCAACGGTAATAGCCTTCATTTAGATAACGTTGAAGCACCTGCTCAGATGGTCAGTTTAATTGAGTTTTATACACGCAACTTAGCCGTTCCTAAAAGGAGAAACACCAAGACTCCAGCAGTGCTTAGTGGCCAAAAAACCTTTGAACAAATAGGCTGTCAGAACTGTCATACACCTCGATATGAAACGGCAAGTGATGTACCCAAAGCTCAAGCTAAACAGATAATATGGCCTTATACTGATCTGTTACTGCATGATATGGGGGAAGGGCTCTCGGATAACCGTCCTGAGTTCTTAGCAACGGGCCGTGAATGGCGCACCCCCCCTCTGTGGGGAACAGGCCTAACACAAACGGTTAGCCAGCATACTCAATTTTTACATGATGGCCGTGCTAGAAACTTGAATGAAGCCATTCTTTGGCATGGCGGCGAAGCTCAGACAAGCAAAGTTAGCTTTATGCAACTACCACAACAAGATAGAAATAATCTGATCACTTTTTTGGAGTCACTTTAATGCTACGAACCGGCTCACTGACACCTATATTACTGGGCGTCACATTTTTCATACTGGGAGTAGGAGTGGTGCATGCCGCCTCTTCGCAGCCACCCTCTGAAGAACAATGGCATACACTCAATAATGCGATTATTGACCAGCATGTCATACCACGTTACCAGCGTTTAACCAGCGATAGTGCCTCTATGTCACAGCAGCTACAGCGTCTGTGTGCAGCACCAAGTGCTGATAAGCTGAGCGCAGCTCAAACTAGCTATAAAGCTGCCCAGGCCAGCTGGCAAGGGGTGCAACACATACAATTTGGCCCAGTAACCATGTTGATGCGTAATCACTCTTTGCAATACTGGCCAGATAAAAAAAATACGGGCACAAGGCAGCTTAAATCAATTCTTAACACGACTGATAAAACCTTTGATGATGAGTTTTTTCGTTCTGCGAGCATCAGCTTAAAAGGTTTCCCTGCTTTAGAGCGATTACTGTTTGCCAAAAATGACCGTATACAAAACAACAAAGCGATTGAATGCAGCCTGGCAGCAGCCATAGCGCAACACATTCATGCAACGGCGCTATCTATCCAAAATGAATGGGCAGAAGAAGCTAGGCAAATCGAACTTGCTGGGCAGGAAGGCGTTTCTGGTGCAAATCAAGCAGCCGCATTTCAAACCTACGAAATGCCTTCAGAAGCGGCAACAGAGTTCATGAAATCCTTGGTTGAGCCCGTTGAAGCCATTCGTGATAACAAACTATTAAAGCCATTAGCCGAATCTGTGGACAAAAGTCGCTGGAAAAAGAGTGAATCATGGCGCAGTGAGCAATCTATTAATAATATCCAACAAAACCTAGCGGCTCTTCATGAGTTATACAGTGGAACGCAACCTAGCAGCGTTAAAACACTACTAGAAGCATCCGGAGATAAACTGAATGCACAAGCAATCGAGACAGAGTTTGCTCTCATTAGCGAAGCACTGAAAAGCGTCTCACCAGTTACTCAATTAAATGTCACTGTCGATACGTATCAAGCACTGCTGCACACGAGCAACCAACTAAAAATACTACAAAACAAACTAGCTATAGCCATGCAGACCCTCAATATTCAATTAGGGTTCAATAGCCGTGACGGCGATTAATCGCCGCACGTTTCTAGGTTGGGCTGCAGCCACTCCAATGCTGTTACACAGCCCCATGGGGCTGGCTGCTGTGGATAACACAGCGGCACAACGCTTTGCGTCCGCCAGCCAAGCAGCCGATGGTCTGTTCTATTTATACCTATTTGATGGCCTTGGCCAAGAAGTCGCTAGCCACCCTTTACCAAGCCGAGCCCATCAGGTTATAGGCCATCCAACTCGCCCATGGGTGCTAGTAATAGCACGCCGGCCAGGCAACAGTATTGATGTCTTTAACTACAAAACAGGAACCTTAGTCACTCGGATTAACTGCATCCACGGTTATCACCTATACGGGCATGCTCAAATAACCCAAGACGGGCACTACCTTCTCACAACTGAGAAAAGCCCTTCGCATGATAATGGCAGGCTCGTTGTACGTGACATCACTCATCATTTTAATATTGTAAACGAACACTCAACAGCGGGTATTGGACCCCACGAGTTACGTCTAACACCCGATCAGAAAACCATGGTGATTGCTAATGGTGGCATCAAGACAAAAGGCCGGAAAAAAATCAACCTCGATGTAATGCAACCCTCATTAGTCTATGTCGATATTCACAGCGGTAAGCTGCTGGAGCAAGTGCAGTTACCCGCTGAATATCACCAATCAAGCATTCGCCATCTCGATATTTCACCTACGGGGCAAGTGCTCCTTGCTATGCAGTATCAAGGACATCTTGGCGACACCGTTCCACTCGTAGCACTTCATTCTCGAGGTGAAGAAATCAAGCCTTTAGTCATTCCAATACAAGTAAACGGGCGTCTTAACCAATATTGCGGCAGTGCTTGCTTTGACAGTACTGGCAACTTTGCAGCGGTGTCTTCACCGAGAGGTAATTTAATTACGCTTTGGAATATAAAGGCACGTCAATTTCATGCCGCGATTAAAGTAAACGATGGCTGCGGTATTGCTAAAGGTCAACATGCAGGAGAGTTTGTCATTAGTTCTGGAACTGGGCGGTTATATACCATCAATAGCCAGAAAATGATTCGAACAGCAATTCCTACACAACTCCCTGTTAAATGGGATAACCATCTATCTCCCATCTCATAATTTAGCTTTATCCTCTAGCTACACAGCGACATGTTCCTATACCCACACACAAAGGGAAACAGAACTAAAGAGAGATGATTTACGCCAGATTACTGAGCACCTTCTATTTCTTATTCAAAGTTTGCTATGCTGAAATGGATCAGCAAAAGCCTTAACACTAGAAGAAGGACCTTACATAACGGCTACGCTCTATAAAATTGAAGGGAATACCATCATGAACAAGCTATCCAGCCAATACATGGGCATGACATTAAAAAGCCCGCTGGTTGCCTCAGCCTCCCCCATGACATCGACGCTAAAGAGCGCTCTAGAACTAGAAGAAGCAGGTATCTCCGCTATTGTTATGCGCAGCTTATTTGAAGAACACTGCAAAAAAGATCATGAGATGGCTCATCAAATGCTTCATGATCAGGATATCGGCCATGCTGAAGCCAATAGCAGCATCGCGCCTCCCATTCTACAAAAATTAAAAACGACCGAAGACCATTACCTAGAAACCTTACAGTCGATGAAGAAAGAACTATCGATTCCCGTCATTGCAAGCCTTAATGGGGCCTCCCTAGAAGGCTGGGAAGAACACGCAGCAAATATACAACAAGCTGGTGCCGATGCTCTTGAACTCAATATTTATAGTATTGCTGCCAACCTGAAAGAGAGCGCAGATCAAGTTGAGCACCGTTATACAGAAATTGTGAGGCGCGTACGCGAAACGGTTGACCTTCCCTTAGCGGTTAAAATTTCATCGCAGTTTAGTAGTCCGGTACACTTTATAGAAAAGCTAAAAATGGCAGGTGCGGATGCTGTAGTAATTTTCAATCGCTTTTATCAACCCGATATTAATCTACAGACACTTGATGTTGATAATAAAATCCAGCTTTCTGATTCTTCTGATTTACTTGAAAGGCTACGCTGGACAGCGATTCTAAAACACCAAGTTGCCATTGATATTGCGATTACAGGTGGTGTTCATAGTGCTGAAGGAGTGCTTAAAGCATCACTGGTTGGCAGTAATATTACCCAGCTATGTAGTGTGCTGCTTTTAAGAGGGCCTGACATTATCACCGAACTAAACCACGATATTGAACGCTGGCTGGATGCTAATGAGTATGAATCCTTGGAGCAGCTACGCGGTAGCATGTCCTACTCCAATAACAGTGACCCCAGTAGTAATGAGCGCAGTAACTATATGGATATGCTAGATAGCTGGGGACGCTAGTTGCCATATTCATTCATACAAAAGTAAATGAAAAACCACATACTTACGAAAGCAAAGCCAAATAGGCCAATTACATTATAAATTAAGCATATCAACTTTGTTTTCGTTAGTTAGGCTCTGTCTCTGAAGACTCTTCTCAACTTACAATAGCTCCATTCAAGACCCTCTATTGGACGCTAAATATTATGAATACATTGAAACCATCCCACGCACTGCTCATAGTTGTCGCCGCTATTTGGGGCTTTGCCTTTGTTGCACAAACAACAGGGATGGAGCATTTAGGCCCACACAGCTTTAATGCTGCACGATTTTTATTAGGTGCGGTTTCACTTGTTCCTTTGTGGCTAATTCTAGGCAAACACAAACAAGTGTTGAACAAAGATCTGTTTATTGGTGGGGTAATTGCGGGCACGGTAATGTTCGCAGGCTTTAGCTTTCAGCAAATAGGGCTGCAATACACCACCGCCGGGAATGCCGGTTTCATCACTGGCATGTATATCGTCATGGTCCCAATCGCGGGCATCGCTTTAGGGCATGCCACCAATATGAAGACATGGAGTGGGGTTTTACTCACAGTAGCAGGTCTTTTTGCACTGTCCGTATCTGATGACTTAACAGTCAATAAAGGCGATATGCTGGAGCTTATTGGAGCACTTTTTTGGACAGCTCATGTTCTAATCTTGGGCTGGTTATGCCGAAAAGTAGATGCCATTAGCTTATCTATCGTGCAGTTTCTGGTAGCCACTGTTTTAGCGACTATCGCCATGCTTATTTTTGAAGAACCTGTACTTGCACAATTTGAGTTGGCTCTATTACCTTTGCTTTACGCAGGTGTTGCTTCCAGCGGTATAGCCTTCACACTACAGATCATTGCTCAACGTCAGGTCGAGCCGAGTGTCACCGCTCTTATTCTATCTACAGAAGCTGTTTTTGCAGTGATTGGGGGCTGGTTACTACTAAACGAGCAACTTACCACCAATCAACTTACAGGATGCGGATTAATGCTTCTGGGTATGCTGATCAGCCAATGGCCTCAGCGCAAGCCCAAAGCAACAATTGAACAGAGCGCTATTTAGCGCTCTATCAGCAACCCTGAATTGTTGCTAATACTTGTTGAAAAAGCCTACTCAAAAAAAGTATCAGGAAGCGTACGGTGAACGGGTGTTGATAAAATCATCATTGTATTAGTATCACTCATATCACCAAAGAGTTCTAAAATTTCATCTAATCTGGCCATCGACACAGTGGCCATTTTAATGACAAACGCTTGCTCGCCGGTGACGTTATAACACTCGATCATATCCGGAATAGTCAGCAGCAGCTCTTTAAATTGGCGCTCCATCGCACGAAACACTGTACATTGCACAATAGCTACAACGGGAAGCCCTAGCTTATCCATATCCACTGATACTGAATAACCGCTGATAACGCCTTCTTGCTCTAATTTACGGATGCGCTCTGCCACTGCCGGTGCGGAAAGGTGTACTTGCTTACCAAGCTCTGCATAGGAAATGCGAGCATTATGCTGCAGAGCTTTCAAAATACGGCGGTTTATATTATCAATCATACCTTTAAAACTATTCCTTAAACGCGACTAAAATAGGGCTCTGTTAGCGCTGCCGATAGGGAATCTGACAATAGCCAATTCCTCGCTTTGGCGCTACTCCTTCCTTAGCCAGGTACATAGACAAAGAGTTCATTGAGAGGTTTATATTCGGTGTGGGCCCCAAGAAAATATGCTGAATCTGTATTTTTTCTTCAGTTGGCGCCACTAATGAAAACTCAAAGAAGGGCACCAACATTGAGGTTCCTTCACGATAATGCACCGACGGGTCTTTAAAATCAGTAATGACCGGTGAAACAATACGCCACTCCTCTTCCTCTTGAAAAGAGGGGTGTTTAAGTACCGCAGCAATACGTAGCAAGTCACTCTCTACTTGCTCAAACACTTCAGCAAACACTAGGTCATCACGGCAACCATGCGTACCGCACGACAACGCGGCGAGGTCTTCAACAAAGTCTACTATTTGATGGATCAAGGCTCGCTGCTTCTTTCGATCATAGATGCACTTACCTACCATGAATGACTGCTTTCGTGCACACGACAGTATTTGGCTGGGGTCAAAGCCAATGCTCACGCCTTTTCCTAACTCGCTATAACCTCTCCACTGGCTTAATAAATTCCCATTGGCACGAAACGATCCAGCAAACAACATATGGCCATTTGTCACCCGTCGCGCGATCCAGTCTTCAAACTGGTTCAAAAGCTTGGGATTTGGGTGCCCTAAAGCAATACGCTCGTTCACCTCCTCACGTATGAGTGTAACCATATGATTTAACTCAGCTGAGTCATTCATGTAACGAATATCACTGGCCCACAACGAGCCACTCGCCACGATACCTAACAAACCCGCAAAGGATGTGTAGTGATAAATCGTTTCACTGGGGATATCGGAATAGAGTTGTTGAGTGATTTCGCTGACCATAACCTGAGCCGCTACCTTTTAAATTAATTGTACGAACGCACAATTAACATTAGCACAGTTT
>NZ_JADGEV010000076.1 GCF_016744175.1 Neptunomonas sp. | reverse complement strand
CGATTCTGACGCCAATGCAAGTGGTGTAACAGGGCAGTACGTATTGGCTGCAGGTGATAACAACCTAACAGTAGATGCAGGTCTCGTTGAATACACAACTAAGGATGTTGCGTTTAACTTCAACGGCAGCTCTTCTGGTTCAGGTACTTACGGAAATATCCGCAGTTACACAGAAAACGGTGTAACGGTTAATGCAAGTGCTTTCAGCCGAAATGATTCAACAGGTGATTGGGATACTGCTTACCTAGGCACATTCTCAGGTGGCTTGGGTGTGACTAACCGTGGAGAAAGCGGTTCTGGTCGCAGTCATACGGTTGATAACAACGGTGCAGATGATTACGTACTGTTTGAATTCAGTGACACCGTAACTATCGATAGCGCTACATTAGGCTATGTAGTTAATGATAGTGATATGAGTGTATGGATTGGAACGGTAGATGGTGCATTTGATAGCCATTTGACCTTGAGTGACTCCGTTCTATCAAACATGGGCTTCACTGAAGTAAGTAATGGTAGCAGTAGTGCACGAGTAGCTGACCTAAACTCAGGTGAGTATGAAGGTAATGTCATGATCATTGCTGCTAAAACAACAAGCTCTAATGACTACTTCAAGATTCAGCACTTAAATGTACAGGTGAAAGAGTCTGTTTGTGACAGCGGTGAATGTGCACCAATCATCATCGAAGCAGAAGATATGCAGCGTGTTGATTACATAATCGAATCTAACTCAGCGGCTTCTGGTGGCGAGGTGGTTAAGCTTTCTGACCATGATGGTTATGTGAAAACTACCTTTAATGGAGACAGCGGTAACTATGACTTCACGTTGAACTATATCGACGAGAATGATGGTTCTGGTGTAATTAAAATTAAGATAAATGGCACAACTGTTAAGACGATCAATTTAGACCAACAGGTTGGTGATCATACTAATGGATTTGCATCAATCACGATTGAAGACCTACAGCTAAATACTGGCGATACGATTAAGATTGTCGGTTGGTGTGAAGGTTCTGAATATGCGCGTATCGATAGCATAGTGTTGAAGAACTGTGACACGACTACAAATCCAATGAACGAAGCGCCAGTTGATGGTGATGAGTGTGTCACTGTATCTGAGAACGACGGGCGACAGACATTAACGAATGCATTGGCTAACGCTCTTGATGCTGACGGTGATGCTCTAGTGGTTAAGTCGCTCGAAGGTGAAGACCTAACCAACGGTGGCGACGACTGGGATGTTGCTACCGGTAGTAATGGTGGACTTCTTTATATCTATACGGATGGCCGAGTTGAATTCGACACAAACAGTGAGTTTGATGCGCTGAACACAGGTGAAACAGCAACGACTTCTTTCACATATGTAGTCAGTGATGGAAACGGTGGCGAGAACGAGTCAACGTATAAAGTTGTTGTTAATGGCGAAGGTGCTCAGAAAGCTTCTCTAGGTGATCGTGTTTGGCATGATAGAGATCAGGACGGTTATCAAGACTCTTCTGAAAGTGGAATCAACAGTGTTCGTTTAGATTTATATAAATGGACTGGTAGTGCAACTGTATGGGCAGCTAAAACGTATACTGACTCTAATGGTGATTACTCGTTTGATAATCTAGATGAAGGTTATTACTACGTTCGCGCTGATAAGAGCACACTGCCTTACGGCTATGAGTTCACAGCTAAAGACAGAGTAACGGATAGTGCGGACTCTGATGTGAATAGTGGTGGTTATACTGCTTGGATTTGGCTTGATGCAGGTGAGCAGGATAATAACTGGGATGTAGGTGCTTATTACTGCCCAATCGTCATTGACCTGGATGGTGACGGCGTACAAACCTTAAGTGTTGATGCTGGTACTCGTTTTGATATGGATAACGATGGATCAGCTGATAGTACCGGTTGGATTTCTGGTTCTGATGCTTTCATTGTTCACGATGCTAACAGCAACGGTGTGATTGATAATCGTAGTGAGATGTTTGGCGGTGATAATACCGGTGACGGATTCCGTAAATTAGCTGCATTTGATACTAATGGTGATGGCGTAATTAACCTTTCGGATGATGCGTTCGCTCAACTTCAAGTTTGGCAGGATGCAAACGAGAACGGTATTACGGATGCTGGTGAGTTAAGTTCATTGGCTGATGCTGGTTTGGCTGCTTTGGATGTGCAATTTGAAACACGCACAGAAGGCGCTGACACTGAACAAAACGGTAACCGTTTATTGGATTGGTCGACAGCTGAACAAACTGATGGCTCTACAGTTGATCTTGTTGATGTGTACTTCGCAAAAGGCGATGGTATTGATTTAAGCAATCTCGAAAGCCTTGAGTCCTCTAGTGCTTCAAACCAGACTAACCTTAGCATGTTAGATCTTGGTATGGATCAGCAAGAGTTTGCCTATGACGGTGCGGTATCTAATGCATTTGATGTATTGGATATACCAGATATGGCTATCTTGGGTACTGCTGATGAGCAGCAAATAGTGTAAATATCTATTTGTAAGTTAAAAAAGCTCAGCGTTTTCGCTGGGCTTTTTTTGTTTCTAGAGAAGGGAAATCACGAGGGCATTCGAGCTTTTTATTGTTTGAGGTTAAGCAGATGAAATGGCGGTAGAGAGTTGCTTTACTTGCTGTAATAGTAAATTGTTTTCTGGAGCATTGCAGTTGAGCTTGTCTGCTTGCTTACATAGGAAACCGGTGATTTGTTCAATTTCGGTTGGTCTCTTTTGTTTGATATCTTGTAGCATTGAAGAATAATTTTCTGCGGTAGCATTGGCTATAGAAATAGCCATTTCATATAAGGGTTTGTCAAATAGATCTTGTCCACAGGCGGCAGCGATCATTTCTACTTCTTGACATACTGTCTGCATTTTTTTTGTAAGCACTGTATTTGATACTAATGCTCCATTCTTGCAATTATTTAATGCAGTCAATGGGTTTATGGCTGCATTAATAGCAACTTTGCACCACAATTTATGCTCGATATTAGCACTCAATGATATGTTTAAGTCACCACAAGGAGAGGGGATTAAATCGTTATAAGTCAGTGGTTTTTTCTTTGAAATCATACCAATGAGAGTTTCCCCATGCCCGGCTCGTACAACATGAAAGGGAGCATTCAGGTATGCACCATCTGTTGTTGTGGCTGCCCAAAGAGATAGCTCAGGAAAGAGCTTAACGGCTTCCTGCTGAGGCCCTAGTCCGTTTTGAAGTAGTACCACATTGGCATCACTGGTTAGTCTACCGGCGACAGATTTTAATGCACTAATAGTAGAGTACGCTTTTGTGCAGATGAGTAAGTTCTTTATGGGCGTGTTGTTTTTTACCAGCTCAGCGCCAACATTATATGCACAGCTTTCAGCATTGAGAGATTGATAAATTATTCCTTTGCTCTCACATAATTGTTGGAGGCGTTCTTTACTGCGAAGAATTAAAGTAACATCATGTTTGGATTTATAAAGCTGAGCTGCCCAAATACAGCCGATGGCGCCAGCGCCGAGAATATGCCAATGCATAAATATCCGTTGAATAACGCATCATAAAGACGTGAAATGCTTTTCAGCTTGATGCATAAGGTGAAAAGCCTCGCTTGCTTGGTTAAAATAACGTAGCTAATACTGTAATAAAAGACATTAAGGAAAACGAGTATGCCATCATTTGATATTGTTTCTGAACTGGATAAACATGAAGTAACCAATGCTGTGGATCAGGCTAGCAGAGAGCTTCAGACACGTTTTGATTTTAAAGGAGTTGCGGCTAGGTTCGAATTGAATGGTGACAATGTATCTATGGAAGCAGAAGTTGCCTTTCAACTTCAGCAAATGTTGGAAATGCTTCGCTCCAAATTGATCGCTCGTGGCATTGATATTAAATGCTTAGAAGAAAAAGACCCAGATACTTCGGGTGTTAAAGCGCGTCAAGAGCTAGCTATTAAGCAGGGGCTTGATCAGCCAGTAGCGAAGAAAATTATTAAAGTAATAAAAGATGCGAAGTTGAAAGTACAAACACAAATACAAGGTGAAAAAGTGCGTGTGACAGGGAAGAAGCGTGATGATCTTCAGCAGGCCATGGCATTATTGAAGAATTCCGATATTGATATGCCGTTACAATACAATAATTTCCGCGATTAATAGTAAAGAGGTTTATCAGCGTTGCTGGTGTAAATACACAAGGGGTCGGCGTTAAATCAGGCCGCCCCTTGAGCAGTCGCTAAAAAGCAGTATTACTTACTTTTTTTAAGCTGTTTTTTTAACTTCTTGATTTTACCTTCTTGTTTTTCAACTTTAGCTGCGCGTGCTTTGATTTCTTTTTTAACTTCTTTTGTAGATACTTTAGACATTTGAATTTCTCCGTTTAATTTCCATGAATATTGTGTTGCTGACTAAACAGTCTTAATTTTTAGACTCTTGTCCATGCTCCGCAATAAAATTACGTATAAACCGGCGTAACTCTCGAGCTGCACTCGTATCCAGTTCATCACATAATGATACAAAATCATTACGCTCATCTTCGTTGATACGAATCACAAGTTGGCTATTTTTTGGTTTCTTTTTTGTACCCATCGCCTAGGACCTCAGCAGGTAATGTGAGAAAAAGACATCAGAAAAGCGTGCTTGCATGCATATTAAAAGTACATCTTATGTATATACGTTGTGATGCATAATCTAACTTATTTACTGTAAAGTCAACGGTGTCACAAATAATTCATATTGCGCTGTCCTCAACAAGGAATGATAAAAGAAAAAGCTCCTTGATAAGTTCTTGCTCATTCGTTCTAGAGTCTGAGAAGTCTGCAGGGCAAAGAGATCCAGTGGCTATCATCTCTTTTACTTGATCACCATTCCATTGAATGACCGGTATCTTACGAGCTTTATGGATAACTTTTATATATGGGTCAGCGCGCTCCAGCCAGGCGTTTATTTGATAGGTCATGATGTATCCTCCGTGTTAGATATACGAAGAATAGGATAAACAAATATAAATATAAATGCAAATAGTAATCATTATCATTCGCGTCTAATGATGGAGGTAACTATTTCATTATGGTGATTTGACAGGTGATATACGTGCTGCCATCCATACTAAAATCAATACAGGTATTCCAAGGACGGCTGTTCCGGTGAAGAACCAAGTGTAATCGAAGCTATCAACAATTCCACCAGAGAAACCTCCCAAAAATTTTGGAAACAACAACATCACGGAGCTGAATAAAGCATATTGTGTTGCTGAATATTGAATATTAGTAAGACTGGATAAATAAGCAACAAAAGCTGCTGTCGCTATTCCTCCACTAAGATTGTCTAAAGAGATAACGATGGTCAGCATGGTAGTGTCGTGGCCAAGTGTGGCTAACCAAGCAAATAAGAGATTAGTAGCAGCGGCTAATACGGCTCCAATAAAAAGAATTCGCATTACACCAAACCGGTTAACCAAAATACCGCCTAAACCGGCACCTATAATTGTCATAACAACGCCGTAGATTTTGATGATTTTAGCCACTTCTTGCTTACTAAATCCCATATCTACATAGAATACATTGGCAATTATTCCAAGAATGACATCTGATATACGATAAGTTCCGATGAGGGCCAAAATGATAATGGCCTGTTTTCCGTAGCGCTTAATAAAATCAGCAAATGGGCAAAGTATGGCAATATAACTCCAACCCAAAAAGCGTGATAACCACGAAGGTAAATGCGCCATTTGTTCCGCTTTTTTAGTGATATCTCGTTGCTGTGCTAATGTTTCCTGGTCCATTTCAATGGCAGGAGGCTCAGCAATCACTAGGGTGGTAATCAGTCCTGTCCCCATCAGAGCGGCCATACAGAGATAAGCTACCTGCCAAGAGTCTTTGGAGTAAACTGAAGGGTCTACATCAACCCACGCTGCTAATGCTAAGACCCCTGCACCAGCAACAATCATGGCTAACCGATAACCTGCCATATAGGTAGCCGCCATTGCTGCTTGTAAACGTTCACCAGCTGATTCAATCCTATATGCGTCAATGACAATATCCTGAGTTGCAGAGCTAAAAGCGACAGCAATAGCTAGTAATGCCATGTATTCTAAGTGTAATAATGGATCAGAGAAGGCTAATGCTGACAAACTGACGATTAATAAACACTGTGATAGAAGTAACCAGCTTCTGCGCCGGCCTAACCAGCGGGCAAGGAAAGGAAGAGAGCATTGGTCAATAAGAGGCGCCCACAGCCATTTGAAACCATAAGCGAGGCCGACCCAAGAGAAATAGGTTATGACGCTTCGTTCGACACCAGCCTCTCTCAGCCAAAAAGACAAGGTTCCAAAAACCAGTAATATGGGTAACCCTGAAGAAAAACCAAGAAACAAAAGTGCAATAGCACGTGGGTGAAGATAAACCTTTAACGAGCCTAGCCAGGTATCTGGTAGCGAATCAACTGATGACATGGAGAAAACCTTCGTAATCGATGCGCGCTATTGTGTCCGGCTTGAGGGAATATGTAAACGTCATCAAAAAAGCCGACATAAAGTCGGCTTTTTTAAAACAGTGGCTGGCATTAGATGCGCAGTGCACCATCCACTTCAATGCAGCGACCGTTAACATAGTCATTTTCAAGAATGAATGTGACAGTTTTAGCGATCTCTTCTGGTGTACCCAGACGCTTAGCAGGGATACCTGCAGCAATTTTTTCTAACGCTTCTGGTTTCATGCTAAGTACCATTTCAGTACCGATGTAACCTGGAGCAATAGAAGCTGCTCGTACGCCGTAGCGTGCTAATTCTTTAGCCCATGTAACTGCCATGGCCTGTACGCCTGCTTTGGTAGCAGTGTAGTTAGTCTGGCCCATGTTGCCTGAACGTGAAACAGAAGAGATGTTAACGATACATCCTTGTGAACCTGTTTCGATCATTTTAACAGCGGCTTCACGGCCACATAGGAAAGTACCCGTTAGGTTTACGTCCATAACCAAATTCCATTGGTCCATAGACATTTTCTTAACGACTTTTCCGTCTTTTACTTTAATAAACAGACCGTCACGTGTGATGCCCGCATTGTTTACTAGTCCGTGCAGCGTACCGAAGTCAGCTACGACGTCATTGAAAAGCTTTTCAACGCTTGCTTCATCAGCAACGTTAGCGATGTATCCGCGAGCTTCAACGCCTTTTTCCATGCAAAGACCAACAGTAACATCCAAGTCTTCTGCGTTCAGGTCGGCTAGTGCTAGTTTAGCACCACGTCCTGCTAGTTCTAAAGCCATTGAACGACCTAGTCCGCGGCCGCCACCGGTAATAACGATAACTTTATCTTTCAATTCCATCGTAGGGTACCCTGTTCTATGATTGCTACTTGTCTTAATTTCTTATTGTGCACTGCAAAATATTGCAGTGCAACAAACATAGAGGGTGGTTTCTAAAATGTCTATCAGCATTTTGTCTTTAATACGGGTATGTGCGTATTTGTTGTGACAAGGTTAGTAAGGGGTGTTCGTGCTAAGTATTTGATTTTAATATTATTAAAAATAATATCTGAATTGTTGTTTATCTAAGAATAGATTTGCTTAGACTATGGTCTAATCCTTGAATATTTTTTTAGCATCTGATCTGATATACGAAATAATATAGGTTTTTATTATGCCAATTCTTTTTTTACTGTTTATTTTGATACCGATTATTGAAATTACGGTTCTTATTAACGTCGGGCAGATTATTGGTACCTGGTATACCGTTGGTTTGGTGTTGATGTCTGCTTTCATCGGCGTAAATATGCTGAGGTATCAGGGGTTGTCGACTTTAGCTCGAGCACAACAGCGTATTAAAACAGGTGAAATGCCAGCACAAGAAATGGTTGAAGGGCTCGTGCTTGCCGTCGGTGGTGCTTTATTGATAACACCGGGTTTTGTGACTGATATTATAGGGTTTTGTTGTTTGATCCCGATGACGCGTCAGGCGTTTGTTAAAGGTTTGATGAAACGCTTTAAAGTTGCGTCGATGTCAAATCAACAGTCATTTGGCCAAACCGATACGTTTGATGAGCCTAAGTTTGATAAAAACTCTTCTTTTAAAGATCCTTCGAAGCCGCCTAGACAGGGCGATATTATCGACGGTGAATTTCGCCGTGATGATTAATCTGCAAATATCTCTAAAAATATTCTTAGCGGGTGTTGAAATGCACTCGTGTGCCCCCACTTAAGATAACAACCGGTAACCAGATGGTTACGGTCTTTGACTTATCAATAGCCTTATCGCGTTTTGATTAAACCATCAGGAGAGAAATTAGATGAAAATTCGTCCGCTTCACGATCGTGTAGTAGTTCGTCGCAGTGAAGAAGAAAAAACAACAGCTGGCGGTATCTTGCTACCAGGTTCTGCTGCAGAAAAGCCGAATGAAGGTGAAGTTCTTGCTGTTGGTGAGGGTCGTGTACTTAAGAATGGTGAAGTACAGCCTTTATCGGTCAAAGTAGGTGACAAGATCCTATTTGGGCAGTATGCAGGTTCTAACATGGTTAAGATCGACGGTGAAGAATTGTTGATTATGAACGAAAGCGAAATTTACGGTGTTTTGGAAAACTAATACCAGCACTTTTACTGCTATCGTCATTTTATTATTAACGAATTAATAAGAAACAGGATTTAGAAACAATGGCTGCTAAAGACGTACGTTTTGGTAATGATGCTCGCCAGCGAATGCTGGAAGGTGTAAATGTTCTAGCTAACGCTGTTAAAACTACATTGGGCCCTAAAGGTCGTAATGTTGTATTGGATAAAGCGTTTGGCGCACCTACCGTCACTAAAGATGGTGTATCTGTAGCTAAAGAGATCGAACTAGAAGATAAGTTCGAAAACATGGGCGCGCAGATGGTTAAAGAAGTTGCTTCACAAGCTAACGATGTAGCGGGTGACGGAACAACAACAGCAACAGTATTGGCTCAGGCTATCGTATGTGAAGGTCTAAAATCCGTTGCTGCGGGTATGAACCCAATGGATCTGAAGCGCGGTATTGATAAAGCTTCAGCAGCCGTTGTTGCGCAGATTAAAGAAATGGCTGTTCCTTGTGCTGATACTAAAGCCATTGCTCAGGTAGGTACTATCTCTGCAAACTCTGATGACGTTGTTGGTCAGTTGATTGCTGAAGCAATGGAAAAAGTTGGTAAAGAAGGCGTTATCACAGTTGAAGAAGGCACTGGCCTAGAAAACGAACTGACAGTTGTTGAAGGTATGCAGTTTGACCGTGGTTACCTGTCTCCTTACTTCATCAATAACCAAGAAAGCATGACGGTTGAACTAGAACAGCCTTACATCCTATTGGTTGATAAGAAGATCTCTAGCATCCGTGATCTACTTCCAACACTTGAGCAGGTAGCTAAATCTTCACGTCCATTGTTGATCGTTTCTGAAGATGTTGAAGGCGAAGCCTTAGCAACGTTGGTTGTTAACAACATGCGCGGAATCGTTAAGGTTGCTGCTGTTAAAGCGCCTGGTTTTGGTGATCGTCGTAAAGCAATGCTAGAAGATATCGCTGTTTTGACTGGTGGTACTGTTATCTCTGAAGAAGTGGGTCTCAGCCTGGAAACAGCGACTATAGAGCATTTGGGTCAGGCTAAACGCGTTACTGTTACTAAAGAAAATACTATTGTTGTTGATGGTGCAGGTAATGCTGACGCTATCGAAGCACGTGTTAACCAGATTCGTGCTCAGATTGAAGATACATCTTCAGACTACGACCGTGAAAAGCTGCAAGAGCGTGTTGCTAAGCTAGCGGGCGGTGTTGCTGTCATTAAAGTAGGTGCAGCAACTGAAGTTGAAATGAAAGAGAAAAAGGCACGTGTTGAAGATGCATTGAATGCAACACGCGCAGCTGTTGAAGAAGGTGTTGTTCCTGGCGGTGGCGTTGCTTTGGTTCGTGCTTTGCAGGCTATCGAAGGTATGGAAGGTGACAACCACGACCAGACTATCGGTATTCAGTTGGCTTGCCGTGCAATGGAAGCTCCTTTGCGTCAAATCGTTAGCAACGCTGGCGGTGAAGGTTCAGTCGTTGTTTCTAAAGTACGCGAAGGTAAAGGTTCTTTCGGTTATAACGCTGGTAACGACACTTACGGCGATATGCTTGAAATGGGTATCCTTGACCCAGCTAAAGTTACACGTTCTGCTTTGCAGGCAGCCTCTTCTGTTGCTGGTCTAATGATCACAACTGAAGCAATGGTTGCTGATAAGCCTCAGGAAGCTGGCGCTGGAGCTGGCATGCCAGACATGGGCGG
>NZ_JADGEV010000075.1 GCF_016744175.1 Neptunomonas sp. | reverse complement strand
TATAGATAGTTTTACTCACTTTAATTTGCATCTACATAAATCAAATCATAATTTCCAGAGTTTCCTGAGTTAACACCTACAATTGTTAACTCATTCCCATTATTATGTGAATATGAAGAAACTCCACCGTATGCACCATCAAAGGTATACCCATACTCTTCAGGAGAACCAATATTTGTACTTTCAGTTAATATGTATTCATCCATTAGACCACTATTTAATGTTAACAACTGTTGACCATAATGTTCTGAAATATTTTCATGTAAAGTAACTTCTTCATGTGCAAGTACTCCTGAGATATCAAGTGTTCCTCCAGTAGAATTGCTATTTGAATTAAAGCCTAAAGCATCTCCATCAAAACCAACAGAGTCCCAAAAACTTGAAACCCCTTCTCCTGTCAATCCAGGGAAATTATCCTGAATTATCTCTGCTATCATATCATTATTTACACTAAATTGATTACATGCACTATAAACTGTACCTAAGTCACTAAGGTTATCCATAATAAAGTTTTGTGCTTGTTCCATTGTTACATTGAACTGTGTTAAATGTTCCTGTGTTGTCATTTTTATTCCTAAATATGTGATTTAACCATTGTGGTATTAATATTATCAATATATTACTTATATATGTTTTAAGTTAAAAATAGATATGATCTATGTCAACAATAATTAAAACAACCATCACTGGCTACTTAGCGTATTCGTCGGCGGGTCAGCGAAAGTTACCCTCCTATAAGGCAATCCCCCCCCAAAAGTAGCAGAGTGATTTTTACCACCATTAATAGTTGTGGATAATGCTTTGGCTGTAATATCTGGTCGGCAAAATAAATATTAAAGATAGTCACCATAATTGCTGTGCTAAGCATATTGCCGCTGGTACGTGCCAAATTAAGTACTGCTGAGGCAATACCTAAACGTGATGGGTCTACAGAGCTCATCGTTGCATTCGTATTGGGTGATTAAAATAAGCCACAACCTGCAGTAGCAATTATTCGGGGTTCATATTTATCGGATAAGCGGCCCGCTATCGGAGCAACACAGGCGCTACGTTGTTGATAAATAAACCCACCACTTAAAGCAAACCCCAGAAACAGCAAGGCAAATACTATAAAGTGCCAGCTAAGGTGTTTCCTGATGGCTTGTAACCGATGATGAGCTCACCCTTTAACCTAAAAGAAAGCGGTGTAAGAGAATATACAAAAATTGTATGGCATGTATAAGCGGTCGTATGAGGCTACCCTAGGCTCAAAACTGGCAGTGAGCAATATAGCAAATAAAAAGGGTTGTCCATCATGCCTGCCAAGCGGGGTCGGGTTTCCATTGTGTCATCCAATTAGCTATTTTGGTTGCTGGCATAGGTCGGGCAATACCGTACCCTTGTGCAAGCTCGCAGCCCATTGCTATTAGTTGAGTGCCATGAGGAATAGTCTCCACACCTTCGGCAATTACTTGGCGGTTAAACGCTGCAGATAGACTAATGACACCTTGTACGATAGCTCGATCATCCGGGTCATCCAACACATCTCTTACAAAGCTTTGGTCAATTTTTAGCACCTCAGCAGGTAAACGTCTGAGGTAGGTGAGTGATGAGTACCCTGTACCAAAATCATCTATAGAAAATTTTACTCCAATGTCATGGCAAGTGTGCATGATGGTTGATACTTCGGTTATATCTTCTAAGGCGCTAGTTTCCAGTATCTCTAGTTCAAGGTGCTGAGGGCTTATATTGGGGTGATTAGCGAGGGACTGAATTAGCTTATCAACAAAGCTTTTCTGTTGTAGTTGATGGGCAGCTACATTTACGCTGACTGGAATATCTAATCCCGCGGACTTCCACTCGGAGACTTGTTTTAACGCTGTATCAATTACCCATTCCCCTATATCGATACTAATCGGATGGTTTTCGGTAATAGGAAGGAAGTCGCCGGGTAAGACTAGGCCTCGTTCAGGGTGCAACCAACGAATTAGAGCTTCAACACCGATAACTTGACCCGTTATCATATTTACTTTTGGTTGGTAATACAGAACAAATTCTTGTCGTTCTAGAGCTTGCTTAATATCTTTTAAGCTTTCTCGCTGAATTTTGACAGCCGCATCTTGATTGGTATCAAACAGGTGGTAATGACTCTTGCCCAATTGCTTAGCGACATACATAGCTTGATCAGCATGGCGTATTAGTATGTCGGCACTTGAGTTATCTTGAGGGTAGAGCGTAACACCAATACTGGCCGATGTTTGTAGCTTAATACCCTCAATAATGACTGGCGTTGCTGCGGCTTGGAGCAAACGGTTTAATACTGACTCATAGCCTGCTTGCTCTGATATGTCGACGAGTAAAGCTATAAACTCATCTCCACCAATGCGGGCTAATGTATCGCCTTCTCTAAGGGCTTCTCTCATTTGTTGTGAAATAGAGATTAGTAATTCGTCACCGATTTTGTGCCCATGAGTGTCATTGATAACTTTAAAGTTATCTAAGTCTAGATAGGCCACGGCGAGTGATTGCTTGTGCCTATCACTTTGGAGTATTGCTTGTTGAATTCGGTCAGATAGGAGTGTGCGGTTGGGCAAATTGGTAAGCACATCATAGTGAGCTATACGTTCGAGTTGCTGTTGATGTTCTTTTATGGAGGTAATATCAGTGAACAAAGCTACATAGTTTTGAACCTTGCCGTTACTGTCGGTTATCGCACTAATAGTGATTATTTCAGCAAACACTTCGCCATTTTTGCGTCGATTCCATAACTCGCCGCTCCAATGCTTATTTTCCAATAATTCTGACCATAGGGATTCATAAAACTGGGGAGTTTGACGCCCTGACTGGAAAATACGAGGGTTTTTTCCTAACACCTCGTTTCGGCTGTAACCTGTGATAAGGCTGAAGGTTTCATTAACTTCGACGATGTTGCCTTTCGAATCAGTTATTACAATACCTTCATGTGCATGGGTGAAAACATTGGCGGCAAGTTTTAATTGTTCAGAAGCTTCTTTCCTCTTAGTGATATTATGTCCTATACCTAATACTCCAATTATCTCTCCATTATTATCACGCATAGGAACCTTTGTGGTTTCTAGAAATTCGTGATGCCCATCGGCAGCAAATGGAACCTCTTCTTCGTTGACCGAAGGTTCCTCGGTGTCCATAGCTATACGGTCATATTTACGAAAGAGATCGGCTAGGTCCGCGCTAACAAAATCGTAATCTGTTTTACCTAATATTTTTGCTCTTGGGGCTCCAAAAAAACTCTCAAAGCGGTTATTGCAACGCAGAAAAACTCCTTTGGTGTCTTTTAGCCAGATTAAGTCAGGTAGCGTATCAATAAGAGTACTGAGAAGACTTTGCTCGGATATTAACTTCAGCTCGGCTTCTTTACGTGTGGTGATGTCTTGAATTGTTCCAATCAAGCCAATGCAGGTACCATTTTCATCTGAGATGGTTTCTCCTAATCCGTGCACCCACCTTGTTTCACCATCTGTCCGCCTTATAATTCTGTATTCTTTATTAAAAGCCCTATTTTTCCCAATGACGTCTTCCAACATATACGTTGTCATAAACTCAAGATCATTGGGGTGTACCAGCCCACTCCAGCCTTGAGTACACTTGTGGTAATTGCTATTTATACCGAAAATTTGATCACAAACTTCAGATGTTTCCCATGTGTCGGTTATGAAATCACTTCGGTATGAGCCTATAAATGCAGCGCGCTGGGACTCTTCAAAGAAAAACTGATTGTCTTTTAATATATTTTCTATGTCATTGCGGCGATTTATTTCGTCCGTAAGTATTGTCTTGATCTGCTCAAGTTCGGCGGTACTGTTCTGTACTCGTTCTTCCAAAGAATGATTCGCTTCTGTTAATTCATGTCGCAGATGGAGGGTGCTCAAATCACCCTCTATAGACTCTTTAAATCGAGTGAGAAGATGCTGGTAACGGCTTGAAAAATTATTATCCTTGCTATCCAACATACAGATAGTGCCGAAAGGCTTTCCGTTGGGCCAACATATAGGCAAGCCAAAGTATGAGATCATTCCTCGCTCAATACCCGGATTGTTATCCCATGTTGAGTCTTTTAAAGCATTAGGAATAAGTAAGGCTTCTTTACTCCTGATCACTGTTTCGCAGTAAAAACCGATTCCTTGGTTGATCAGTTCATTTACACGATAAGGATTCCCACTGCTCTGGCTTGAAGCAATAATTTCTATTTGTTCACTGTTAAAGTACGTAATCAGAGTGGCTGGGACATGGGCGATTTCGGCAACAACATCTACAGTTGCTTGCCAGTGGTTCAGCATTTTATCTGAGACGCTGATAGCACTTGAGTCGGTCAATCCATATATCCCTTCTGAGTTACAATATTACATTATCAGAACGTTATTAATAAAATTGGTACAAGCATACTGATAACTTAAGGTTCTTGTCTCTATGTAATGCAGTTACTTTATTCTTTTATTATAGTCATAAATTAGGCTTGGCAAACAAGCAGTAATAGATGAGGCGTTTTATAATATAAAATGCCTCATACCATAGTGGGAGTGGGTGAGGCTTATTATTCTGCCTGTTAACGTACTCGTCCCCGAGTCAGAGAAAAATATCCCCCTAATAGAGCATATAGTCCACCAAGACATAGGGTTGTTTTTACGACCGTTAGTAGTTGTGGGTAGTGCTCCGGTTGCAATAATTGATCGGCAAAATAGAAATTAAAGATAACCACCATAATTGCTGTGCTAAACATATTGCCGCCGGTACGTGCCAGATTAAGTAATGCAGAAGCAATACCTAAGCGCGATGGGTCCACTGAACTCATCGCCGCATTAGTATTGGGTGAAGAAAATAAACCAAAGCCTATTCCCAGCAAGGCTAAGCCGGTTTTAACTTGCCAGAGTGGTGTTTGCATACCCACAAAAAATAGCAGTAAAAACCCCAGCATAAACAGGCCACAGCCTGCGGTAGCAATTATACGGGGTTCATGTTTGTCCGATAAGCGGCCCGCTATAGGTGCAATACAGGCTGTTAACAAGGCCTGTAAAAGTACCACTTTTCCTGCATCACCCGGGGATAGCCCTTGGATGTATTGCAGATACAAACTGACGATAAACAGGACGGGAAAGCTAGCCCCATACATGCAAAGACTGGCCAGCATAGAGCGGCTGAAAATCCGGTTCTTACTTAGCGCACCGATTCTTACTAAAGGTACACTGGCGTGACGTTGCTGATAAACAAATCCGCCACTTAAACCAACGCCTACAATGAGTAAAATAATAAATTGTGCATCGGGTAAACCTGTTACACCAAAGAACAAGCAGCTGACACTCAAAGAAAACAGTAGGCTACCCGTTACGTCAAACCGTTGTCGCAGTGAGTATTGTTGGGTTTCTGGCTTGGCCGACGGTTGTTCATTAGGCAGTAACCAGGCTATCAGGCCTAAGGCTATGAATATGCCGGGAACCGGCAGCCAGAACACGCTGCGCCAACCTAGCCACTCTGTTAATAATCCTCCAGCTGCAGGGCCCACTGTCAGCCCTAGATAAACAGATGTCGAAACGATACCAAGAAACATTCCTCGCCGCTTACTACCCGCAAAGCTTGCTACCATAGCCATCGCAGTGGCAAAAATAAAAGAACTTGCTAAACCTTGTATCACCCGAAAAACTAACAGCCATTCAATGCTATCTATCCCCACAACGGCTAGCGAAGAAAATGCATACAAGCACAACCCTAACAAATGAATATGCTTACGCCCCCAAATATCGGCTAACCGAGCGATTGGTAGCATCAATACAACACTTCCCCAGAGTGGAGCACTTGGAATCCAACTGAGTAATACGGCATCGACTTGTAAGTCTTCAGCTATCGAAGGCAAAGCAAGGTTGACAGCAGACATCGCCATAGGTACAAGAAATGTAGCTAGACAAATACTATAAAGTGCCAGCCAAGGTGTTTCCTGATGGCTTGTAACCGACGATGGACTCATTCTTTAACCTAAAAGAAAGCGGAGTAAGAGAATATACAAAAATTGTATGGCATGTATAAACGGTCGTATTAGGCCTGCCCTAGGCTCATAACTGGCAGTGAGCAACATAGCAAATAAAAATGGTTGTCTATCATGCCTGCCAAGCGGGGTCAGGTTTCCATTGTGTAATCCATTCTGCCATCTTTTCTGCAGGCATTGGCCGAGCAATGCCGTATCCTTGTCCAAGCTCACAGCCCATGGCTATTAGTTGAGTGCCATGAGAAATAGTTTCGACGCCTTCTGCAATCACTTGACGATTAAATGCTGTAGAGAGACTAATTACACCTCGAACTATCGCTCGATCATCGGTGTCGTCTAAGACATCTCTTACAAAACTTTGATCGATTTTTAGCACCTCAGCGGGTAAACGCCTGAGATAAGTGAGTGATGAGTATCCTGTACCAAAATCATCTAAAGAAAACTTTACCCCAATCTCATGACAGGAACGCATGATCGCTGAGACTTTAGTTATGTCTTCTAATGCGCTGGTTTCCAGTATTTCTAATTCAAGATCATGAGGGCTTATGTTGGGGTGCTTAGTGAGGGATAGTTTCAATTTGTCTACAAAGTTATTCTGTTGCAGTTGATGGGCGCCGACATTCACGCTAACGGGAACATCCAGCCCTGCAGCTTTCCACTCGGATACTTGTGTCAATGCCGTATCAATCACCCATTCGCCTATATCTATACTGATTGGGTGGTTTTCGGTAATAGGAAGGAAGTCTCCTGGCAACACTAAACCTCGCTCAGGGTGTAGCCAGCGGATGAGCGCTTCAGCGCCGATCACTTCACCGGTTTTCATGTTTACTTTGGGTTGGTAATACAACACGAACTGTTGAAGCTCTAGGGCTTGTTGGATGCCTTTTAAACTCTCGCGTTGGATTTTAACAGCTGCATCCTGATTGATATCAAACAGATGGTAATGACCTTTGCCTGACTGTTTGGCGATATACATAGCTTGATCGGCATGGCGTATCAGCAAGTCTGCACTGGAGTTATCTTGAGGGTAAAGCGTAACACCAATACTCGCAGATGTTTGTAACTTTATGCCCTCAATAATGATCGGGGTTGCCGCCGCTTGGAGCAAACGCTTGATTACTGATTCATAGCTTGCATCACCTGATATGTTGGCTAATACGGCTATGAACTCGTCTCCTCCAATACGGGCTAATGTATCCCCTTCTCTGAGTGCGTCCTTCATACGTTGTGAGATAACGACCAATAATTCATCACCGACTTGATGACCGTAAGTGTCATTGATGACTTTAAAGCTGTCCAAATCAAGATACGCAACAGTTATGGATTGTTGATCGGTATCACTTTTGTTTATTGCTTGTTGAATTCGGTCATCCAGAAGAGCTCGGTTGGGTAAATTAGTCAGTACATCGTAGTGCGCTATGCGCTCTAGTTGTTGTTGATGTTGCTTTATGGAAGTTATATCAGTGAACAGAGAAACATAGTTCCGCACTTTACCATTACTATCGGTTATCGCGCTGATGGTGACTATTTCTGCGAACACCTCACCATTTTTTCTGCGGTTCCAAAGCTCTCCGCTCCAGTGCTTATTTTCCAGTAATGATGACCACATAGACTCGTAAAAAAGAGGAGTTTGGCGTCCCGATTGAAACATACGCGGGTTTTGTCCTAATACTTCGTCTCGGCTGTAGCCTGTAATATCGCTGAAGGTTTTATTCACTTCTATGATATTGCCCACCGAGTCAGTAATTAAGATTCCTTCATGCGCATGGGTGAAAACATTCGCGGCAAGTTTTAATTGTTCAGAAGCCTCTTTCCTCTCAGTGATATTATGCCCTATGCCCAATACGCCTATAACTTCTCCATGATTGTCTCGCATCTGAACTTTTGTCGTTTCTAAGTATTCACGATGTCCATCTGATGCGAATGGAACTTCTTCTTCGTTTATTGAAGGCCCGTTCTTATTCATTGCGATAGTGTCATGCTTCCTAAATAAATCGGCCAACTCTGCGCTGACAAAATCGTAATCCGTTTTTCCCAGTATTTCTTTTCTTGGTGCCCCAAAAAAATCCTCGAAGCGGTTATTACAGCGAAGATATACTCCCTCGGTATCTTTGAGCCAGATTAAATCGGGTAGGGTATCAATGAGGCTATTTAGGAGTGCTTGTTCGGATACGAGTTGAATTTCGATTTCTTTGCGTTTTGTAATGTCTTGGATGGTTCCAATTAATCCAGTACAGGTTCCATTTTCATCCGATGTGGTTTCTCCTAATCCGTGCACCCACCTTGTTTTACCATCTGTCCTTCTAATAATTCTGTATTCTTTATCAAATGCTTTATTTCTCCCGATGACTTCTTCTAAAACATACTGCGTCATATCTTCAAAATCATCGGGGTGTAACAGTTCACTCCAACCTTGGATGCATTTGTTGTACTTGTTATCTATGCCAAAAATTTGATCGCAAACTTCAGATGTTTCCCACGTGTCAGCTACAAAATCACTTCTGTAAGAGCCTATAAATGCGGCCCGCTGGGATTCTTTGAAGAAAAATTGATTGTCTTTCAGGGCATGTTCTATGTCATTACGACGAACAACTTCGTCTGTAAGTTTTGTATTAAGGTGTTGAAGAGCAGTAGATTTGTTTTTTACTTTACCTTTCAGGGCAAGGTTTGCTTCTTGTAATTCTTGTTGTTGGAATAAAATCTTTAAATCGCCCTCTATTGATTTTTGAAATCGAGCAAGAAGTTGTTGCAAACGAAGTGAAAAGTGATTTTCCTTACTATCGAACATGCAAATTGTGCCGAACGGCTTCCCGTTTGGCCAGCACAGAGGCAAACCGAGGTATGAGATCATACCTAGCTCAATGTTCGGGTTGTGATCCCACTCTGAATCTTTTAATGCATTAGGGATAAGTAATGCTTTTTGGGTTTTGATAACGGCTTCGCAATATATACCGCTTCCCGTCTCGGCCTTATCATTTAGAGAATAAGGGTTGCCGGCGCTCTGACTAGAAGTGAAAACTTCTAACGTGTTGTTGTGAGCATGAGTAATAAGTGTGGCGGGAATGTTGGCAATTTCAGCGATAATATCTACACTTGCTTGCCAGTGATGAAGCATTTCATTGGGGATGTTGAGAGCATCATGTTCAATCAATCTGTATAACCTCTCGATGGTTCAGATAGCTTTGTTGAGAGACATGCTAATTAGATTGTCTCTTATATAATATCTAGCCCCTATAACCATGTGGGCTACTGCTGAAGCTCCTTCCCGTAGAGCCTACATACAAAATAGTTGATGGATTGGTTTAAATCTAGACGACTAAGGAACATGCGATTAAGTCCCCCCACTCTGAGATAATAAAAGTTATAGCTTTTCAGGGATAAATCGATCGATCACCAACTCACCTTTGCCAACAGTGAACTCAGCCATAAGCGTCGTCAGACGCGTAAAGAGAAGTTTCTTGGTCGCATGGGCAAACTTATTCCCTAGCAACGTTTAGTGACTACCATTGAAGCGCCGAACTCGACCAAGAATAAGGCGGGAGCGCGCGATCCTGAGATGCATTAAAAGAAGTAAAAAAACAGCCGCGTATCAACAAAGTGTTATTGGGCATTGAGTATAAGAAGGCCAGCATTCGGGCAAAAGGTGAGCATCCGTTCAGGATCATCAAATGCCAGTTCGGCTTTACCAAGGCGCGTTATCGAGGTCTGAAAAAGAATGATGGTAAGCTCGTGATGTTATTTGCGTTGGCGGACTGTGAGCAAGTGCCGTACTCAAGGCAGGGTGAGGCGTCTAGACGCTTCATCCTATGTATTTGTTTCTTCTCTATGTAATTGATTCTAGAGCAGCTGTCGATGGCGTTATTTTTTGGGGCATACGAGAGGTGTATAAGTAATGTCCTTTACTGGCAGCTTAGTGCTGAAAGCGTGCCCTTATATATAGATGGAAAGGTGATATGAGTACTGCCAAGAAATTTGTTGCTGAATGCAACTAATCGATCGGCGTAGCTGTTCATGTAGCGAGGATAACGTTAGATATTAAAGAATTAATTGAGTTTACTTGCGTACATAATTCGCACATGGAAAAGAAACAATATGGAGCGGAGGCAAATTACAGGCACAAAAAAAGCGGTAACATTTAAGTTCCGCTTCTCTCTGAAAGCTCCTAGTTGTAAGGCTTTCATACTTAGATGTTAATCATCTTAGTAATGGTACCGGTGAGCGGACTTGAACCGCTACGCCTTTCGGCAACGGATTTTGAATCC
>NZ_JADGEV010000021.1:59491-65767 GCF_016744175.1 Neptunomonas sp. | reverse complement strand
CAATGTCTTTAGGTGCCTCTAAAGGAAAGGCTGATGCGAACGCTGATGTAGATAATAAGATAGAGCTTAATAGTAAAGATGTAGTAAATGTTTTCATGATGCTTCCCCTAATTCGATTTGAGCAAAGGATAAACTCCCAAACTGAAACCAGACTGAAAAGAAACTCATTTATCTCAACTAATGTTTGTGACTAAAAAACAAAGTTAAGTAGAAGATGTAAAACCCCTAATGCTAGCAAACCAGCCAAGACATCATCCAACATAATACCTAAACCGCCATCAACATGCTGATCAACCCACTTAATAGGCCAAGGCTTCCAGATATCAAACAATCTAAATAATGCGAACCCAAGCAAGACACTCCACCAAGATACTGGAACAGCTATCATTGTTATCCAAAAGCCCGCAAACTCATCCCAAACGATGCCCGGATGATCATGTACCCCTAGATCTTTGGCGGTTTGACCGCAAAAATAAATACCCACAATTGATGCAAAAACAACTACAAATAAGTATTCAGAAAAAGATAAGTAAGATAATAGTAAAAACAATGGTACTGCCGCTAAAGTCCCAAAAGTCCCTGGCGCTTTAGGTGCAAGCCCACTGCCGAAGCCAAAAGCTAAACAGTGAACAGGGTTACTTAGAATTAGTTTTGCGTTAGGTTTCATACCGTTTCTCTTTTTCACTTATCAAAAGTGATTATATCCGTTAGCTTCAGCAACACGCCACTCTCCTTGAGTGAATAGCTGCAACCCTTTAGCCTCACAAATGGCACCCACAGGTGTTATCTGAACATCATGGCTTTGTAAATCTTCTTGAAGGCTTATCCACTGCTCAGGTGGTACTGTAAAGCACAATTCAAAGTCTTCTCCACCAATTAAAGCCCACTCTTTTGCCGTATGTTCATCTGTAAAATGCATGATTTCTGCAGAGAGTGGTAACGCTGCTGGATTGATCTGAGCACCTACTCCCGACTGTTCCAAAATATGTTCTATATCACCTAACAACCCATCGGAAATATCAATACAAGATGACGCATAAGGTAATATAAGCTGTCCAGTAGAAACTCTTGGCTGGGGTCGATAAAAACGCTGCTGCAAGTACTCTACAACACTATCTGCCGGAACATTTGTTAACAACGTTTCTAACCCGGCTCTACTATCGCCCAACGTACCCGTTACACAAATCAGATCACCAACCTGAGCATTACTTCTGAGCAACGCAGCGTCTTTTTTAACAAAGCCATGCACTTGTGCCGTTAAAGTAAGTGGCCCACGTGTAGTGTCTCCTCCTACCAACTGGATACTGTAAAGTTTAGTAGCTTCAGATAATGCTGAGGAAAAAGAACTCACCCAAGCTTCATCAGCATGAGGTAGTGTCAGCGCAAGCGTTAGCCAGCTAGGTGTTGCTCCCATTGCAGCTAAATCACTAACAGAGGCTCCAAGCAATCGCCATGCGAGCTGCTCAGGTGGAGTATCTGCTAAAAAATGAGTCCCCTCAACCAACGTATCTATGGATACAACGAGTTGCTGCCCCTCTGGAATATTAAGAACAGCGCAATCATCACCAATACCCACTGATACACTTTCCTCACCAGCCTCTTTTTGGCGTTGCTGTAAAGGCTGAAAGTACCGGCGTATCAGTGTAAATTCATCCATGATTGCTTACTTTCCTCGTGCGCCTCTGATCTCAACCATACGAACCCGTTGAGCTAGTTTGTCCAAAATGCCATTCACATAACGATGGCTATCTGTAGCACCGAAGGTTTTTGCTAAATCAACACTTTCATTTATAGCAACACGGTAAGGAACTTCAGGGCGATTAATCAGTTCATAACTACCAATGCGTAACACCGCCAATTCCACAGGATCTAATTCATGTAAACCACGATCAAGAAAAGGCTGAAAGGCTTCATCTAATTCGCTCTTAGAGTGTGAGACACCCTGCAAGATTTCACGAAACAGCTTAACATCTGTGCCAGCCATATCATTATCTACACGAAACTGAGCTTCAATTTCATTAACTGGTTGTCCAGCCATATGCCATTGATACAAGGCTTGCAAAGCGAAACCACGAGCAGAACGGCGCTGTGCCGTTAATGATGTCTTTTTAGCTTTGCGTGGAGCTGGTGAGCTTTCTTCTGTCATTCCAATTACGCCTCAAGGTTACGCAGTAAGCTAACCATTTCTAGTGCAGATAACGCTGCTTCAGCGCCTTTATTTCCCGCTTTAGTACCTGAACGCTCAATCGCTTGTTCGATACTATTAACTGTCAAAATACCGTTAGCAACAGGAATTCCAGAGTCCATTGCTACTTGAGCAACACCTTTAGAGCTCTCAGCTGATACATACTCAAAGTGAGGTGTACCACCACGAATAACTGCACCTAACGCAATAATGGCATCATCTTTTTTCTGTTGAGCAATTTTTTGCACAACCAAAGGAACTTCGAATGCCCCAGGCACACGCACAACACGAATATTCTCTTCTTTAACGCCATGACGTTTAAGTGTATCCAGTGCTCCTTCTAACAAGCTTTCAACCACAAATGCGTTGAAACGACCCACTACGATGGCATAGTTACCATCAGCGGAAACGAAGTCACCTTCAATAATCTGTACTGACATAATATATTCCTGTTAATTACTCATCGCAGGGGATGTATTCAACAATTTCCAAATCAAAACCTGAAATTGCATTAAATTTGATAGGAGAGCTAAGTAAACGCATCTTACCCACACCTAAGTCACGTAAAATTTGAGACCCTGTACCTACCGTCAAGTAAGCGCCAGACGAGCTAAAGTTAGCCGCACGCGTTTTAGGCTGTTTACCCAACACACGATCTAATGCTGTTCCTAGGTCTTCACGCTGGCCATTATCCAGCAATAGAACAACACCCTGCTCTTCCTTAGCAACATATTCTAATGCACGGTGCATTGTCCATTTAGAATCACCATCGCGGTTTACGCCCACTAGATCGCGCAGAACATCACCACGTACATGCACACGAACAATCGTAGAATCATCGGGTTTAATGTCACCCTTCACTAACGCCATATGAGTGACATTTTGAATAGTGTCGTGATAAGTCGTGTAGTTAAAATCTCCGTACTCCGTAGTTAAAACACCTTCATCGGCTTTTTCTACAGTACGTTCATTGGTTGTACGATAATGAATAAGATCAGCAATAGTACCAATTTTCAAACTATGCTTTTCTGCAAATTTTTCTAAGTCTGGACGACGAGCCATCGTGCCATCATCATTCATGATCTCAACGATGGCCGCCGCGGGTGTTAAGCCAGCCATGCGCGCAAGATCACAACCAGCTTCGGTATGCCCAGCACGGCTTAATACACCACCAGGTTGCGCCATCAATGGAAAAATATGACCGGGTTGTACAATGTCTTCTGCCTTAGCATCACCTTTCACTGCTACACGAACCGTGTGTGCACGATCTGCTGCAGAGATACCTGTTGTAACACCGGTAGCAGCTTCAATAGACATAGTGAAATTTGTCGAGAACTGAGCACCATTGCTTTGAACCATCAATGGGAGATTTAACTGTTCACAACGCTCACGTGTTAGTGTCAGGCAAATTAAGCCACGCGCATGCTTCGCCATAAAATTGATATCTTCAGCACGAACTTGATCAGCCGCAATAACAATATCACCTTCATTTTCACGATCTTCATCATCCATCAGGATGACCATTTTACCCTGACGAATATCTTCAATCAGTTCTTGTGGGCTATTTAGCTCCATCATTATCTTCCTGTCTTGTAAGCTTTTAACGCTTCATATAACCATGTTCCGCTAGCGTTGCTAACGTTAATTCACTTTGTTCTTCTTGCGTATGTTCTGTATGACCTGCCATTAGAAGACGCTCCATATACCGAGCAATAATATCTACTTCTAAATGAACTTTACTTCCTACTACATATTGATCCAGTAGCGTCTGTTGCGCTGTGTGCGGCACAATATTCAGTGACAGCAAAGCCCCCTGTACTTTATTAACCGTCAAGCTAACGCCATCAACGGTAATAGAGCCTTTACCCGCAATATACTTTGACAAAGATACAGGAGCCTCAACAACGAGGTGAATAGAACGAGCATCCTCTCGTCGTTCCACCACTTTACCTATTCCATCAACGTGACCTGTCACAATATGCCCACCTAAACGGCTTGTAGGCATCAAGGCTTTTTCCAAGTTAACTCGCTCACCTACTTTCAGTGACTCTAAACGGGTATGCGCCAAAGACTCACGTGATACGTCTGCCCAAAAACCATCTCCAGTCAACGTAACGGCCGTCAAACACACACCGTTGGTCGCAATACTATCTCCCAACTTCACATCCGAAAGATCCAATGTACCTGTTCGAATATATAGACGAAGATCGCCTTGAGCTTGCTCAAGTGCTGCAACCTCACCCAACGCCTCAATAATACCAGTAAACATTACACTGACACCCCTTTAGCAGCGCTCTTATGTGAACCACAAACCTTTTCGCTAAAACTATATGTCAAACGAAGGTCATCACCTAACTGCCGGCAATCTGTCATTGATAACCGTAATTGCTGATCCATTTTCTCCATAGGTAACTGCAATAGCGGACGTGCACTGGAGCCCAATATTTTCGAGGCCATATACACCACTAGCTCATCAACTAAGCCTGCTTCAACAAATGCTCCGGCTAATTGAGCGCCTGCTTCAATGAGCACTTCGTTACATTGCTCCGATGATGCTAAATGACGCAATAACCAACCTAAATCAATTTTTCCATCTCTGGTTTGTGCTGCTAACACATCGGCATTAGGCATATCACGTTCCCCCTGTGTTACCCACAAGGTTCGGCCTGGTTGCTGTAAAATTTTTGCCTCAGGGCTCATCTTACCAGAGGTGTCCAGCACCACGCGCAACGGCTGTTGCTTGGTAATGTCTGCAGCATTCTCTAGGCCTAGTTCAGGCTCACGAACCGTCAAAGAAGAGTCATCTATCTGTATAGAGCCTATCCCGGTAACAATCGCAGAACTCCGGGCCCTTAGTCGCTGTACATCACCGCGGGCAGAAGAACCGGTAATCCATTGGGACTCACCGCTGCTCATCGCTGTTCGACCATCAAGACTCATGGCTAATTTAACTCTAACCCACGGCATCCCAGTTTCCATGCGTTTAATAAAACCCAGGTTTAACTCCGCTGCTTGCTGGCTCAGTAAACCAACACTACAAGCAATACCCGCCTGCTGTAGCATTTTTATGCCTCTGCCCGCTACTTCAGGGTTAGGGTCCCTCATTGCACTCACAACACGAGTGACACCTGCATTGATTAAACCTTCGGCACACGGCGGTGTTCTTCCATAATGGCTACAAGGCTCTAGGGTTACATATGCCGTTGCACCACACGCTGCTTTCCCCGCTTTTTTAAGCGCATTAACTTCGGCATGCCCTTCCCCGGCGCGATAATGAAAACCACGGCCAACCACCTCACCAGCTTTAACTAAGATACACCCGACTCTCGGATTAGGGTTTGTTGTATAAAGCCCCTGCTTTGCTAGCTGAATAGCCTCAGCCATATAGACAGTATCTTCTATGCTCCAATCAGGCACCAACTAACCCTCGAGTACTTTATTTTTAGATGTTCGTATATTAGGTGTCTGATTTTCAGGCGCTTCATCTTCAGACAAGCGTTCAATCTCTTCACGGAACTCATTGATGTCTTGAAAACTACGATAAACAGATGCAAATCGAACATAGGCAACTTGATCCAATTTACGTAACGCAGCCATCACCTCTTCGCCTAACTGACGTGATGGCAACTCTCGTTCGCCAGTTGCGCGTAATCGATGCTTTATATGATGAATACAGGCCTCAACGGCCTCAACACTAACTGGACGTTTTTCTAACGCGCGTTGAATACCTGCTCGAAGCTTTTCCTCATCGAAGGGTTGACGCGACCCGTCTGTTTTAATCAAACGAGGCATTAAAAGCTCAGCAATTTCGAAGGTGGTGTAGCGCTCATGACAGGCAATACATTCGCGCCGCCTACGAACCTGCTGGCCCTCAGCCACGAGGCGAGAATCGACTACTTTGGTATCATTGGCGCCGCAAAAGGGACAATGCATAGTGAAATCCTGTCATAAAAGAGCGTAAGTAAAACAGTGCGTGTTTTACTCAAGATAAAGAGCGATGTATATAACTAATTCATAACCTGTAACGCAAAAAAGGGCGACCTTTCAGTCGCCCGCTTATTCTACCTGATTTAGTGCTTATTTATAAACTG
>NZ_JADGEV010000021.1:22624-59391 GCF_016744175.1 Neptunomonas sp. | reverse complement strand
GAGCGATGTATATAACTAATTCATAACCTGTAACGCAAAAAAGGGCGACCTTTCAGTCGCCCGCTTATTCTACCTGATTTAGTGCTTATTTATAAACTGGGAAACGACTACAGATATCGAGTACTTGTGCTTTAACACGTGCGCTCGTTTCTTCGTTAGTAATGTCATCAAGAACATCACAGATCCAGTTAGTTAGCTGGGTAACTTCTTCCTCTTTAAAGCCACGACGTGTTACTGCAGGTGTTCCAATACGTAGACCCGATGTAACGAACGGTGAACGAGGATCATTCGGAACAGAGTTTTTGTTCACTGTTATATTTGCACGACCTAAAGCAGCATCAGCATCTTTACCACTGTAATCTTTATCAATTAGGTCCATTAAGAACAGATGGTTCTCTGTTCCATCAGAAACAATGTTGATGCCGCGAGACTTGAACGTTTCAGCCATTGCCTGTGCATTTTTTACAACCTGCACTTGGTATGCTTTCCACTCAGGCTGCATTGCCTCTTTAAAGCAAACCGCTTTACCTGCAATAACATGCATCAGAGGACCGCCCTGAGATTCAGGGAAAACAGCAAAATTCAGCTTCTTCTGTAAGTCTTCATCTGCACGAGCAGACAAAATCAAACCGCCGCGCGGACCGCCCAATGTTTTGTGTGTTGTCGTAGTCACAACATCCGCTAACTGCATTGGTGATGGATATACACCTGCAGCAACTAAACCAGCAACATGTGCCATATCAACAAACAGGTATGCACCCACTTTATCCGCGATATCACGGAAACGCTGCCAATCAACAATACCCGAGTATGCAGAGAAGCCAGCAACGATCATTTTAGGTTTATGCTCAAGCGCTAGGCGCTCAACTTCGGCGTAATCGATTTCGCCTGTTTCCGCATTTAGACCGTATTGAACAGCATTATAAATACGGCCTGAAAAAGATACAGCCGAACCGTGCGTTAAATGACCACCATGAGCAAGACTCATACCCAAAATAGTATCGCCTGGCTTGCACAACGCCATGAAAACAGCAGCATTAGCTTGCGAACCCGAATGTGGCTGCACGTTCGCGTAAGTTGCATCAAAAAGCTCACAAGCACGATCAATTGCCAATTGCTCTACAACATCAACATACTCACAACCACCGTAGTAGCGCTTATTAGGATAACCTTCAGCATATTTATTAGTCAGTACTGAACCCTGAGCCTCCATAACCCTTGGGCTAGTGTAGTTTTCAGAAGCAATCAGTTCGATGTGCTCTTCCTGACGTGTGGTTTCAGACTGCATTGCTGACCACAGATCAGCATCAAAGTCGGCAATTGACATATCTTTGCTAAACATAGCTATCCCCTAAGTTTCTGGTCTCACCCGGATGGCTTCCGGCCTTTAAAAAAAGGAGCGCATTATACTCCGAACTAAGACTAAAACGCACATGAAAGTCGATCACCTAAACAAGAAGAGCATTCATCAGCGCCAATAGCTGATCATTAATCGCTGAACATGCTAAGCTACGCGCCTTTCCACTTTGATAATCGAGACTTTTTAAAGATGGCTTTTATTCGCTGGTTCTTAGGCAAACTAATCCTGACAATTAACTTCCTTACAACGCCCCGTGGACTTAAGCGGACAGAAGACGAACAGGCGCAAACAGATAGACAGACTCACCAGCTAGCACTTTACCAATTTCATGCGTGTCCTTTTTGCGTAAAAGTACGCCGGGCAATGAAACGCTATTCACTTAATATTGAATTACGTGATGCAAAAAACAATGATACGTTTCGACAAGAATTGTTAGAGCAAGGAGGCCGCATAAAAGTACCTTGTCTAAGAATAACTAATGAGGATGGTAGTGTTAGCTGGATGTACGAATCAAACGATATTATTCGCTACCTAGAGCAAAAATTCGTGAATACTGAATCGTAGGCCTGCATCTTAAATCCACTATCTATAAGGCCCATAACACAACAATTGATTGCACGAGTTCAGTTGCCCGCAACTCGCTACTCCTTTATTGTTTAGCCTTTATTAAAAGTGCCCTCAACATGATGATGCTTCTTGCAGGATTAGTCTTTATAAGGCTATCTCGAATACGTTGATAGATTTATACGTTTCATTTCATTGTTTTCAGTTAGAATTGAGCGGCATGCTAACCGACACTACACGCTGAGGGCTTATGGCACAGTACGTTTATACAATGAATCGTTTGGGAAAAATCGTTCCTCCCAAACGCCAGATTCTTAAAGACATTTCACTTTCTTTCTTTCCCGGTGCCAAAATCGGTGTGCTTGGCCTTAATGGCTCAGGTAAATCCACCCTGCTTAAAATTATGGCAGGAGTTGATACTGATTTTATCGGTGAAGCACGACCGATGCCTGATCTAAAGGTAGGCTACTTACCACAAGAACCACAGCTGGATAACAGCAAAACTGTTCGCGAAATTGTTGAAGAGTCCGTAGCCGACGTAAAAAACGCATTAACTGAACTTGATCAAGTTTATGCCGCTTATGCCGAACCTGATGCTGATTTTGATGCATTGGCCAAGAAACAAGGCGAACTTGAAAACCTAATTGAATCGAAAGAGGGGCACAGCCTTGAAGTAGCACTAGAACGTGCAGCTGATGCCATGCGCTTACCTCCTTGGGATGCCCGAGTCGAACACCTATCCGGTGGTGAACGCCGCCGTGTTGCTCTATGCCGTCTTCTTCTCGACAAGCCCGACATGCTGCTTTTAGATGAGCCAACCAACCATTTGGATGCCGAATCTATCGCTTGGATTGAACGCTTCTTACAAGAGTACCCAGGTACTGTAGTAGCCATCACCCATGACCGCTATTTCTTGGATAATGCTGCAGGCTGGATTCTTGAACTAGACCGTGGCCACGGTATTCCATATGAAGGTAATTACTCATCTTGGCTCGAACAAAAAGAACACCGTTTAGCTCAAGAGTCTAAGCAAGAAGCCGCTCACCAAAAAGCGGTGAAATCTGAATTAGAATGGGTTCGCCAAGGTCAAAAAGGTCGACAATCCAAATCTAAAGCTCGCCTAAGCCAGTTCGAAGAGATGAACTCTCGCGAATTCCAAGCACGCAACGAGACTCAAGAAATCTATATCCCACCCGGGCCTCGCTTAGGCGCTCAAGTTATAGAGTTGCATAATGTTTCCAAAGCGTATGGCGACAAACTACTCTTTGAAAACCTAAAAGCCACCATTCCACAAGGTGCTATTGTCGGCGTTATTGGTGGTAACGGTGCGGGTAAGTCAACGCTATTTAAGATGATTGCTGGCGAAGAACAACCTGATTCTGGTGAAGTTATCGTCGGTAGTACTGTAAAACTGGCTTATGTAGACCAGATGCGCGAGCTTAACGGCGACAATACTGTTTGGGAAGAGCTATCTGATGGACAAGACATTATCACCATCGGCAACTACCAAACACCATCACGTGCCTATTGTGGCCGTTTCAACTTCAAAGGCTCCGATCAACAAAAACGTGTAGGTGACTTGTCCGGAGGTGAGCGTAACCGCTTACATCTGGCAAAACTACTTCGAGAAGGTGGTAACGTGCTGCTTTTAGATGAGCCGACTAACGATCTGGATGTAGAAACTCTCCGTGCATTAGAAGAAGCACTGTTAGCTTTCCCTGGCTGTGCCGTAGTAATCTCGCATGACCGTTGGTTCCTAGACCGCGTATGCACACATATGCTGGCGTACGAAGGCGACTCTCAAGTGTCTTTCTTTGATGGGAACTACACTGAATATGCTGAAGACTACAAACGCCGTCATGGTAAAGATCACCAACCAGAGCGCATTAAATATAAGCGCATAGGGTAACACTCACAAGTAAACAGCCGGTAATGCCGGCTGTTTATCTACATTCATATAAACGAACAAGATTACTGCTCGCCATTCAACTGAAGCTCCTTTTCAAACTCATCTGCAGGAACAGGCCTTCCAAACAAATAGCCTTGAGCATAGTCACACTCCTGACCCAGCAGTAACTGGTATTGCTCTTCTGTTTCAACACCTTCAGCAATCACAATCAACCCAAGTCCATGCCCCATAGCAATAGCTGCACTAACTAATTGCAAATCAGCCTGATCTTCAGAGATGTCACTGATAAAGCTCCTATCTACTTTTAAAGTATCAAATGGGTAACTGCGCAAATAACTTAATGATGAATAACCTGTCCCAAAATCATCCATAGATATACCTATGCCTAATTTATTAAGGTTAGCCAATGCCACATCAATCATTGCATGGCCTGTCATCAAGACTCCTTCAGTAATTTCTAGCTCAATTCCCGAAGCAGGCAAATCATACCGGGCCAACAATTCGCAAATATAATCGATTAATCCCTCGTCTCTAAATTGACGAGGAGACAAATTCACTGCAACACGAAAGTTTGGAGAAAACTGCTCTCTCCAACCTGAAGCAGCGGTAACAGCTTGCTCCAAGACAAAACGACCAATAGCTACAATTAACCCTGTTTGTTCTGCTATAGGAATAAACTCATCAGGGGAAACCCGCCCTAGTATCTCATTATTCCAGCGCAGTAATGCTTCAGCGCCAATAATCTTACGTTTTTTCAAATCAACGACGGACTGAAAATAAACTTTTAGTTCTTTTTTATCGAGAGCGCCTCGCAATTGTTCTTCTATCAATAAACGGCGCGCTACATCATCGTTCATTTGTTGTGTATAAAAATTATAAGTATTGCGCCCCTGCTCTTTAGAACAATACATAGCCGCATCTGCCTGCCTTAATAGCTCTGCAGGAGTCAAACCATCAGTAGGATAAACGGCCACTCCAATACTTACTGTAGATACAAGCTCTCTGCCACTTAAAAAGAAAGGTGTTCGGAATTGCTTAAGTAGCTTTTCAGCCACCTTTGCAATAGCCGTGCTACTTATCATATGATCAATAAGAATAATGAATTCATCGCCACCTAAACGACCAATAACATCGTCATCTCGAACGGCCAGTTTTAAGCGAGAAGCCGCTTCAATTAACAACTCATCACCTACTTGATGCCCTAGCGTGTCATTAACCTTTTTAAAATCATCTAAGTCTAAGAAAAAAACCGCTACTTGGGTCTTCGTCCGCTTAGTTTCTTTCAACATAAACGACAATCGATCTAACGATAAAAAACGGTTCGGAAGCCCAGTTAAGCTATCAAAATGAGCTTGATATAAAATTCTTTCTTCTTGATATTTTTGCTGCGTAATATCCTGTTTCACTGCCAAATAGTGCTTAACATTCCCAGTCTCGTTAATAACGGGCGCGATGTGAGCTTGCTCCCAAAATAGTTGCCCATCTTTCTTTTTGTTTTGAAACTCTCCCTGCCAAGACTCACCCGCAGCTAGTGCAGCCCATAGTTGCTGATATTTAGTATCAGAAGTAAAACCAGATTTAAGTAAGCTACTAGATTCACCAACAACTTCATCACTGCTATAGCCTGTTAACCTTTCGAACATGCTATTAACGTATTCAATCTTTCCGTGGGTATCAGTCAAAACTACGGACACTGGACTTTGTTCAATAGCTTGAGAAAGCGTAACAATGCGCTCCTCAGCACGTTTCAATGCCGTCAAATCTAAATCGATACAATACATTTCAGGCTCGTTATTCACCCCGGTTATCATTACATGGCTAGTGAAAACTGAAACAAGCGAACCATCAGATTTTTTCAACATCATTTCAGAAGCAGGCGTTACAGGCCCTCCTGCTATCCAGCGGTTAACCTCCTCTATTACGGGTTCCCTTATAGCATCGGGAATAATTAGATCTTCAAGTTTTTGTCCTATTACCTCAGCAGTAGAGTATCCATATACCGCCGTACTGGCATCATTCCAAAAAATAACATTACGGTCTTTATCATAACCTTGAACAGCAATGGCAGGCATGTTTTCAAAGACATGCCTGAAACGAATTTCGCTTTTCAGAAGGCGCTGTTCAGCCAACTTTTGTTCTGTAGTATCTTTGATAAAGACGAAGAACTTACCGCCGTTTTCTGGCCAATATGTCACATTCACATCTACATCAAACACAGAATTATTCTTACGACGATGTTGGCTACTAAAGCGCTGCTTTTTATTATCTATAATTTCTTGTATATGCTGCTCAGTCATCACAGCCGTTTCAATGGCATCTAGATGATTAACCTGCATACCAATAAGCTCTTCAATGCTGTAATTAGACATTACCGAATAAGCTTCATTAGCATCTTGGATGACACCTTCAGATGATACAATCAGAAAACCATCTAAGGCGGTGCTCAGCACATTGCGATAGGTATTCTCATTCCTACGAATGATCTCCTCCGCTGTTTCCTTTTCAGTCACATCCCGACCTATTCCTATCAGGCCGTAAAGCTTACCTGTTTCCCCATAGAAAGGTGTTTTCAATGTATTGAGAAGAATTTCTCTTCCATCAGGATGTACGACCACTTCATCATTGGTTCGATGCTGGCCAGATGACAGCATTTCTTGATCTTTTTCTCGAAAAAAAACAGCCTGCTCATGATCAAAAAAATCATAATCGGTTTTTCCAACAATATCCTCTTCATTCATATCAAAAAGTTCAGCCGTTGCCTTATTGCACCCAAGGTAATGGCCATCAACAGTTTTATAAAAAATAAAGTCGGGGATACTATCAATAAGCCTTTTGAGCAATCCTCTTTCCCTGTCCAGTAAAACTTTATGCTCAAGAAGATCAAACTCAGCTTGCCGCCTATCTCTTTGGCGCTTCAGTAGCATGCCCAACAGCATCGTTCCGAAAGGGTAAATTATGAGCAAGGGCAGAGCGATGTGAGCAATGATGGTGTAACGCATACTTTCTGGCATCAAAAACATACATAAAAGCACATCAATTTGTACACTCAAGCCCAACAAGTAAAGCCAGCCCCAGCTCATTTCTTTCTTATAGCGGACACTCCAGTAGCGCCATGACAAACCAATAAGGCCACTAGTGATAATGACTAATGAACCCACATAAATTCCTGCACCACCTTGGAAAAGGCGTAAACAAACTGTCATAACAACAGCAATGAGAGTGGGCACAAGACCGAAGTAAAGACCACATAAGCTGATTAGAACCCAACGCGTATCAAAGAAAACACCTGGGCTTAATTCCCAAGGAGTTAGCATCACAGATATACCTATGACACCCACAAGAATTCCTGTTAATACATTACGCTGTGTTTTATTGGCAATATTATGCAGACCCAACGAATCATAAATAACGCCAAGGGCCAGTAAAAGAACGGCATTATTCAATAATTCCGCAAAACTAGTCATCCAAGTCTACTCACCGAATAAGTTTCCTTCATAATAGTGTAGCCGATGATCTACGCTAATAGCGATTTTCACTCTATACTAAATCATAAGAACTCGACTAAAGCTTGGAGCATTGCGTGGAAGAATCTATCAAACATCAACAAAATCGTCGTAGGTTTACCCGAATTAATTTTGATGCTGACTGCACACTACGATCATCAGAAGGCGAATGGCCGGTGAAGTTAATCGATATTTGCTTAAAAGGTGCACTCGTTGAGAGCCATGCCGATATCCCCTTAAACATCGGAGATTCAGTAGAATTAAGAATTATTCTCGACGGTAATGAGGTGGTGATAACAATGCCAGCTCTCATTAACCATAGAGAAAGCAATCACTTTGGCTTCCAAGCAATGAATATGGAACTTTCAAGTGTGAGTTACTTGAGGAGGCTTGTGGAACTAAACTTAGGTGACCCAGCTTTATTAGAACGAGAGCTGGTTCACCTCTATAATACGTAAAGTCACAGAGCATCTAACGCGTCAGCTAAACGGCTGACGCCTACAACCTCCATCCCTTTCACTACATCTTTAGGTACATTTCCTTTAGGAACAATAGCGCGCTTAAATCCATGCTTAGCCGCTTCACGAATACGCTCCTGCCCGTTCGGGACAGGGCGAATCTCACCGGACAAACCAACCTCACCAAAAACCATTAAGTCTTGTGGCAAGGACCTATCTTTGTAGCTAGAAACGACAGCAAGTAATAAGGCTAAATCTGCACTTGTTTCTAATACTTTAACACCCCCAACTACATTGACAAAAACATCTTGATCACCTGTTTGTAATCCGCCATGGCGATGCAGCACGGCCAGCAGCATAGATAATCGGTTACCATCCAAGCCAACAGCCACACGCCTTGGGTTGTTCATATGCGACTGGTCAACTAACGCTTGAATTTCAACCAGTAACGGCCGGGTTCCCTCCCAAACCACCATAACAACACTGCCAGGACTAGCCACCTCACCACGACTAAGGAAGATGGAACTGGGATTCTTCACCTCTCTAAGCCCTGTCTCCAACATAGCAAATACACCCAGCTCATTTACAGCGCCAAAGCGGTTTTTATGTGACCGTAGCGTACGAAAACGACTATCAGAAGAGCCTTCTAATTGCAGCGAACAGTCAATCATATGCTCCAATACTTTAGGGCCTGCTAACGATCCGTCTTTCGTCACATGCCCTACTAAGAACAACACACACCCTGTTTGCTTAGCAAAGCGCGTTAAATCCGCAGCCGACTCTCTCACCTGTGAGACAGAACCAGGAGCTGACTGCACTTCAGACATATGCATCACTTGAATAGAATCAATCACAATGACTCTAGGTTTTAATTCAGTCGCCACTTGGCAAACAGACTCAACACTCGTTTCGGAAAGCATTTTTAGCTGCTCAGCTTTTAAACCTAAACGATGTGCTCGCATTGCAACTTGCTGTAATGACTCCTCGCCCGTCACATAAAGTGCAGGCATATTTTCAGCCAAATAACACATAATTTGTAATAGCAGTGTGCTTTTACCCGCTCCGGGGTGCCCACCCATCAAAATGGATGACCCTGGAACTAAACCACCACCCAAAACACGATCAAGCTCTCCAGCACCCGTACTGAAACGCGGCATATCAGCCAAGTCAACATCTGCTAATCGCATAACTCTCTGGCTCGCTTGCCCTGCATAGCCATCATATCGAGGTTTAGAGGCTGTACTCTGTACTGTCCCCAAGCGTACTTCACTTAAGGTGTTCCACGCTTGGCAAGCAGAACATTGCCCTTGCCACTTTGTGAAATCAGCACCACATTCATTGCAAACATAAGCCGTTTTGGCTTTCGCCATGATTTTCTCCCTTTGCTATATGAGATACATTCTACCCAACCGACATACTTCTCATAAAGCATTAGTCTGTTTCGCTTTTAATTTGTCGGGGATAACCTTTACAATCGATCTACTATTTTTATCGTATTATCTTACAAGCGATAACAAGCCCTTAATAAAAATATCCAAGGAGCGCTACATGAAACTGGAAACCATTGCCGTTCACGGCGGCTATACGCCAGACCCAACGACTAAAGCAGTTGCTGTCCCAATTTACCAAACAGCTTCATATGCGTTTGATGATGCTCAGCACGGTGCAGACCTGTTTGACTTAAAAGTGCCGGGTAATATTTATACACGCATCATGAACCCAACCACCGATGTCCTTGAAAAACGCGCAGCTGAACTAGAAGGAGGCATCGCGGCATTAGCCGTTGCTTCGGGTATGTCCGCTATTACTTATACCATCCAGACATTAGCTGAGGTTGGCGATAACATCGTGTCGACCAGCGAGCTCTACGGCGGTACATATAATTTATTTGCTCACACCTTACCACGCCAAGGCATCAAGGTTCGTTTTGCTAACAAAGATGATTTTGCTGCAATTGAAGCGCATATAGATGATCAAACAAAAGGTATTTTTTGTGAATCTATCGGCAACCCTTCAGGTGGCATTGCAGATATTGAGAAACTCGCAGAAATTGCACACCGACACGGTGTCCCTTTAATTGTAGATAACACTGTCGCAAGTCCACTGATGTGGCGCCCTATTGAACAAGGCGCTGATATTGTTGTACATGCAGCCACAAAATATATGGGTGGGCACGGTAACTCTTTAGCAGGCGTTATCATTGATTCGGGTAATTTCCCATGGGCTGATAACAAAGCACGCTTCCCTCTATTGAACGAACCAGATGCGTCATACCACGGTGTGGTTTACACTGAAGCCTTTGGTCCTGCTGCATTTATCGGTCGTTGTCGTGTTGTTCCATTGCGTAATATGGGTGCAGCGCTCTCTCCTATGAATGCTTTCCTAATTCTGCAGGGAATAGAAACGTTAGCGCTTCGCATGGAACGAGTTAATGCTAACACTCAAACTATTGCTGAATACTTAGAGAGCCATGCTCAAGTTGACTGGGTGAACTATGCAGGCCTAGAAAGCCATAAAGATCATGCATTGGCGAAAAAATATATGAACGGCCAAGCCTCCGGCATTTTGAGCTTTGGCGTTACTGGTGGCCGTGAAGCTACCCGCAAATTCTATGATGCTTTGGCTGTATTTGTACGTTTGGTTAACATTGGCGACTGTAAATCACTCGCTTCAATTCCTGCCGAAACCACTCACCGTCAGCTAAATGACGAAGAGCTCAAATCAGCAGGTGTTGCTCCAGAAATGATTCGTTTATCTATTGGTATTGAACATATAGATGACCTGCTTGCTGACCTTGAACAAGCATTAGCTAGCACTAAGTAAAACTTTAGGGCCTGTTATGACATCCCCCCTGTAGTAGGTTACTTCAGGGGGAATTTTCTAGTAGAGTAAAATCATTTTTCTGAAGCAAGCTGACCAATTGACTCAATCGCTTCGTGATAACCCGCATCAATAGCGTCCTTATCAGATATACAAAAATTCAGGTCTCTCACTAAGCCGTTATTTAATCCGTATACCCAAGCATGAACGGACAACTCTTGCCCTCTCCCCCATGCTTCTTGTGTTATTGTGGTGTTACATACATTGTAGGCCTGCTCAATTACATTAAGCTCGCATAAGCGCTCTAAATACTCAGTCTGGTCAGACCAAGCCGACAGCAAACTGCGATGTTTAGTATCAATATCACGGATATGACGCAACCAGTTATCAATCAAACCATGCGGCTTTGTCTCAATAGCTGCACGTACTCCACCACAACCATAGTGTCCTACCACCATAATATGCTTCACTTTAAGTACGGTAACGGCATATTGAATAACGGACAAACAATTCATATCCGTATGAATAACAAGGTTTGATACATTTCGATGAACAAAAATATCACCAGGTAACATGCCAACGATTTCATTAGCTGGAACACGACTATCTGAACAGCCAATCCATAGATAATCAGGTGCTTGCTGCTTCGCTAGCGTCGCAAAAAACTCTGGATTCTCTTCTGTAATTTTGTCAGCCCAAGAACGGTTACTATCAAAAAGATGCTGTAGTTTTTTCATATTAATCCGTAAAAGTTAGGTTTAACGATTTAGGTATAAAACCCCATCTATAAAAGAAAAATAATAAAAAGGGACAGTTAAGTCCCTTTTTATTGAAGCATATCAGTTATATAACTCAGACATGATATTTAGCGCTGAGTTCATGAACTGCATCAACAAATACTTTCGCATGCTCTGGGTCAGCAAACTGGTGTATCCCATGGCCTAGATTAAACACATGACCATTACCTGTACCAAAGCGCTGCAAGATATCCGCAACTTCCTGACGAATACGTTCAGGGTGTGCATACAAAACGGAAGGATCCATATTTCCTTGCAAAGAAACTTTATCACCTACGCGACGGCGTGCATTATCAATATCCGTAGTCCAGTCAAGACCTAGCGCATCAGCACCGGCTTCAGCCATCACTTCTAACCATTGGCCACCATTTTTGGTAAACATAATGACTGGCACCTTGCGGCCATCATGCTCCCGAATTAAACCAGATATGATTTTGCGCATATAATCTAACGAAAACGCCTTGTACATGTCACCGCTAAGAACACCGCCCCAGGTATCAAAAATTTGCACTGCCTGAGCACCACTCAGAATTTGCTCGTTAAGATAGTTCGTTACTGACTCTGCAAGCTTACCTAACAGCTCATGCAATACTTCTGGGGAAGCGTACATCATCTTTTTAATATGACGGAAATCTTTTGAAGAACCACCCTCAACCATATAAGTTGCTAATGTCCACGGACTGCCAGAGAAACCAATCAAGGGTACTCTACCTTTCAACTCTGAACGAATTTCGGTAACAGCATTCATTACATAATCAAGATCTGTAGCGGCATCCGGTACTTTTAACGCATCAACATCTTGCTCTGTACGAACAACCTTTTTGAAGCGCGGACCTTCTCCCTCTTCAAAATACAACCCCAAGTCCATAGCATCAGGGATGGTAAGAATGTCAGAGAATAGAATTGCAGCATCGAGCTCAAAGCGTTCCAACGGCTGAAGTGTCACTTCACACGCAAGTTCACGGTTCTTACACAAGCTGAGAAAGTCTCCAGCCTGAGCACGTGTTGCTTTATATTCTGGTAAATAACGTCCCGCCTGCCGCATCATCCAAACAGGTGTAACATCAACAGGTTCACGCATTAGCGCACGTAAAAAACGGTCGTTTTGTAATTCAGCCATGTCAATTTCAGCCATCTAAAGTTTCTTTCAATGGGGGCGTATTCTACCGATTTTTAAGAGAAAATGCGCTCTAAATAGAAGATCGACATCAAAGAAGCTATCGCTAACTCGATTTGATTCCAATGGAACCATTGAAAATTTGCTGTACACTTATCAATCAGTACGGCTTTTCATAAAAACACGCCTACTTAATTATAAATATAATAAACGAAGTTCAAACAACGGTAAGTACTATCGTGACGACAACAGAGCTACTGACACTACCCGATACAGCCAATAATCATGACCACAAGTACCACCAGCTGGTTTTTGGGTTAGAAGGTAATACCGAGTTTGATATTCAAGGCCGAGGAGCAAATGTTGGTCTTGGAAAAGGTTGCTTAGTCCCCTCTGCAACAGAACATGCTTTTTGCGGCATGGGAGAAAACCGTATTGTTGTTATCAATATCGAAACCTCCCAACTGAATTCTACGACACTACAAACGCAAGTATCTAGTCTATTTGATAAAGCCTCATACTTCTCACTGGATAGTCAACGGCAAGTATTGCTCCAAGCTATTTGCCAAGAAATAAAGCAAACACCAGCTAACTCTCCTCTATTACAAGCATGCGGTAATACCTTGCTACTTTCTATGCAAAACCTGATGAGTGAACCCACGCCCCGACGACATCACACCCACATTGATTTAGCAGCACTCGATCTTTATATCCAATTAAATATGCATAGAAAAATCTCTATTGCCGAACTCGCCGCAAGTGTCTTTTTAAGCCCAAGCCACTTCCATAGCTGTTTTAAAGAAAAAACAGGTATTACACCTCATCAATATGCATTACGAAAACGTTTAGAGCGAGGAAAAGAGAAGCTGGCCGCCGGTTGGACCATATTACAAACAGCTGAGCATTGCGGTTTTAGTAGTCAAAGTGCATTTACACATGCATTTCGTGATCATTTCAATATCACGCCAGCACGCTGCCAAAAAACTATTATTGAATACTGATGAAACAACAACCGGGCTAAAACCCACAAAATATAAGGACTCACCGCTTAATTAAAAAACGCCATTGAAAATCAATAGCGTTAATGTTTTTACCAATCAAACCTTACCTAAGCATGAAGTCACTAGCTTATTTCAAGTTATCAGCGACCCAACTAAACACTTCAGGATAAGGCTCAGGAAAACTTGAAGCCAGCTGCTCCAAAGATGAGCTAAGTTGTTGCGCGTCATTTAACGTAAGGTTGATATGCCCTACCTTGCGCCCTACTCGAACTTCTTTCCCGTACCAATATAACTCAGCACCTTCAACAGCAAGCCAGTCATTATTACGCTCAACACCAATTAAATTAATCATCACAGATTGGCCTTTGACCACTGCTTTACTCATCGGCAAACCAGCGACAGCCCGAATATGTGATTCAAACTGACTAATACTCGTTCCGGATTGAGTCCAATGCCCACTGTTATGTACACGAGGAGCGAGCTCATTCACCATCAAGTGGTCTCCCACCCGAAAGCATTCCATCGCCATCACACCTACATACTCAAGAGAAGTTAGCAGCTTGCCCAACATCTCTTCTGCTTCTGCCTGAACTCCCGACAAGCGCTCTAATGGAGCAATAGACGCCATAAGAATGCCGTTAACATGCAGATTCAGCGCTAGCGGGTAAAAATACAAATTACCCTCTTTATCTCTAGCACCGACAAGAGATACCTCTTCATCAAACGGTATTTTCTGCTCTGCGATTGCTTCTTGATGCCAACCTTCAGGAACGTCAGTGGCTTCTAATTGTTTCAGCCAATACTGACCGCGGCCATCATAACCGCCCGTACGACGCTTCAGAAGTACAGTTTCACCTAGTGACTGATAAAGTGCTTGTGCTTGAGTATCCGAATCAACTAATTGCCACGGAGCTGTGGCAATTTGCAACTCATCAAGTAGCTGTTTCTGCGTGAAACGGTCCGCTAAACGCGGAAACACTTCGCGATTAATAAAATGAGGATGATTTGAAAGCACATTAGTAGCATTTGTTTCAGGCCACAGCTCTATTTCAGCAGTAACAACATCATCGTCTGCTAATTCAACACTCTGGGACTGATTAAAGTCAACCGGCACAACCTCAACGTTCAACGGCGTCGCCGCGTGGCGCATCATAGCGCCCAACTGACCTGCACCCAATACCCATACTTTACTCATTAGACTTCTCGCGGATCAGGGTTTTCTAAAATAGTATCTGTTTGCGTCTTGCGAAAAGCGTCCAAACGCTGTGCCAATTTAACGTCGGCATTCGCAATAATTTGTGCGGCCATCAAGCCTGCATTAAAAGCACCTGCTGCGCCAATTGCTAGCGTACCAACAGCTATACCTTTAGGCATCTGAACAATTGATAGCAAACTATCCATACCATTTAACGCTTTGCTTTGAACAGGGACACCCAAAACAGGCAACCGCGTTTTCGAAGCTATCATGCCAGGTAAATGTGCGGCGCCACCAGCACCCGCAATAATTACCTGATAGCCGGCATCAACAGCGCCAGAGGAGAAAGAAAAAAGCTTGTCGGGTGTACGGTGTGCTGAAACAACTTCGACATGGTGAGGTACCTGAAGCTCGTCCAGAATCTCGGTGGCTAATTTCATGGTATCCCAATCACTTTTAGAACCCATGATAATGGCGACTTTCGGTTGCATATAACTCGATCCGATCTAATTAATGGTACTAAAAAGAAGCGCTATCTCAAATAACGCCGCAAAAGCGGATCATAGCAAATTCCAGACAATTGATCGCTTAAAAACTGGAATTTTCCCCTATAGCCTTCCATGTTTATAAAGAAAACACCCAAAGAAATACTTACGGGAAGACAAAACAGAGTTTTTTGCAAAACAACCCGAGCTTATTGCAAGACGAAAGCCGCCACTTGGTCATACAGTGGGTACATCGTGATATTCGTGACCCATGGCGCAGTTATAGCCCGCCCAACATGTTTAGGGAGCATTTTTATGTTCAAAGCCACCGACATCTTAAACCCTGGTTTTCTAGATCAGCCACTATCACAAATTTGGGAGCTCATTTCTCCTCTCTATGCAGTAGATGAAGCGAGCTGGTTAACAGAGCTACTGCCATTAGCCATGCCAAACGCGAATGAACGCCAACAAATCACTCTGGGTGCGACTACGCTAATTGAACAAGTACGTGCGGATGATGGTGCTATTCACATGATCGACGCTCTGCTGCTGGAATACAGCCTAGATACACATGAAGGCATTCTTCTGATGTGTCTGGCTGAAGCGTTAATGCGCATACCTGATGCCGAAACAGCCGATGCGCTAATTCGAGACAAGCTGTCAGTAGCAGACTGGAAAGCACATTTACAAAACTCAGACTCTTTGTTTGTAAATGCCTCTACTTGGGGATTACTGCTGACTGGAAAAGTTGTATCGCTTGATAAAGATGAAGACGGCGAACCGTCAAACGTTATTAACCGCCTTGTTAATAAAATGTCTGAACCTGTCATCCGTAAAGTGATGAACCAAGCCATGAAAATCATGGGACATCAGTTTGTACTGGGGCGCTCCATTAAAGAAGCATTAAAGCGTGGTCGTAGCGATCGAGATAAAGGCTATACATACTCTTTCGATATGCTTGGTGAAGCAGCACTAACATCGCAAGATGCTGATAAGTATTTCAATGACTATAAACAAGCCATTACTGCTGTTGGTAAAGATAAGTACGAAGGAAGTGCCCCCATACCCACAATTTCCATCAAGCTATCTGCACTCCACCCTCGCTATGAGGCTAGTCAAAAATCACGTGTTTTAGGAGAAATGAGCGATAAGCTACTTGAGCTTATTCGCCATGCTAGATCCTTAAATGTCGGCATTACCATAGACGCAGAAGAAGCAGACCGTTTAGAGCTTTCCTTAGAGCTATTTCAGCAACTATATCAACACAAGCACACACGTGGGTGGGGTGAGTTAGGTTTAGTGATACAGGCTTACTCTAAACGGGCATTACCTGTATTAGCTTGGTTAGCAGCTTTAGCAAAAAGCCAAGGGGATCGAATTCCTCTTCGTCTAGTGAAAGGTGCTTATTGGGACAGTGAGATTAAAAACTGTCAGCAACGAGGTCTAAGTGGTTACCCTGTATACACTCGAAAAGAAGCTACTGATACCGCCTATTTAGCATGCGCTCGGTTCTTGTTAAGCGAAAATGTTCGAGGCCATATTTATCCGCAGTTTGCCAGCCACAATGCACATACTGTTGCTTCCGTTATTGCCATGGCGATGCATGATGAATTCGAATTCCAGCGCTTACACGGTATGGGAGATTCTCTTTATAATACCGTTCTCAAAACAAACAATGTTGCTGTTCGTATTTATGCACCGGTAGGAAATCATAAGGATTTATTACCCTATTTAGTTCGTCGCTTATTAGAGAACGGAGCAAACAGTTCATTTGTCCACCGCTTAGTTGATGCTCGCTGCCCTATTAGCGAACTAGTGAATCACCCCGCTGATGTCTTAGCATCACGCGAATCTCTTGCCAATCCTTATATTCCGCTCCCTGTAGAACTGTTTGGTGACGAGCGTAAGAATTCTTACGGTTACAACATTGAAGTTGATGCTGAATGGAATCACTTTAAGGCGTTGATTCAGCCATTTATGAAGACTACCTGGCAAGCAGGCCCCATAATTAATGGTGAAGTAATATCAATACATACCACAGAACATAAAAAAGTTGCTCCTTACGATCACAATCAAAGCGTAGGGCAGGTTAATTTCGCTAACGCTTCGCATGTAGACCTTGCTTTAGAACACGCTGAAAAGGCTTACCCAGCATGGCGTGATACACCCGTAACTGTTCGCGCCCAAGCTTTAGAGCGCTTAGCCGATTTGCTCGAAGCCAATTACGGTGAATTCATGGCACTATGCCATCGAGAAGCGGGTAAAACGTTACAAGATGGCATCGACGAGGTTCGTGAAGCCGTTGATTTTTGCCGGTATTATGCTGTCCAGGCTCGCTTAGCAATGAGCGAAACAGAAACGTTACAGAACTTTGATGATTCCACATTAGAAATAAGCCGCCAAGGTCGAGGCGTGTTTGTTTGTATCTCACCTTGGAACTTCCCCCTAGCCATATTCCTAGGACCCATAACAGCTGCGCTGGCTGCAGGCAACACTGTTATCGCCAAACCTGCCGAACAAACTAGCCTTATTGCCTTTCGCGCTGTTCAATTAATGCTTGAGGCAGGCATCCCTGCAGGAGCTATTCAGCTACTTACCGGTGAAGGGGCCACACTAGGTGAGCCATTAACTTCTGACAAACGAGTTGCTGGTGTAGCCTTTACTGGCTCAACAGGGACCGCGCAGCGTATAAACCGCTCATTAGCCAAACGCCAAGCAGAGCCCGTCCCATTTATAGCCGAAACAGGCGGACAAAATGCCATGTTAATCGACTCAACATGCCTGCCGGAACAGGTCGTACGTGATGTTGTACGCTCAGCTTTTGCATCCGCCGGGCAACGCTGCTCAGCATTACGCGTGTTATTTATTCAGAAAGATGTCGCTGATCGCATTATTCCAATGCTACGTGGTGCTATGCAAGAAAGCACTGTTGGAAACCCTGAATACCATCAAACAGATATCGGACCTGTCATAGATAAAAGGGCACAAGCCGGGCTTTTGCAGCATATTGAAAACATGAATAAAAACGCCTCCCTGATTGCTCAAACACCACTACCATTTGATGCGGAGAAAGGTACTTTTATTGCCCCAAGTGCATTCGAGATTTCAGGAATCGAACGGTTATCTGAAGAGCAGTTTGGGCCGATTCTTCACGTGGTTCGCTATAAAGCCTCTGAACTCGACAGCATCATTGATAGCATCAACGACAGCGGCTTCGGATTAACACTGGGTGTGCATACACGCAACGAAACCACTGCTAATCACATTGCACAGCGTGTCCGAGCTGGCAATATTTATATCAACCGCGATCAAGTCGGCGCTGTAGTCGGGGTTCAACCTTTTGGTGGCCAAGGGCTTTCAGGCACGGGCCCTAAAGCCGGCGGACCACATTACTTAAAACGTTTCACTCGCGAAGTACAAAGCGTTAAAGCGAGCAGCTCCCAAAAGACAAATACACAAAGCCCTTTAAATGACAAAGCGTGAGCAGGAGATACATATGACTAACTCAACATTAGCAAGCGCTATAAAAACTGCAGAATCTGCTTGGGAAGGCTGGAATGCATTAGGACTGACAGCCCGAACTAAATTGCTTTACATCGCAGCAGAAGAGCTCAACCAACCTCTTGTGAATTGGCTCCTCGCACGAATTACTACGACAATGCCAGAAACCATTATTTTACCAGGCCCAACAGGTGAAGCTAACAGCTTGCGCTGGAGTGGCCGAGGGCTTATCGGTATTTGTGCAGAGAAGGCACATAATACCCTTCCACAAGAAGCGTGTAACCCGGCTATTGCAGCGCAACTATTCACTGCGCTAGCAACCGGTAACGTCGTTGTTCTACAGGCATCAAACAAGTACACACATCGTTTACATTCAGCATTACTTAACGCAGGAGTAACACCTGATGCCGTTCAAATCAGCAGCGCATCAACGGAAGAGCTAGCCGGTTGTGAAGCCTTTCATGCCTATGCATTTTGTGGACAGAATGCTGATGTAATAGCGCTCAATGCACAACTAGCACAACGCGATGGCATGCTAGCGCAACTAATTTCAGAAACAGATTTTGATGCTTATGCGACATTAACCAGCCTTGATTATCCTTGGCGTTTTGTCACAGAAAGCACTCTCTCAGTGAATACCACTGCGGTAGGAGGTAATGCGACGTTATTGGAGCTTGGAGGCAAAAGCGACTCGTAACCTCAAAAAATGCTTATCACAATACCCAAAAGTATAACGATAAGCGTATGATCCACGGCTTATTTTCGCCCTCTCCAAAATAGGCCGATTCTAATAATAACTTTCAGACTTAACACGAGGTATGGTAAATGATCGCAAATAGCGGTGCCATTATTGGTACTTTTACGATTTATCTGGGGCTAATGCTTGCCATTGGTGTGTATGCTTACCGACGTACAGCAAACTCTTCAGATTATTTCTTAGGTGGCCGATCCTTAGGTCCATGGCCTGCTGCATTATCAGCGGGTGCTTCTGACATGAGTGGCTGGTTACTTTTAGGTCTACCAGGTTATGCTTTTTCGTCTGGTTTAGAGTCAATTTGGCTTGGCGCAGGCTTGCTCATAGGCACTTGGCTAAACTGGTTATTAGTAGCCAAACGTCTACGTACTTACAGTATTGAAGCAGACGACTCACTCACACTACCCGAGTTCTTTGCAAAACGCTTCGAAGACCGTTCAAATCTGCTTCAAGTGATATCTGCATTCTTTATTTTGTTGTTCTTCTTGTTTTACACAAGTTCAGGCCTTGTCGCTGGCGGAAAATTATTTGAAACAGTGTTTGGTTTGGATTACACCCTAGCAGTCATCATAGGCACCGTTTGTGTTGTGTCCTATACCTTGTTTGGCGGTTTCTTAGCGGTATCTTGGACAGATTTAGTGCAAGGTTTATTAATGGCTGCGGCTCTTATTATTGTGCCTATTATTGCTATTCAGTCTGAAGGGGGTTTTGCTAACCTCTTTACCGCTTTAGAAATTAAAAACCCGGAACTGCTCACTATCTGGAACGATAGCAAAGGTGAACCACTAACAGCCATCGCTATTATCTCTTTAGCTGCGTGGGGTTTAGGTTACTTCGGCCAACCTCATATTTTGGCGCGTTTTGCTGCAGTACGCAGTAATGCAGAGATCACTACTGCTCGCCGTATTGCGGTCGTGTGGTCTGGGCTATCCATGGTCGGCGCTATACTCGTGGGCCTTGCCGGTATTATCTATGTAGACAACCAGTTGGGTGGAAACTTAGGAGACGGCGAAAAAATCTTCATGTTGCTAGTCAACGCAATATTCCACCCGGTTGTTGCAGGTATTCTTTTGGCCGCTATTCTTGCAGCCATTATGAGCACAGCAGACTCACAACTGTTGGTATCTTCTTCCGCATTGGCCGAAGATTTTTACAAACAAGTATTTCGTAAAGATGCGTCACAAAAGCAAGTGGTCATGGTCGGTCGAATTGCCGTAATAGGTTTGTCCCTTGTCGCTCTGATGCTGGCAATGAGCCCTGACAGTTCTGTATTAGGGTTAGTTTCTTATGCATGGGCAGGCTTTGGTGCTGCTTTTGGTCCAACGCTAATCCTAAGCTTGTATTGGAAACGCATGAACCGTTTTGGTGCATTGGCAGGTGTTATTGTTGGTGGCTTAACGGTTGTTATCTGGAAGCAAATAAGTGGAGGTATTTTTGATGTTTATGAAATAGTTCCGGGTATTATTTTTGCAGCAGTATCAATTGTCATTGTAAGCTTAGTAACAGCAGCACCATCAGAGTCGATTAAGCAGCGATTTAATAGCTACCTTAGCAAGCTATAAAGTTAGCTATAGCCCTATATAAAGCCTCGTAAACACGAGGCTTTTGTTTCCCGTTAAACGCTATTGCGCATCGCCAGCATTACTAAATAGATACATTACTCACCCCAATTTAGAAACTGCTGTGGGTTTTCAATAACATCATCTATCTGACTGCATAGTAAATCAGCAAACTCCATGGCTATCATTGATGACGGATTTCCGGATGGAAACATTAAACCAATACGTAAATGCACGTCTGGCTGAAAGCGACGAAATACTACTTTGTTTACTTGTGCATAAGTGGTGTAACTGGTCGCCGATATAGGGTCAACAATCGATACTCCAAGCCCTCGCTCAACAAATTTAAGCGCCGGAATAAAGAAACGCGTTTGCAAACGCACGTTCATGCGATGTCCGCCAGCTTCAAACAACTGCATTAAATCATGAAATATCATATGGTCTGGATGTAACGTTATCATGGGCTCATCATCTAGCATTTCAGGTGTGATCACCTCCTGCTCTGCCAATGGGTGGCTAGCAGGCAACGCACAAACACAAGGCAATTCGAACATTCTGTTTCGACCTAGCTTGGACTGATGCGTGGAGATTTCAGCCAGACCCAAATCATATTGATTGGAAGCGACCCATTCAACTACAGCATCGGAAGTCCTTGTTTGTAATGAGGCCTGTACCTTGGGATGGTCTTCCAAGAAATCCGCCAAAATATCAGGCACAAAGAAATTAGATGGCCCAGGCATACAACCAATACGTAGAAAGCCATATTGCTTATTCTGTATATCCTGAACTGTCTGACTTACGTCCTGTATACGAGAAAAGATCGCTTCTACTTCTTTATATAAATAGTGGGCCTCTGGCGTTGGATAAAGACGTTTCTTATGTCGTTCAAACAACTGAAAACCAATATCGTTCTCCAGTGAGGTAATCATCATACTCACTGCGGGTTGAGTTCGAAATAACTGTTTAGCGGCTTGTGAAACCGAACCACTTAACATTACCGCCCGAAAGGCTTCCATCTGCTTGAGGTTCATTATTTAACCTTTAAATATTAGATATACTGATGAACAACCCTAAAAAAAGGCATTTAGTTATCATTTTATAGAAATATAACGTATATCAGCATTCGATGCTTGTTCATGTAATACAGCTTTAAGCAGTTAAATGACGTAAAACAAACCTGAAGACAGGCATTAAACAGCGTAAACAGTTGAAGCGAAGCGGTGGATAAGTTTTGATTTGGGTATTGAATAGAAACTATAGAGAGGGTTATTAGCTAAAAATTCAACGACATCTCGATAACCAGAAAATACCGAGTGTCGTTGAAAATTAGTTGTTGCTATTATTTCTTAACTTTAGCAGCAGCCTCTTTCATGATGCCGTAAGTTACTTTCATGTCATTAACCCACTCGGATCCATGACGATAATCAACTATTGCACCGATGTTCTGGTAAGCAGCCAGCACTTTTGGGTCTTTCATTGCTTTGGCGGTCGCAGCATTTAACTTATCAACCACTTCCTGAGGAACGCCTTTTGGTGCGAACACACCAGACCAGCCTTCGAAGCTACCTTTTACACCATAATCCGCAAATGTCGGCACGCCTGGAAATGCATCCATTTTCTGGTTCATAACCAGTGCTCGTGCACGATCAGCCTTTACATGAGGACCAAATGCAGGAGGGAATGACACAGCAGAATCAATGTGACCACCGACAACTGAGACCATAGAGTCTGCAGCGCCTTTCGCATGAACATACTTAACTTTATATCCCATCTGCTCTGCAATGATATTGGCTTGGATTGTTCCTGATGACGTTGCACCCCAAGAACCTTGAGTCACTCTTGTGCTCTTTGCGCCCGCAACAAATTCATCAAATGTTTTGTAAGGGCTGTCTTTTGCAACGACCACGGCTAGAGGCACGGAAGTCATTTTCACAATGGGAGTAAAACTATCGAAGTTGTACGGTGTTTTACTGAAGTTAGGGGTTATTAACATGTTACTTAGGCCCGCGTTAATCAACGTATAGCCATCTTTTTTAGCACGAGCAACGAATGATGTACCAACAATACCGCCACCGCCCGTTTTATTAATAACAACCACAGGAACACCTAACTCTTTTTCTACAGCGTCAGCCCAAATACGTGTCGTCAAATCAGAGTCACCACCCGCGCCCCAAGGAACGATAACATTGATCGGCTTATCGGGGTATTCCGCTAAAGCTGCACCAGAAGCTAATGTTACAGCTAACGCTGCGGTAAGAGTTGCCAATACTTTTTTAGAACTTTTCATACATACTTCCTTCGATTTATTTATATTTATATTTAACGGTTTTCATATGGATTTTCGGCCTTAAGCAAAGGCCAGGAACACATAAGTTACTGCCCAGCTAAGGAGGTTTGGTTTTCATGCTCAGGCGGTTTTATCCTCTACCTGAGCAGAAGTGTTTGAAGTTTTTCGTCTTACTCGCATACTGGAGAAAACAAAGAATACTGACAGTGCGATAAACACCCATGAGAACGGTGAGGCAAAGAACAGATAATAGTCAGTACCAACGATCGACATTGCCTGATCTAAATTCTGCTCTAGGAACGGCGTCAGAATAAAACCAATAATAAATACCGCCGGGTTTAATCCAACCAGCCTCATGCCGTAGCCCATAACGGTAAAAGCAATGAGCACTAGAATGTCATCCATGTTCTGCCCAGCAGTGAAGGCACCAGTGAAAGCGAACACAGTCACACATGGGAAAATATAATAACGACGCAACGACGCCATTTTCACGAAAAATTTGAACCCAGACCGGGCGATCACCAAAAGGAATAGGTCGGTAATCAAGAAACCAGCGAAAATCGCGTAGATAGTCTCAGTGTGTTCGAAAAAGATCATAGGACCAGGTGTCAAGCCATGAATCAAAAAAGCACCCATCAGCAGTGCTGCTACATCATCACCAGGTATACTCAATGTCAGCATTGGAATCATACTAGAGCCACACACTGCGTTATTTGCAGACTCTGCAGCAGCAATACCTTCGACTGAACCCTTACCGTATTCTTCAGGTTTTTTAGCAGTACGTTTTGCTTCACCATAGGCAATGAAAGCTGCTGTACTAGAACCCAAACCTGGGAGTGCACCAACAAAGGTACCAATACCACTGGATTTTAAAATGGTGCTAAACACACTTCGAAATTCTTTAAAACTAATGCGATTATCAGCAGGATTAGGGGAATGCGTAATCGTCATCTCATGATGTGGAACCAAACGCCGTTTAATAACATTAAACACTTCTGGCATAACCAAGATACCTATCAGCATTGGCGTAAAGGTAAAACCACCCATCAGTTCGGTATAACCAAAAGTGAAGCGTGCGGCCCCCGTAATGGTAGACATACCGACCATAGCAAACAGCATACCCAAACAACACGATAGTAAACCACGCGGGAGAGACTCTCCTGCCATAGAGCCGATAACTGTAAAAGCAAACAGCAGCAGGAATACTTTCTCTATAGGACCTGCCTGCAACGAGATCAAAGAGATCGGAGCCGCCACTAAAATCAGTACTAATGTTGCCAACATCTCACCTGTGACCGAGGCAAATAATGACATATCAAGTGCCTTGCCTGCCTTACCTGCTTTCGTCAGTGCATGACCATCTTGAGCGGTAAGAAATGAGGCGGCAGCTCCAGGTGTATTGATCAAAATAGCTGAGATCGACCCACCATAAATACCTGCTTTATATACAGCCAATAACATGGTGATACCGATTATTGGATCTACATAAAAGGTCATCGGCAAAATGATAGCAATCGCCATGATGGCGGAGATGCCAGGAATAGCACCAAAAATAATACCGATGATTACGCCTGCAATAATGCCCAAAATAGGACCTATTGCCAGAATTGAAGAGAAACCACTAATAATATTATCGAACATCTGACTTTCTCCCCTTAAAAAGCCCAAGTTGGCAAGTAAACTCGCAGAAACTCTTTGGAGCCATAATCAATCAGTACAGGGGTAATAACAGACATAGCAATGATAGGAACCCAGTTTCGACCTCCAAGAAGTATGGCAACAGCGATCATAATAAAGGGGGTTGCTACCAGAAAGCCTACGTAAGGTACAGCAAGCCAATACACAATAAAGATCCCTATATAGATAAGGATTCCGGAGAAACCGTCGGTGCTGATCAGCTCTAAACCTTCAATCTTGGTGCCTTTTGAAAGTTTAAGTAGAGACTGGATAGCGATAGTTGCGGAAAAGAGGATGATCAACCCCGCTACGACACGAGGTAAAAACATAGATCCTAAATCACTTTCAGCTCCACCTTCTACTAGGTTGTCGTTGGTTAAGATGATCAAAGAAACAATAATCAAAAATGTCGATAATACGACGTCTATCTTTCTTCTATCCATTTTACTACCCGAATGTTTCTTGTTTTTATAAGTTTCAGCAATGACTGTGACGAAGAACTAAGAGTTGCTGTAACAACTCAACTTCCAATATCACAGGACAATGATTCATTCAGTGTAAACAAACTTAATATAGATACAATTCTAAAAAATATTTGATTATATAAGTTTTTCTTATGTTATTTATCACGTCTCGACTCTTTCACGCGACAGTATTTTAATAAAAATGCCATCTAATTGAGTGCTTATGTATGAGTATGTTTTTTAACAAATACTTGGGGGATCTCTGAATTATGAAAGAGAAAAGCTCATTTCTTTAGAAATCGAAGGCAACACACTTTATTGAAAATGAAAAATAAGAAGCGGTTATCTCAAATAACTATGCACTCTTTCATCAGCTACCTTCGTTTGATTTATCACCGAGTTAACAAACGCAATTGGCTTACTCCTTTGATAAATACTGAGTTTCAGTAGCGATTAAGAACACACTCAGCCCAATCATAAATTCTCATTAATATAAAAATAACTGATGAAATGTTAAATATTTACGATTTGTTATTATGTTTTTTAGTGTAAATAATAACTTCTTAAAAGCTGCTATCTGGGTTGTTTTAGTTAGTAGGCCGAATATAACAATAAAAGAAGATCTCAATGTACGTATCGTTTATAAACGGTATTGATTATAGAAATCAGTATCTAGTACCTCGCATTTACAGCCCTTCTCTTATGTATTTTGACAACCATGTTTGAGTTAATTGTTCTCATAATCGAGTTCCCGAGAGCCCGAGAGCCATTGGCTTAATGATTAAAACGACTAACTTATGACATCAAAAAATACAAGCAAAAAAATAGTTTGTAGTACTGCAAGCCAACACAAGTAAAACCAATAATAAGTGAGTAGGACATGATCCAACGCCAACATTCAAATCAACGTATGAGCCAACTAGTAAGCTTTGCAGATCTAGTTTGGACTGCCGGCCAAGTAGCAAAAAATCCATCCGAAGATATGGCCGGGCAGACCCACCAAGTTTTGGCACAAATAGACGCTCTACTCAAAGACGCGGGTAGCGATAAGAGCCGCCTGATCAGCGCTAATATCTGGGTTTCTGATATTAGCCAATTCGATCAGATGAATGCGGTGTGGGATGCATGGGTGGATAGCAAAAACACACCCGTCAGGGCCTGTGTGGAATCTCGTTTAGCACGTCCGGAACTGTTAGTAGAGATTCAGGTAATCGCAGCCAAAGCTTAAAATTGTGAGGCGTGGTGGCTCCATCACGAAGTAAGTTATGCAAAATATACATATTGGAATATTGGGGGCAGGGATCGTCGGTCTGTCAACCGCACTTTGCTTGCAAAAAGCAGGTTATAAGGTGACATTGATCGATAAAGAATCTCCCGGAATGGGCGCATCTTTCGGTAACGCGGGTTTATTTGCAGATTATGCCCGCTTGCCGTTTGCTAAGTTTGCAATGATGAAAAAAATGCCTGGAATGCTCCTAGATAAAACTAGCCCACTGTCTATGCAAGGGAGCTATTTACCCTCATTGATGCCTTACGGCTGGGAGTTTTTCAAAGCCTGTTTCCCTACAAAGTACGTGCAAGGAAAGAAAGCACTTACATCTTTGCAAGAATGTGCACAACTCACTAATCAAGAATTACTGGATCTCACCGATGCTCAGGACTTGATTAAATCTGAAGGCTGTTTAGGTCTCTTTGCAACAGAAGAAGGATTTTCTACCGCACAAAATGGCGATCTGCAAGAACGCAGAGAGCAAGGTGTAAATCTAGAGTTTTTGAATGCAAATCAAGTGCATGACATGGAACCTGATTTAGCTAACTTTCATGCTGGCGGTGTATTTTATCCCGATACTCGATTCACGATAAGCCCCGTTGAATTGAGCCGGCGCTATGCCCTTTACTTCAGTATCAACGGTGGAAAGATATTACAAGATGAAGTGCAAGCAGTATTACCTAATGATAATGAAGTAACAATAATGCTAAGTAATAGCAGCGTTAAATATGATCAAGTCGTAATCTGTGCAGGTTTTTCATCCAAAGAGATTCTGACAAAACTTGGAGTGAAAATCCCACTCGTCAGCGAACGCGGTTACCATCTAACACTAGATATTGGTGCAAAATCTCTTAGTCGCCCAGTAGGCTGGCTAGATAAAGCGGTCTTCCTGACGCCGATGGAAGACGGTATACGCTTAGCAGGAACAGCAGAGTTTGCATTTGCCGATGCCCCCCTAAATCCGCAACGTGCTGATGAAATGCTGAAGCATGCCAAAGTGATGTTAGGCAGTGCCCCTGAAATCAAGTCGACTTGGGTTGGTAGTCGTCCATCAACACCCGATTCTCTACCGATTATAGGGGCGCTAGAGCAGCACCCTCGGATAAAAGTAGGGTTTGGTCATGGCCACTTAGGGCTAACATTCGCTGCAATTACCGGCAAGCTGATTACACAAAGCATACAGGGCCATGTACCAATAGTAGATCTTAAACCATTCTCCGCTGCACGCTTTAACTGACAGGATATTTAAAATATGATCATCAAAGGTGGTATCAATGTATGCGGACTCACTATAGGCGTTATTTCCCTAGAGTCTTACTTCCCTAAACCAGCTGGACATATTAAGCACCCCGCCAGCTTTGACTTTCCTATTATTTACAAGACAGTCAAAGGCGCTACTATTGACCGCCTTATCCGCGAACGAGATCCGGAGCTGCTAAAGCCATTTATAGAAGCCGCTCAGGAACTAGAACGTGAAGGCGTAAAAGCAATCACCGGTAGTTGCGGCTTTCTAGCACTGCACCAGAAAGAGATTGCCGATGCGGTAAATGTGCCCGTGTTTATGTCTAGCCTCATTCAAGTTCCATTGGTCTCATGCTTATTAAAACGAGATCAGAAAGTAGGCGTAGTGGTTGCTAACAGTGATGCGCTGACCGCAGACCACCTAAAAGGTGTCGGCATTACTGCAGAGCCTGTTGTAGTTGCAGGTATGCAACACCAAAAACAGTTTGCAGAAGTCATCCTTCATGGCGATACAGATGACCTAGATATGGATCTTTTCGAGGAGGAATTAAACTCTGTGGTTCAGGGCATGTTGAACGAAAATCCAGAAGTGGGCGCTATCGTTCTTGAGTGTACTGATCTTTCGCACTTTGCACCGAAGCTGCAGAAAAATTTCGGCCTGCCAATCTTTGATTTAAGCAGCCTAACGCGCATGGTGGCAGCGGCTGTGGATCGTCAAATCGCCTAACTCAGACTGATGTCTCGCTGCATTGATTGAAAGCACTATTAATGACGACTAGAGCACTGCTCAATAGTCGTCTTATTATTTTTTAACTAAGATCTTTAATGAATCACGTCAGTACCATACGGAAATTTCGTATTCCAGTTCTTATCTCATCACAATAATGTATAGCTAAAACCAACACATGCAACGATCTAACTTTGTACAAGGTGGCCTACTCTGGACCACTTCGGCCTATATTATTTGGGGGCTATCGCCACTCTTCTATCAGTACTTTAATGGGGTAGAAGCGATGGAAATCTTTGCCCTACGTGTTCTATGCTCTGTACCTTTAATGGCGGCATTACTCTGGATAACCGTCACGCCCATACGTGTATTCAAACTATTGATGGACCCCAAAACATTTTCCTCACTGTTTATCTCTACAATTTGTATATCCACTAGCTGGTACCTCAACACCTGGGGGACCACCAACGGCCAAGTACTGATGGTAAGTTTGGCATACTTTCTTACGCCGCTTATCAGTATCCTGATTGGGGTGCTCTATCTACGAGAGCGACTTACACCATTACAATTCATCGCTCTGCTACTTTGCGCAACAGGTTTTCTTTACGCTTGCATAAGCCTAGATAGCTTCCCATGGTTGACCATCGGTATTACTCTTGCATTTGGTTGCTATGGCGTCATTAAGAAGCAAGTACGCATCGATACCCTTAACGGGCTCGCAGCTGAAGCACTACTCATGGTTCCTTTTGCATTATTTTACCTCATCGGTATGTCAGGGCAGACTCATTGGGAAGCCAATGAAGATAGTGTTCGTCTTTTGTTAATGCTAACGGCGCCGATGACTATTTTACCATTAGGCCTATTTGCCTTTGGTGTGGCACGCACAAAAAACATCTCTACGATCGCGGTCTTACAGTATATCGAACCAACACTTTACTTCTTACTTGCCGTATTTTTATTCGGTGAAGCAATAGATACAGGGCGCCTAGCAACCTTCTCATTGGTCTGGGTGGGTTTTACCGTTTTCTCAATCGATGCGATACGTCGTGCTAAGTTAGCAAAATTTGCTGGAAATATAGGACTGGAGAAACAAAAAAAGCCGCTATATTAGCGGCCTTTTTATCAACATCGTCATACTCATAAAAACAATTAAGCGACAACGAGCAACCCAGCACTAGACCTCAAGGTAATCAAGAATTCCTTCAGCAGCTTGACGGCCTTCATAAATAGCCGTAACAACAAGGTCTGACCCTCGTACCATATCGCCACCAGCAAAAACTTTTGTATTGCTAGTCTGAAACGCATGGCGTCCTTTAGATGGTTTCTCGTCCGCTTTTACACGGCCATCTTCATGTAGTTCAATACCAAAGTCAGCAAACCATGGTGCAGGGCTTGGACGGAATCCAAAAGCAACGAGCACGGCATCAGCATCCAAGACTTCTTCTGAGCCTAGAACAACCTCAGCACGCTGACGACCATTCTCATCAGGTTCACCCATCTGAGTAGTGACAACTTTAATACCGACTACCTTGCCATTTTCGCCCACGACTTCTACAGGTTGGCGATTGAAGAAGAACTCAACACCCTCTTCTTTGGCATTTTCAACTTCACGCTTAGATCCCGGCATGTTTGCTTCATCACGACGGTATGCACAAATAACACGTGTAGCCTCCTGACGAATAGAGGTACGGTTACAGTCCATAGCCGTATCACCACCACCAAGAATAACAACCTTTTTACCTTTCATACTAATGTAATCAGCGGGGTCTTTCTCAAAGCCCAAACAATGATTTACATTAGAAATAAGGAACGGCAGCGCATCATACACACCCTCAAGGTCTTCACCAGGAAAACCACCTTTCATATAGGTATACGTACCCATACCAAGGAACACTGCATCGTATTCATCGATCAAAGATTGCATAGCAACATCTTTGCCAATGTCAGTATTGAGGCGGAATTCGACGCCCATCTCTTCAAAGACACGACGACGGTTTGCCATAACTTCTTTTTCCAGTTTGAATTCTGGAATACCAAAAGTAAGCAAGCCACCAATTTCTGGGTAGCGATCAAAAACAACAGGCGTTACGCCATTTCGTACCAAGATATCTGCAGCACCCAAACCAGCAGGGCCTGCCCCGATAATAGCAACTCGTTTACCTGTTTTTGGTACGTTGCTCATATCAGGCTTCCAGCCCATAGCAAATGCAGTGTCAGTAATGTACTTCTCTACAGAACCAATTGTTACAGCACCAAAACCATCATTTAACGTACATGCACCTTCACAAAGCCGGTCTTGTGGACATACACGGCCACATACTTCAGGTAACGTGTTTGTTTGATGGCTTAATTCAGCCGCTTTAATAATGTTGCCTTCCGACACCAACTGTAACCAATCCGGTATATGGTTATGCACTGGGCACTTCCATGAACAATACGGATTACCACAGTCCAGACAACGATGCGATTGGTCTGCAGCTTCTGTTTCAACAAATGGCTCGTAAATTTCAGCATATTGCTTTTTACGAACAGAGGCCTTGATTTTCTTCGGCCCTTCACGGGATACGTCGATGAACTGGAAATCGTTGTTAAGACGTTCAGTCATAGTCCCACCTCATTATGGCGCCTGTAAACAGGCGCAGATTAAACTTTATCGCTACGAAACCTGTTATTCAGGGCGTCTACGAACACTATTCAGTAAATCAGTAATACCCGCGGCTTTCGGCTTAACCAACCAGAAGCGACCGATATAATCATCAAAATTCTCAATAATTTCTTGGCCCCAAGCACTACCTGTCTCTCGAGCAAATTCAATAATCACTGAACGCAAATGGTTTTTATGGATTTCCATATGCTCAGTATGAACTCGGTGAATCTCAACCAATTCATGATTGTACTTATCCACAAAGGTATTACTCATATCCAGTACATAGGCAAATCCACCGGTCATGCCTGCACCGAAGTTATAACCCGTTGCTCCAAGTACAGTCACCAGACCACCGGTCATATACTCACAGCAATGATCACCGGCTCCTTCAACAACAGCATGACAACCCGAGTTACGCACTGCAAAGCGCTCACCGGCACGACCAGCAGCAAATAACTTCCCACCCGTTGAACCGTACAAACAGGTATTACCCATAATAGCGGTTTCATTCGACTTGAAATTAGCAGCAGCAAACGGCTTAATTACAATTTTACCGCCCGCCATGCCTTTACCGACGTAGTCGTTGGCATCACCTTCTAGAATAAGATCCTGGCCACCGGCGTTCCACACACCAAATGACTGGCCTGCGTGGCCTTTAAAGCTGAATGTGAGCTGCTGACCACACATGCCCAGATTACCATGCTGTTTAGCAATGGCACCTGAAGTACGCGCACCAACAGAGCGATCACAGTTAGTAATTGCCAACTGCCATTCGCCACCGGTTTTCTGCTCAATACTCTGTAATGACAACTCAAGCATCTGAGTGTTGAGATCACCGCTATCGTATGGCTCATTACGCGTTTGCTGACAAATCTGAGGATATTCAGCAGGCACGCCACCGTCACTAATAATTGGGCTTAAATCCAAATTCTGTTGTTTGGGTGTATAACCGTCGATCAATTCTAGCAAATCAACACGTCCTACCAACTCATCCATGGTACGAATGCCCATTTGAGCCATCCATTGACGCGTTTCTTCTGCAACAAATCTAAAGAAGTTCTTCACCATTTCAACTGTTCCACGGAAGAAATCTTCACGCAGTCTCTCATTCTGAGTAGCAACACCGGTTGCACAGTTGTTTAAATGGCAGATACGCAAGTATTTACAACCTAGAGCGACCATTGGCATTGTGCCAAATCCAAAGCTCTCAGCACCTAACATGGCCGCCTTAATTACATCCAAGCCAGTTTTTAAGCCACCATCTGTTTGCAAACGAATTTTGCCACGCAGGTGGTTACCCCTAAGCGACTGATGTGCATCAGAAAGGCCTAGTTCCCATGGGGAGCCAGCATGGTGAATCGAAGTGATCGGTGATGCTGCTGTTCCACCATCATAACCTGAGATAGTAATCAAATCAGCGTACGCCTTAGCCACACCACAGGCGATAGTGCCAACACCTGGCCGTGAAACTAGTTTTACCGAGACCAATGCTTCAGGATTAATCTGCTTCAAATCGAAAATCAGCTGTGCTAAATCTTCAATTGAGTAAATATCATGGTGTGGTGGCGGTGAAATCAGCGTGACACCGGGTACAGAAAAGCGTAAACGAGCTATCAGATCATTGACCTTCCCGCCAGGAAGCTGACCACCCTCACCAGGTTTAGCCCCCTGAGCAACCTTGATCTGTAAAACATCTGCACTCATCAAATACTCAGGAGTAACTCCAAAGCGACCTGATGCTATCTGCTTAATTTTTGAGCGCTTCATGGTGCCGTGACGAGCAGGGTCTTCACCACCTTCACCCGAGTTAGAACGGCCACCCAGCTCATTCATAGCAACTGCTAATGCTTCATGAGCTTCTGGTGATAAAGCACCCAGAGACATTGCGGCTGAGTCAAAGCGCTTGAGAATTTCTTCAACCGGTTCAACCTGATCCAGTGAAATTGACTTCACATCTTTTTTCAAAGCCAGCATGTCACGCAGTGTGGCGACACCACGATTATTCACTAGATCAGCATATATTTGATATTTAGCCGGATCACCACTTTCAACCGCTTCATGGATAGTTCGGACAACATCCGGGTTATACGCATGATATTCACCATCATGCATATACTTTAGTAGGCCACCTTGCTGAATAGGTTTACGAGCTGTCCAAGCCTGTTTCGCCAGTAATGACTGCTCGTATTCGAAATCTTCAAAACGCGCGCCTTCAATACGGCTACTCACGCCTTTAAAGCACTGACTGACAACTTCAGAGCTTAAACCTATGGCTTCAAACAGCTGAGCTCCTCGATAAGAAGCGATGGTAGAAATACCCATCTTCGAGAGGATCTTCATCAAGCCTTTGTTGATACCTTTACGGTAATTTTCATGGCTATCTAGTGGGTCTAACAGCATTTCACCAGATGCACACAAGTCATTCAATACGCGATAAACAAGGAATGGATAAACGGCTGTAGCACCAAAACCAAACAGAACCGAGAAGTGATGTGGGTCTCTTACTGTTCCGGTTTCAACTACGATATTTGCATCGCAACGTAATCCAGTATCGACTAAACGATGATGCACGGCACCTGTAGCCATTGCCGCATGAATGGGTAGCTTACCTTCTTCTATCTTCGCATCCGATAGAATGATAATAACTTTACCATCACGAACCGCCTTTTCAGCTTCGTCAGTAACCTTTGCTATTGCATCTTTCAGGTTGGTTTCTGAAGAATCATAATTCAAGTTAATCGTTACAACACCAAAGCCAGGCACTTCATTATCACGCAGACGGCGGAACTTAGATGCCGATAATACTGGTGTTGTTAAAATAACACGTCGTGCATGCTCTGCTGTTTCTTCAAAAATATTCTGCTCAGCACCGATACACGTTTCCAACGACATAACGATCGATTCACGTAAAGGATCAATAGGTGGATTGGTTACCTGAGCAAACTGCTGACGAAAATAGTCATAGGGAGACCGGACACGGCTAGACAAAACCGCCATTGGTTTATCATCACCCATAGAGCCGACTGCTTCCATGCCAGACTCACCTAGTGGGCGAATAACATGGTCTCGCTCCTCGAAAGTCACTTGGAACATTTTCATGTGCCTTTTAACTTCTTCTGGAGGCATCTCACGAAAAGATCGTGACTCTTCACTCAGGTTCATCGTCTGCTCAAGGCGCAAGGCATTTTCTCTGAGCCATTTTTTGTACGGTTGCGCTTTTTTCAGGCGATTATCAATATCGGCCGTGTGTAATACTTCCCCACTGGCTGTATCAATTGCAAAAATTTGACCTGGGCCTACTTGGCCCTGCGCCACAATATCTTCTGGTTGGTAATCAAAAACACCAATCTCAGACGCCGTACAAACATAACCCTGCTTTGTTATAACCCAACGTGATGGGCGTAGACCATTACGGTCAAGCATACACACAGCAAAACGACCATCAGTCATTACCATGCCTGCGGGGCCATCCCATGGCTCCATATGCATCGAGTTGTATTCATAGAAGGCACGCAGTTCCGTGTCCATGGTGTCAACATTCTGCCAGGCTGGTGGAATAATCATGCGAACAGCACGGTAAATGTCAATTCCACCGACCATTAGAAACTCCAGCATGTTATCCATACTGGAAGAGTCAGAGCCGCTTGTATTTACAATCGGCTGTAGTTCTTTGAGGTTAGGTAACAGGTCTGTAGCAAACTTACGCGAACGGGCACGAGACCAGTTACGGTTACCTTCGATCGTATTAATTTCACCGTTATGCGCCAGAAAACGAAATGGCTGAGCTAAAGGCCAGCGTGGAGCCGTGTTCGTTGAAAAACGTTGATGGTAAGTACACACCGCTGTTTCAAGACGCTCATCAGCAAGGTCTTTATAAAACACAGGGAGATCGACAGGTAAAGTCAGCCCTTTATACGAAAGAACTTTATCTGAAAGGCTACAGATATAAAAATCCTTATCCGCGTTTAAAGCAATTTCTGCTTTGCGGCGGGCAACAAACAAACTGATACCAAAATCACGCTCAGACTTATCGGCTGCTTCGATAAAGACTTGCTCAATTTGCGGCAAAGTATCTTTAGCAATCGGCCCAAGACAGCTTTCATCTGTCGGTACTACACGCCAGCCTTTAACTACTAGCCCTTGAGCCTCGAGTTCTCGGTTTAACGTGGTACGCGATTCATCAGCTAATTCTGCTTCACGCGATAAAAAAACCATACCAACAGCATATTGCTCTGCTAGCTCTACACTAAGATCGCTTTTAGCTACTTCACGTAAAAAACTATCTGGCTTCTGCATTAACAATCCGCAGCCATCGCCTGTTTTACCATCCGCAGCAATACCGCCTCGATGGGTCATACAGGCGAGTGCGCCAATCGCTTTTAGCAAAAGGTCATGACTGGCCGTACCTTCCAGGTGCGCCATCAGACCAAAACCACAGTTATCCTTAAATTCACCGGGGCGATATAGACCTGTGCTCATAAGTCATACTCACTTAAAAAGTTCTTAAAAAATACAAAGGCTTAACATAATACCTTTTCGACTGGTCTTTTATTTGGCAGGCAAAAAGGGAGGATATTTTACACATTGAGCCCGCTGGGGACAAATTTTAAGCAAACATTCATTCGTTTAAGCATAAAAAAAACGGCAAAAAGCCGTTTTTTAAAAACAATTTACTGAATTATCTAAAGAAAAAAATTATTTTTTCTTGATGTCTTGCTGCACCCCTTTAATACTTCTCGCCCAAGGCTTTAGCTTTTTAAGCTCTTTCGGTAAAGAGCTCACTGCACGATTTGCGGCAGTACGGTTGGCGTACTGCCCATATACAACAACATGCCAAGGTGCTTTTTTGAACACTGTTGTAAAGTAATATAGTCGATCACGACTATCTAAAGACTCCATAAATTGCACAACGCTAGATTTAGATCGTGCGCCAAGAACTTGCAATGTATAACCCGTAGAAGGCCAAGATAATAACTGCTCTTCCTTAAGCCACTTACTGGTACCACCTTTTAAAGCAGCTGCTTTCTTATCTGTTTTTGTCACAGAAGCAGCAACTTTAGAGGTCGCACCCACTTTTTCAGGAGTTGTCACTTTAGTTTTTGGGACAGTTTTCGTAACTTCGATAGGTTTTTCCACACGAGTAAGAGCGGGTTTAGGAATCTTCACTGCCGGCTTCTGAGCTAATGTTTTTAATGTTTTTGAAACTTCTGTTGTTAATTTCTCAACCGACAATGACTCATTTTTACTAATACTTAACTGCGGTAACCCTTTTTCAGCTTTAACCACATGTATAGGTCTAGATATAGGTGTAGGTGTAGGTGTAGGTGTAGGTGTAGGTAATGATGCCACTTGAGTATTTAGCGTGCTGCTTTCTACAGCGGAAGCTCTATCACGTAAAACAGACTCTTGTTTTAACAACCTTTCTTGTTC
>NZ_JADGEV010000021.1:0-22524 GCF_016744175.1 Neptunomonas sp. | reverse complement strand
TGTAGGTAATGATGCCACTTGAGTATTTAGCGTGCTGCTTTCTACAGCGGAAGCTCTATCACGTAAAACAGACTCTTGTTTTAACAACCTTTCTTGTTCTGCTAATAGTTTAGACAGTTCACTTTGCATTTCATTAACAGCATTAGTTTGAGGGTCCCCTGCCACAGTATCATCTACCGATATCTTAAGCGGTACCGACACTCTAGCATCCACAACTTGCGGTGCTTCTGTTATGTTTTCTTTCTGTAGCACTTGCCATAAAGAAATGACCAGAACACCTAATAAAACTATACCTATACCCACTAAATGTGGCATCGGCAGCGGAAGGAGCATTTTGCTTTTGCTGGTTACTTTACCTGAACGATATAGTTCGGAGGCTGCTGAAGTAGCTCTACCAGGATACCCCAAGGAGCTTTCATAAACATTTTTCAGCTCACGCTTATTCAACGCTTGTTGAGAAGGAAATCGTAGCCCCAAGAACTCTTGGATCTCATCTTCAGTGAAGGGTTCTAGATTTTCTAAATGTAAACGACCTTCAAGTAGTTCATAAAGGCCTAAGGAATTCAAACGATTCACTACCGTTTCTTCGCCTGATAATACCACCTTAGGACAACCTACACCCGAGACCAGCAATCCGGCCAATAATTCTATCGCCTCATCATTTAACCACTCGGCATTATCGATGAGGATTAGAAGATGCTGTCCAACATCATGAAGAGATCTGCTTTTTTCATGCAATATAGTTAAGGGGTCTGTCCCTTCAGCATAATCATCAGACACTAATTTCGCACACTGAAGTGCGAGCGATATAGCGCCTGTTTCACTCTCAAGTTTAACAATAATTTGGTTAATATCACTTGCTTGTGTAACTAACGATAAGCGCTGCGCGACGGAGCTTTTACCACTCCCCTTAGGGCCAGCAATAACAATGAGAAATTCAGAATAACGCAGTAAATGAGCCATTTTATCAACTAGCTGCATTCGACTAGGGGGCTCGAAGTAAAAGTTTTGACTCATGGATACACCTACTTATTGCCCTATTTAGGCGCCCAACACACTCATCAGCTTTTCTTTAGAATAGTCCGCGGTAACAACAGCTTTTCCTAGGGATTTTAAAAGTACTAAACGTAACTCTCCATTAAGCACCTTTTTATCGACAGACATTAGTTCAATGAAGTCTTTCTCCGACATATTTTCAGGAGGTAATATTGGCAAATTAGCTTTTTCAAACAACATTCGCGCTCTACTCACATCCTCATCAGATATCCATTTCATTTCACACGAAAGCAGTAAAGCCATCATAGTCCCAGCCGAGACTGCCTCTCCATGCAGCCAATTCCCATACCCTTGGTGAGTTTCTATCGCATGGCCAAAAGTATGGCCTAAGTTAAGCCATGCACGTATACCACTTTCTTTTTCATCCTGAGCAACAACTTCAGCCTTTATTTCACAAGACCTGAAAATCGCATACGCTAACGCATCAGCATCTCGTGCAATTAATCGTTCAATATTATCTTCAAGCCAGCAGAAAAAAGAATAATCATAAATGAGGCCGTACTTAATCACTTCTGCTAAGCCAGCAGAAAGTTCCCTGTCAGGGAGAGTAGAGAAAACCGAAATATCAGCGACAACTAATTGGGGTTGATAAAATGCCCCAATCATATTTTTACCCATAGAATGATTAACACCTGTTTTTCCACCAACAGATGAATCTACCTGAGATAAAACAGTTGTTGGGATTTGAATAAAATTAACCCCCCGCTGATAACTGGCTGCAGCAAATCCCGTCATATCCCCAACAACCCCGCCACCAAGCGCAATTAATGTTGTAGTTCGGTTATGTCGGCATTCAAGTAACCTGTCAAAAATCAAGTTAAGGTGTGTTAAATCTTTAAAGGATTCCCCGTCTGGCAGCACGGTAACATCAACAGCATTCCCAGTAGGCAGGCATCCTAATAAAGTATCCAAGTATAAAGGCGACACTGTATCGTTAGTGACTACCATAACTTGAGTACCTTTAATAAAAGGAGCTATTAATGCCTCAGAGAGAATATCTTGACCAATAAAAATGGGGTACGAACGATCACCTAAATTAACCGTTAAGGTTTGCAACACAATCTCCAATTTCTTTTATTTTCCAGAAAGAACACCCTGGCTAACGAGTTGTTTAACTATGTCTGCCACAACACCGCGCGGATGCCTTCGATCTGTTGTAATAACTAAATCGCATGTTTTTTCATACAAAGGGCCACGCTCAAACATTAGTTTTTCAAGGATAGCCTGAGGGTTTTTAGCATTTAATAACGGCCGGTTCTTATCCTTAGCCGTTCTTTCCATCTGCTGGTCTATTGAAGTTTCCAGATAAACCACAAATCCTCGACCTTGCAAGTTGCCACGATTAGCAGCCCTCAGAACAGCACCACCGCCCGTGGCTAACACTTGAGCATCCAACAGCGTTAGCTCATCCATCACCGCTTCCTCGCGATCACGAAACCCAGCCTCGCCCTCTACATCAAATATCCAAGGTATATTGGCTCCAGCACGCTCTTCGATCTCACGATCTACATCCACAAAAAGAAGATTGAGCTCTTGAGAAAGCATACGCCCTATGGTGCTTTTTCCAGCACCCATAGGACCGATAAGAAAAATATTCAACCTGGAGCAACTCCAACTACTTTACCGATAATGACTCTTTAATTAATTTTGGCGTTATGAAAATTAGCAGTTCAACTTTTTTGTCTTGCTTTTCTGTCTTACGAAAAAGTGCACCGACGCCTGGCAAATCCCCTAAGAAAGGTGTTTTGGCAACAGCGTTCACTACTTCATTTTTATATACACCACCTAACACAATCGTATCACCGTCTTTTACAACAACAGAAGTCTCAAGTTCATTATTAACAATGCTCACTTCCCCATTCGGTAATACCTCACCAATAGAGTCTTGGTTAATTTTTAAATCTAGAGTTATCCTGTTTCCAGGATTAAGCTGCGGAGTAACATCAAGACTTAACACCACATCCTTGAACTCAATTTTAACTTCGCCATCCTCTACAGTCTGATAAGGAATCTCTTGACCTGATTGAATGCGTGCTGCTTTACCATTAGTAGTAATGATTTTAGGTTGAGAAATAATCTCTGCCTTACCTTCACTTTGCAGTGCAGAAAGCTCTGTAGATATCAGAAAGTTGCTAGTAGCATACCCCAAACGAATAGAGGACTGTGGCGTCACACCCAAATCAACACCCAACTGCGTATCACCACCACCAGCAGGAAAATCTTCTCGAAAATACGGTGCCGTACCGCCGCCTCCACCAGCAATAAAATCTCCCTGAAGCAAACCAAAGCCCCATTTCACACCTAAATCTTTCGTAAACTCGGTTGAAGCTGTAACTAAACGCGCCTCAACCATAATTTGAGAAACCTCTGTATCAAACTTACGTAACGTGTGTCTAATTTCTTCAAGCGTTGTGGCTGTTTCCCGCACCATTAAAACATTAGTTTGGTCATCGGCCACAATAAAGCCACGCTCTGAAACCAACTTAGCGGCATAAATGCGGCTTCTCATTTCAGATGCTTTACGATAATCAACTTGGATAAAATCAGTTTTTAGCGGCGATAATTCTTCAACTTGCTTTTGACTTTCTAATTCTACTCGTTCGCGTTCTGCAATATCCTCAGCAGGCGCAACTAACAGTACATTACCCACCTGACGCTTATCTAAACCACGCGTTTTCATGACAATATCCAACGCTTGATCCCAAGGAACATGCTTCAATCTCAATGTGATTTCGCCTTCCACCGCATCATCAACCACTAAGTTAAGCTGCGCTACTTCTGCCAAAATTTGTAAGACTGAACGGACACTTACATTTTGAAAATTCAGATCAATTTTTTCACCACTATATGGGAATTCATTCGCTTTGATCTCATTCTTTTCAGCGCGGGTCAGTGGTTTAAAATCTAAAAAAAGTTTATTACCTGTTTGATACGCCATATAGTCATAAGGTTCTGCACCCGGCTTTATGAGCACTGTTGTATTTTTTCCGCTAGCCATCGCATCAACAAACATAACGGGCGTTGCAAAGTCTTGAACGTTTACACGCTGCTGTAATGCAGGAGATAAACTAGCTCCTGAGAAATTTACAGCAACATTATTACCTTCTTCTTCAATATTAAGGCCGGCCTGATCATCAGATAACGTTATGGTAATACGCCCAATACCACCAGCAACCCTTTCAAAATCAATACCCTGCACACGTGTTTTATCATCATACGCATCCAAAACAGATCTTGTTGCTGACATTTTCTTTGGTTTTGCAACAGCCTGGAGAGCCGAAGGACTTGGTTTTTCTCCAAATACGACGAATAAACTTTGTCCTTCAGTGAAAGTACGGTAATCAGTCATACCATGCAGGTTTGTCACCACTCTTAAACGACCATTACCTTGTGCAAAATTGAGTGATTCAACCACACCTGCTTTTACATCAACAGACTTTACGCCTAGATCATTTTTCACACCCCAAAAGTCCAACACCAGCCGAGGAGGGCTGTCAATTGTATAGGCCTTAGGGACAGGAGGTGTTGAATCAAAATCAAGTTTTACTTCAATTTTATTTCCGGGCAACGCAACAAAAGAAGATTTTTGTAGCCCGACCTCTTGAGCAAAAACACCTTGCGAGAACGCAATCAAAAGCACCATAGCAAAGATACTTTTGAATATCCCCGCACTACAGGGTTGGAGGTAAGCATTGTTGTTATTCATGTGTCTCTTTCCTTCGCTCATTTCTGCTCAGCTAGCTCAATGGTTCTCGGACGTTGCATCCATCCACCGCGTCCATTCGAAATTATTTCTACAACGTCAAGCTGCTGATCTGATACAGCAACAACTCGACCAAAGTCCAAACCTAAGTAGTCTCCAATTCTTACACGATGTATTTCACTGTTATCATCAAGCACGAGCGCCCAAAAAAAATCATTCTCTGCCTTGCCAATTGTTCCAACCATCGAGAGTTGATCAACCGCAAATTGCTCTAGATAGCTCCGAGGGCGTTCTTCGTCTGGTTGAAGACCATCACCATCCTCAAGCTCAAAATCAACCAAAGAGGATACCACACGCACTAACGGCACAAATGGATCTCTAAGACTTGCTCCTTGGTAAACAAAGCTGTGATATGCCTCAAAGGTAGGTAGAGGCTGTATTGTACCTTTCGGTTTAGCTTGAACATCTGTGACAAATTTAGACAAGTCACTTGTATCTTCTACCCAGATACACCCTGTTGCCAAGCTAACTATAATCCCAGCGACAAGAGCACGAAGCCCTTTGTACGAGTAGTTATTCAGTATCATCATATCGGTATGTTTTCGCACTGATTGCCATCTCCAGCATGCCATCATCTGTTGGTTTCAAAGTGTAATCATGCAGCGTCACAATACGCTCAATTGCAGCAACCCCACTCACAAACTGCCCCATCTGATGGTACGTTCCTTTTACTTCTATATTTATTGGCAGCTCAATATAAAACTTTTCTTGCAGCTCACCCTCTAAAGCAATCTCATCGATCTCCAGTCCTGCAGCTCTACCTATATCACTAATATCTTCTAGCAAGCCAGGCACTTCTTTATCTGTAGGAAGCTGCCCCAAAAGCTCTGAAAACTTAACCTCAACATCTTCCATTTGCTTTCGTAACGCTGTCAAGTTCGCCACTTGGAACGACTTTTTTTCAAATTCTTGCTTCAGCCGACTCTCTTTTTGAATTTCTCGTTCTAACTGAACATGCTTTTCACTGACATAGAAGTGAATGCCAGCATAAACAACAATGATCAAAATAAGAAAATATATAACAACTTTAACACCAACAGGCCAATTCCCTGCTGAGTTAATGTCCATATTGTTCGGATCAAAGCCCTGAAACGCATTTTTTAATGATTGACCACTCATTTTGCATCCTCTGCTTTCGGCTTCGTCAATATAACCCCTAGATCGAACTCCCTTATATCAGATAGCGCCAAAGATCTCTTGCCGCTTCCTCCTGCACCTAATGCACCCACTTTTGAAAGACTTGCCTCACCAAACCAAATAGAGGAATCCAAGCGTCTCATAAGTTCGGATACATCTTTATTCTGCAAAGCCAGTCCTTTGATCCTGATTGCATCACTTTCAAGAAGCCCCTCTATGCCAAACTCCTTTCTTTCAAGGAAATCATAATGCAGACCATCAGGAAGCACTCGAACCAACTCATCAAAATTTCTAACAATAATCGGACGATTCCCTTGCAACTCCTGAATTGCATTTAATCGCTCTAATAACCTTTCACGCTGCCTTTTTAACTCTTCAATTTCTTTAATTCTTTCATCAAGCATTGATATGTTGTTTTTCAGAAAGCTATTACGGGCACTTTGGCGGTCCATCTGCAAGTCATAATAATATCCCATAATAAAAACAAGAGCGAAGGCACCAATAATTGTTGCAACTATATTAGTACCAAAATCTTTCTGCCTTGCCGCTGCGCGTTCCTCTCGCCATGGTCGTAAATTTATTTTTGCCATTACTTTTCCCTATTGATCAAACGAACGAAGCGCTAACCCACAGGCTTTCACTAATGCCGGGGTATCTTTAACCAGTCGCTCTTTATTAACTTTAGCGCTAACATCCATTTGTGCAAATGGGTTGGCAATATTTACCGGCAAATCAAGCTCATCACTTAAAATATCAACTAAGCCATCAATAGAAGCAACGCCACCGCATAAGTATATTTTTGATAGTTGGTGTTGCACACCCGATGAATAAAAGAACTGAAGTGCCCGCGAAACCTGTTGAGAAACAGTTAAACGAAATGGCTGAATAACAGACTCCTGAACTTCTTCACTTATTTCACCTAGTCTTAACGCCTGTTCAACCTCATCAATAGCCATGCCGTACTGATGATGAATATTGGTAGTCAACTCATTACCACCAAAAGACTGCTCACGATTATAGATTATCTTATGGTCTCGAATAACATTCAGTGTCAGTGTCGTCGCGCCAACATCGACTATTGCAACCATTTCATCACTTTTCAGATCTTCGTCAAGGAGCATAGGGAAGACGCGTTCAACCGCATAGGTATCTACATCCACTATTTCACACTTCAACCCGGCTGCATTAATAGCATCTTCACGCTGATCAACATCATCTCGTCGACAAGCAACCAGTAACAAATCATTCAACTCCGGATGAGTTCTAGATTCACCCAAAATCTCAAAATCAAGAGCAACCTCATCCAAAGGGTATGGAATAAACTGATCAGCTTCGACTTTCACTTGATCTTCCAATTCAATTTCAGAAAAGGATTTACTCAGCTCCATCCGTTTGATGATAACTGCAGACGAAGGAACAGCAGTTATAGCGCTCCCTTGTTTAATACCACATATTTTAATTGCTCGCTCTACTGCCTCTGTAACAGGCTGAACTTCCTGAATGTTTCCATCAACAACCGCCGTAGGAGGTAATGACACGATGGCATAGGCGTCCAGCCCGATCAAACTCCCGTGCCTGGACATGACAACCAACTTAACCGACGACGAACCAATATCAACACCGACCCAGCTGGCCGTTTTCTTCCCGAAAAAGCTGACCACTTATTTTTTCCTTTGAATATATAAATTTACCTTCTGCCTTATGACTTTAGCTATAAATTAAGAAAAATTAAACTCTAATTCAGTTGGAGAGAGTATATTAGCGCCAATATAATGTATTTTATTGATAAAAAACTCTTTCAAGGTAAGTATGCGCGTACTCAAATCTTTATTTCGCTTCGCTCTCATCCTCGGCCTTATAGGCCTATTACTGGGAGCTGCAGCTGTTTTTGGCTTATATCAGCACTTTGCTCCCCGATTGCCTGATGTAGAAACTCTGCGTGATATTAAATTTCAGACGCCATTAAAAGTTTTATCAGCCGATGGGAAATTAATTGCAGAATTTGGAGAAAAAAAGAGAATACCTATCACTTACGACAAAATTCCGGAAAAATTTGTCCATGCACTTCAATCTGCTGAAGACAGCCGTTTTTTCGAACATTACGGCATAGACCTAATCGGGCTTTCCCGTGCCACATTTCAGTTAGTATCCACAGGGAAAATAAAAAGTGGTGGCTCCACCATTACCATGCAAGTTGCCAAAAATTTCTTTTTAACTAGAGAGCGCACTTTTGAACGAAAATTTAATGAAATATTCCTTGCTTTAAAAATTGAGCAGTCATTGTCCAAACAAGAAATTTTTGAGTTATACGTCAATAAAATCTACCTAGGGCACCGCTCATACGGCATCCAAGCAGCGGCAAATGTTTATTACGGAAAAAATATTGACGAACTATCACTTCCCCAACTAGCCATGATTGCGGGGCTCCCTAAGGCCCCTTCTACGTTCAACCCCATCACCAACCCAGAGCGCGCAACAGAGCGTCGCAACTGGATATTAGGGCGTATGCACAGCCTTTCTTTTATTACCCTAGAGGAGTTAAAGAATGCTCAAGCCACCCCTGTTACAGCCAAATACCACACCACTAAAATTGAGCTTTATGCGCCTTACATTGCCGAAATGGTCAGAAGCGAGCTGTATGGGCAATACGGCGATGAGCTTTATATAGATGGCTTCAGCGTCTACACAACACTTGATAGCACAATGCAATCAGCCGCCAACAACGCAGTTAGGGACGGACTTGTAAGCTATGTTAAACGTCACGGTTATCGAGGGCCTGAAAAGCAGCTCGACATTACTAATCTTTCACCTATAGAAATAGCAGGCTTACTAAAAAATGAAACATCTTTTTCCCAGCTTGAACCTGCAATAATTATTGACGTGGATGAAAAAAGTGCAACAGCCCAAAGAAAGAGCGGAGAGGTTATCACCATCCCTTGGGAAGGGATAAAATGGGCTAAAAAATTCAAGACAGTTAATTACTCTGGTGCAGCACCCCGAAAAGCCGCCGACGCAGTCCAAACAGGAGACTTAGTTCGGATATTGAGAACGGATGAGTCTTGGGAGCTAAGCCAAATACCCAAGGCCCAAAGTGCACTCGTTTCTATGACTCCACAATCTGGAGCGATTCGATCACTGGTTGGAGGTTTTAGCTTCACTCACAACAAGTTCAACCGAGCCACACAAGCGCACCGACAACCTGGATCAAACTTTAAACCTTTTATCTATGCCGCCGCGATGGAAAACGGCTTCACACCTGCATCCATCATCAACGATGCCCCTGTCGTATTACAGAACAAGGGACTCGATGGAAATTGGCGCCCTCAGAACTCCAGCAAAAAATTCTCTGGCCCAACACGCCTAAGAGTCGGCTTGTATAAATCTAGAAACCTAGTCTCTATCCGACTTCTGCGTTCGCTTGGTTTCAACAAAGGAATTGAGTACCTTTCTCGTTTTGGCTTTGACCCAAAAAAATTGCCAGCAAATCTATCGTTAGCACTAGGCAGTGCTGACGTTACACCTCTAGAGCTAGTCACTGGCTATGCCGCTTTAGCCAACGGGGGATACAAAGTAGAGCCTTACTTCATAGAGCGTATTAACGATCAATACGGGCAAACTATATTCACAACGAATACACCCGTTGTTTGTCGCGACTGCTCACAAAACACAGAAGAAACAAACATCGCACCGCGTATTATGGACAAGCGAACAAATTTTTTACTCTACAGCATTATGCAAGATGTAATTCGACGAGGCACTGGCACACGAGCAAAAGCACTAAACAGAGCCGACCTCGCAGGTAAAACAGGCACAACTAATGAGCAAAAAGACGCATGGTTTACAGGCTTTAATAGCAAGCTAGTAACAACAGCATGGGTAGGCTACGACCAACCAGCCCCACTAGGCCGATCAGAGTTTGGGGGGACTGCAGCACTTCCTATTTGGATAGATTTCATGAGAGAGGCCTTAGCGGACACGCCTGAAGCCCCTTTACCCAAGCCCAACGGTATCGTCCAAGTGCGCATCCACTCCAGCACTGGATTACGCGCCAGCTCTAAACAAAGCAATACTTTATTTGAGTATTTCAAAGCAGAGCAAACACCACACCAAGGCGTAGTCGAGAACTCATCTTCTAGCGGCCAGTCTACCGAAGATATTTTCTAAATATCCATCACATAAAGCCGTCTCAAACTTTAAACCAAAAAAAACCGGCAATGCCGGTTTTTTATACTGCTAAAAGCACATTAACTATACTTTATACAATATCAGCCAATGTCGTTAGCGGATAATGAGCTGGTAAAGGCAAACGCGCTACACCAGTATCGATCGCAGCTTGCGCTACAGCCATTGATAAAGCACCAAACAAACGTGTATCTGTTGGTTTTGGAATAATGTACTCAGGACCAAACTCCAGAGACTCTAAACCATATGCATCCAATACATCCTGAGGAACGGGCTCTTTAGCCAAGTCAACCAAAGCACGCACTGCTGCTTCTTTCATCTCTTCATTGATCGCAGAAGCACGAACATCTAGTGCGCCACGGAAAATGAACGGAAAACCAAGAACGTTATTAACCTGATTTGGGAAATCAGAACGACCAGTCGCCATAATTACATCGTTACGTGCCGCATGAGCAACTGAAGGTAGAATTTCAGGATCTGGGTTAGCACATGCAAAGACAACAGGTGTCGCAGCCATTTTCTTCAACTGATCAGCAGACAACAAGTTAGGGCCAGACAAGCCTACAAATACGTCAGCACCATCAATGGCATCATCAAGTGTACGTTTATCAGTTTCAGTGGCAAAAATCGCTTTCTCAGGCGTCAAGTCTTCACGACCAGAGTGAATCACACCCTTACGGTCAAGCATGTAGATATTTTCTACTTTAGCGCCCATATTAATCAGCAGTTTCATGCAAGCAGAAGCGGCAGCACCAGCACCCAAAGTAACAATCTTAGCTTCGTCTAGCTTCTTACCAGCAATTTCCAAAGCGTTGATCATACCTGCAGCCGTTACGATAGCTGTACCGTGTTGATCATCATGGAAAACTGGAATGTTACAGCGATCAATAAGCACACGCTCAATTTCAAAGCACTCAGGCGCCTTGATATCTTCAAGATTAATACCACCAAAAGTTTCAGCAATGCGCGCAACAGTGTCAATAAACGCCTGTGGGCTTTCTGCATCTACTTCAATATCGATTGAATCTATGCCAGCAAATTTCTTGAATAGCAGTGATTTACCTTCCATGACTGGTTTAGAAGCCAATGGACCTAGATCACCCAAACCAAGAATTGCACTACCGTTTGTAATAACTGCGACTAAATTACCTTTAGCTGTATAACGGAAGACATTTTCAGGATCACGCGCGATTTCACGGACAGGCTCCGCTACACCCGGGCTGTAAGCCAAAGCAAGATCACGGGCCGTTGCTGCTGATGTAGTCAGCTCAACACTGATTTTGCCTGGACGAGGGAATTCATGGTAATCCAGTGCCGCTTGTTTCAGATCTTCAGACATGATTGCTGTTCCAATTTTTTATAACAAAAGACGAGTCAAGAATCATATAGAAAAGAGATTAAAGGAACAACTCCCCTCCAACTAAGGAACTAAGCTTCTAGTGCCAAGAACCTTGATGCCACGTGAGCTAGACTATAATTCTTCGACATTAGAGGTATGACTTAAGTACATGACAAACGAAGCCTCAAACCTACCTCGCTTAAACTTTTTCGCTTGCACCCACCCTCTCACTTGAACTTTACGACCAGATATCGGCGAAAGAGGTAATGCACGTCGCAGCATAACGACTACGTTTTCATCCAAAACCAATGCTTCAGCTGTTTTAAAACGATACTGCCTCGTTACTGTGCCTTGCACTAACGCAAAACCTAGCTGCTTCTTATCAAAAGAAGACGCTGAAAAAGGACCATGTAGCCAAACGCCTAAACCAGCCAAACGGGCCCTTTTCTCTGCGGCTTTATGACACCTAAGCTTTTGTAAGTTGGGTGCTATAGCAACGCTATATGCCAAGCCTTTTTCTAACAATGCAACATCAGGCCCTAAACCTGTGGAATCAACAATATAACCAAGTGTACGACCATAGCTATCATGAGATTCTTTCTCAATCTGCAAATAAACATCTTGTTTATGAAGAGATACCCACTGCTTTAAAGTGGAAGCAGCCTGCTTTGCAATACTTCTTGACCACGCAGGCCCTTTACCCAATTCAGGCGTATTAATACCCACCAATCGCACACGACGATTGTCAGATAACTGCAATGTGTCGCCATCATAAACATAGCGCACTTCCACTCTCTGCTTTTTAAGGCCTGATGTGCAACTATCAGATGCTTGAGAAACTGAAACCGCAGACAAAAAAAAGGCACTCAAGAAGAGTGCCTTTTTTAATAATAATTTTATCACTCAGCAGTCTTTTTAGTACCGATAGCACCAAAGCGCTTGTTAAAGCGATCGATACGGCCACCAGAAGTCGCTTCTTTCTGCTTACCAGTATAGAAAGGGTGACATTGGCTGCAAACATCCACGTGCATATCATGGCACATAGTAGAGCTTGTTTTCATTTCGTTACCGCAAGAACACGTAATAGTAACGTCTTCATACTTAGGATGGATGTTCGCTTTCATAATAAACCTCAGAGTTGTTTTGCACCGCCACCTGATCATTGTGTCAGGCACCGTACAAATAAAAATACATCGGCATAAAACCGATCTATAATGACAGGCGGCGAATTATACGGATAGATATCAATAGCTGCAAGCAAATCGTCCATTTAAACCATCAAGAAAAGCCCTTACACTTAACAAATCTAAATGTAGCAAAGCACACATCATATGACTTTTCTTCGCGTGGCTATCCCTTCACCTCTCAGGCGACTATTCGACTACTTGCCGCCAGAACACGTGAATACAAAAACACTCCAACCAGGCATACGTGTAAAAGTACCCTTCGGTAGACGAGAGTTAACCGGCGTACTATTAGAAATCGTTCCCGAAACGAATGTCCCACTTAAAAAACTAAAATCTGTCATCGAGATTCTAGATAGCGCCCCATTGCAGCCACAATACATCCGTGATTTAGCACTGTGGGCAGCGGATTACTACCAACATCCTACAGGTGATGCTCTTTTACAATCATTCCCTGTTTACCTGCGAAAAGGCGGCGAAGGCGTTGCTACACACTCTTATCTTTGGAAGGTATCCCCAAACACCTCAATTAAAGATATTCCTATCAGAGCGCACCAACAACAAGCGCTCTACCAATTAATTGCAGAACACCCTCAGGGGATTAGCAAAGAAGCGCTTCTCGCTGAAGGCGGACAAACATCGACACTCACCTCTCTTGAAGCAAAGCAGTTAGTAACAAAATATAAATGTGAGTATCACTTACCTGACATATCACGGCTTCTCAAAGAAGCGCCACTGCAACTAAACACCGAACAAGAAAATGCATATCAAACAATAACAAAACACCATAATTTCGGTGTGTTTTTACTAGACGGTATTACAGGATCAGGCAAAACAGAAGTTTATTTGCAAGCAATACACGAAGCGCTTAAAAAAGGACTACAAGCACTCATTCTGGTACCAGAAATAGGCCTCACTCCACAAACCGTGCAACGATTTCAAAACCGCTTCCATGTCCCTATTGCTGTTTTGCATTCAAACCTAACCGACAAGCAACGCTTCAATGCTTGGATGCACGCATCCCAAGGAGAAGCATCCATAATTATCGGCACGCGATCTGCTATTTTTACTCCGCTAAAGCGCCCTGGCATTATTATCATTGATGAAGAACACGACAGTTCCTTCAAACAACAAGAAGGCTTTCGCTATTCAGCACGCGATCTTGCCGTAGTCAGAGCCCATGCAGAACAAATCCCCATCGTTTTAGGCAGTGCGACACCCTCTCTAGAGTCATTACATAATTGCGCGCAGAACAGATACCAACACCTTACCCTTCGCGCTAGAGCAGGCAATGCAATCCCGCCTGAATTTCAATTGTTAGATATAAAAAAGCTTCCCCTTAATAACGGCCTATCCTCCATCCTAATTGAACAAATTCAACACCATATTGAGCAAGGCACTCAGGTTCTGGTTTTTATAAACCGCCGAGGCTTTGCACCCAGCCTTATATGCCATGACTGCGGCTGGCTAGCTGAATGCAGGCGCTGTGATGCCAGAATGACACTTCATCAACAACCAGCCCATTTGCACTGTCATCACTGTGACAGCCAGCGCCCCATACCGTTAAAGTGCGATCATTGTGGTAGTCGTGCGCTAAAGCCTGTAGGAGCAGGAACAGAACGTACCGAGCAAACACTTAAGGAACTCTTTCCTAAAACACCCATCCTTAGGGTTGATCGTGATAGCACATCACGCAAGGGAGCTATGGCAAAAATAATGGAGCGAGTTAATGAAGGATCTCCCTGCATTCTGGTTGGAACGCAAATGCTCGCCAAAGGACACCACTTTCCTAAAGTAACGCTCGTAGCAATACTAGATGCGGATGCAGGATTATTTAGTACTGATTTTCGAGGCATGGAGCGAACAGCCCAAATGATAATACAAGTGGCTGGAAGAGCAGGTCGCGCAGAGCATTCAGGAAAAGTTATTCTGCAAACGCACCATGCTGAGCATCCACTATTAACATTACTCGCTACTCAGGGGTACGATGTTTTTGCTCAGGAAGAACTTAAACAACGCCATCAATATCAATTACCTCCCTACCAACACATTGCTATCATTCGTGCAGAAGCAACCTACTCAGGTAGAGCAGAAGGCTTTTTACAGTCCATTAGAGATCAACACAATCAAATATTTCCAAATATTCAATGGTCAGGCCCATTCCCATCACCTATGGAAAAGCGCGCCGGCGTGTTTCGATCACAACTACTCATTTCAAGCCATTCACGCCCTTTTCTACAACACTCTTTAAACCATTTATGTGTCAATATTGAAGCACATCCTATGGCCACTAAAATTCGCTGGTCTATTGATGTCGACCCTTACGACATGCATTAAGTTATTATTAATATTTACAGTGGATATACCTCAATAAGTGTCTACACTTACATAAAAAGTCTAACAATAAAGAAGACCAGTAAGCAGATGAATATATCCAAGAAGATACTAATGGGGTTTGGGGTACTTGCCGTCACTATATTAATCATTGGCACTGGCGGCCTTTTTGGGATAAACGACATTAATAAACAGTTACACCTCATATCAGACGAATCCGTCCCGCAACTTACTGGTAGCTACCAGCAAACCCTAGCGCTAAACCAAGCCAACCAATCACTATTAAAATTTTTAAATAGCCGTGAAGATAAATTTCAGGTTCATTTAAAAGCATTTGATCGCCACTTTACTAGCTTTACCCAAGGACTATCTCAACTTAAAAGCCAGCAAGCTGAAGATAGCTCTCTTTACAGTGCACTAGGTGAGTCCGAAGCCGCTGCTAACAAATATGCAAAAGCAGCCAAAGAAGTCCAAAAAATACATGCCGAGAGAACCCTATTAGCACTTCGGGTTATTAAAGAAACTCAAATGTTTCAAGCTCAGGTCGATTCCATGTCAAACTGGGGGCAGAGATACCTCACAACAAATCCTTCAGAAGATGCACTAGCAAGCATACGAAAACTACTAAGAACACTTAACAAAGTAAAAACGGCCGTCCGCATTTATCAAAAAGCATTTAATATAAAAAAACTTAAAAAATCTTTATTAAAATTAAGAAAAGAGCTCACAGAAAATTTCGATACTTTCAAAAGTCATGATAATGAAGCTGACCGCATCGCTGGAATTCTCGATGGTTTAAAAAGCTCTTTAGAAGTAAACATTGGTCTACTTGGCGCATATATTGAACAAGACAACATTACTAAAGAGCTCGACAGCAAACTTAAAAATGCAGAAATGCAGTTAGCACTCACAGAAACATCGCTACAAAAAGTACTGAGCACTGCACTGGACCAAACCGAAAGAGCAAAAAGCCAAGCAACCCACACAATAAAAACCAGCCAGATGTTAATTTATGGGTTAAGTGCTGCAGGCCTAATAATTGCTGGAATCGTTGGCTGGATTATTTTAAGCACTATACGGCGCCCGCTCAACAATATGCGCCAACAACTCACTGCCGTTGGCGAAGGGGATTTAACCATACGATTTGACGATCACCGTGGCGATGAATTTGGCGAACTTGCCGTAAGCTTAAACACAGTCGTAACAGGTCTCCAAGAAATTTTGCAACAAGTCATAAGCAACTCAAAACAGCTATCCCAAGTGGCCGAAGACAATGCACAGATAAGTAAAGAAGCCACATCAGCAATGACAGATCAAAGCCAACAACTTGAATTAACATCAACCGCGTCAACGGAGATGGAAAACACCGTTTCTGAAGTATCTCATCACGCCGATTCAACGCTTGCGTCAGTCCAATACTGCGAAGAGCTCAGCCTTGATGTAGACCAGAAAATGGAACTGACGCGATCCAGCATTTCTTCTCAGGCTTCAGTCATTGAAAAAGCGCTAAACTCCTCTACAGAATTAGAGCAAGATAGTAAAAAAATTGACTCAATATTAGAAACCATTAATACAATTGCTGAGCAAACCAACCTTTTAGCACTTAACGCTGCAATTGAAGCCGCACGTGCAGGCGATCACGGCAGAGGATTTGCAGTGGTAGCTGACGAAGTGAGACAGCTAGCTAGCCGCACACAAAACTCTACAGAAGAAATTCAAGCCATGGTTAGCAGTATGCAAATGCGCATACGAAGTGTTGCTACTGACATGCGAACCAGCCACGACCAAGCTGGAGAGTGCGTACAGCACGCTCAATCGTCTAATGAAGCCCTGCATGCTATGCAAGCAGCCATACAGACAATTCGAGACATGAATACTCAAATAGCGACGGCAGCATCTCAACAAAATAGTGCAGTACAAGAAGTTAGCCGCACATTAGTCAGCATCAATACTGCTGCTATTGAAACAGCAGCAGGCGCTAACACGGCGTCTGAAAGCAGCACAACCCTCTTAAAAATTGCTCAAATACAGCGCGAGTTGATCCGCCGCTTCACTATCTGAACATAAAACATCCAATCTTCTGCTGGTGAGGGGTTAACATCCCCGCGCCAACAGGGGATAATAGCCGGTTCGTTCTGGGCCGTTTAACTCTCGAGCTTTTACTTCCTAAAATATTCAAATCGAACTGGTATCTACAGGCAAATGAAACAGCATATTGCAGATCTGATCAGTGCAGCACTAAAAACACTGAGCGACAACGGCATTTTCGCCGCTGATGTCCAACCTTCCATCATGGTTGAAAACACTCGCGATAAATCACACGGTGATTTTGCTTCAAATATCGCACTAGCCTTAGCCAAACCAGCCCGACGTAACCCTCGTGAGTTAGCTCAACTAATCATTGACGCACTACCCGTTTCTGAAAACCTGGATAAGACTGAAATTGCAGGTCCAGGTTTTATAAATTTCTTTGTTACTCAAGAAACTACGACGGCTGTTGTTGGCCAAATCATTGCTCAAAAAGCCGAATTTGGCCGTGGCCTTGCTAGCAGCACTGAACGCACACAAGTTGAGTTCGTTTCAGCCAATCCTACAGGCCCACTACATGTCGGTCACGGCCGTGGGGCAGCATACGGCGCATCAGTTGCCGATTTGCTTGAAGCGGCAGGCGTTCCTGTTGAACGGGAATACTACGTCAATGACGCTGGCCGACAAATGAACATCTTGGCCACTAGTTTGTGGTTACGTTACCTAGAAAAACTTGGCGAGACGGTTACTTTTCCAAGTAACGGTTATAAGGGTGCCTATATTCATGACATAGCCTCATCCGTTATCGTTGAGCATTCTGATACCTACAAACGCCCTCTTGATGAAGTAATGTACAACATCCCTGCAGACGAACCTCAAGGTGGCAATAAAGAAACCCACATTGATGCACTCATTGAAAGGGCTCAAGAACTCTTAACAGCCGATGGCTATGCCGTTTTCTTTAATGCGGCATTGAATTCAATTCTGTCTGATATCCGCGATGACTTGTCAGATTTTGGTGTCGAGTATCAGAAATGGTTTTCAGAGCTTAGCTTAACAGCCAACGGCGATGTAGAAAGCGCACTGAATACACTTCAGGAAAATGGCCACCTGTTTGAAGAAGAAGGCAACTTATGGTTTCGCTCGACTGCATTCGGTGATGACAAAGACCGTGTTGTTCGGCGCGCTAATGGCTTAACGACTTATTTTGCGTCAGACATTGCTTATCTTAAAAACAAGTTCGAACGCGGTTTTGATAAGGTACTTTATATCTGGGGAGCAGACCATCATGGTTACATTGCTCGGATGAAAGCGGCTTGTCAGGCTTTAGGTTATGACCCAGAGCGATTATTAGTTCGCTTGGTGCAGTTCGCTATACTTTACCGCGGTGAAGAACGTGTACAAATGTCTACACGCTCCGGCTCATTCGTAACATTACGAGAACTACGTGATGAAGTAGGTAAGGATGCTTGCCGTTTCTTTTATGTTACCCGTAAAGCGGATCAACATATGGATTTTGACCTAGAGCTAGCCAAAACTCAGTCAAAAGATAACCCTATTTACTATATTCAGTATGCTCATGCCCGTGTTTGCTCAGTACATCGCAAGCTGGCTGAAAATGATTGGGTTTGGGACCCAGAGTCAGGCTTAGCAAACTTAGGCAAGCTCGATACAGAGCATGAAAAAGACTTGATTACTAGGCTATCTAAATACCCAGAAGTTCTTACTCATGCAGCGGTTAATTACGAGCCACACTTACTTGCCAACTACCTTCGAGAATTGGCGAATAACTTCCACTCGCACTATAACGCCAACAAAATGCTGATTGATGATGCAGAACTACGAAATGCTCGCATCACGCTTAGCGAAGCAACCCGTCAGATCTTAAACAATGGCCTGACCCTTTTAGGTGTTAGTTCACCTGAACAGATGTAAATAAAGGACACCCATGGCTTCGCGTAAGGATTTTGCACAGCGCACCAGAAAACAGTCTCCTGCAAGCACTAACAGGCCTGCAGCAGCTAAGCCGCGCGCAAAGGTAACACCTCCACCTAAACGCAAGCCATGGAAACTCGCTCTTTTTAGCTTAGTCGCGCTCGCGGGTTTAATTTTTTTATTGAATCAATTGCTTAACGTAGAAACAATACAAGCACCCCAAACAACTGCAAAAAAACCAATCACTACCCCGGTAAAAAAATCAACGCCTGCAGTAAAACCTACTGAGAAAAAAGTCATTACGGCTAAGCCCGTTATCAACAATAAATCAGCCGCGGGCCCAAAAATTGTAGATAAGTCATCTAAAGCAGAAGAAATACCAAAACAAAGTAAATATGAGTTTTATGAGCTATTGCCAAAGAACGAAATAAACCCATCGGCTGTGAAAGAGTACAAATCAACACCTCGTAATGCCAAACTTGATAAGACATATGTCCTTCAAGCAGGCTCTTTTCGAAATGCCGCTGATGCTGAAAAGATGAGAGCGCAATTACTGCTGTCTGGTCTAAAAAACGTGCACACAAATCCTTCCGATGGTGCCAACGGCCTATGGTACAGAGTACGCCTAGGGCCTTTTGATAACCGCTCAGTCATGAATAAAGCTCATGACAAATTAGCGAGACTCAATATTAATGCGATGACCATTCGAATCGATTAAACATCAATTTTTCGACCTACCCTTGAAATCCTTGAAGGGAAATCCCATATCTGGAGTAACTAGAACCCAATAAGGTCAAGCTCCCATGACAACAATTGTTTCAGTACGCCGCGGTGATCAAGTCGTCGTCGGTGGCGATGGACAAGTATCTCTTGGCAACACCGTCATGAAAGGTACCGCTAAAAAAGTAAGCCTTTTACCTAAACACAACGTTATTACTGGGTTTGCAGGTAGCACAGCTGACGCTATCACATTACGAGATTTGTTTGAGCAACAACTCGATAAGCATCACGGAAATATTGTTAACGCCGTAATTCATCTCGCCCGAGAGTGGCGTAGCGACCGTGTTTTACGTCGCCTTGAAGCATTAATGCTTGTCGCCAACGAAGAGAAAACTTACCTATTATCTGGCACCGGTGATGTTATTGAACCAGAAGATGGAGTAATCGCCATTGGTTCTGGAGGCAACTACGCTTTAGCAGCAGCGAAAGCATTGGTTGCAAATACCGACTTCTGTGCGAAAGAAGTTGTTGAGAAAAGTCTCAACATAGCTGCTGACATTTGTGTGTTTACTAACCACAATCTAACCATCGAAACTCTGCCAGCAAAAGACTAAGCGCCTTTAGGAGCCCTAACATGTCAAACATGACACCCCGTGAAATCGTTCACGAACTTGATCGTCACATTATCGGTCAACAGGATGCCAAACGCTCCGTCGCCATTGCATTACGTAACCGCTGGCGCCGTATGCAGCTCCCTGAAGAGCTGCGAGTTGAAGTCACTCCAAAAAACATCCTAATGATTGGTCCTACCGGCGTCGGTAAAACTGAAATTGCCCGGCGTCTTGCTAAGCTGGCTAATGCTCCTTTCATTAAGGTCGAAGCAACCAAATTTACAGAAGTTGGTTATGTTGGTCGCGATGTAGAAACAATTGTGCGTGATCTAATCGATATGGCTGTCAAAATGATTCGCGAACAAGAAACCGACAAAGTTCGGTTTCGCGCGGAAGATGCTGCCGAAGATCGCATTCTAGATGCCCTTCTTCCACAAGCAAGACCAACCGACAACAATGAAAGCACATCAGAAAATAAAACTGACAATGCAACTCGACAGATTTTTCGTAAGAAGCTACGTGAAGGTCAGTTAGACGACAAAGAAATAGATATTGACGTTGCTCAGTCAAAAGCTAATGTAGAGATCATGGCTCCTCCAGGCATGGAAGAGATGACTAACCAACTACAAAGCATGTTCTCGAACATGGGCAATGCAAATAAACAAAGTAAACGAATGCCGGTTAAAGAAGCATTAAAACTTCTTATTGAAGAAGAAGCAGCACGGCTAGTAAAAGAGGAAGACATCAAACAAAGCGCTGTCGATATGGTTGAGCAAAACGGCATTGTTTTTCTTGATGAAATTGACAAAGTTTGTAAGCGTGCAAGCTCAGGATCCGGTGGTGGCGATGTGTCGCGTGAAGGTGTTCAGCGTGATTTACTACCATTGATCGAAGGTTGTACTGTCAATACTAAATACGGAATGGTCAAAACTGACCACATCTTATTTATTGCATCAGGTGCCTTCCACTTAGCCAAGCCTTCTGATCTTATACCAGAGTTGCAAGGTAGGTTACCTATTCGTGTTGAGCTGAGCGCATTAACACCTGATGATTTCCGTCGAATATTGACTGAACCAACAGCATCTCTAACAGCTCAATACATTGCACTATTAAAAACAGAAGGTGTTGATGTCAGTTTTACAGATGATGGGATTGCTCGTGTTGCTGAACTAGCGTTTCAGGTTAACGAAAAGACTGAAAACATTGGTGCACGTAGACTACATACGATGATGGAACGCTTACTTGAAGAGCTATCATTTCATGCTTCTGATGATTCAGGAAAAGTCATAATTATTGATGCTGAGTATGTGAATAAGCAACTGAGTGAACTCAGCCAAGATGAGGACCTGAGTCACTATATACTCTAATCTTTACTTCTATTAAGTGGGCCTACAACAGTAGGTTCACTATCTACTTATCCAGAGATTTCCATGACATCAACACCAACGCCTACAAACATAAAGCTCCATAAAAAATCTAAAACATTGGAACTCATTTATGGCCAGGATAGTTATGAGCTCAGTGCTGAATTCTTGCGTGTGCACTCCCCATCTGCAGAAGTCCGCGGTCATGGAATTGGTAATGGGACTCTTCAAACGGGCAAAAAATTTGTCGGCATTAAAGGGGTTGAAGCGGTTGGAAACTATGCATTAAAAATAATCTTCGATGACGGTCATGATAGTGGCTTATTCACTTGGAACTATCTGCATGACCTTGCTATTCAGCATGACCAGTACTGGGATAAGTATTTGCAGAGCCTTAAAGAAGAAGGCGAATCTCGTGATGAAGGATTGATTGGTAAGTTCTAAGCGGGACAAACGTTTTGAGCGTAGGTACAATGCGTCAAACGCATCGGCTGAGCAAAAAGAATATGAGCGAACAGAACAACAAATCCACCACTGATTTTGGCTTTCGTGAAGTACCTGTAGAAGAGAAGGTCAAAAAAGTCGCTGACGTTTTCCATTCAGTCGCCGGCAAATACGACTTAATGAACGACCTCATGTCGGGAGGCGTACACCGCCTGTGGAAAAAACTAACAATTGAACAAAGCGGTGCTCGCCGCGGCCATACCATTCTGGACATTGCAGGAGGCACTGGCGACCTTACCATGCGTTTTTCACGGATTGTCGGAGCAGAAGGTAAAGTTGTACTAGCCGATATCAATGATTCAATGCTAAAAGTCGGCCGCGACCGATTAATGGATCGAGGTGTTGCAGGCAATGTAGAATTTGTCCA
>NZ_JADGEV010000074.1 GCF_016744175.1 Neptunomonas sp. | reverse complement strand
CAACAGCGGTATCACGTCGGTGTGGATCCAACACCAGCGCCCACTGGATGCAGAACTAGGTATCAACCCAAGCCATACGATTGTGCACCCCTCTGAAATACCCGAACTAATCAACAAGTTACATCAGCAGTAAAAAGCCCACTATTGCGTGCCGCTAAGCTGCGAAAACAGGTTAATTTGGCTCATTTATCTAGTATCGCCTCTATCGTAAGGCCCACGAATAAACTCTACAGAAATAGCGAGGCTGTAAATTCCTTGCTCATCAATAAGAGTAGGAGCAATAACATCCCCATTACTGGGGAGTTTGAAAGCTACTCATACCTGCATGAGATAGAGGGGTAAAATGAGGGTAAGTATAAAAATATAATTTCGGATATTAATCACTCCATTGATATCCACTATATGAGTTAGAAAGCTTTGCTCACCTGTAATTTATCCGCGTGCAGCCATCTTTCACCGCATATCAAGTTATACGGCTTTCCAGATAATCTCTTTTCTTTTCATATTCAATATTATCGCTACTCGCTTCTTTATTTAAAGGAACGTATAAGAGCTAAAGGGTGCGCTGAACAAAGGAGTTATTAGCCACTCACATAAACCAATAATGACAAAAAAATGTCATTTCTGACCAACCCCATGTCATTCCAAATTATTTCACTACTGCGCAGTGCGCCACAGATAATAAATAAATCGATTATAAACAAATGGTTATAGCACAAACAACAAAACTGGCACTGTCATTGCTATGTGTATAGTAATTAAACAGATACGCGAGGAGATACAAAAATGACACACACACATGAAGAAGGTGTTGAAGTAATCGGCGTAGTTCCATCTATCCTAATGGTGTTAGGTGGCCTAGCTGTCGCTATTTTACCTGCCATTGTACAAGTTATTATTCTCGCTAAATAGTCTCCTTTTCCACCCACCTTTTTACCGGGCTTGTCCCGGTTTTTTCATATCTGGAAATATGGATATAAATGAAAATCCGATATTAGTAAGGGGAAGAAAGAACACTGAGCAAGAAAGGAATACTGCATTGGTGCAGATGGGGAGACTCGAACTCCCACGCCCGTGAAGGCACTAGCACCTGAAGCTAGCGTGTCTACCAATTCCACCACATCTGCTCGAAAGTGGGCAGTATTATATAGAGCAGCTATATCTTTGGGAAGCTGTTCAGGCTGTAATTTAGGTACTCAAATTAGGCGCCGCTGTTAGGCTTTATTTAATCCTGTAAACACTCCTTAAAGACCTGCGCAAAGTCAGCAATGAATGCCAAATACGCGCCTTTCCCAAGCATGACTTGTTGTCCCAACGGGTCTAACTCAGCGGTACGAACCGCTGTGCCAGCAGCAATCGTTTTCAGTATGGATCCGCTAAATTGTGGCTCACTAAAAATACAGACCGCCTTGCTCTTGATGACGGCCTCACGTAGCTCGCTTAAATGCTTTGCTCCTGCTTTGCGCGAAGGGTTAATAGTCACCGCGCCCAACTGTTGCAAGTTATAGCGCTTAATAAAGCGACTATAGGCATCATGAAAAACCACAAAACCTCTCTCATTAAAAGGAGCTAGCTGCGCCATTATTAGCTGGTCCTTTTCTAATAAACCGGCAGCAAACTCTACGTAGTTTTGCTCAAGTAATAATTGCTTATCAGGAGCAGCCTTAATCGCTTCATTGAGGATTATCTCTGCCATTTCCAGTGCATACATAGGATCAAGCCAGATATGCGGGTCAGTTCCGCCGTGGTCATGCCCATCATGCTGATGGCTACTTGCTAATAGGTTGTCTTCGCCCTCTTGATGCGACGATCCATGCTCACTTTTATTCTCAGGCGCGGCTTCTTCTTGGTGCATTTCTTCTGCTTCTAAAAAAGACAGCACTGTCGCATCAGTTTTGCTGAGTGCTTTTTCAAGAAAACGCTCTAATTCAGGCCCAACCCAAAAGATCAGATCAGCTTGTTTTACCTTGCGTACATCTGAAGGGCGCAAAGAGTACTGATGAGGTGAAGCACCAGGAGGCAATAACACCTCGGGCTGCGTAACATCGGCTAATATTTCGCTGGCAATTAATTGTATAGGCGTAATACTAGTGAGCACTTTCAACTCTGTGGCTACTGCAACAGGGATAAATAAGGTGAGTAATAGAGACAATAGTATTCTTTGTGGGTGCATGCTCTTCTTCCAGCGTAATTTGATGTTACAATATAACAAAACATAGACTTATTGCCCATGACTCATTACCTATGAATAATTCAGAAGTCGCTTTCCAACCAGAACATGACCATAGCCGCTGTATTACCCAAGCACTAAAAGATGCAGCAGAGCTTTGTCGTGGCCGGCAACAGCGCTTAACACCGGTTCGCGAACTGGTGCTACAACTCATCTGGCAAAGCCATAAGCCGTTGGGTGCTTATGATATTTTACCGGCGCTTGCCGAGGCAGGTTTTAACTCTGCTCCACCAACTGTTTATCGAGCATTAGATTTTTTGCAGGAGCAAGGCTTAGTCCACCGTATTGCCTCTCTCAACGCTTTTATTGGCTGTAGCCACCCTGAACACCTGTGCAATAATAGCTTTTTGATCTGCACTCGTTGCCACAGTGCCGTTGAACTAGAATCAGATAGCGTCTCTAAAGCTATTAGAGTCTCTGCCAAAGCCGTCGGTTTTCTCGTAGAAACTGAAATGCTTGAGGTCGCAGGCATCTGTCCTAATTGCCAACAGGAAGAAAGCACTTCATGAGCCACCCCATCGATTTAGTTAGGCTCGAGAGTATCAATGTTCAATTTGGCCATAATCACGTGTTGCAGGATGTTAATCTAACACTACATAAGGACTGCATCACAACCCTTATTGGCCCCAATGGTGCGGGTAAAACCACTCTAGTACGTATTGTTTTGGGGTTGATCAAACCCACTAATGGCCAAGTCTGGCTGCAGCCTAATTTACGTGTGGGCTACATGCCTCAAAAATTACACATAGACCGCACCTTTCCGTTAACCGTAAAGCGTTTTTTACAAACGGCACGTGTGAAAGAGCTGTCAAAAATGCAACAAGCGCTTGAAGATGTGAGTGCCGAACACCTGATGGAACAATCCATGCACGACCTCTCAGGCGGCGAGACCCAGCGGGTGATGCTGGCACGTGCCCTCTTGCGTGAACCCGAGTTGTTAGTATTGGATGAGCCCGTACAAGGGGTGGATATTAATGGTCAGGTAGCACTGTATAATTTAATAGCCCGTATCCGTAAACAGCGCGGTTGCGGTGTATTGATGATCTCTCATGACTTACATCTGGTTATGTCTTCTACAGATCATGTGATATGCCTTAATCATCATGTTTGCTGCTCTGGCCGCCCTGAACATGTCAGCACAGATCCATCCTTTATTGAACTTTTTGGTGAGCAAGGCGCAGCAAGCTTGGCCCTTTATAGCCATCATCATAACCACAACCATGATACCCATGGTGATGTTATCGCTGACCACCCACACCCTAGCGATCACAACGAAAAAGCCCATAGCGAGTGTAACCACTAAATGATTTACGACTTTCTACTTTATGCCATCCTTGGTGGATTAGGGGTTGCCGCAGTGGCGGGCCCTCTTGGTGCTTTTGTGGTGTGGCGCCGCATGGCCTACTTTGGGGATAGCTTGGCACATTCGGCGCTTTTAGGAGTGGCTCTGGGCATTTTACTCGACATTAGCCTCAACATTGCCGTTATTGCCTGCTGCGTACTCTTAGCCTTGGTTCTGGTTTCTTTACAAAAACAGCGGCTGATCGCAACCGACACCCTGCTTGGAATCATGGCCCACAGCACCCTTTCACTAGGCTTGGTCACTCTCTCGTTTATTGACGATGCTAGATTGGATTTAATGGATTATCTGTTTGGTGATCTACTCGCGATAGCCCCTGCTGATCTAGCATGGATTCTAGCCGGAGGCGCCGCCGTCTTGATTACCATCCGTATCTTCTGGGAACCTTTGCTCGCTATTACTATTAACGAAGAACTGGCACAGGTTGAAGGTGTCAATGTTAGCCGGACTCGTCTGATTTTGATGGTTCTTATTGCTGTTGTGATTGCTGTATCAATGAAAATCGTCGGCATCTTACTCATTACATCTTTGCTAGTCATCCCCGCCGCTGCGGCTAGGCGCCTTTCTAACACACCAGAACAGATGGCTGTTTACGCCTCAGCACTTGGCTGTGCTGCGGTATTAATCGGCATATGGGGCTCGTGGACATGGGATACGCCAGCAGGGCCATCAGTGGTTGTAGCTGCGCTGTTTGAGTTTGTGGTTATTTATATTATGCCATCCAGACACTCATCAAACGCCTGAAATTTAAACCACTACCAACTTACTGATCAGCTCCGCGCGACCATAAAGAGGTTTGGCTACGTGTATGGACAATGATTCTCTTCGACGCTCTTCCTCTCTTATCCTTCTGCCATTGATTCAAGTAAACACGATTAAAATCACCCTCTAGATAGACCATTGGTAAAAATTGACCTGACCGGGTTTCTATAAAACTTTGCTTCATCCAACTCTTACTGTACTGTCATCTCTACACAGAGATGAAATTGAGCACACAACTGTACAGGTTATTCTACTCTTGATGGGGTCGGTAATTATCGATAACTAAATAGACGCCTAAGATTTAACCTTAGGCTAAGTATCTGATTTATTTATGTGTAGTTGCCAAATGGGCATTGGATTACTAGTGCAGTTTTACTTGTTAATCAAATGATATTATTTGGAGAACACCCATATGGCTATCACAACCCAACAACAAACAACCATGTTAAAAATCGTGATCGGGTTATTTAACGGTGGTATTAGTGGACCGAACCTAACAGGACTAGGAAACATTATTGAGGCCGGAAGCAGCATGCGTGATTTGTCGCATTCACTATCAGGCATTACATTCTTTACAGAAAACATTATGGGCGGGAAAATAACAGTAGAAAGTAAGGTCGATGTTATGATGAAACATTTTGGCCTTGTTGCTGATTCCGACCCTGCCAGCGCCGGCTTTCAAGCTCAAGCATACTTTACAACCGTCATCACCGAAGGCGCTAGCTTTGGCGATATAGTTTTTGCAGCTGTTGAGTTTCTATCTCAGGAGAGTCCGCCCGCTGAATTTGCTCCTCAAGTCGCGTTGTTGAATAACAAGGCACTTGTTTCTGAATTATATGTCGCTAAAAATAAGCCTCAAGATTTGGATACTTATGTTGAGCTCCTAGCCAATGTAACCGCATCTAGCCCAGTGACACGTGAAGAGGCCGCCGAATATGTAGATCTTTTTGATGCTAATCAAATTACGTTAACTAGCGGAGCAGATAATTTAACAGGCACCAGCGATATTGATGTCTACTCTGGCATCTTTGATCCAACGGGCAATGCGACGACCATCTCAAACGCTGACAACCTTAATGGTGATAGCGGTACTGATCAGCTAAACATCCGTGTCGCGAGCACATCAACAGGTGGAGACACCATATCCCCTGTCTCAACAAATATTGAAAACTTTTTTTTCAAAAACCAGGCTACCAGCAACCAGTTTACATTTGATTTCATCAACATTAACAATGAAGCCCAAGTTGTGGATAAGGGTTCTGTATCAAATGCCTTTACCCGTGCTCTCAACATTGACTCAGCCGCAACCATTGGCATGACGGATACCCTTGGCTCCTTTGAAGTCAATGCTAGTGGTGACCGCTCAGGCTCTTCTGACGCTTTCACACTAGCTCTCAATGGTGCTGGTATAATGGATGATAATGCAAACTTTAGCATGGTCACCACGTCGGGAACGAACGACAACACCTTTGAGATCGCCAACATCTCTAGCACAACCACCCTCTCAAATGTCAGCCTTGGCATTGACCCAATGACACTAAAGACAATCAACATTTCGGGTGATGCTACCTTGATGCTCTCAGGCCATAATAATTTTATTGGCTTGAACGAAGTTAACGCATCTCAGATGACGGGTGGCGGTATTCAAGTCGATGCCCGCGATAGCGAGGAAAGCAGCTTTATATTCACCGGTAGTTCTGCAGACGATAGTGTCCTCTTAAAGAACAGCACGATTAACACCGCAAGCTCTCTTGATGGAGGCGCAGGTAAAAATACACTTGCGACACAAAATTTTAATAACTTAAGCGCAACCGCAGTCAATAATTCAACCGGGTTCCAAGTGCTTGAAGGGGTTGCCGGCGCGGAAAGCTTTAGTGCAACAAGTTTCACTAGCATTAACGAGTTCTTTTTCACTGGAACTACAGGTTCAAACAACGGCTTTACAATATCTGATATTGAAAATTCAGATCGAATCAAGTTTGCAACTGACATCTCATCGGGCGGAAATTACGCTCTTCGCTTAGAAGGCAAAAACGCGGGTAATACAGCCTATATTGAATTGAGCAGCACCGGCGAAACGAACGGCGAAACAACCCTAACAGCGACATCCAATAATAATGACAGATATGGGATTGAAATACGTTCAAACATATCATCATTGACGCTTGATTCTACAGGCACTGGCCCAAATTCAAATGTGATAGAAACAAATCAAAATAGTAATCACTTTGGCTATGCATTTGGGAATTCAAGTACCTCTGTGTTTAGCATTACAGGCTCCCACGACTTAAGCGTCATGGCTAAGGCAGGTATTGATATCTCAAACGGCTCCAAATTGGCTGGTTTTTCTGCAGCTGCAAATATCGACGCCAGTGCTTTTTCTGGGGCTTTACGCATCGCTGGTTCCTTATCCGATGATGTTATCCAAGGAGGTAGCAATGCTGACATCATATATAGCTTAGGTGGCGCCGATACATTAACGGGCAATGGTGGAGCAGACCAGTTCAGGTTAGCCGAGTACGACAACCAAACCGATACAATCTTAGACTTCAACCAAGGCATGGATAAAGTAGGCCTAAATCATTTTGATTTTGCAAATACAACCACAACACAGGATGGTGCCATACTGTCAGTGACCGATTATATCGAAAACCGCTCTGGAGTCACTACCATCGGTAGCGCAGATGCAAATAAGGTGATTGAGCTACAAACATCCCTTAGCGCAGACCAGATTGCTACAGATACAGGAGCAGCCGTCGAGGCTTTTGTCGTGGTCCACAATACAACATCCGGGAAAGCCGAGCTGTGGTATGACAATGATTGGAGCACTTCTAGCAACCGCGACCACGTCATCACGTTTGACAATATTGCAGATTTGGTTGGGGTTCAGTCCTTTTCCAATTCAGACTTTGTGGAATATACGTATTAATAGTATTTAAGATATAAGCCATTCAAAGCATAGTGGTCTAAACACATAGGTGTCTTTGAATTAATATGACGACGAAAGGCCCTTCAAAGGAATGACGGGGCCTTTTTAAGGTCTTGACCAAGTGGGTAAATGCATGAGTCTTACTAAGATATGAAAAATGAGCCTTTAGAGCTGCACTCACGAGCCAAACTGATCACCTAATGACATCATAAAAATCCAGTTTAGCGCTTCCACATTGCATTTATGAATGCACCCGCAACGATGAAACAGCCTCCTATCATCGTCCATAAGCTTGGTAACTCATCGAAAAAAACTAAACCAAGTACGGCAGCGAAAACTACTTGAATATACGAGTAACCCGCTACTTTTCCTGCGGTATCAGATGACATTGCTTTTGTAATCCCCACCTGCCCTATTTGAGTAAAAATTCCAACAAGAATTAATAAAACCGACTCTATTAACCCCGGAATAATAAAGCCATCTCTCAGCAAAAGTATGGATATAGGTAGAGCAATAAGAGGAAAGTAGAAAATAATCACTGAGCTATCTTCGCTTTGGCTAAGCCGCCTCACTAGCACATAAGCAACAGCACTGCCAAACGCCCCTATCAACGCAGCAACGATACTGAGAAGAGGCAAAGCAGCAACGCCTCCCACAGAAAGTCCTGGTTGCACGATAATCATCAACCCAATCAAACTGAGACTAATACAAACAATTGTCGAGAGGTTGATTCGCTCTTTGAGGAAAAATAACGCTATAACGGCGGTGAACGCAGGGTACGTATATTGTAAGAAAGTCGCTTCCGTTAACGGCAGAGTTGTCACTGCAAAAAATACGCATATCAATGCTAGCGTTCCCACAACCCCACGGGCCAGTAGCAGTAATCTATTATTACCCCATACTGATATTTTTTTCCTATGTATATCGAAGTAACTGATAACCAATGATACCAGCGCTCTCGCTGCAACAATTTCTAACACGGGGATGCCATATGCACTAACGGCTTTGACACAAGCGGCCATCAACGCAAACCCCAGCGCAGAAAGAAGCATGTAACGAACACTGATAGGAAAACGAGCTACAAAAGCAAGTATCATTTGATTTGAGAGTCACTTAAGTAAGTTATATTAGAACAAAATAATAATAGATATATCTGCTACATAGGCTTTCCAAAGCTATGCTAAATAGCCGCAGAAACTCACGTGAAAAACTAGCTTAGAGAAAAGCTCCTCCCTGCTTCACTACATACTTGGTATCGGCAGCAGCTCACTTCATGATCATTGACCATGCCTACGGCTTGCATATAAGCATACATAATTGTTGGACCAACAAAGCGCATCCCCTCTTTTTTTAGCGCTTTAGAGAGCTGCTTAGAGATGTCAGTTTCGGCGGGGACTTCGGTGTAATCTTTCCAGCTGTTTTGTATCGGCTTATTATCTACAAAGCCCCACAGATAACGCGCAAAGCTACCATACTCCTTCTGCAAGCGTAGAAATTCACGCGCATTTGAGATCGACGATGCCACTTTAAGTTTATTACGAACAATGGCCGGATCAGCTAACATCACCTGCTGCTGGGCATCATCAAATGCCGCAACGGCTACCGGATCAAAGCCATGATAATGATGTCGATAACCTTCTCGTTTCTCCAAGACAGTGCGCCAGCTCAAACCCGCCTGAGCGGCTTCCAATACAAGAAACTCAAACAACACGCTATCGTCTGTTTGCGGCATTCCCCACTCGTTATCGTGGTATTTCTGTTCTAACAAAGTCTGATTTGTTGCCCAGTGGCACCGCTGGCACATGAACCAAGCCCTTATAATCGAGAAATTAACCAATTAAAACTAGCTAAAGCAACTAATTGCTTTAGCTAGCGTCCTACGAGCTTCACCATCACTAAAGCTTCATCCAGCGAAAAAATAGTACTCAATAGTCAGTAATGAGTTTATTGCCATTTTCACCTTCGACCCAAACAGCAGAGGGATCAATAGGTGCTTTTATAGTCACTGACTGAGAACCATCTTCATTAAAATGTGAAACATACTGTACATCACAGGTACCTGCAACTTTACACCGAACTATATCAAGATAGGTTTTATTCTCTTCTTCCCTTATATTCACTCCAGGAGAAAAGTACATGCTTTCAAGCAAAACCCTATACGTTAAGTTCACGCTCTCTCCTTCCAGAGCGTAAGATATCTCTTCAAGCTTTTCAGAAGTATATTTCATTTGTGTATCCTTACCTAAACTATTACAACCTGTTGAAAGTACGAGTAATAAAATGGAAAATAGAATTCTCATATCGTTACCAACTTGATTGTTTATGCTGTAATGCTACGGGCATTTTTACTGTCGTAGGGTTAGCTTTTTCAAGCGCAACGATATGACGCCCTAACTCCCTTGGCGTCTCAAAGCCAGCCCAGTCATCCGCATCGACATCGACCCCAACTACTGTATAAACAACGTCAGATGCCCATGATGCACAGGTATTCGTATAGGTCCACCCAATGATTTTCTTCAGCTCTATATTAAGACTAACCTCTTGACTCGCGTTTAGCTTAAAAAAGCGGCTAGCTGCAGGAAAACGAGTACCTTCTAAACCAATCCTGATATCAGTTTTTGGGCCGTTATCAACAGTACGAGGATGCCCATCAGGCCACAAACCATACGCTTGTGTTACACTATTTTTTGTTACTGTAATCCAAGCATGCCCACTTGAAAATCCATTATTTTCACCTGCTACATTACTATGTATCCCTAAAACTGTAGGCATTTCACAACTCCCTTGCATTTGCTTTATTATAAATATCTCTCACCGAGCACTCTGGATACTAACCTTAAAAATAGTACACACCTCAGCCAAAATTACAATTCAGAATAACTAACAACATAACGTACTTTACTTAGTATCAGTGCTCCTTGTTTTTAAGACCCGGATTGGGTACAAACATCAACGGTTGAGCAATAGAGCTAGGCTCTGATTTAGACTCTGATTGCTTACTGGACGGCTTATTCACACGTGTTTCTAACTCAGCCTCCTCAGGTGAGCCATCTAAGTTTTGCCCATCCACATAATCGCATTTAACACATTCACGGTATTCGCGG
>NZ_JADGEV010000020.1:59069-67761 GCF_016744175.1 Neptunomonas sp. | reverse complement strand
CGCTGTACCAACTCTACAGCGTCTTCATATTCTAGAGGCTTACCTTCAGGTTCTCCATCAAGCTCACCTTCAAGTTCAGCTGTAGCGCTATTTGCATCATCAGATTTATTCTCATAAAAATTACTCGCTATTTCAGTGGCTACTTCAGCAGCACTGCCTGGCACCGCTTCAACTACCGCCACAGCCATATCCAATGCTTGCTCTGGCGCGGCTTCTGCTAGCCTTGCCACCAGCTCAACAGTGTTGTGGTAATCATCTGTTGATTCTTGTGTCCATTCTTGGCTCCAGACTTCTTCGCCTTCTTGATACTCTACTGTCGCTTGGCCAGCTTCTGCTATATCTGGGCTCCCTGCGGCGATGGCTTCTTCGTCAGTTTCTGCAATATTGCTAGCGAGGTACTCTTCAGCTACAAGGACCGCAGATTCAGGTAGCGCATCAACCATCGCCACGGCAACATCCAATGCTTGCTCTGGTGCGGCTTGCCACAACTCAGACGCGATACTGGCAGCATCTTCTTCACTGGTATCTTCTTCACGGTCTGCCGGACGCACAGCTTCATATTCTTCGGCCAACACCTGCGCATAATACTCTGCTACTTCAGCAACAGATTCAGGTGCATACTCAACAGCCACTTTTGCCATCTCGATGCGTTGTTCAGGTAAAGCGCTGCCTATTTCTGCCGCGACAGAAACCACCTGCTCTGGATACCATTCCGCTAGTTTGGAGACAAGCTCGTAGGCCAGTTCAGGGCGAACCGTTACCACAGCACGCGTCACATCCAATATTTGATCTGGTACCGCTTCTTTCATCACTTCATACAAGCGTAAAACATCGATCCCCTTTACCGTAGCAACGGCGGCGGCGACTTCTACACCCAGTACAGGGTTTGCCATTGCCAACGCACGTGCCATTTTCACGGCTGCTGCTGGATCAGTTTCTGCAATACTGACGGCTGTTTCAGCTTCAGAACTCAATTCAGGCTGCTGTTCTACATATTCGGTACGTGGATCAAGCTCAACAGAGGCGGTAATAGATGCACCCTGCATGACAAAATGCTCCTGGTCTTCTATAGGCAATGCTTCACGAACAGCCATGCGGTACATAACAAAACCTGCCAGCAGTAACTGTATCAAGGCAACAAAGTAGAACAGTGCTGCATTACCGTATAAATCCATCACAATAGAGGTAGTATAAGGCCCTAAAATCCCACCAATGGAGAAAGCTAAAATCATACTTCCCATTGCCGCAACCATTTCACTTTGACGTAATTTATCAAATGCTTCCGATATACTCAGCGGGTAAGTACAGGCAATAATTCCGCAGGTTATGGCAGTACCTAAAAATACTGCCCATAAAATATTCTGAGAAGCGAGCACCGGCACTGAAAAATCAGCCACGGCTGAAATAAATAAAAGAATGGCTAGCACTGTACGTCGGTCAAACCTATCTGATAAATACCCAACAGGAAACTGCAGCAAGAAAGCTCCCAGAATAGCGGCTCCTATATAAAGCGAGAGCTGAAAATCAACTATGCCATAGTCTTTGGCAAATACAGGTAACAGGTTAAACGTAGCCGAATAAATCATCCCCGAAACCAAGCAACTAACAACGCCCAATGGAGAGATTTTATACAGTGCCAACAGTGACATAGAGCTGACCTCTGATATCGCAGGCCCGCTATTACGGCTTAACACCATAGGAATAACCGCCGCACAGAGTAATATTCCACTGAATACAAATAGTGTAGAGCCTTCAGGGCTTGCGATGTTCATAAAGAACTGCCCAAAAAACAACCCACTTAAAACAACGGCATTATAGGCAGCCAACACCTTGCCTCGTGTCTCTTTGGTGGAGCTTTCACTCAACCAGCTTTCCATAGCCGTAAATGCACAGGCATTACAAAAGCCTAAAACAATTCTCATCCCTCCCCAAAGTATGGGATCTGAAAAAAGACTACAAATAAGTATGCTGACGGCACCCAGTGCAACACAACCTGCAAATACGCGAATATGTGCCGCGCGTTTAATAAGGTGTTTACTATAAATAGCCCCCAGCAACATGCCCACAAAATACAGTGATAATACTGTACCAATGGTATTGGTATCCATACCGTCTAAACCCATTCTTACGGGTATCAGGACATTAATCAGGCCGTTACCTAAAAGTAGGACGAAACAGCTGATAAACAGGGATATAAGTGGCACAAGGGTTGTTCGCACGAGCAAATTCTCTAATCTACACAAAAAATATTTCTATTATTCACTCAATGAATACACAACAATTGAGTTCATAACTACGTTTAACAGTCACACTACGTAATTTCACAAAGTAATCACATCAGATGTGCGCATAAAATAGCTATTTCAGATAGTTGCCTAAACAGCTATCTGAAATAATTACTTTGGCGTCGTCGGCTAAACTAGTATTTGCAGCGCGGCTTTTACCTCGGGCAACAACAACTGCTCTTTCTGCTTAAGCTCGCCAATAATTCGATCAAATTCAACAGCCATCTCAGTGCTATTCTGATTATTAGCGCTACGCCAGTTCAATGCCACCAGTGCACATTGCTCTGATGTCCAATGGCTTTCAACAGGAATACCTACAGAGTGTAATAAACTGTAAAAATCCTCTTGGTCAACCAAATCTGCAATCATCATAAGCCACCTCATTTAGGTCTTTACGCTGCGCTTTAATACAGAAAAAGCCGGCAAAAATGCCGGCTTTTAGCATGGTACAAGACCATACCTATTAGATATTAATTAGTACACTTCGCTCTTCAACCCTTTATACAAGCTAACACACATAAATAGCAAGATAACCGTAAATGGTAAGCCGACAGTAATAGCACCTGCCTGCAACGCTTTAAGCGCTTCTGTACCGCCTCCGTATAATAATACCGCAGCAATTAGCCCTTCTAGCACGGCCCAGAAAATACGCTGCTGCACAGGAGAATCAACCTTACCACCAGCCGTAATAGAATCAATAACCAATGAACCAGAATCCGAAGAGGTTATAAAGAATACCAATACGAGGATAATTGCCAAGAATGAAGATATTTCAGCGAGCGGCAAATTTTCCAGCATATGGAACATGGCTAGAGAGACATCTCCCACACCTTTAGTGAGTTCACCTACATTGTTCTGGATCTGATCCAAAGCACTACCACCGAACGCAGCCATCCACACAGCGGATACCAACGTTGGAATAAGCAATACAGCTATCATAAACTCACGAACAGTACGGCCTTTAGAAACGCGTGCGATAAACATACCCACAAACGGAGACCAAGAAACCCACCAAGCCCAGTAGAAAACGGTCCAGCCGTGATACCACGTTTCATCCTCACGCCCAACCCAATTACTCAAAGGAACAATGTTTTCAGCATAGCTTGTCAGCACACCGAAAAAATTACCTACAAAGTTACTGAAAGAAGCAGTGATAATAACAAACAGTAACAATGCAGCGGCAATCAGCATATTGATGTTACTAAGTAACTTGACACCACCCTCAAGCCCACGCATGACAGAGAAGATAGTAATCGCAGTGACCACAACTATAATCGTTATTTGTACAGCTACGGTATTATCAATACCAAACAAAAAGTTAAGACCGCCAGCGGCCTGAGATGCCCCTAATCCAAGTGATGTTGCCAAACCAAAAATTGTCGCAAGCACGGCAACAATATCGATCACATGCCCAATCGGCCCCCATACTCTTTCACCTAACAGCGGATAAAATGCAGAACGAATAGTAAGAGGCAACCCTTTGTTATAGGTAAAGAATGCCAACGCTAAAGCAACAACACCGTAAATGGCCCATGGATGTAGTCCCCAATGAAACATAGTGGCGCCCATTGCAGCAGAAGCCCCTTCTGGCGTATTCGGTGCAGCATTGAGAGGTGTGCCATACCAATCGGTGTAATAAGCCACCGGTTCAGCTACACTCCAAAACATTAAACCAATTCCCATACCTGCAGCAAACAGCATAGAAATCCAAGAGATCCGACTAAATTCAGGTTTTGCTGTAGTCCCGCCTAATCTAATTTTACCAACAGGCAAAAAAATCAGCGCTAGACAAAATAGAACAAAGACGTTTCCTCCGATCATAAATAACCAGTCAAAAGTTTCAATTGACCAGGTACGCGCCCCAACCAATGTTTCTTTTGCATCAGCCGGAAAAATAACGGCCAAAGTGATGAACAGTAAAATGATAAATGCACTGGTTCCAAACACTGGGTTATGGATATCCATACCCATGAACTTCACATTATCTTGTCCTGCTTTGTAATCAGAGGTGTATTCAGCCCCTTTGTCCGCATACGCTGCGGCACTTCGAGTGCTTTCGTTCATAGTACTACTCCGCTTTTTTTATTATGCGCCATTTAAAGATGGCTTTGTGTTCACTTCTATCTTACGAAGAGTTCTGAAATGTAGTGTTGTAATTTACGACAGATCTCGACATTGGATTGACGCTTTTTGACAAGGCTCACACATAATATTGTAAATTTTGTGAGCAAATATAACGATATAATGATTTTATAGCGACCATAAGTGGTCGCTAATTATCAGTAACGCCGATTAACGCAACACCCCCTCTTCCAATAAGAGATCAAATATTGCCTGCGCTTGTTCAGTTACTGTTTTATCTTTTAAAACTTTTCCTCCGCTACCCTGCGGTTTAGCCGTCGCTGCTTTAAAACGATCCGCTGCCGTTTTCGCCTTAACAACTTTCAGCCGCTTGGGCCGCTTACGTGCGGGTAGCTCACTCCATTCACTGCGTACAGTATCCGTTTCACTGCCAGCCTGCTGCTGCTCCATTAATGCACGGTTAGCAGGGCCAAATGCGCTTTGGCGTGGCTCTGCTGCGGCATTATCGACACTAGCAATAAACGGCAATCGCACCGTCAAGGCACGACGCTGCCCTCGTGGTAGAGCCTGCAGCACTTCGGCAACACCCTCTTTAATGGATACAATATTGGCGATACGTGGCACCACAGGCCAACCCAATTTTTCAGCCAATAAATAAGGTACCATTCCTGAAGACTCACCACTTTCAGCACGCACCCCCGTTAATATAATATCGGGAACGTGCTTGCGTAGATATTCAGTCAGGGGGCTAACCGCATCGGCGCTCTCACGTAGCTGTATTACTCGTACAGATTCCAGCCCCATACCCGCGTAACTACGCAATGCCGACTGTTGCGAGTCCCCGGCATGCAATACTGTTAAATTTTGTTTTCCACGGCCCGCTTCAGCTAAGGTCAAGCCCAACTCAACAGCTCTGCCATCTTGCTCTGCTCGACGGGCTCGCCCTGAAGTAGGATGCTTACCCACAGAAATTAATGAGACTATTTTTAAATCCATCGAGGTATTAGCATCAAGCTGCATTTTTAGCTCCCTCTTTTTCACCGTTCTGATTATGCAAAGCTTGTTGGCGGTACGTATCAACTAAGTTTATTAGCTCGTCTAATACTTTTTCAGCATCACCAATCGTGCTTAAGTCAGCACGCTTTACCATGTCACAACCTGCATCAGTGTTGATCGTCACAACCTTGTCACACTGACCAATCCCTTGCATATGCTGTATTGCACCCGAAATACCTACGGCTAAGTATACGCGCGCAGTCACCCATGTTCCGGAGGCCCCTACTTGGCGAAAACGCGGCATATTGCCATCATCTACGGCTACACGGCTCGCGCCTTCCGTTGCTCCAAGCGCTTTCGCTGTTGCATGAAACTGCTCCCAATTTGTAATGCCGTTACCTGCCGCCAAAATAAACTCAGCTTCAGCCAAAGGAATGGCGTTAGGATCAACGGCCACTTGCCCTAAATCATGCAACTCAGGCAACACCGCTTGAACTGGCGCCCACTCAATCGATAGAGCTTCATGTCGGGTTTCATCAACAGGGTTAGCGCACTCTTGTGCCAACATAAGTAAACGAGGCGTATCACGCGTGATATCTGTTGAACCACTTGCGCCACGACAGATTGTTGTTTCAGTGTTCATCTGCCACGCTTGTGTAGCAGGTCGCTCCCCCAAGCGAGCAGCTAAACGAGACCCTAAATCAGTGCCACCATGAACACTATCAGGGAACAACCAGTATTCAGGTTTGAGACGCGCTTCTACTTGCTCCAGTGCTGCGACTTGCTGCTCAGGGCAATATCCTTCATATTCTGCGCCATCAAGTAATAACAAGCGATCAACACCTGCTTTATCAAAACTCTCTTCTTTACTAACGCCAAAGACAACCGCCATCACAGCGCCCGCCCCTGTACTCTCTCCTGCAACACCGGCTTCCATCGATCGAGCCAGTTGATGCGCTTGCCCTAAGATATCTTTATCATGCGCTGTCAGTCGACCACCGACCATGTCAGGTACCACGACAATCGTGAAATCTGGCTCACTGACTTGATGTAACGGTAATAACACCTCTTGGCTACTTTGCGCGTTACGCCGGCCAGTAATAGCAATCGCATTACCTTTGAGCCTATCGATACGCTTAATACCATTAGGGCCAATAAAACCGACTGCATGAGGGTTCTTACGTAACAAACCAGAAGGCCCAAGCGTTTCAGCGACCTGCACAGCAACCGTGCTATGTAGAGGGTGCAAACGGTTACGTGCGATTCTTTCTCCGCGTGGGTCTCTACGAAGAATATGTGAATAGTCAGAATCAGACATTAGAACGCCTCCTCAAGCTGATTTTCCACATCATTCGCTGCCTCATCGTCAAGCAGTACACTAGCTAAGATCTCAGCGATATCTTTTACTTGTGGACGCGGTTCAACTACTCCTTCGAGCATTGCCGTACATTGCTGACAACCGACGGCTATTAATTCTGCGCCTGTCGTTTGCACATCCTCCATACGCATATCGGCAATACGACGCTCTCCCGGTATATCGGTAATTGGAGCACCGCCACCACCGCCACAACAACGTGAACGAAAACCTGAACGCTCCATCTCGGCAATCTCAATACCAAGTGACCGCAATAACTCACGCGGCGCTTCATATTCGCCGTTATAACGTCCCAGATAACACGGATCATGGTAGGTGACTTTTCCACCTTTGAAGCGGCTCAGCTTAAGCTTACCCGCCTGTACTAGCTCATTTAGGAAGGTCGTGTGATGTAAGACCTCGACACCCTTAAAAACATCTCCCGCAAAATCAGTATATTCATTGCGTAAGCAATGATAAGCATGAGGGTCGGTCGTCACGATACGCTTAAATTTATATTGGCTTAAGGCTGCAATATTACGCTTAGCCAGACTTTGAAAAGTTGCATCATCACCTAAACGACGTGCGACATCTCCGCTGTCTAGCTCTTCATCACCCAATACAGCAAAATCCACATTGGCCGCTTTAAGCAAGCTAACAAACGCACGCAAAATACGCTGGCTACGCATATCAAAGGCCCCATCAGAGACCCAAAAAACCACATCTGTTTCTTTAACATCTCGTAATAACGGCAGGTTTTGATCAGCGGCCCAATTGGTGCGGCTCGCTGGTGCGTTGCCGTTAGGGTTATCTGTCGCTATCAGATTATCCAGCACTTCTGCGCCCTTATTAGGGGTGCTGCCCGTTTCCATGGTAAGAAAACGGCGCATATCAACAATCGCATCAACATGCTCAATCATCATAGGGCACTCTTCAACACAAGCACGACAAGTAGTACATGACCACAAGGTGTCTGGATCAATTAAGCCTTCGGTGATTGTTAGTAGCGGGCCTCCGTTCGCCTGTCCAACCTCTTTACCTGGATAGGGGCTTCCGGCGTAATGAGCATCACTGCCACCCGCCATACCGACGACCATATCTTGAATTAATTTTTTTGGATTTAACGGCTGCCCTGCTGCAAATGCCGGGCACACTGCCTCACACTTACCGCACTGCACACAAGCATCAAAGCCTAATAGCTGATTCCATTTAAAATCTTCAGGCTTTTGTACGCCCAATACTCGCTGATCCAGCGCTACTGGCTTAAGCCCTGTTGAGCGTCCGCCGCCAAAGCGCTCGGGACGACGATGAAATGCTAAGTGAAGCGCTCCTGCAAAGGCGTGCTTCATTGGCCCACCCCACGTCATACCGAGCAACATCTCAGACAATCCCATGGCAATAAAAACACCCAGAACAATTGTCAGTAGCAAGCCTCCAGCGCCTTCAGGTAAAACACCTGCCATCGGCAATGTGAGAATAAAAAAAGCACTGGAAAAGGCGAGTAAACTTTTAGGTAGACGCATCCACGGACCTTTTGACAAACGGCTCGGCGGATTCAAACGACGTTTAAAGACAAAAATAGCACCGACAAACATCAATGCTAAAGAGGCAAGCAACGCCCATGCTAAGATTTGGTTTTGAACCCCAAATAAATGAACTAGCACAACCAATAACAACGACAGCACAAAACCACCGCCAGTGGCAGCATGCGTTTTGGACATATACTTGTCGCGCTCTACAATATCGTGCAGATCATGTAGATAACGGCCAGGCATCGCCATTAAACCAGCAACAAAGTCTACTGATTCAGGTTGCCCAGCTCGCCACAAGTTAACTCGGCGTACAGCACCCACCGCAGCTAGCAGTAACGCTGTCGCGATAAGAAAGGGGTGTAACCACTCAAAAGTCATAATTCACCCTCAACAAGCAGGTGGATGGGCAGTAGAATCTGCCCTGTTATTTTTATCAGCTCCAG
>NZ_JADGEV010000020.1:12227-58969 GCF_016744175.1 Neptunomonas sp. | reverse complement strand
CCGGTCGCCAAAATACATACATCAGGTTTCAGCTCATGGATAAGCTCTGGATCAGCACTGGTTCCTAGTCGAACATCAACACCTAAACGTTCCACTTCCATTGCTAACCAGCGAGTGATACCCGCCATCTGGTCACGTTGCGGTGCTTTGGCAGCAATCACTACCTGCCCACCCAGCTCTTCTTCTTTTTCAATAAGCGTCACATCATGGCCGCGCTCTGCAGCGACCCGTGCAGCTTCAAGACCTCCAGGCCCACCACCAACCACTACGACTTTTCGCTTAATACCGGTAGTTTTTTCGATGATGTGCGGCATCCCCATATGTTCACGCGAGGTAGCAGCATTTTGAATACACAGAACATCCAAGCCCATGTATTGACGGTCGATACAGTAGTTAGCGCCGACACACTGGCGAATCTGATCGACTTGATCATTCTTTATTTTTGCGATGATATGCGGATCAGCAATATGGGCACGCGTCATACCGACAAAATCAACATATCCCGCTTCAAGTATACGTTTAGCTTGATTTGGGTCTTTGATGTTCTGCGCGTGAATAACCGGCACATCCACTACTTCTTTAATGCCAGCGGCAAGATGTAGAAATGGCTCTGGTGGGTAGCTCATATTCGGAATAACATTTGCCAGCGTATTATGGGTGTCACAACCAGAACCCACCACACCGAAGAAATCCAATAAGCCAGTATCATTATAGTACTTAGCAATCTGCTTAAGATCTTCGTGACTCAGGCCATCTGGGTGGAATTCATCACCACACATACGAATACCGACGACAAAGTCACGGCCGACTTCTTCGCGTACGGCTTTTAGCACTTCCATACCAAAACGCATACGATTTTCTAAACTACCACCCCATTGGTCGGTACGCTTGTTCACACGCGGCGACCAAAACTGATCAATCATGTGCTGGTGCACGGCAGATAACTCAACACCATCTAAACCGCCTTCTTTTGCACGACGCGCGGCTTGTGCAAAATCACCAATAATGCGCCAGATATCTTCTTCTTCAATAGTTTTACAAGTAGCGCGATGAACAGGTTCACGAATACCCGATGGCGACATCAGGTTCGGCCAATCACCGCCATCCCAACGGGAGCGGCGTCCCATGTGGGTAATTTGAATCATAATCTTACCGCCGTGCTTATGTACCGCATCAGCAAGATTTTGAAAATGAGGAATGATACGATCAGTCGACAGGTTAACGGAGCTCCACCAGCTTTGCGGGCTATCTATCGATACCACACTGGAACCACCACAGATCGACAAGCCACAACCACCTTTGGCTTTCTCTTCGTAATACTTAACATAGCGTTCAGTCGTCATTCCGCCATCGGTTGCATAAACTTCGGCGTGCGCGGTACTCACTATACGGTTACGAATAGTAAGGTTATTAATTTTTAGCGGTTCAAACAGGATATCAAACTGGGACATGATCGTACCCCACCTTTACAGATTGACAGGTCACACAGAGCTAAGACTATTAGCCTGATGACCCGTTTCGATTTTATTATTGGCGCAGACGGTTCTTAGCTGCGTTAACTTTTTTCACACTTAAAAAGCAGTTGAAAACGTTCGTGGCGTTTTCAACACCCTTTATATCGCTGTTTATAATGGTGCTACTTCAAAGTACCCGACGTCACAGCCTTCTTCTGCAGCACACTGAGTCTGAATGGCTTTAGTGCGCACTTCATAACCCAAGCTTTCTGCAATCTGATCCATTGCTCCGGCAAACCAACCCGTAAACATATAATCAACTTTACGATTCACTTTTCCGTACTGATAAACAAAGGCAGAGTTTTCCAAGCGTACTTTGGCGGTACCTTTTTCAAGATCGAGTTCTTCAGTAATAAAGAAGCCCCAACCACGCTGCGATAAACGCTTCATGTAGTGCTCAAATACATCGGCACCAGACATGCCGTGTTCAGCTGCTTCTTTCTCGCACCAGTAATGAGCTGATTTATAGCCTGCTTTATAGAGAATATCGGCGTATTTCTCAGCACCGATCTCTTCCTCAATACCCATATGATTGTTCACAAAGAAGTGACGCGGCACATATAACATCGGCAGCGCATCAGTCGTCCATACTCCGGTTTCATCATTAACATCAATTGGCATTTCTGGTGCGTGTACGCTCATTTCTTCTAACCTCAAAATTCTTTTTGTTTTAATTCTTTGTGCTAATTCTTAATGCTAGCGCCACATCGCCAAGCAGTGCGGCGTCAGTATGTAGGTGATCAGGCGCCCCAAACATCCTTGAGAAGCGTGACCCAGTTCTCGCCCATAATTTTGCGTACTTGTGTTTCGGAGAAACCGCGACGCAGCAATGCTTCGGTCAGGTTAGGGAATTCGCCAACCGTGCGAATACCTTCTGGGTTGATAATCTTGCCGAAACGCGTCAAACGGCGCGCATAGCCTTTATCGTGAGTCAGATATTCGAAAAAGTTCTGATCTTGACCTTGAGTAAAGTCCGTACCAATACCAATGCTGTCTTCACCAACAATGTTGTAGATATACTCAATCGCTTCTACGTAATCTTCGATAGTCGAATCAATGCCGTTTTTCAGGAAAGGAGCGAACATGGTAACGCCCACAAAACCACCGTGGTCTGCTATAAATTTCAGTTCAGCGTCTGACTTATTTCGAGGATGTTCTTTTAAGCCGGTAGGTAAGCAGTGCGAATACGCAACACGTTTCTTAGATTCGAGGATGACTTCTTCAGAGGTCTTAGCACCCACGTGAGACAGATCACACAAGACGCCAACACGATTCATTTCAGCAACAATTTCACGGCCAAAACCAGACAAACCACCATCGCGCTCATAGCAGCCAGTACCTACTAGGTTCTGAGTGTTGTAACACATCTGAACGATACCAACGCCGAGGTCTTTGAATACCTGCACATAACCAATCTGATCTTCATAAGCATTAGCATTCTGAAAGCCCATCATGACGCCGGTTTTGCCTTCCTGTTTAGCGCGATGAATATCTGCAGTGGTATGCACTTTAAGAAGCAGATCACTGCTCGCCTCAATCAGCTGATTCATCTCAACAACATTATTTACCGTATTCTGAAAATTTTCCCAGAAAGACACAGTACAGTTAGCGGCAGTCAGCCCACCTTTTGACATATCTTCAAAAAGCTCACGATTCCATTTCGCGCAGATCAAGCCATCAATAACAATGGCGTCTTTGTGCAGTTCAGCAGCGTTCATTTCTCTATCCTTCTATCCCGGGCTTTTCGCTTATTACTCAGCCCTGATTCAATAACACCTCAACAGGTGCGTTTCTTGAAGTGAGGGACAGACCGAATAAATCAATCTCCCCAACATTCTGGCCAGTGTAAAATTTCACGAAGATCATCAAGACGCTGGAAGCGACTCCCTTGTTACCAAAACCGTCACTTGTGATTTATTACGACATAAACGCGGCTTAGCATGGGATAGTTGGAACTAGTTTGAAGCGAGATAAGAACTAAGTCACAGAAGCTGATGACTGATATTAAGCACCATGGGGGCACATAATTATTTTTTGATACGCACACTACCAAACGTGGACTCCGAGCGCGCCTGAACCAAGGCATCACTAGCGATTGAGTCTCGTTTTTTCTCCTGATACACAGAGTTTTTTTCATCGTAAAGAGAAGCCGCTTGCTGCTCTTTCTTTGCATCAGATAACCCTTGCTCTTGTACCTTCAGCTGCCTTCTTTGTGGTTGGTCACCTTGAGAGACTTGCCTGGTTGTGACTGATACGTTCTGCTTTATATTTTTAACCCGAGAATTACCAGAGCGTTCTTCACTAGGGGGGACACCCATCTGTTCTCGATAGCATTTACTGAAGTGAGGTGTCGATACAAATCCACAGGCGGTAGAAATTTCTATAATAGGTAAGTTACTTTGTTTTAATAGTTGGCGCGCGCGTAGTAAGCGCAGTTTCAAATAGTATTTTGAAGGTGAGCATTGCAAGTATTTAAGAAATAGTCGCTCTAACTGACGCCGAGAAAGCCCGGCATAATGCGCCAGCTCATCCATATCAATTAGCTCTTCTAGGTTGGCCTCCATCAAACCAACGACTTCTACCAACTTAGGCTGAGTTGTACCTGAGACATGCTGCAATGGTATTTTTTGCTTATCTGTTTCGCTGCGAATACGGTCACAAATAAACATTTCCGAGATCGCCGTACACAGTAACGTACCATGCTCTTGCTTGATCATGTGTAACATCATATCAAGTGGCACCGTTCCTCCTGTAGAAGTCATGCGGTCACGGTCAATACTAAATAATCGATTAGAACAATGCACTCGCGGGAAGGTCTCTTGCAACGCTGCTATATATTCCCAATGCGCACTGCAATCATAACCATCTAATAGCCCTGCCTCAGCTAGAACATAAGCGCCCGTACAAACCGCCCCTAAACGACAACCTTTACGTGCTTGCATTTTAAGCCAATTGAGCTGAATCTTAGTAAATGCACGCGTAACATTTAGCCCTCCAGCGACGATAATGGTATCTAACTGAACAGCATCAAGTAGGCTTGAATCAGGCGTTATCCTAATACCATCACTTGCACTAACAGGCAGACCTTCTTCGGTAAGAGTAAACCATTCATAGAGCGTTTCCCCACTCAACTGGTTTGCCATGCGCAAGGGTTCCACAGCAGAAGCTAGTGATATCATTGTGAAATTATTGAGTAGCATAAACCCAACTTTCTTCGTTATAAAAACGCTATCACCTTGATTATCAGTACTCGACTCATTCATTAAAAAAACCCCAAACCATACCGCCCATGGTCATACATTACGCTATCAAAGACCCCAAAGACACGAATAGAGGAGCTTTGAGCTATTACCAACATCATAAATTAGCACCAACCTCTATTTGAGCGGCTTTAAACGCCGTTTACACGACCTCAGGTAATATATAAGAAAAACCAGAAGCCCATAATCCCTGGGTGAGGTTCTCTGAGTGTGGAGTCTCAGGTCAATAAACGCGGCTTCTGGTGGAAAAACATCTTTAGAGAGATAATAGCGGTCGGACAGTTGTGCGCCATGACTAACGCCGCCGAGACAAAGCCCATTTACGACAGAAGGATTACATTAAAGATTAAAAGTAAATCCAAACAAGATAGCGAAGCTATCGCTTATTCAATTGCGTATAATCTTCAGCACATCTAATAAATAGCCCCACATAAGAAATCATTAGCCGCAGGATGAAACATTCAATGAGTGAGCAGCAAAAAGAAGCACAAAAGAACAATCCGTTACACGGATTGTCTCTCGAAAAAATAGTTACCGCGCTAGAAGCACACTATGGGTGGGAGCAGTTAGGGGTACTCATTAATATTCGCTGCTTTCAAAGTGACCCGAGCATAAAATCAAGTTTGAAATTTCTCCGTAAAACGCCATGGGCACGTACAAAAGTTGAAGACCTTTATTTAAATACCCACTTTTAAGAGTAGATATCTTAGGATCAATTTTACGTGCCGGACAGCCTACCTAATTACTTTCCCGAAAACGGTCATGACAAGTCTTGCACTGGCGAGCCGCTTTGCCGAAAGCAGGCCTAAGGTCGTCCTTATCTTCCATACCTGCTTGTGATGCAAGCTCTGCCGTTGCCTGTATTAAGTCTTGCATATACTTATCAAAACGCTCTTTTTGATACCACATTTCAGGTTTCAAACGTGTCGGTAATTCTGTTTTTTGTGTTTCCGGTAAAAAACCTTCACTAGGCAATGCCGATAACATAGAAACAGCAACAGCACGGCGCTTAAACTCGACTGCATCATAAGGAATTCGCCCTTGAATCATCGCTCCCATTTTTTTAAAGTGCCAGCCCATCACATTAAAGGCCGCTTGGCGATATTCTACATAATCATCAGAGCGCTGCTCTTGAGCATTACTCAACATAGGCAATAACAATAAACCTGCACACATTATCAATTTTTTCATTTGGCCATCGTCAGTTTGCGTTACATCTGCATGCAGCTGCCTTCAGAGCAGCAATACAATAAAAGTAAACATGAGTGAGAACGAATGATTGAAGCATATTTAATAACAATAAAAAAGCCGCTCAATAAGCAGCCTCTTTAAATATCAATAAGCGTTATTTAACATCTGCAATTAACGCCTCAACAGCAGCCAATATTTGCTCTGGCGTGCAAGTCCCACAAGTGCCTTTTGGAGGCATGGCTCCTTTCCCTTTAAGCACTGTCGCTGCCATCGCTTCAACACCCGTAGCCAAATGGGGCGCCCATGCTTCTTTATCACCCAGTTTAGGCGCCCCAGCAAGACCTATTTTATGGCAAGCCTTACAATGTTTTTCCACAATGGTTTCACCGTCAAATGCCATCGCCGAAAAACTCAGTGCTATACCGGAGGCCGCACCCAAAACCCACAATGCTTTCATAGCCAACTATCCCCTTCTTTTTAAACTTCTCTTCTATATAAGTTAGATTAAAAATAAAAAAGTGTTGGCTTTCAGGCACAAAAAAAGCGGGCAAAGGCCCGCTTTAAAGTATTACTCAAAAATTTACTGACTTAACTCAAGCAATAACTTGTTCAGACGCGCAACATAAGCGGCAGGATCAGACAAATGTCCACCAGCAGCTAAATCAGCTTGATCAAAGATGATTAGTGCCAATTCACCAAAACGGTCTTCATCAGGCTCTTGATCTAGCTTTTGGATCAATGGATGCTCAGAGTTCACTTCAAATACTGGCTTAGAATCTGGAACAGCTTGGCCCGCCGCTTCCATAATCTGGCGCATTTGAGCACCCATGTCGTAAGCATTCAATACTAAACATGCTGGAGATTCAGTTAAGCGATGCGTTACGCGTACATCAGATACTTTATCTGAAAGACGTGTTTTCAAACGCTCAACTAGGCCTTCAGCTTCTTTAGCTGCGTCTTCCTGTGCTTTTTTATCTTCTTCGGTTTCAGTTTCGCCGAGCTCTAACTCACCTTTGGTAACATCTTGAAGCGACTTACCGTCAAAGTCGAATAAGTGGCTCATCATCCACTCATCAACACGCTCAGTCATCAACAATACTTCGATACCTTTCTTGCGGAAGATCTCTAGGTGAGGGCTGTTTTTAGCTGTATTGTAGTTTTCTGCGACCACGTAGTAGATCTTGGTCTGGCCTTCTTGCATGCGGCTAATGTATTCATCCAGAGATGTTGTTGGCTCATCGCTGTCTGTATTAGTGGATGCAAAACGCAACAGCTTCATAATTTTTTCACGGTTCGTGTAATCTTCAGCTGGCCCTTCTTTCATCACGCTACCAAATGCTTTCCAGAAAGTAGCATATTTTTCTGGCTCATTTTTAGCCAGCTTAGTCAGCATATCCAATACACGTTTTGTTAGTGCCGAACGCAATTTATCAACGTTTGGATCTTTCTGTAGAATCTCACGAGATACGTTCAGTGATAGGTTGTTTGAATCAACTACACCTTTAATAAAGCGCAAGTACAATGGTAGGAAAGAGTCAGCCTGGTCCATCACAAAAACACGCTGGATGTATAATTTCAAACCGCGGGGTGCATCACGATTCCACAAGTCATAAGGTGCTGTTTCTGGCACATACAACAAGCTAGTGTATTCTAGGTTACCTTCAACACGGTTATGGCCTACCGTTAGCGGGTTACCGAAGTCATGCGAAATGTGCTTATAGAATTCGTTATATTCTTCTTCAGCAATATCGCCTTTGTTCAACGTCCACAAAGCGGTAGCACTGTTAACTGTTTCCAGTTCCAGCGGAGCTACTTCTTGCTCTTCGCCTTCAGCAGCTTCATCTGAAGTGCCTTCTTCACCAAGTGGGGCTTCTTGCATCATCATCACTGGCATAGCAATATGATCTGAATATTTACGTACGAGGTTACGCAGACGCGAACCATCAGCAAATTCTTCTTCGCCTTCTTTCAAATGTAATACGATTTGTGTGCCGCGCGTTGCTTTATCAATAGTCGCAATACTGAACTCACCTTCACCAGCAGAGTTCCAATGGACACCTTCAGCAGCCGGTGTGCCGGCAGCACGTGTGTAAACATCAACTTGCTCAGCCACAATAAATGCAGAGTAGAAACCGACACCAAACTGACCGATTAACTGGCTATCTTGCGCTTGGTCACCGGTTAGCTGACCTAAGAAGCTCGCTGTACCTGATTTAGCAATAGTGCCCAGGTGCTCGATAACGTCATCGCGGCTCATGCCTACGCCATTATCTTCGATTGTGACGGTTTTTGCTTCTGGGTCAAAACTAACAGTGACTTTTAAGTCTCCGTCATTTTCATAAAGCGCACCATTTGATAGTGCTTTAAAGCGTAATTTTTCAGCCGCGTCTGATGCATTGGAGATCAGCTCGCGCAGGAAGATCTCTTTGTTCGAGTACAAAGAATGGATCATCAGATTAAGGAGTTGTTTTACTTCTGTCTGAAAACCAAGCGTTTCTTTCTGCGTTTCTGTGCTCATAGATACAGTACCTTATTCTCTTAGAAAAATGATTTTTTCACTTCCTGAGAGATGGGGGCACTGTTTTGCTTTTCAAGGGTATTTTTGTAGATTATGTCAGCGACGAGAAGGAATCGAGTAGGAAGTGCCCACGTGCAGAAGCGATCGGTTGGCTTTTGCGCTCTTGCCAGGCAATGATTGAACAATTCGCAACCCGGCGCCCCTGTCGCTCAACAGTGCACATTGCAAAAGTATCCCGATTCAGTCCTGCTCGCATATAATCAACCGAAAAATCTATGATTTTAGCTAACGCTGGATGTTCCAACTGAAGCGTCAACTGAAAAGCTGCGGTTAACTCCATAAAGGAAGCTATCACCCCACCATGAATCGCAGGGATTGTTGGGTTACCAATATTATCCAAGTTACACGGCAAACGAAAAATCATCTCTTCGCCAAAACGTTCACAATGTACGCCTAAAACACCCGCATAAGGAATAAGGTCAATAACGGGTTGGTAGTTTCCGCTAGCATGTGCTTGGTTAACTCGTTGCTGTAACAAGTCCATTAAATAGTTTCCTTCACACCATCAACAAGTGATTTAAAAGCAAGATCTGTATTACCGGAGCCAGGGCGCATAAAAGTTGATATGGCATAAGCGACAGGTTTACTTGGGTTATCCTGATACACAGTCGCACGAGTAAACAACACGTTACGTGTAACTCGATAACACTCCGCATGAGCATACATCGGTTGGCTAGCAACCGGAGCCGACATATGATCGATCCGAAGATCCAAAGTCGGGCATAACTCATACTCTTTTAATGCCGGTATCGTTGATAAACTAGTGGCTGTATCCACCAACGTTGTTAGTACCCCTCCATGCATATAGGTATCTAATTCATTGCTAACCAATTGTCCTTGAACAGGCAACACAACGGTGACACTTTTCTCGTCAGCCTTTATCACCTGCATCTGCAACTTACGCATATGTGCTAGAGCACCTATAAAGCGCTGGCACTTTTGCAGTATTTGTTCGCTCATTGTTTTCTCTCGGGTTCAGATGACATCATTAATATGTGTAAAGTCGAAGAGTTGAACTCACGACGATACAGTATATAAACAATGAAAGTGGCCAAGCACATAAAGAGTATCGGGTTGATAAACCAACCTAAAACGGCTTGACTAAAATAGAAAGTGCGCAAACCTGTATTGAAATTGTTAGCCGCCTTAGATGCCATCTTTGCGATTCTATCCGCTGTAACTTGCTTCACCTGCTGAGATACATTCTCTTCAGGTGAAGGCGCTCCACCAATCATGACAGAAGCAAAACCGTATTGGCGTAAACTCCAGGTAAACTTAAAAAAAGCATAAATAAATAGAACGATTAACAGCAAGATTTTAAGTTCCCATTCTTGCCGAGTTGCGAGTACTGCAAATGGAATATCTGCTACCAGATCTATTGCTTTATCCGTTGAGCCTAAAACTGTCATTAAACCGGCTAAAATCAGCATTGTGGTTGAAGCAAAAAAGGATACACTACGCTCGAGATTAGCAATGGCTGATGTATCAGCGATACGATTTTCTCGCTCCATTACTCGCATCATCCATTCCTGACGATACATATGCATTACACTGACAAGACAAGGCGTGGTAAAGCTCTTTCGCTTGACATAAAAAATATATCCGCGAAAACAGATCAGGAACCAAGCAAGTGCTGTCAAATTTAACCAGTTTTGTACTAAAAATACGGAAATATCTTCCATTTATATATTCCAGCGGGCGTGTAAGTGCCTATTGTAATTGAAGTATCAGGATTCTCAATTGATCTTATCCCCAACTGAAAATATTGGCCTCGGTGCCTTTTATGCCATAGCAACAGCATTCGTCATGAGTGTAGCTGCCGCTTTGATCAAATACACGGCCACTCTGGTGACTATCGAGATCATTGTCGCAGTACAATATACTATTTGCATTGTGTTTATGCTGCCTTGGTTGGCAAAGAAAGGCCTGCGCGGTATTAAAACAGAAAAACTGACTTTACATATAATACGCGCACTGTGCGGTTGGGCATGCTTCTATACATATTACCTAGCAATTGCACACGTACCTTTGGTTGATGCATCTCTACTACGTAATGCAGCCCCTCTATGCGTCCCTATTTTGGTACTAATAATACACAAAACCCATTTTTCTTGGGTTCGTTGGGTTCCAATAGCTATCGGCCTTTTAGGCATAGGCCTCATCCTTAAACCCGATGGTAATTCTTTGAATATTTGGCACTTAGTTGGCTTTGGCTCTGCAATAACATTAGCAGGATCTATTATTACAACACGCATGCTGACACGTACTGAGCCTACTAATCGAGTGTTGTTTTATTATTTTGCTTTTTCTACCGCTGCCAGCTTGCCTTTAGCCATGCTTAATTGGCAACAGATTCCTACAAAAGCATTATTACCGATGGCACTGATTGGCTTATCAATTTGGTTAACGATGTGGTTATACACACAAGCCTATGTTTACGCGAAAGCATCTATCATCTCGCCACTAAGCTATACAGGTGTTGTCTTTACGGGTTTCTGGGGATGGTATTTTTGGGCCCAAATACCGGATTGGCTTTCTTTTGCAGGTGTAGTGCTCGTCGTGGGCGGTGGGGTTGGTTCTCTATTTCTCGGATCACAAGCAGATAAACACAACGCCCTCTCAACTCGGCAATCTAAGTAATGCATAATACCCTTCAAAAAGAAGCCCGATTCTATCTTAAAAATCGGGCTTTACTTAACAGTTATTACTTAAGAGTGACTTTTCAAGAACTCAGGATCAAGTTTCAGCTCGTCATTGCTATTCACTGAGATACCACGTGATTTAATATCAGCAGCAATCAATTTAGCTTCATCGAGTGAATGCATCGCTTCTGTTCCACACTGATATTCGTTTAGTTCTGGAATATCACTCTGAACTTGAACTTTTTCTACATCATCCATTGCGGCCAGCCAAGCATCACCTACTTTTTTCTCATCGGGTTGACCGATTAAACTCATGTAAAAACCTGTGCGACAGCCCATTGGAGAGATATCAATAATTTCTACATTTTCACCATTAAGGTGATCACGCATAAAGCCTGCGAAAAGATGCTCCAACGTATGAATACCACGCTCACTGAGAATCTCTTTATTTGGCAAGCAAAAACGCAAATCGAACACGGTTATGGTATCGCCACTCGGCGTTTGCATCGACTTAGCCACACGAACAGCAGGGGCATGCATACGGGTGTGATCAACGGTAAAGCTATCAAGCAATGGCATGAAATTTCCTCAAAAACACTATTAGTCACTTACAATGACACAATTATCCCAATGGAGTGGTCCTTTAAGCAACTCATTTAATTAACATCATTACATCGTAGAAACTGAAACATTACGCTTATAACACAATCGTTGAGCCTTTTTTAACATCATGATGAACAACTAAGGCTTATGCCCCCAGCCCACTCCGGCGGTTGAGCTGCATAGCGGGTATATTCATCTTTTGCTTCAAATGGGTTACGAACAACGCTTTGCAGGGTATTAACCAAACGATAATCTCCATCGTTTGCCTCACGTATAGCTTCTTCCAGCATATAACTGCGTAGTAAATAACAGGGATTCACACTGAGCATCTGCTGCTGGCGTGTTCTGAAACCAGCTTCTTCTTGCTCGGTTCTCTGCGTATAAGCAACCAACCAGCTAGTCGCTGCTACGGGATGACTGAAATGGCTCAAGCACTGATGTAGAGTCACATCGTTCTCTGGCTGAAAATTACATAAATCACGTAAGAATCTATTTAAATCTATCCGCTGCTCAGTTGCTAATTGGGTTAATTGATCAATCAATGCTGCATCGTTTTCTTGCTCACTCACCAAACCTAAACGTAAACGCATCTGTTGTGTGTAAGCCTTCACATATAGGTCCCTGTATTCATCTAGAACAGCGACTAACTCATCTCGTTCAATCAGGGGTAATAAGGCCTGTGCCAAACAAGACAAATTCCACAACATGATATCGGGTTGACGTTTAAAGGAATATCTACCCTCATAATCCGTATGATTACTGATGAAATCGGGTCGATACTGATCCATAAAAACATAAGGTCCGTAATCAAAGGTTTCACCCAAAATTGACATATTATCGGTATTCATTACACCATGAACAAAACCATACGCTTGCCATTTGGCTACCATAGCAATTGATCGATCTTGAATTGTTTTAAACATTGCTAGATAGGCAGCGGCACAGTGCTTCGGGAACTGTTTTTTATGCTTTGGGAAGTAACGTTCCAAGCAGTAGTCAGCGAGTATTTTAAGGCTATCATGCTGGTGTGTGTGGTAGAAATGCTCAAAATGCCCGAAGCGAATATGGCACTGAGTAACACGTAGTACCTTGGCGCAAGGCTCCATCCCTTCTCGCATGGTGTACTCTTCACTACCAACAAGGCATAGCGCCTGCGTTGTCGGAATGTCTAAACCTTGCATAGCAGCACTGACTAAGTACTCACGGATACTGGAGCGCAGTACTGCACGGCCATCACCAAAACGAGAATACGCTGTTTTACCCGCGCCTTTAAGGTGCAGATCCCAACGTTCTCCTTTGTTATTCAATACTTCTCCCAATAACAAACCGCGACCATCGCCTAAATCAGGATTATATTGGCCAAACTGATGTCCACCATACTTCATCGCTAAAGGTTTACTATCCTGTAAAACGTCACCACCACCAAAAAAACGCGCTAAGTCAGAAGGCGAAATTGAACATGGATCTAAATCCAATATTTTTCCAACATCAGGATTGAAGCTAATGAGATGTGCGTTTTTTAATCCACTAGGATCTACTCTATGATAGAAATGTTCAGGAAAATCAAGATAAGCATTTTCCAGTGTTAACTCGTTTAATGTTTTTAACTTACCTAGATTCATACCAACCTTTATTTCTATCGCCATAGTATCTATTGCACTTCTGATGACTATACCATAGCATTTCACTCAACTATTCGCATTACAGATTCTTACTGCTCTCCAACGAACCGAGTGATTAGGTTAACGGCCTTTATTTTCGACGTCTTTTACCTCAAACTGATACAAAATCTATCGAAGTATTATAGCCATGTTTATAGAATTTTCTGATTTGCTATGGTTTACCCTGATTTGTCTTTGCCTATGGTATTGGTGGTCGGCTCAACAAGTGAGAGAAATTGCGCTCAATGCCGCACGCAAGCACTGCAAAGAGATGTCATTGCAGTTATTAGATGAAAGTGTCAGCCTTAGGGCCTTATGGTTAAAACGAGATGAGAATGGACAACTCAGAGTATGGCGACGATATATATTCGAATTCTCGTCAACGGGAGAGGATCGTTACCAGGGTAAAGTCATTATGCTGAGCTTACGCATTACGCATGTTGAACTCGAACCGCATCGCCTCAACGAGTGATGCAGTATTCAACCAAAGCTCTTACCGACAGATATTAGCTAGGATCAATAGGGTTATTTTCAGCATCTTCTTGATCATAGCCCTCTTCGTCTTCCTCTAAATCTTCGACTTCATACACATTTTCTGCTGCATCATCATAATCAAATGCACCTAAAAAAGTCATATACTTGTCTTTTTCTACACCCGAAATTTTGAGACTATATTCAACTTCAAACAACATGATGATCCAACTAACTTCTTCAAGTTTTTTCTTTCTGGCCTTACTCATCAAGGTTTCGATATATGAAGTAGAAAATGAACACTCACCGGCTGCCACTTCAATATTAACTCGCCCTTCTTCAGCACCATTGGTTTCTAAATTATCAGGCATGAAGTATTTAAGGTTAAAGTTTTTTGACCACGTATTAACCGCTCGGGTATTATTTTTACTAAATGTCTCTTCAAAATAATCATCAGGAACATCTGCATAAGGGTGTTGTGATGCCCATACTGATACTTTATATTTCTTGGTAAAGTCGTGGCCCTTATCAGCTTTCACTGGTTTTTTTCTTGTCTGATTATCTGTCACATTACCTTCCTAAATATCTAAATAAGAGCGCTATAACCCTTCGATGACACATTCGTTTACGGCTTATCTATGCTTATTTCTTTCTTATCAGCGGGTAAACTATCCGCTAAATTAACGACCCTTGCGGTTATGTACATAGTGAGTACCACCGCCGCTGTAAAAGCATACAGGCCAAAGCGCATTTCTACACTCGCTATCGCACCTAGCTTCACGGCCACTACTAATACTGCAACAACAAAAACATCTAACATCGACCATTTACCGAATAGATGCATCCAATGTAAATACCTATCCAAATGCACCGTTGCTTGCTGCTTGGAGCTCAGCAACTTATAGAGAATGCCCATTTTTAACAGCGGTATTACAATACTGAAACTGGTAATTACTAAGAATAAGAAAAATTGTTTTTCTTGCAGTAAACCTAATGCCCCACTCATTACGGAGAAGGTATTTTCTAATAACAAAAATTTTGTCATTGTGATGATGGGTGTTACAAGTCCCACGATAAAAACGATGACTGTAATTGCCAATAAAACGCGTAGCCGTAACGCTTTTACTGGGTAGCATTGTGCAATATTGATCTTTGTTGTTCCTCTATTTTATTACTTTTCATCAAGGTGGATACGAGCCTTCAAATGCTCGCCAACTCAGTACGCGTTCTCATCAACCAATGATATTCTAATGGTTCATGCTGGCGTCCACCAGAACTTGATCATTTAACATGATTAATCTCTATTCATTTTAATCGCTTATTCCTCGCTTATACGATAAAACAGAATCTTACCGAACCATTATTCCCATTGGCTTATGCTATTTAGCCATTATCTATAGCGCAGAGGTCTTCTAAGTATGTGTAATCAACCCTCAACCTACGACCTGCTAATCATTGGTGGTGGTATCAATGGTGCGGGGATTGCTGCAGATGCCTCTGGGCGAGGTTTAAATGTAATGCTATGTGAAATGAATGACTTAGCTTCCGCCACCTCTTCTAGCAGTAGCAAACTTATTCATGGGGGCCTACGATATCTGGAGCACTATGAATTCAGGTTAGTCAAAGAAGCACTAACAGAACGCGAGATATTATTAAAAAAAGCACCTCATATTATTTGGCCAATGCGTTTTTTATTACCGCACCAACCACATTTGCGCCCTGCATGGATGATTAGAGCCGGGCTTTTTTTATACGACCATCTCGCAACTCGCACCACATTAGGCCCCTCTAAAGGGATCGAGTTTAATGTTAATAGCCCTCTTGTTTCAGAAATAAGCAACGGTTTTGAATATTCCGATGGCTGGGTAGATGATGCGCGATTAGTCATTTTAAATGCCATGGCTGCGCACGATGCAGGCGCCTCAATTAAAACCCGCACACAATGTATCAACGCCAAACGGTACGCTGATCACTGGGTAGTCACATTACAAAATACGCTGAACGGAGAAATACAAACTATTGCTACAAAAGCACTTGTCAATGCTTCCGGGCCTTGGGTCACTGACCTGCTTTCAAATGTAATCCAGCTAATGTCTGTACCGAGCTCTTCACAAAAAAAAATTCGGCTTGTGAAAGGCAGTCATATTGTTGTTCCACGTATTTACAAAGGGCCAGAAGCATTTATCCTACAAAATAAAGATGATCGAATAATATTTGTCATCCCTTATGAAAATAAATATTCACTTATAGGTACAACGGATGTTGAATATGAAGGAGACCCTTCAGCAGTATCCATTAGTAAAGAAGAGATTGATTATCTAATAACGGTGACCAATGAACACTTCAAAGCCCAAATAAGTTCTAATGACATTACTTGGTGCTATTCAGGGGTACGTCCTCTCTTAGACGATGATGAATCTGATTCAGCTCAAGCCGTTAGTCGAGATTACAGTTTTGAAATTGATACAGCAGACAGTAAAGCTCCTTTGCTTTCAGTTTTTGGAGGTAAAATCACCACATATCGAAAACTAGCAGAAGCTGCCGTTGATAAACTGGGTGAATACTATAGCGATGTAGGCGCTGCCTGGACAGAAAACACACCCATTCCTGGAGGCGACTTTAAAGACCATGCGTCACTATCCAATGACCTAGGAAAGCGATACCCCTGGTTACCGTCAGAACTTCGCGCTCGTTATGTTCGCACTTACGGCACACTTTCTTACACATTGATAAATGATGCATCGTCATTAAAATGCTTAGGGGAGAATTTTGGCGCTGGCTTATATTCTGCCGAAATTAATTACTTGCTAACGTATGAATGGGCTCTTACTTCTGAGGATATTCTCTGGCGAAGAACAAAGCTTGGTTTGCGCCTTAGTGAGGCAGAAAAAAACTACCTCACTCAGCATTTAGAAAACCTCTTAAGAGACTAATCGCAAGGCACAGTACGCTCCTTAGCCCAATATCGTAAAGACTGAATCTGTTCAGACATCACAATTGATAATGGACGTGTTTTACGTAGCTCATTCATTAATAAATCTTGTGAAAAAGAAACATTTTGCGCATGTGCGGAATAATATGCTGAGATAACAGCCTGTTCAATTTCAGCACCTGAAAAACCTTCACTAACCTCAACCAATCGTGCAAAGTCAAACCGTTCCGGGGCTTGTTTTTGACGTTTTAGGTGAATATCAAATATAGCGAAACGTACTTCATCTGTTGGTAAATCTACAAAGAAAATTTCATCAAAGCGCCCTTTACGCACTAACTCTGGCGGTAATGCTGTAATATCATTCGCTGTAGCCACTAAGAAAACGGGAGCTTTCTTCTCGGCCATCCAGGTGAGTAATGTAGCTAAAATTCGTTTAGCCGGGCCGCTATCTCCACCTTCACTCACGATACCTTTTTCAATCTCATCCAACCACAGCACACAAGGAGACATAACCTCTGCTGTTTTTAATGCATCTCTAAGATTTTTCTCTGTTTCACCATAGTATTTATTATATAAAGAACCAAAATCCAAACGCAGAAGCGGAGCTTTCCATGCGCCAGCGACAGCCTTCGCGGCTAAGCTTTTACCACACCCCTGAACACCGAGTAATAAAACACCCTTTGGCGCTGGCATATGTGCTACTTTTGCATCACCTTTGAAAAAGGCTTCACGCTCGTTTAACCATGTTTTAAGGCGTGCAAATCCCGCTATATCTGAGAATTTAGCTGTATCATATTCAAAACTTAAATTCCCGTCGTCACTTAACAATTCATATTTTGCCTGAGTAACATTAGGCATATCGTTATGTGTAATAGCTCCATCGTCATAAATTGCGTTATGCGCTAGGCGTTTTGCATCCATGCGAGATAGACCAGTGAGGTTACTCACTAGCATGTCTAACGTTTCGTTATCTGTTTGAACTCGCTGGCCATTTTGCCTTGTCCATTGACGGGCTTCCTCTCTGACAATCTGCTCTAATTCCACTCTGTTCGGCAATGATAGCTCCAGCTTTGCACTTAGCTTCCTTAGCTCCACTGGGATATCAAAGGCATGGCTAATCAAGATCAGTGTATGACCGAGTTGATCAAAGTTAAGTGCTATGTCTTTTAACAAACGAACATGCATTGGGTCATCAATAAATGGATGAAAATCTGCCAGAATATACACACCGGGTAAATGTACAGACTTGATATGACCTAATGCATCTGTTGGTTTAGCAAACAGTTTCTGTGCTGCCATTTTTTGATCAAGTCGTTCAAACCCTTCTGTTAGGCTCCATTTAAAGATAGGACGTTGCAGTACAGAACGCATGCCAGTAATCAAGCCAAGAGCTTGGTTCTCTTCATCTGTCTCAATAATAATCAAAGGAATACATGACTTAACAAGTAACTCTATCTGATGCTGGCTCATTAATAATTTCTCTATTACATAAACGATTGTATTTACTGTTTAATATTCACATTTGCTTCTTTACACACTAATTACTTAATGTCTTGCTGGAAGAGTTAACAGTCGAACTATCAACAGAAACAGGTGCAATAATGACACTTTCTTTTTCAGATTCTATTGCCAATGCATTACTACTGGGTAACGGATCCCCCCAACAAACAATATTGTGGTAATTAAAGCTTTTTTCCAACATGGGTTTAATCACCTTAAAATAAGGCGACACATCAAAATCTCTTGGTGTAAATAAGCTAGAGTGCCGGCTATATAGCATTCTTTCTCTTTGACCTATTTCCTCGCCATTCACAACCGAGGGAAGTATCGGATAATGCACAGACTGAAAAGCTTCAGCTATTAAGGATGAACAAATTGCACGTGTAGGATCGCCACTTCCTAGCTGAAGTAACTGCCGCCTCCAACGTGTTGGAATAGGGGGTGTCGGAAAAAGATATCGAGCTAGATCAAAAATATTTTTACGATCATACTGATCGCCTAAACGTGATACCAAATATTTAATCACATCATCTATTTCATGCCCTGAAAGACCTGCAGGCCGGCAAATACGCGTATGCTGATCATAGTAAGTACTTAGAGGAATCGCTCTAACGCCCTCAATAATATCTGCTTCAATGAGTGTTCTAGCCTCGTCAGGCTGGTCCAACAAATCCATACTATCGCCAATATACACAGCAGCATGAGACCATGTAGATTGGGTAAGGTATTTAATCGCCGTACTTACTCGGCTTGTACCTTCGACCAACAACACATCACCTTTTTTAATACTGGATGCCAACTTTTCTGGCGAACTTGTCGCTACAAATGTATTGTCGTCTCGTGCAGCCGACAAATACTCTGCCAGCATAGATCCAACATTTTCCAACATAGGCCGCATAATATCTCCGTAGGGTATTACCTGATACTGTTATGAGTATAGGCCAGACTCCCTGCTCAATGAACTTTACCTTTATACAGCTTTCTAATGATGAAAATGATAAGAGGACAAATAAATTACTACTATAGATAAGGTCTCTAGCATTATGCGCCACCTGACTTGGCTAGTTGCACTTGCCCTTCTCACCCTGCTATTTAATAATTGGTTATACGAGCAGCAAAATCCTAATCAAGTATTATCAGCAGCCAATGTCGATTTAGGTACACCCGTTGTACTTAAACGAAATAGACAAGGACATTATGTCGCCTCTGGACTCGTAAATGAACAGCCCATAGTTTTTTTGCTGGATACTGGCGCTACCGTCATCAGCGTTCCTGAAAATATAGCGGAGCGAATAGGGCTTGAGAAAGGCTCTGCTGTGCAAGTCGGTACCGCAAACGGCTCAATTGAGGTTTATTCAACCTTAATAGACAGGGTGCAATTGGGCCATATAGTGTTAACTAATGTACGAGGACATATCAACCCCTATATGAACGGCGAAACGGCTTTGTTAGGCATGAGCTTTCTTAAGCATTTGGAGTTACAGCAATCCGGCGATACATTAGAGTTAAATATTCCAAACTAATGGCCCCAAACAGCAGGTGTGATTAATTTTCATTATTTAGTTGGATCTGAGATTAAAAGCATACGCATACTCCACAGACCAACAAGCGGTCCGGGTAACATTAACCAAGCTACATAGTTACCTATATGTGAATACAGCATGGTGGTTAACGAAATAGAAAAAATAGTCATCAAAAACCCAATGCTGTTCATAAGAGACAAAGCACTACCCAAATACTCCTTAGGACAGCTAGCCGCTGCCAGTGCGGAATATTGAGCCGAATCAGCAATCACAGTCGCTCCCCATAGCAACAGCAAGAATAGAACCAAAACAATGCTAGATTCAGCAAAGAATGGCCAAATAAAGCAGATTATCCCTGAAATAAATAGCATCAAATATGCCGTTTTAGCACTACCCCATTCACGGCTTAAAAGCCCTGCTATTAAACATCCCGGCATTCCTATCGCGACGATAATGAAAGATACCCATGGTGCGTAATATAAAGAAAGACTGGCTTGCTCAAGTGTTGCTAGAACAATAACAGGCAGGAGAGTCCAAAAAGCATAGAGTTCCCAACAGTGTCCAAAATAAGCTAAAGCGGCCGCCCTAAACTCAGGTACTCGAAATGCGGCAAGCGCCTTACCCTTTAATATCATCACAGAACTTGCCGGTAAGTGCGTCCCCTCGCCCAGCCGATAAATCATAAAAGCAGACACCAGTGCCAATAATGACGCGCCCAGCACAACCCACTGCCAGTCAAAACCACTGCTCATGCCTCGCATTGCGTGAGGCAAGCTAGTCCCTAACGTCAGCATTCCTACTAACCACGCTAGTGCATGGCCTGTTTTGTTCGGTACCCAGCTAACGACTAACTTCATCCCTAAAGGGTAAATACCTGCAAGGCAAATACCTGTCAAAAATCGCCATAGTAATGCTGATGTAAAACTCCCTTGGGATACAATAAAAAGTGCATTAAACAGCGCTCCTAATACAGCACTGATTGTGAAAATTCGGCTGGCACGATATCGATCAGCAAGACCACTAAAAGCAACAAATAATGTGCCAATAATAAACCCAAATTGTACAGCACTCGTTAAGTATCCCAGCTGATTAAGAGATAACTCCCAATTGACCATAAGAGCGCTGGCCACACCATTTGGCGTAAACCACAAGGAGGTGCCCAGTAACTGGGCAATGACAATAATGCTTAAGGGAGAGTTCACGGATAACGCCTGAAAATCAGCAAATAATAATCAGCTCACCATAACGCAAAAAGGCAGCCGAAGCTGCCTTTTATGTACTTGACTAACTTACCAACCGGTAACGTCAGATAGCGCTTTGCCGATATCAGCTAAAGAGCGTACTGTTTTAACACCCGCATCTTCAAGTGCTGCAAATTTCTCATCTGCAGTACCTTTACCGCCAGAGATAATTGCGCCAGCATGACCCATGCGCTTACCTACAGGAGCAGTAACACCTGCAATGTAAGAAACAACAGGCTTAGTCACGTTTGCTTTAATATAAGCAGCAGCTTCTTCTTCAGCAGAACCACCGATCTCACCGATCATTACAATCGCTTCAGTCTGTGGATCATTCTGGAACATTTCCAGAATATCAATGAAGTTAGCGCCAGGAATAGGGTCACCACCAATACCTACACAAGTAGATTGGCCAAAACCTGCATCCGTAGTCTGCTTAACAGCTTCATACGTCAATGTACCAGAGCGAGAAACGATACCCACTTTACCTGGCAAGTGAATATGGCCAGGCATGATACCAATCTTACATTCACCCGGAGTGATAACACCTGGGCAGTTAGGACCAATTAGACGAACGCCTAGCTCATCACACTTTACTTTGCACTGCAGCATATCCATAACTGGAATATGTTCAGTAATACAAACGATCAGCTTGATGCCAGAAGTAGCCGCTTCAAGAATTGAATCTTTACAAAATGCAGCAGGAACGTAGATAACAGATGCATCAGCACCCGTTGCGTCTACTGCTTCTTTAACTGTATTAAATACAGGACGACCCAAATGCTCAGTACCGCCTTTACCCGGTGTAACACCACCGACCATTTTAGTACCGTAAGCAATTGCTTGTTCAGAGTGGAAAGTACCCTGACCACCAGTGAAACCCTGACAGATAACCTTAGTATCTTTATTAATCAGAATGGACATTATTACTTACCCCCCGCTGCTTTAACTGCTTGCTGAGCAGCATCTGTCAGACTAGTAGCAGCAATGATATCCAAACCAGACTCAGCTAAGCGCTGTGCGCCTAACTCAGCATTGTTACCTTCTAAACGTACTACAACAGGTACGGTTACACCGACCTCTTTAACAGCACCGATGATCCCTTCAGCAATAAGGTCACAACGTACAATACCACCAAAGATGTTAACCAAAACCGCTTTAACTTTGTCGTCAGCTAGAATGATTTTGAACGCTTCAGTAACACGTTCTTTTGTTGCACCACCACCAACATCAAGAAAGTTAGCAGGGAAGCCACCGTGTGTTGCTACGATGTCCATTGTACCCATAGCCAAACCAGCACCGTTTACCATGCAACCGATAGTACCATCCAGTGCAACATAGTTAAGATCCCAAGTAGCCGCGTGAGCTTCTCGAGCATCTTCTTGTGAAGGATCGTGCATTTCCTGAAGATCTTTGTGACGGTATACAGCGTTGCCATCGATAGCAATTTTCGCATCGAGGCAATGTAAATTACCGGCATCAGTAATAACAAGAGGGTTGATCTCAAGCAAAGCCAGATCTTTCTCTTCAAACATCTTAGCTAGACCTAAGAAGATCTTAGTGAACTGCTTAATCTGGTCACCCTTCAAACCTAACTGAAAAGCTAATTCGCGAGCCTGGTATGGCTGAGCGCCAGTCAAAGGATCTACGGTTGCTTTCAAGATTTTTTCTGGTGATTCTTCAGCAACTTTCTCGATTTCAACACCACCTTCAGTAGAGGCCATGAAAACGATACGACGTGAAGAACGATCAACAACAGCACCCAAATATAGCTCTTCAGCGATATCAGTACATGTTTCAACCAATATTTTAGTTACAGGCTGACCATTAGCATCAGTCTGATAAGTTACTAGGTTTTTACCTAACCAATTAGCAGCGAATTCTTTTGCAGCTTCTGGTGTTTCAACCAGCTTAACTCCGCCTGCTTTACCACGGCCACCTGCGTGAACCTGAGCTTTTACAACCCATTTGTCACCGCCGATTTTATTAGCTGCTTCTACTGCAGCTTCCGGAGTGTCTACCGCGTAACCTTTAGATACAGGCAGACCATATTGAGCAAACAACTGTTTGCCTTGATACTCGTGAAGATTCATGCTCTAGTCCGTTGTGTTGTCTATGATTATTCTGGGCCAGTCAAAACTAGCCCAGCCCACAAGGCTTACGACAAGCTCTCGCTAATTTGACCGAGCTTTCACCCGGTCAAAACTTTATAAACGTTTTTAATAATGTACTAAATTAGCGCTTTTTACGATTAGCAATATGTATTGCATGGTTGTCTACTGCTAGTGCAGCCTCATGCACAGCTTCACTCACTGTTGGGTGAGCAAAGACCATCAACTGCAGATCTTCAGCACTTGAGCAGAACTCCATAGCAATACCACCCTGAGCAATAAGCTCAGATGCAATAGCACCGACCATATGAACGCCTAATATGCGGTCAGTTTCTTCATCTGCAATGATTTTAACAAAACCATCTGTCGCATTAGAAGCCATCGCACGACCTGAAGCCGCGAACGGGAATTTACCGACCTTAATTTTAACGCCTTCAGCTTTAAGCTCTTGCTCTGTTTTACCAACCCACGCCAATTCTGGGTAAGTGTAAATAATGTTAGGGATAACATCGTAGTTCATCGCCGCTTTGTGACCGGCAATGATATCTGCAACCATAACACCTTCTTCTGAAGCTTTATGCGCAAGCATAGGACCGCGTACAGAGTCACCAATAGCAAAGACACCAGGCACATCTGTACGGCAAGATTCATCAACAAAGATGAAGCCACGCTCGTCTAACTTAACACCACTATCACCAGCTAATAAACCTGAGGTCTGTGGACGACGTCCTACAGCAACAATCAATTTATCAACAATAATCTCTTGCTCACCGGCAGCATCCGTGTATTTAACTTTAACTTCTTTACCGTCGATGATTTCAGTGCCAGTGCAACGTGCATTAAGCTTGATATCTAGACCTTGCTTACCCAGAAGTTTCTTAGCTTCTTTAGAAACATCTTTATCAGCAAGAGACAAGAATCCGTCCATTGCTTCAAGAACGGTTACTTCAGAACCAAGACGAGCCCAGATAGAACCCATTTCAAGGCCAATAACACCTGCACCAATAACACCAAGGCGCTTAGGCGTCTCATCAATCTTTAATGCGCCTGCATTATCCAAAATCAACCCTTCGGTTAATGGCGCTGGTGGAATTTCTACAGGAACTGAACCGGATGCCAAAATAACATTATCAGCATCGTATACAGAAACAGAACCATCAGCTGCTGTCACTTCTACCTGTTTATTGGCCAACAACTTACCCATACCTGAAAGCGTTGTAACGCCGTTGGCTTTAAACAGACCCGTAATACCACCGGTTAAATTTTTCACTATAGTATCTTTACGAGATACCATTTTCTTAACATCCATTTGAACATCAGATGTCTGTATTCCATGAACAGCGAAGTCATGTGAAGCTTCATGGAATTTATGAGTAGATTCCAACAGTGCTTTTGAAGGGATACAACCAACATTCAAGCAAGTACCGCCTAATAAAGTATCACCCTTATCATCAACCCACTTCTCAACGCACGCGGTATTCAGACCTAGCTGTGCAGCACGAATGGCAGCAACATATCCACCAGGGCCGGCACCGATTACGATAACATCAAATTTTTGCGACATGTGTCTTTCCTATTCTCACGTTGGTTACAGGGTTGAAATTACACATCAAGGAGAATGCGAGCAGGATCTTCCAGCAGACTCTTAACAGTAACAAGGAATTGTACCGCCTCTTTGCCATCAATCATACGATGGTCGTATGACAATGCGAGATACATCATTGGAAGAATCACAACTTCACCGTTCACAGCCATAGGACGATCCTGAATTTTATGCATTCCCAGAATCGCAGTTTGTGGCGGGTTAAGAATAGGTGTAGACATTAATGAGCCGAATGTTCCGCCATTAGTGATAGTAAAAGTACCACCTTGCATATCATGCAGGCCCAATTTACCGTCACGACCACGCTTACCGAAATCAGCAATCGTGGCTTCTATATCAGAAAGACCCATGCCATCAGTATCACGCAGAACTGGAACCATCAAACCACGGTCAGTTGATACAGCTACGCCAATGTCCTGATAACCATGGTAAACCATGTCATTACCATCGATAGACGCGTTAACAGCTGGGAAACGTTTAAGCGCTTCAGTTACGGCTTTCACGAAGAAAGACATAAAGCCAAGACGCGTACCATTATGGGTTTTCTCAAATAACTCTTTGTATTGCTTACGAAGCTCCATAACAGGCTTCATATTAACTTCGTTATAAGTCGTTAACATGGCGGCTGTTTGCTGAGCTTCAACCAAACGCTTAGCAATAGTGGCGCGCAAGCGTGTCATAGGAACACGCTTCTCTACACGCTCACCAGCTGCAACGTTGATAGCTACAGGCGCTGGAGCAGCGGCTTTAGGTGCTGCCGGTGCTGCTGCAGTAGCAGCGGCTGGCGCACCCGATTTCATAAAGCTCAATACGTCTTCTTTTGTAATACCACCATTTTTCCCTGTACCAGGAATCTGGTTTGCATCAAGATTATTTTCATCAATCAATTTACGTGCAGCTGGGCCAACCTTATCAGCATCTCCAGCGTCCGCTGAAGCAGTACCAGCAGCAGGAGCGGCTGCTGAAGCAGCAGCGCCAGCTTCAAAAACAGCAATAATCTCATCGCTAAGAACAGTATCGCCTTCGCCTTTAAGTATTTCTTTAATAACACCATCTTGCGGTGCTACTACTTCTAATACTACTTTATCAGTTTCAATATCTACAATCAGGTCATCAGCAGAACATGCTTCACCTGGTTGTTTATGCCAAGTCGCAACAGTACCGTCCGCAACCGATTCAGGAAATGTAGGGGCTTTAATTTCGATGGACATTTCTATTCCTTATATGCTCAAAAAGCTGCCCTTAATTGTAGGCAGCTTTGTCATTAACCGTTGATTGCTTTATTTACTAGTGTTTCTTGCTGTTCAACATGCACAGAGATATAGCCAACCGCAGGTGCAGCTGATGCTGGACGACCAACACCTTCAAGTGCGATAGAAGAATCATGCTTATGAAGAACATGGCGCATATGGTGTTGCGTGCAATACCATGCTCCTTGGTTCATAGGCTCTTCTTGACACCAAACCACCGAATCTAGATTGGTATATTCTTTGATTGTTTCAGCCAAATCCTTTTCAGGGAAAGGATAAAGCTGCTCTATGCGTACAATTGCAACATCATCTTTTTCAAGCTCTGCGCGACGATTGTAAAGGTCGTAATAAACCTTACCGCCACAAAGAACCAATCGCTTCACCTTTTTAGGCGCTAATGTATCAACTTCACCAATCACTGGAAGGAATGTACCTTCTGACAGCTCTTCTAAAGTAGATGTCGCCTGTTTGTGACGAAGCAAGCTCTTTGGTGACATAACAATCAACGGTTTGCGAAGCGGACGTACTACCTGACGACGCAACAGATGAAAGATCTGTGCAGGTGTTGTTGGCGTACACACCTGAATATTATGTTCTGCAGACAATTGCAAGAACCGCTCCAAACGTGCTGAAGAATGCTCTGGCCCTTGACCCTCAAAACCATGCGGCAGAAGTAATGTCAGGCCACACAGGCGCTGCCACTTATGCTCGCCGCTAGTAATAAATTGATCTATTACAACCTGAGCACCGTTGGCAAAATCACCAAATTGTGCTTCCCAAATAACCAACGCATTAGGCATGGTAGTTGAGTAACCATATTCGAATGCCAACACCGCTTCTTCAGACAAATAAGAGTCATGCAAAGTCAGTCGCGGCTGGTCAGATGATAAGTTCTCTAATGGCAAGTAAGTTTCTTGCGTCTTCTGATCATGTAATACCGCATGACGATGAGAGAAAGTACCACGACCAACATCCTGACCGGTTATACGAACAGGATGCCCCTCCGCAAGAATAGTGGCATAAGCAAGAGATTCCGCCATTCCCCAATTGAGTGCCATTGCACCCGCAGCCATACGCTTACGATCATCATAAATTTTTTGAACTTGACGCTGAACGGAAAAGCCTTCTGGCGTTTCACAAATCTGAGCACCAATCTCTTGAAGCAGCTTAATGTCAACGCGAGTATCACATTCAAAAGACCACTCATGTCCTAAATACGGCTGCCAATCAACAAACAGCTCAGAATTAGGCTGCTTTACTAAAGATTGAACAACATGCTCACCATCTTCAAGCAACTTGCGGTATTCAACTTCTTGAAGCTTACTCTCTTCAGCGGTGATTACGCCTTCGTTAATAAGCTGAGTCGCATACAAATCACGCGTTGTTTTCTGCTTTTTGATCTGCGCATACATTAACGGCTGTGTTCCAGATGGTTCATCAGCTTCGTTATGGCCACGGCGGCGATAACAGAACAAATCAATGACAACGTCTTTTTTAAATTCATTGCGGTAATCTAAAGCCACCTGCGTTACAAAACGTACAGCTTCTGGATCATCACCATTAACATGGAAGATTGGAGCCTGAATCATTTTCGCAACATCTGTTGCATATTCAGTAGAGCGCGAATCTTCTTTTTTATTCGTGGTAAAACCGACTTGGTTATTGATCACAATATGGATCGTACCGCCGGTTTTATAGGCGCGAGTCTGAGACATCTGAAATGTCTCCATCACAACACCTTGACCCGCAAATGCTTGGTCACCATGAAGGTTTACAGGAACAACTGTCGTTCCTACAGGATCACTACGGCGGTCCTGGCGAGCACGAACAGACCCCTCGACAACAGGAGCAGAAATTTCAAGATGGGATGGGTTAAACGCCATCGCAATATGAACTTCACCTCCAGCCGTCATTACATTAGAAGAAAAGCCTTGGTGATATTTAACATCACCTGACGTCTCAAGCGTCTTCTTACCTTCAAATTCACTAAATAATTCTGCTGGGTTTTTACCAAAGATATTAACCAGCGTATTCAAGCGTCCTCGGTGAGCCATACCAATAACAACTTCTTTGGCTCCCTGCTTACCTGCACGCTGAATCAACGTATTTAATGAAACGATCAGCGACTCACCACCCTCTACGCCAAAGCGCTTAGCACCGGCATAACGTGAACCTAGATATTTCTCTAAACCTTCTGCAGCGGTTAAACGCTCCAGAATCATCTTTTTCTTACCCACCTCTACCTGTGGATGAGAACGTACAGGTTCTAAACGAGACTGAATCCATCGCTTTTCTTGCGTATCAACGATATGCATGTACTCAGCACCCACTGTTGCACAGTAGGTTTTTTTCAGGTCAGCGAGTATATCTTTGAGGGGTGCTTCATCAGGGCCAAAAAACAAAGACCCTAACTGGAATTTAGTATCGAAATCAGCTTCAGAAAGCTCATGATATCGAAGCTCTAGATCAGGGACATCTTCCCTTTCCATCATTCCTAGTGGATCAATTTTAGCTACCTGATGTCCACGAACACGATAAGCATTGATCATACGAAGTACGCGGATCTGCTTCTGCTCATGCTCAGAAGAAACACTGCTAACAGCAACTGGCTGAGAACGCTTCTGATTTTTAGCTAAATAGAGGAAGTGCTCTCGCACTGGTGAATGAGGGACATCCAGAGAAATGCTTTCTCCCACTTTTGGCAAGCGGTCAAACTCTTCCCGCCATTCCTGTGGAACAGCATTGGGGTCCATAAGGTAAGTTTCATATAGTTGCTCAATGTAGGAAAGGTTGCCACCATAAAGGTGTGCATTTTTCCACAGCAACTCCATTACGCCTTCTTGCATTAGTTGTTCACCCTGGCTCGAGGGACTGTCTACGGAGCGGTCATCTTAATAACCAGCTTTAATCCGTGCAGATGCCCCTTCTTGTGTTTCCGTTGTCTTTACCTGCACTACCACGATGTGGCATGGAAATGCGGCCAATATTGTACGCCTTTTAAAGCGGGCTTTATATATCAAACAATGTCTGATTCTACAGAAATTTGAAGCTGGGAAGCATAAGTCTTTCGGCTAAACAGACAAAAAAAACGGCACCCAAGGTGCCGTTTTCTATTTCTACGTTGCTTGCTGAATCAGCATGTTACGTATTTTCCCGATTGCCTTAGTAGGATTTAATCCTTTAGGGCAAACGCTAACGCAGTTCATGATTCCATGACAGCGGAATACACTAAACGGATCATCTAGCTCTGCTAGACGCTCACGTGTTGCAGTATCGCGGCTATCTGCAAGGAAGCGATAGGCCTGCAATAGCCCTGACGGGCCAACAAACTTATCTGGATTCCACCAAAATGAAGGACAAGCAGTTGTACAACATGCACACAAAATGCATTCGTACAAGCCATCCAACTCTTCGCGCTCTTCTGGAGACTGCAAACGCTCCATTGGAGGTGCTGGGGTATCATTGATTAGGAATGGCTTGATTTTTTCGTATTGCTTATAGAACTGAGACATATCCACGACCAAATCGCGAATAACAGGCAGCCCAGGAAGAGGACGAAGAACCAGCTTATCATCTACCACTACTTGGGAGAGCGCAGTAACACAAGCCAGACCATTCTTACCATTCATATTCATACCATCGGAACCACACACACCTTCACGGCATGAACGACGGTAACCCAGTGATGTATCTTTATCCTTCAATAATTGAAGGAGATCCAAAACCATGATGTCTTTTCCACCAGGGATATCAATATGGATATCCTGCATGTAAGGAGCATCATCAGTCTCAGGATTGTAACGATATACGCTTACTAACACTGTAATTACCCCTTAATATGTACGAACTTTTGGTGGGAAAGCTTCAACAGTTTTTGGCGAGAAGTTAACTGCGCGCTTACCAACTGTTTTATCCTGCGGGAAGAAGACTGAATGACACAACCAGTTTTCATCATCACGCTCTGTGAAGTCGTTACGAGCATGCGCACCGCGAGATTCTTTACGAACTTCAGCAGCAATCGCTGTTGCTTCTGCAACTTCCATTAGGTTTTCAAGCTCTAAAGCTTCTAAACGCGCTGTATTGAAGGCATTACTTTTATCTTCAAGATACAGGTTGCTCACCTTAGCGCGAATCTCACCCAATAGATCAAGACCCTTCTGCATGCTTTCGCCATCGCGGAAAACACCGAAGTAAAGCTGCATCGTTGCCTGAAGCTCTTTACGAACATCAGCAACACTTTCACCTGAAGTAGATTTATTCAAGCGGTTCAAGCGAGCCATTGCACGATTTAGATCAGCTTCAGTTGCATCTTTAGCTTCATAGCCTTCGCGCATCTGCTTCTCAATTTGGATACCTGCCGCTCGGCCAAATACAACCAAATCAAGCAGCGAGTTACCCCCTAGACGGTTCGCACCATGAACTGACACACAAGCCACTTCACCGCACGCAAATAAACCATCGATAACTGAATGTCCGCCATCTTTATTTGGAGCCAAAGCCTGGCCACCAATATTAGTAGCAACACCGCCCATCTGATAATGACAAGTAGGAACAACTGGAACCGGCTCTTTTACAGGATCAGCATGAGCAAATGTTTTAGAAAGCTCACAGATACCTGGCAAGCGAGAAAGCAACACCTCCTCACCCAAGTGATCGAGTTTCAGATATACATGATCGCCATCAGGGCCACAGCCTCGACCGTCAAGAATTTCTAGGATCATTGAACGCGCAACAACATCACGACCTGCAAGGTCTTTTGCGTTAGGCGCATAACGTTCCATAAAACGCTCACCGTCTTTGTTGATCAGGTATCCACCTTCACCACGACAACCTTCAGTAACAAGAACACCCGCACCAGCAATACCTGTCGGGTGGAACTGCCACATTTCCATATCCTGCGCCGGAACACCCGCACGCAAAGACATGCCCATACCGTCACCGGTATTAATCAGAGCATTAGTAGTGGAAGCAAAAATACGACCAGCACCACCAGTAGCAAGCACTGTTGCTTTGGCTTTAATGTAAACTGTTTCGCCTGTTTCTATACAAATGGCGATACAGCCGACAACAGCACCGTCTTCATTCTTAACGAGATCAACAGCAAACCATTCATTAAGAAAGGTTGTACCAGCTTTCAAGTTAGCCTGATAAAGAGTATGCAATAAAGCATGCCCTGTACGGTCAGCAGCAGCACATGTACGTGCAGCCTGAGTTGGATTATCAGGACCTTTTGATTGACCACCAAAAGGACGTTGGTAAATTCTGCCAATCTCAGTACGCGAAAAAGGCATACCCATATGATCAAGCTCAAACACAGCTTGAGGACCTACAGAGCACATATACTCGATAGCATCCTGGTCTCCGATATAATCAGATCCCTTAACTGTGTCATACATATGCCAGCGCCAATCGTCATTTGGATCAGCACTTGCGATTGCACAGGTAATACCGCCCTGAGCAGATACAGTATGTGACCGTGTTGGAAACACTTTAGTCACACAGGCTGTATTTAACCCAGATTGCGCCAGTTGTAGTGCGGCACGCATACCTGCACCACCACCACCCACTACAATCGCATCAAAAGTTAACGTGCGCAGTTCATTCATCGCTTAGACACCCCACAGAATCTGAATACCCCAAACGACGTAAATAAACGTCAACAAACCACACCCAGACTGAACAACAAAACGTATGCCAGTTGGTTTAATGTAATCTGTACTTACTGACCATAAACCGATCCATGCATGAGCAGCCATAGAAAGTAAAGCCAGTAGGGAGAAGATGCGCATCGATGTGCACTCAAATAATGATTTCCACTGCATATAATCCATATCAGAATTAAATAGCAGATAGCCAATCATAAAGATTGTATAGGCCAGCAATACTACTGCTGTGACTCGCTGGACCATCCAGTCGTATAAGCCACTTCGGCCAAAGCTAGTGATACTTGTTACCATACCCAGACTCCTGCCAGTAGAATTGCAACTGCACCCGCGATCAATGTAGCTTTCGCTGCCATTGCTCCGCTCTCAAGCTCCTCTAAATGTCCAGCATCCATTATAAGATGCTTAACACCAGCAAGCAGGTGATACAGTAATGCAGATACTAATCCCCATGTAATCAGCCTCGCGAAGAAGCCCTCTTTTAACATGGTAGTTGCTTCGTTAAAGCCAGCTTCTGATTCGAGAGACATTCCTAATGCATATGTCATAAAGAGTGTGCCGAAAAACAACACAACACCAGTTGCACGATGCAATATGGATGTAATCGCAGGAAGTGGCTGCTTGATAGTTCTTAGGTCTAAATTTACAGGTCTTTTTTTGTTCACGGCTCTTATTCACACTTTGCTGCCCATCATGGGGCAAGGTTGCTAGGTAGTGTTCAGAGAGTAGATCCTCAGACAAAAGTACGCGCCAACACTTACCATACACGTACTTAGGATCGAGATTATAGACAGTTAAAAATCAGAATACAACGCGCTAGATCAAGCTTTAAGCCTAACGTCTAGTGAACATTAATACTCCTATGTTCTGGCCAAACATCAACCTATACAACTAAAAGGGTATACATAGTGAGGCCTATTATTGATAAAAATCACTTCCAATTGCTGCAATGCAGAAAAAGCACTTAGTGTCCAGATTGACAATCTTGAATCAATCTTTATATTGGGCATATCCCTAGCGGACTAAGACTCTGAATATACCCTACATATTAGCAGAGTCTAATATAACGAATAAAATGATAGGAGCCTAATAATGGCTGATAAAAAAGCACGTTTGACAATCGATGGTGTTGAAGAAGTAATTGAACTATCTGTTTATTCCGGCACCGAAGGACAAGATGTTATAGACGTTCGTCCTCTGACCGGCCTTGGTCTGTTCACATATGACCCAGGCTTTGTATCTACCGCAGCTTGCGAGTCTAGCATCACTTATATCGATGGTGACAAAGGCATATTGCTACACGGTGGCTACCCGATTGAACAACTTGCAAAGCATTCCGATTACTTGGAAACATGCTATTTGCTATTAAACGGTGAGCTACCAACACCAGCGCAAAAAGCTAAATTTGTCGGCACCATTAAAAATCACACCATGGTTCACGAACAAATGAACCATTTCTTCAATGGCTTCCGTCGTGATGCTCACCCAATGGCTATTATGGTAGGCGTTGTTGGTGCTTTGTCTGCTTTCTATCATGATTCTCTAGACATTGATGATCCGCATCATCGTGAAGTATGCGCATATCGCCTCATTGCCAAAATGCCAACGATTGCATCAATGTGTTACAAATACAGCATGGGGCAGCCATTCCAGTACCCACGTAACGATTTAGACTACGCTGATAACTTTCTGCATATGATGTTTGGTACACCTTGCGAAACATACGTACCCAACCCAATTCTTGCTAAAGCCATGGACCGCATTTTCTTATTGCATGCAGACCATGAGCAAAACGCGTCTACTTCAACTGTTCGCTTAGCTGGCTCTTCTGGCGCTAACCCGTTTGCATGTATTGCATCCGGTGTTGCAGCACTGTGGGGACCTGCTCACGGCGGTGCTAACGAAGCTGTATTACAGATGCTAGAAGAAATTGGTGATGAATCCAACATTCCTGAGTTCATCGAGCGCGCCAAGGATCCAGAAGATGGTTTCCGCCTAATGGGCTTCGGCCATCGCGTATACCGCAACTTTGATCCTCGCGCTAAAGTCATGAAGACAACATGTGATGAGGTACTAGCTGAATTAGGTATCGAGAATGATCCTTTACTCAAGATTGCTAAACGTCTTGAGCAAATCGCTCTTGAAGATGACTACTTTGTAAGCCGTAAACTGTATCCAAATGTTGATTTCTATTCAGGCATCATCTTGAAAGCTATCGGTATTCCAACCAACATGTTTACTGTAATCTTTGCCTTGTCTCGTACCATTGGCTGGATATCTCACTGGAGTGAGTTCCACAGCAGCCCGAATAAAATCGGCCGCCCTCGCCAGTTGTACATGGGTCCAAGCAAGCGCGATTACCCAAAGTAATTACAACACTATAAAAAAACCCGCTATATGCGGGTTTTTTTTATTTTAAGAACCTCTTACCCATAACTTACTCACCTGATAACCAATTCACCTCTATTGCCGTCGCCGGACCAACAACAACATGATCCAAGCTAGGCGGAACTAACGCTGTCGATGGCGAAACCTGAACCCTTCCACCCATAATTTCAGCATAAGTTTGCGGCAGCAATGGCTCTTTAGTTGGTTCAGCATATCCATTTGGCCATATCGGCCAACTGGTTGCAGGGTCATACTTATCACTAGCTCCCAAGGTATGGAGCAGTTCATGTGCAGCTATTAAATTATTTTGCCCCTGGTATTCTTTTTCAGCATAGCCATTGACCAATCCGATTAATCCTTTCTGCAAACCCAACGAGTGTCGTAACGATTGCTGGTTATCCGGGGAGTATAAGCTCATGTAAATTTTTATATCTGGATCAGGGCCGTCCCAGCTATCTTGCTGCCAAGACCAGTAGCGCATATGCAAACTCCATAAAACACTATCAAGTATGCTGGAATTTTTCGGGGGCTCAGGCGGCTGACTCTCTAGTTGAGGAGCCAGCATTACCTGCACAGGATTATTCAAAGCGACCTGATAACGCTTTGATTCTTTCGAAAAAAAATTCTCTATATCGTCAAAATCACTTTCTTTAAGCATCTCAACATAGCGTTGCGTGTCAGCCCTACCATCAGCATTAACAGGATAAACGATAACCCATAACGGAGCATCCCAATCCGTTGTGCGAATTTTTGAAAACATCGCATTTAAGCTCACAACTAAAAGCACACCTAAAAGTATCAAAATTCGCAATTGTCGGAACATATGAAAACCTGGCTTGATGCCAGCGACCTCCAGCTAATTAAACAGACTCGTTATCAACATATAACGAACAGCCTTTCCTAAAGCAATACAAATAATCCCAATGAATGCGTTAACTCTCATCCAACCGGCAACAAAACAAAGAGGGTCTCCAACAACAGGCAACCAAGAGAGTAATAAAATACTGCAGCCTACTTTATCAAACCAGCGTTTTGCTCTTTGATATTTACCTTTATCCAACAACTTAAACGGATAACGTATAGCAACAAGCCTCCCCATTGCATAAGTAATAACGCCGCCCAACGTGTTACCCACTGTTGCCACGCCAATCAATACCCAAGGAGATATATCTCCATCTGAGACCAGCCATGCAAGATATGCTTCAGACCCTCCTGGCAACAAGGTAGAAGATACCAAACTGCTCAGAAACAACCCCCATAGATCAGCGTTCATTAACGCTCTAACCCTTGCCGCACACAGCTCAGCACACCGATTTCATATACACCAGCAAGCGCCTCATGGACTGGTTTTAAAGCCTGCCCAAACCGTTCCTGACAATCTAAAATAACTTGCTGTATATGCTGTAATTCAGCCTCTGGCAACTCCACAACTTCCTCAACAGATAAGTCACCATTTTTAATACCTGCCGATAGGTGAATATATATAACCTTCTCGGAGAGCTTCTGCATTTTAGCAACTTGCGCAATGGCCATACCTGCCTTAAAGAGCGCAATCGATTCTTGAGCTTGGTTACTTTTATCTTCATTACTCGCAGGCTGATGACCTATAGCTTCTAAAAATTGTTCACCATAAAGTTCTAACTTTCGCTCTCCCACACCACTAATTTTGTGTAGTTGAGCATGAGTCGATGGGCGGTACATCACCATTTCCATCAAGGTTGCATCATGAAAAATAACGTAAGGTGGTACATCTTGCTCATCCGCCAAACGTTTACGTAATTTTTTCAACAGCTCCCAAAGATTATGATCTGCAGCATCCAACTGTTGCTGAGGCGCTCTACTTTTCTGGTAACCGCTGCTTCGCTCTCGCTTATCTTCTCGAAGCAACAACGTCTCTTCGCCCTTCAATAATGAACGGCAACGATCACTCAGATGAAGCACTCCATACCCATCAGGGTCAACATTAAGATAGCCACGCGCCACTAATTGACGAAACACGGAACGCCACTGGTTTCGATTTAAACCTACTCCAATTCCCCAAGTAGATACTTTTTCATGACGCTCAGATTTAACTTTATCGGTTAGGTTGCCTAAAAGAACATCAATGACATGATTAACTCCATAGCGTTGCCCCGTTCGATAAACAGAAGACAATGCTTTGCGCGCGGCTTCCGTACCATCCCATTGAGGAACAGGCTCTAAGCAGGTATCACAATTTCCACATGGCGCATGATCATTCTCACCAAAATAACCCAGCAACACTTGTCGTCTACAGGTAGTAATTTCGCAAAAGCCCATCATCGCTTCAAGCTTCTGGCGCTCTATCTGCTTAAACTGCTCTGCCGCCTGTGACCCTTCCAACATCTGCCTTAAAAAAATAACATCTTGCAGGCCATACACCATCCAAGCATCAGCAGGCATACCATCACGTCCTGCCCTCCCTGTTTCTTGGTAATAAGCCTCGATGCTCTTAGGCAAATCTAAGTGCGCTACAAATCTAACATTAGGTTTATCAATCCCCATACCGAACGCAATGGTCGCAACGATAATGATCGACTCTTCCGTAAGAAATCTATGCTGGTTATGGTTTTTTAAATCCGTGGAAAGCCCTGCATGATAAGGCAACGCATTAAAGCCACGCTCCGTCAGCCATGCAGCGGTTTCTTCAACACTTTTTCGTGATAAACAGTAAACAATACCCGCATCACTGGGGTGTTCTTGTTTTAGAAAAGAGAGTAACTGCTCACGCGCACGGTTTTTCTGACCGATACGATAACGAATATTAGGACGGTCAAAGCCTTGAATAAAGATACGCGCATTATGTAGTCCTAAGCGATCAACAATCTCTTTCTGTGTTCGCGGGTCAGCAGTGGCGGTTAACGCGATACGTGGCACATCAGGAAATGAATCCGCCAGTGATGCTAGCTTTAAATATTCAGGCCTAAAGTCATGCCCCCACTGCGACACACAATGTGCTTCATCAATCGCAAAAAGAGCAATCTCACACTGCCGTAATAGTGCGAGTGTTTTTGGCTGCGTCAAACGCTCAGGTGCAATATACAACAGATCCAACTGACCACTAAGAAGCGCCTGTTCAACTTCTGTTTGAATCACATAATCCAGTGATGAATTAAGACAAGCAGCTCTGACGCCCAATTGAGACAACGCCGTTACCTGGTCATACATTAATGCAATTAATGGCGACACAACCAATGCCGTCCCCGAACGCAGCAAGGCGGGCAACTGGTAGCAGAGCGACTTCCCCCCACCGGTAGGCATAATAACTAAAGCATCACGGTTATCTAACAAACTCTGAATCACCTCATCTTGAGGCGCTCGGAACTGGTCATAACCAAATATTTCTTTTAACACATGGAGGGTTTTATTCGTCATCTGCTGATTATCCGCAAAGGCTACACCACTGTCATCTCAAATTATCACTGACTACGCATTCGTCTAGGAGTAGAATAGCGAAAACCGCCTTTCTTTTAGGAAACCCGAATATGCCAAGTACATTAAATAGTGCTCCTTTATCCGATGATGAACTCGATCGTCTAGAAACTTTCATCTTTTCAGACGTTGTCTCAGAAGACTCTCTCGATCTTATCGGCATTCATGGTTTCCTTTGCGCACTCAATATTAGCCCTGTTCCCGCTGCTGAAGAGGAATGGATGGACGTTTTGTTTGATGGAGTACCTAATTGGGCTTCTGCTGAACAAGAAAAAGAAATCACCAGCACCTTAAATCGCTGGAAAAGTTCAATTTACAGTGATTTAAGTAACGACAGCGAACTTGGCATGCCGTGTGAGTTGACTCTTGAAACAAAAAATGAAGAGTCAGAACTAGAGATTTGGTCACAAGCCTTTATGGAAGGTGTTTTCCTCAATGAAGATGAGTGGTTTGCAGAAGGCACATCCAAAGAAGAAACTGTCGCTGAATTGATGCTGCCTATTATGGTGGTTTCAAATCTATTTGATGAAAAAGAATTCAAAGAGATCCGTAACAACCGCGCTGTAACAGAACAAATGGCTAACGAAATACCTGATATTTTAGTTGACCTATTTTTACTATTTCACGCTCCTGAAAAGTAAACAGTCAACGTAAACAAATAAACAGAACCCCGACTTTATCTTCGGGGTTCTGATTTAAAGGCGTTCCACATTATTATATGTAGTACCTTGGCACTCTTCTGGTAACACCTGTAAACAGAGTATAAGGAATAGTGCCGCAGTGGCGTGCTACTTCATTGACGCTTAGCTGCGCTCCCCATAACTCTACTTTAGAGCCCACACCAACGTTAGTTAGCCCAGTAAGATCTATTGCACACATATCCATAGACACACGACCAATAATTCTGGTTCGCTGACCATTCACAATAACTGGCGTTCCAGTTCCTGCATGGCGTGAGTAGCCATCGCCATAACCAATAGCCACTGTTCCTACACAGGTATTTTCTTCACAGACATAAGAAGCCGCATAACCAACCGCCTCTCCTGCTTGCAAGTCATGCACAGCAATTACTTCACTTTCAAGTGTCATTGCCGCCAATAATTTATCCGCATTCACCTGAGACGCTTCAAATGGCGACGCACCATAGAGCATCAACCCTGGACGAATCCAGTCGCGATGCATCGTTGGCCACGCTAATGTTGCAGGTGAGTTTGATATACTGTGAGGAGCAGAAACCCCTCTTACCGTTTGATCAAATAATGCGCCCTGTTGTAATGTATGAGGCTTATCTAGCTCATCGGCACATGCCAAATGACTCATTAGAACGATATCAGACACGTTTTCACACGCGTGCAATCGATCATATGCTTCTCGAAAATCCGTCGCATCAATGCCCAAACGGTGCATACCCGTATCCAACTTAAGCCACACTTTAACTGGTGCGACTAGCTGAGCATCTTCTAACATTGTTATCTGGTCTATACGATGAACAGCCGTCCAAAAATTTTGCTTAGCAATAGTCGATAGCTCATCTGCAGTAAAGAAACCTTCTAATAATAAGATCGGTTTCTTAACACCAGCATCACGTATTTCAATGGCCTCTTCGATACAAGCCACGCCAAATGCTGGTACCTCAGGCTCCATAGCTAAAGCAACACGTATAGCACCATGCCCGTATGCATCAGCCTTTATTATCGCGACGGCGTCAGAGCCCGAAGCTAAAGACTTTGCCAAATTATAATTCTGACAGATAGCCGATAAATCAATAATCGCCCGTGTTGCCCGGCCCATAGTTCCCCCCTTACAGTATTAAGCTAATCCAGAACTACTCTGCGATAACCATGATGGATTCAATTTCAATATCTGCATCTTTAGGCAAAGCTTTCACAGCAAATGCTGCACGAGCTGGATATGGCTCAGAGAAGTAGCGCGCCATAACTTCGTTCACCTGAGCAAAGTATTTAAGGTCTGAAAGCAAAATAGTGAGCTTAACTATATCCGAAAAAGAGCCACCAGAAGCTTCAGCAATCGCTTTCATATTTTCAAACACTCGTACAGCTTGAGCTTCAAAAGACTCCGTTACCATCTCCATGGTCTCTGGATCGAGCGGGATTTGACCGGAGATGTAAACAGTGTTGCCTGCTTTTACAGCCTGAGAATAGGTACCAATAGCCGCGGGTGCTTTGTCTGTAGATATAACGCTACGATTCATAATAAACTCTCTTTAATATATTTATGTTGGGTCATTTAATTTAAAGGCATAACAATAATGGGTAACACACTTTTTTTAAACATATCTTTCTATTCCAAGACCAGATGGGTCAATATCTGTTTGCCGACCAATAATTGAATCCGTCACAAAACGAGCAGACCCAACGGCCATCGTCCATCCCAGAGTACCGTGCCCTGTGTTCAAATAAAGGTTAGGATATTTTGTAGCCCCGAGCACAGGGGTGCCATCAGGTGTCATTGGGCGCAATCCTGTCCAAAAATCGGCCTTCGATAAATCGCCTCCTCCTGAGAACAAGTCACTTACAACGAAATCCACATTGTTTCTGCGTTTATCTTTTAGGCTAAGATCATAACCTGTTAGCTCTGCAGTACCCCCCACACGAATTCTGTCATCAAAGCGCGTGACAGCAATCTTGTAAGTTTCATCCATTATAGTGGAAACTGGCGCACGACTTTCATCAATAATAGGCAAGGTTAGCGAATAACCTTTCACTGGATATACGGGTATTTTGATGCCGACTTTAGCCAAGACAATAGGGCTATAGCTGCCAAGTGCCATCACGTAGCAATCTGCTTTAAGAGTTTCACTTGCTAGTTTGACACCCTGAATCTCATTGGCTTCCAATACCAGTTCTTTCACTTCAGCGTTATATATAAAAGTAACACCTAGCTTTTCGCATTCAGTAACCAAACCGTGGGTAAATTTAAAACAATCACCCGTACCGTCACCTGGCAAACGCAATCCACCAATGATTTTTTCTTTCACGTGCACTAACGCAGGTTCTTTCTCAACGCACGCCTGACTGTCCAAAACCTCATATTCAACACCGCACTCATTTAATATAGCGATATCTGCTTTGGATGCGGCTACTTGCTTTTCTGTTCGAAAAATTTGCAATGTACCACCAAAACGCTGATCGTAATTAAGAGATACCTCATCATTGAGTTCCTTCATGCTATCTCGACTATATTCAGCAATGCGCAGCATACGAGACTTGTTTACTCGATAAGCAGATTCAGTACAGTTTCCAAGCATTTTGGTCATCCATTTAAATAACACAGGGTCTAATGCTGGCTGTATACGTAGAGGAGCAAGATCTTGCATCATCCATTTAACTGCTTTAAGAGGGACACCTGGAGCAGACCATGGAGACGAGTACCCCGGAGAAATTTGACCCGCATTTGCATAGCTAGTTTCCAGAGCAGCGGCAGGCTGACGGTCGATTACAGTAACCTCATGACCCGCTTTCGCTAAATAATACGCATTTGTCACACCAATAACGCCACTACCCAACACCAGTATTTTCATTTTTATTCTCAGAGCTAACACAAGATTTCCGACTAGAATAAATGAAAATAACAATAAAATTTTATTGTTTTATTTATCAAATGCAGTTACTTTTACTACTTAATAAAAAATAAACAGAACTTTATAAAATGAAGAAATTAGACAGAATTGATAAAAACATCTTAACTAAGCTGCAAAAAGATGGACGTATATCTTATACCGACCTTGCAGATAAAGTAGGCCTGTCTACCACACCCTGCATTGAAAGGGTTAAGCGGCTAGAAAAAGATGGTTTTATACAAGGATACCACGCCAGATTAAATCCTGAAGCTTTAGGTTACAGTATGCTGGTTTTTGTCGAAATCTCTCTCTCTTACCAATCACCTGATGCGTTTGAGCGATTTAACCTAGCGGTTAATCAACTGCCTTATATTATGGAGTGTCACTTAGTTTCTGGGGATTCTGACTTCTTGTTAAAAGCTCGAATTAAAGATATGTCTGAATATCGTGCTTTGCTGGGTGATATGTTGCTTACACTTCCCGGTGTGAAGAACTCAAAAAGTTATATTGTTATGGAAGAAGTTAAAGAATCATTCAGTATTCCAGTGCCCGCCTAATAAGACAGACACCAAGCGCGCTCTCTATAAGCATGAAAAGCAGACCACGCATTTATGATCTGCTTTTTCCCATCAAGTCTTAAACTTTAAATCCACCCACCAACGATTTTAGCTCGTGAGCCATGCCCGCCAAGCTTTGCGCAGAGTTCTTAATTTGGCCCGCTGCCGTCGCAACTTCATCGGAGTTATCATCAATGACCGTTAAGTTCTGGCTCACATCCTGAATGACAGCTGCCTGCTCTTCAGATGCGGTTGCTATCTGACTAGACATATCCATTATTCCTGTAACAGCCTGCACAATCGTATCCAGTGAGCTTTCCACATTATGAGTACTATCGACGGTCTCACGCATTTTCTCGTGATTAGCTTCAACTAAAGAGAATGCTTCTTCGACTTCCGTTTGCAGCTCTTGGATTATTGAAGCAATTTCTGCTGTTGAGTTTTGGGTACGATGTGCCAGCGTTCGCACCTCATCTGCAACAACCGCAAATCCTCTCCCTTGCTCACCCGCGCGTGCGGCCTCAATGGCGGCATTTAATGCTAGCAAGCCCGTTTGGTCTGAAACATGGTGAATAACTTCAACAACATTCGATATATTCGTGCTGCTTGCGTGTAGCTTGTTGATCAACTGACTCAACAAATTAACATCATCAGCCAATTCATTAACAGACTGGACTGAAGCCTGCACCACTTCATGCCCATCATTTGCCATTTGGCTAGCGGTATTGGCTTGGTCAGCAGTGTTTGCAGTATTACCCGCCACTTCTTGAACGGCAGCAGATAACTCTTCTACCGCCGCCGCTACTTGAGTGGTGCGCTCTCTTTGAGTCTGTAGTTTCTGAACACTATGTTCTACTACTTCAGTGGTCTCATCTGCAATGTTCACTAACGTATCGCAACTACCTGATAACTGGCTCATTGCACGAGAAAAATTAGCCAACGTGTCATTTAATCCTTCAGCAACATGCCCCAACTCATCCTGGCTATAAACTTCAACCCGCACCCGTAGATCATGCTCATGGCGCACGGTGCTCATCACACTGAACAAGGAAGCGACCTGCCTATTTAATCCACGTATAATGCTGAAAGCAGTTAATGAAACAACTAATAATGATGCGCACAACAAAATTGCAAATATTACCAAATTAGACCAAGCCTGGCTCTGCGCTGAGTTTGCATCAAGAATGACGTCTTCAGCGAGTGTATCTTCAAGCTTCTTAAGTAAATTTATACGTTTAGTAGAAGAGTCAAACCAATGCTTGGATTCAACATCAAACCCGCCCTGTGCGGCCTTATCTGAAGCAATCGCCCTCAATCTTTCAACTTCTTGTACGGCTCCAGAACTCGAAAATCGATCGAAGAGTTTTTTATGTTTATTTGACGCTAAGTTGTTAAAAATACGGCCGTAAGTATTTTGCTCGGTCACTAAAACGATGAATTTCTCATACAGCCCAGAAGCAAATTTATCACCTGCAAATGTATTACTTAAAACGGCACGCTCAATACCAGCCCGCTCTTTTGCCTGTAAAAAGTTGTAATACGCTAAGGAAGCACGTGTTAAACCAACATCTTGACTTAAATTAGCCGTTATCGAACCAGAAGACAGTAGCTTCGCATTTAGTCCGGTGTAATATTTTAAGGCTTCTGACAAAGGCATATCTAAAGAGCTCACACGCGCTCTAACTGAATCAATTTGCCCTAGCTGCTGTTTTACATCTTTCATGAGTGAATGCAAAGAAGCATCACCGATAGTATGCCCAGTTAAAAAACTTTCCCAGTTCTTTATAAGCTTTTGTGTGGTTTGCCTTTGCTGCCCCAACACATCAGCAAACTGTTTGCCGGATGAGCCGAGAAAACCTGCTGTCGCACCCCTTTCTTTTTGCAACTCATGCACTAAGGCACTATTAACCGTTGTTAACTCAGTATAAAGAGATAACTCTTCACTTTGCTGGCTCACTGAATAGCTTTGTAGCACTTGCTTTACAAGCATCACTGTACTAATCAATACAGGAAGCGCAATCAGCATTAATAGCTTATATTTAAAGCTTAAATTTTTCATAGAGAAACTTCCTTGGTCCTATGTATTGCGTGTATTGTTTAGCATCTGACAGAAAAGCATTCCTTAAACCTTAATAAAAAGTGAATATAAGAATCAAGTGTAGCTTATTTCAGACAATTTATAACATTGAAGGCAACAAAGCACTCGACTAAATAACTATACCTCTAAATATTTATGCCTCTTCTGAAGGAGTAGCTAGGCATAGCCTACTGCGCTGCATAACGGTCATGTATACTCAGAAATCTATGCAGGAAGATATAACTTACGGATAACGCTATGAATATAAGTGATGCAATCATTCGAATAACCAACTTAAGGCTACGCACTTATATAGGCTTTAACCAAGATGAAATGGAAAAGCAGCAGGATGTTATCATCAATATAAAGATCCACTATCCTGCAGAAAAAGCCTACCAAACAGACAATGTCGAAGAGGCTCTTAACTATAAAGTCATCACTAAGCAAGTAATTCATCATGTTGAAGAAGGCCGCTTCTTACTGCTCGAAAAATTGGTCGCCGATGTTCTCGACATATGCACACAACACCCTTGGGTTAAATACGCTTCCGTCACTGTCGATAAGCCTCATGCGCTTCGCTTTGCAGACTCTGTCTCTTTAACGTTAGAAAAATACTGTGATTAAGGAAGGTATATGATTGCGCCCATTGTTATTACTGGCGTAGGCAAACGTATTGGCTATGCATTGGCAAAGCATCTACTAAGCACTGGGCATTCAGTGATAGGTACTTACCGTACAGAATATGAGTCCATTAAAGAACTACGCCAATTAGGTGCAGAATTATATTACTGTGACTTTTATGACGATGTTCAGGTAGCTAGGTTCATTGAAACAGTTAAAACGAATCACGCTCAATTACGTGCCATTATTCACAACGCATCTGACTGGTTGCCCGACAGTAACGCCAGCTCGCCTGCAGAAACGCTCAAAAGAATGATGCAGGTACACGTAAGCACTCCTTACCAAATTAACCTAGCATTGGTTGACTCACTACGAGCATGCAAAGAAGAGTTCAGTGACATTATTCACTTCACTGATTATGTCGCGGATAAAGGCAGCAAAAAACATATCGCTTATGCTGCCAGTAAAGCAGCACTTGCCAACATGACTCTCTCTTTTTCGGCCCTATTAGCACCAAAAATAAAAGTCAACGCGATTGCGCCTGCAATGATCATGTTTAATCCAGATGATAATGCCGAGTATCGTGAAAAAACACTCCAAAAATCATTAATGAAAATAGAACCGGGCACACAAGAAATCATTGATACAGTTCATTACCTGTTACATAGCCGCTACGTAACAGGCAGAACATTACATGTAGACGGAGGACGTCATCTAAGATAGCGAATTTTCAAGTTCAGCTAATACCACTCCCGCCCCCCTAAATACAGGCCAGCCATCTCCTGGTAACACAGCGGTTATACCGCTAATCGCGGCTAACTGTTTCACCGAAGCGATCGCTAGATTTTTATCTTTTAACTTTCCGTCAGGCAAGATACAAAGCTTACCTCCTGAATGCGCTCTAATGAGATCTCCCGTAATGAGAGTATCCCCCTCTGCAATAAATGCGAGCTCACCCGCCGTTTTTGAGCCTGACACACTATATACATCCAACCCTTCTAAAATATTACTCCCATCACTCAACCACTGCGCGCACTCAATAGGGAAACTCTCTTTTTCTCCCGCAGGCCCGCAAATCTGAGCCCCAGTATCTGCGGCTAATAATTGTGCATTGCGGACATGGTCAGAGTTTGAAATTATGATATGACTCACCTTCCCCAACGACAGCAAGTGTTGTTTATCATGTTCAGTTTGAGGGAGAGGATCAAAAACGATGTTCCCCTGGGGCCGTACCCATACATAGCTGTGAAAGTCTATATTTCGGTCTTCATCAAAGACACTCCAGCAATAGAAGTTATTTTTATGAAGTGTTTTCATGATAAGTCTCCAAAATAAGGGGGATGCCAATTACCTACTCACTTCTACAATACCCTTATCTGTTATTTACTGGCAATTGTCTAACACCAATTGCCCCCAATAATGTAACTTCAAGATGAATTACTACATATTATCTTCAACCTTATCTTTACCTTTATCCTTATTCACGGTTCCCTATAGAATTACTTATCTGTAATATTTATCTTTTTTAACACTTTAATGAGACAGCGCTATGGGCAGAGCCTACCAAAACCGTAAAGAATCCATGGCTAAGACGTCAGATAACAAAGCCAAGATCTATAGTAAATATGGGCGCGAAATATATGTATGCGCTAAATCCGGTGGTACTGATCCAGATGGCAACCTAACATTACGTGGCTTAATTGAACGCGCTAAAAAAGACCAAGTGCCAAGCCACGTTATTGACAAGGCCATAGACAAAGCAAAGGGTGGTGGCGGCGAAGATTTCTCCTCTGCACGCTACGAAGGCTTTGGTCCTGGCAACTGCATGGTTATTGTAGATTGTCTTACGGACAACCCTAACCGTACATTTGGTGATGTGCGTAACTGCTTCACCAAAACTAAAAGCAAAATTGGTACATCTGGCAGCGTCAGCCACATGTTTGATCACAGTGCTATCCTGGTATTTAAAGGCGACGATGAAGAAGCTGCACTTGAAGCCTTAATGATGGCCGACGTAGATGTATCTGATATCGAATGTGAAGATGGAATTCTTTCTGTGTTCGCACCACATACAGACTATTTCAAGGCAAAGAATGCATTAACTGAAGCCTTTGGTGACATCGATTTTGATATTGCTGAAATACAGTTTGTACCGCAAAACACTGCGCCTATCAGTGAAGATGATATTCCTATGTTTGAGAAATTCTTAGAAATGCTGAATGACTTGGACGATGTACAAAATATATACCACAGCGCTGAACTGTAAATCCTCCCCCATGCTCTGTTAGGAGCATGGGCTATTCCTCTACCGTATTATCGATATATCAAA
>NZ_JADGEV010000020.1:0-12127 GCF_016744175.1 Neptunomonas sp. | reverse complement strand
CAGCAAAGCTTTGGCACACCCTCTGCGCAGCATTATATCCGAGTCAATATTCCCGAATTCAAGCTTAGGCTATATAACCAAGAAAAAATTACACTTGAAATGAAGACAGTTGTGGGTCGTAAGAAACGACAAACACCCGTATTTGATACTTCCATAAATACTCTTGTTATTAATCCCTCTTGGAATGTACCTAAAAGCATCGCTTTTAAAGACATATTGCCAAAGTGGGAACAAGACATCGATTTTCTAAAAAGTCATAACTTACAGATCCGTTCGGGATGGGGGTCTAATAGCAATATCATTCCAGCCGAGCTAGTTATACCTGAAAACATGTATCAAGGTGCGGAGTATTTACGTTTTTTTGAACCGCCCAGCAAAAGAAACACGCTAGGACAATTTAAGTTTCTTTCACAAAGTCGATATGCTATTTACCTGCACGATACACCAGCTAAGCATCTTTTCAAACGTACACGGCGCGATTACAGTTCAGGTTGTGTGCGCTTAGAGAAAGCACAAGATTTAGCCAGTGCGTTGCTATCTATCGAAAAACGCCCTGAAGAAGCAAAATTAAGCCAACTGGCCAAAACCGATAAGACACGCAAGATCAACTTCTCTGCCCCCATTCCACTTCATATAGTTTATTGGACAGCATGGCTGGACAACGAAGGGACACTACACTTCAGAGATGATATCTATAAGCGCGACTTAAATGACCTTGCAAAGCTAAAAAGTGAAGAAAAACAAATGGTCAATTAATATACAGACCAGCCGATATTAGGCATAATTGCGGTTTTTGAATCAATAATGATCAGCTGAGCACACTATGCCAAATAAATCCCAGAGCTCCCATCAGCAGTCTCGAAGAGACTTTTTGCGCCATATGGGCAGTATTACTGCGGGCTTAGCCGTATCCTCAAGTGCACTGGGTGCCATCCAAACAGCATCATTTGATAAAACATTGATGTTCCAGAACCTTCACACCGGCGAAGCACTCAAAACCACTTTCTACGCCGCTGGAGACTATGTAACGGAGAGCCTAGATAATATTAACTATCTGCTACGTGACCATCGTAGTAACCAAGTAGGCAACATGGATCCGCAGTTGTTAACGCTATTGCATGACTTAAAAAACATGCTGGGTTCAGCTGACCCTTTCCATGTAATTTCTGGCTATCGCTCACCCGAAACCAATGCAATGCTCAACCAACGCAGTAATAATGTGGCTAAAAAAAGCTTACACATGCAGGGGAAAGCGATCGATATTCGTCTACCTGGGATTGATACAAAACACCTACACCAAGCTGCTTTAGCACTACAAGGCGGTGGCGTTGGTTTATATACCCGTAGCGACTTTATACATCTTGATGTGGGCAGAGTCAGGCAATGGGGCAAGTAGTTAGATTTGTCACAGGCCAACGTACACATATACTTATTTGCGTGGTGAAATAAACAAAGGGGCAGATGCTCATCGAGCAGCCTTACACCTCAAGGCTCTTATCTAACTTTTCCTGCCAAAAAGAGATCTCCTGCTTTCCTCGGGGAGAGAGTGCATAAATACCTTTCGACTCTCTATCAAACCAACCATAAACATCTTTATACAAAATCTCTCGTGCTTTAGGCTCACTAATATGCTGAGAAATAAGTGCTGCTTTTGTTGGCCCGTGTTCCTTCAAAAACTGAGCAATAAGCAAAGTCTTTTGACGGTACGCCGTCATGATACCTTTTCTTTTCTCTGTACCACCGAGGTTAGGGTCACCTACCCGTTTTGCAAACTCACCTAATAAACGCGTTTTTCGCTGTTCTGATTTACGAGGCTTATACTCACCAGGGTCAAGTAGCACCTCAACACTCCCTTCCTTTTCTGGATCAATCACCACAAGCCCTAATCCAAGCATCCGTAGCAACTTAATAACTTGCTTACGTTTTCTCTCCAAACTGCTGCAACGCTTTGGCACACCAATATAAACACTCGATGTTAATGAAAGCCGCTCAACGGCTTGAAGAATAACACTAAGATTAAGCGACAACTTAAGCTCTACAACAAGTGGAGGGTCTTCTGCACGCACGGCTAGTACATCACAGTCGAGAACCTCCCCTTTCACTTCATAGTTCTGAGAAGTTAAAAAGTGTTTTAGCGGAAGATAAAGATCCGATTCTTTCATATATTCCTGCTAAATTATCATTTCTATATTTAATTCAGTCTATTAGCTGAATCGTCATAGAAAAATGAAGAGTAACATTCCAAAGCTACTCATTAAGTTAAGATCATGTTCTAAACAAGCCTATAACACGCTGTAATTCGGTACCTGCATTATCTAGGGCTGAAACAGCTTTTGCCATTTTTTGGCTTGAGTTTGAAGTCTCAATCGCAATCGTACTGATATTCTCAATATTACGACTAACATCCTCACTCACTGATGTTTGTTCTTCAGCAGCAGACGCAATTTGCACACTAGCATCTGATATATTGGAAACAGACGTCGTAATTGCGATAAGCGCCTCACGAGCTTGAGAAGTCATTTCCACACTACCTTTTACTTTTTCATTACTCACCCCCATACGTTGTACTGCAGTGCGGGTATTTCCTTGAAGTCGTTCTATCATCTCACGGATTTCGGTAGTAGATTTTGCCGTCTGCTGCGCTAGATTTCTCACCTCATCAGCGACAACAGAGAAACCTCTACCCGCCTCCCCTGCACGAGCAGCCTCTATTGCAGCATTTAATGCCAGTAAATTTGTTTGCTCAGCAATGTTTTGAATAACATCCATTACTGTTCCGATAGAGTTACTGTTTTGCTCAACCTGTTCTATCATATTGGTGAGTTCACCAACTTCACTTGAAATACTCTGGATTGAATTAACAACCTCCTGTACAAGTACATCGCCGTTATTTGCTTCCGAACTAGCTAATTGAGTTTGCTCTGCAGCAGATGCTGCACTGTTGGCAACTTCTTCTGACGCAGAAGTCATTTCTGATATAGCCGATGCGACCATCTCAGTTTCTTGCTGTTGGCGGTTAAGATCTGAATGTAACAGGTCAATACCACCTGATACCGTTTGTAAGTGGGTAGAAATTGTACTCATTGTATTATTTAACTGTTTAATAACGCTGCGGAGCCCTCCAACCGTAGCTTTAGCACTGCGACTAAGCTGATGAATCTCATTTTTACTTGCTTCAGAGCTACCCATGTCTGTATTTATGCGTGTTGTTAAATCCCCGTCACCAATCGACTGCATATAGCCACAAATAGTTTCTATCGGTTTTAATTTGATTCGCAGAGTAATGAACAACAGCCCCGTGATAATAAATGCACTAACAATTGAAAGAAGGATCATTTTTAAATTCAATTGATCTGCAGCTCTAGTGAATTCCTCTTCATAGCTCCCAACGACAACACCCCAGTTCCATTGTTTCGCATGAGAAAAAGCAAGTAACTTGTTTTTTATCTCACCGGTTGTTGTAACAGCAGGGATATGAAGTACCCCCTCTGGTGAGGCCATAATAGTGTTTAAAATCTTATTACCACTATCGAGAACAGTAGAGATTCTTTTGCCTTCACCCGATGGATGTAGCACTAAATTCCCTTGTGTTTTACCTTCCTTAAGATCGACAATAAAAGCAAAACCAGTCTCTCCAATAGATAATTGCGAGATACTTTTCTTTAGCTCTGCAAGGCTAGCAGTATAATCAAACCCTACATAAAGAATACCTGCCACTTCACCTGCATTATTTTTAAACGGTATATATTTGGTCATATAATGGCGACCAAAGAGGTATGCAGGGCCCTTGTACTCTTCTCCATTAATAAGCTTACTGTAACCAGGGTGCGACTTACCAAGCATCGTACCAAATGCACGGCTACCATCCGTTTTGCGTAAAGAAGTACTGACCCGTAAAAAATCATCCCCAACGCGCATAAAAACTGTGGCGGTACCACCTGTCATCTCAGTGAATTTATCGGGTTTATCAAAATTATTTGTAATGACTTCACCCGCATTCATTAACAAGGATACTTGATAACTACCAACGCTTACGTCCTCGCCTGAAGAGTTACTTATCTCTCCTGGAAACATATGTACGAATACATCAGCAATACGGTTGGTTTGTTGTTGCAGTGTCGTGTTATAAAAATCAATGTTCTGCGATAGCTGCTCAGCATGCTCTATAACCGAATGCTCTACTGTTTCCATAAAACCACGGTTTACTTCATGATTTACAAAAACGGTAAGCGTTGTGAATACCAACAAAACAAAAGCTAATTGAATGACTACCAGTTGATTTACGATCGATGAATCACGAAGAAATGAAGGCATAAACAACATCCTGTATTAAGTAAGAAACGTAACAACGGCAGTAACTCTATTTTCTTTAGAGCTCCACTGCATGCGTTATCTTATTCAGTATAGGTAAACAACTAAGCTATTGTTTATAAAAAAGATTATTGTCATAAAGGATGTTTTTTATAGAGAAAAGAAAATCCTATTAAGTGCAGTACTATTGAACAGTATACGTTCTAACTTTTAAAGGGTATGTGCTGAGCCACGTAAAGAGTACATGTAAAATAATCGGTGTTATTTACAATCCATTTTTATAGTAAATCAAATGCAATACTTACTATTATCCTCAGTTAACTACTTTTAGTATCTGCTTTTCGCACATAGTTATATTCTGCAATATTCGATATTTGATAGACTTTTATAAATCATTCTCTCTAGATAATATTTGCATTTTTTCTGCTGCAGTAAGCACTTTGTAAAAACGAGGATAAGACCAACCATATCCCCACCTAAATGAGGTAGGGAAGTAAGGGCTTCCTCCAACACGCACACCTGCCAGCATTAGACTGGCGATTTGAGGCTCCCCCACTTTAGAAACACAATCCCTTAGCTGTTTATCTGCAATAAGCCTTTCATCATATGTACCACCTTGCCAATAAGAGTAATCGTGGGCTGTACAGCAAGATAACCATAATTTCTTTTGTTCAAACGTCCCATCTGGGAAAGCACTGCACCCATCAGAGGTAAAAGGTTTGATATTCTCTGCACTCACAACACATGAGATAGACATAATAAAAGAAGCCATCACTACGTGCCTAAACTTACTCTTTAGCGACACAAAGCCCTCAGCAAGGCTATGGGTTTGAAACGAAAAGCCAAACATGTTTTGTTTACACAGTTTGCTAATTATTAGCTCAGAACTTCCCATTTTCATTTTTCCATTCACTGCGTGGCGCAATTGCTTCAGTGGTATCCCAATGCTCCACAATCTTGCCGCCTGACACGCGATATAGATCATAAAATGAAGTATTAACCCCCGCTAAAAATCCTTCGCAGGCCGATAGCACAAAACTGCCTTCCGCCAAAATCTTATGCAATGTATTGTATTGAATAGAAAGACAACCTTCATAATTTTTCACTGTTAATGCAGTGCGCAATGACGAAAGCCCGTCAGCTAAACGAGGGTTGTGCTCAGTGTAGGACTCAGCGTTTATAAAGTGTGCTAGTTTTTGAGTTTGTCCTTCAATTAAAACGTCTTTAAGAAATGCTCTTACGTGCTCCCGATTCACTTCAGTACTTTCGAGCTCAGTTGCCATCGTCTCGCCATCAACCATGGAATGGCCTGATATATTAGGGCCTTTACGAGATTGTATATTATCCCAATGCTCAACCGTTTGGTCGCCCTCAAATCGGAACACTTCAAAGCCAATTCTTGAGCTACTAAAATCATACTCTGTATGGCCAAAGACATAATCGCCATCTGAAAATACGCGAACAATATTGACCCGAGGGGAGCTTTTAGAAAGACGTTTAAACAACGCCGCCAAGCCCTCTCCTCCTTCACGGGTTTGAGGGTTATGCTGGATATATTTGTTGGGATTAACTACAGAAACTGATGCTTCATCGCCCGTTTCGATGCCTTTTAATAAAGCACAGATTTGTTCTTTACGTGTTGAGCTCATCACATACTCGAATTAATAGCTGGCAGCTAGCGCCTAGATAAGCGACTGCTATAAGCTGCCGCGCTTAAGTACATTACTAACACGGTAAAGATCTCAGCACAAAATCACACACATGATATTGATGGAGATTATCCCAGTCTTTGGTTGATGATTATTTATTTATTAGCGGAAAAACCTGCTGCTTGAACCAACCTTCAGGAACATAGTCACCGACTACCCCATAGGCTTCTGGCCATTCTTTTTGTCCTTTTACTGCCGTTCCGAAAAGGTAGTCGATAAATGCAAAGTGTGCCGCGTAGTTACGATCAATAGCTGCTTTGTCTGATGAGTGGTGCCAATGATGAAACTGTGGTGTCACGATAATATATTTAAGCCAGCCAAATTTTATCTGGGCGTTGGTGTGATTAAGTACCGCCTGAAAACCAACAATGATGATGTAAGCATCTATCACGCTTTTATCAAAACCCAGCACAAAGATAGGAGCAAGCACACAACAACGTGTCACTGTTAGTTCGGCAATATGTTGACGAGAACCCGCCAACCAATCCATTGTTTTGGCACTATGATGGATCGAATGAAAACGCCAAAAAAATGAGACTTCGTGGTAAACACGGTGCAGAGCATACTGAACAAGATCAGCCACCAATAGAACAAGCAATAACTGGCTAATCCAATTAAAACTTTGTACCCACTCTTGGGAGCCTTGCTCCACTGCCCAACCAAATGCATTGGCGACAAACTGATTGGCCGCTAACAATACAAAACCCACAATAAGATGATTTACAAAGAAGTGGTGGAGATCCGTTTGCCATTCAGGCCTTAGTATTGCCTGCTTTCTGTGAGGAATAATCTTTTCGATAAAGATAAAAATCAGAGTTGAGCCAAGCAGATCTAAAATGAACCAATCAAGCCCCAAGTATGCAGGCCCTTGCTCAAACGCTATCACTTCTACTCGATGGCCACCAAGAGCTATCGCGACAATAATGAATGACCATGCGATCAAACCTGCACGTTTATTCGTGTTACGCACAAAATTTAGCAAGCCTAAACTACCTGATACGACTAAGGCTGCAAACATAATCATACGGATTACATCTACATCATAGGCCGCTCGTAAATCTGGCGTTGTTAGATATTCAGGAAAATGAAAAGCCAACACACCAAGCAAGCTTAAAGCGGCTAACGTCACTGCAATATATCCGCTAATACGGCCTTCGCCAAAAAGCAGCTCACCACCTGTAAGTTTCTTTAATAACATCCTGAGTCCTTTCTATTTCAAGAAATAAGCATTGTGATTTTTGTGGGTGGGATTATATACACTGCGTAATTCGTTAGCGATTAGCAAAACGAAATTACGTCTCAGTATCCCGTTAACGTAGCAGTTTCAACAGATATGTTTTACGCATAGAGTATGCCGTTTAACGCCTGTGATTTCTAATTAATCGTCGGGACATAGCGTTGAACATGCAAAGGCAAGCGCCTCAATAACCCTGCTCTAATCGCGTGCCAATATACCGATAATACTAATAACGCACTCCCTATAAAGATGCCTGTTAATGCGAAGTTTAAACCAACCCCACCAATCTCGTTCAAAATAACAGTAATGGCGTATATGACGTAAGCCAATGACGAGACCATAAAAGCACGACGATCTACTATTATGGATAAAAGCGTCATGCAAATATAAAGCACTATCACAATCAACATATTGATAAGATTCTCATTGCCTTCAAATATATCCAAACTTGTAAAAACAGGATGAATGATCAAAGGCGCCGCCAATAAGTGCAGCCAAAAAGCCACATCAGATTTACGCGTTGTACGCGTAATGTCTGAAGAGTCCCAATACATCGCAAAACTAAAAATAACAACACCGCATAAAAAAAAGGCAAATAGCATATAAACCTTTGTATCGGGGAAGAAGCTAAACACTACGGACACAGCGAGAGTCGTTAACGCGGCCGTTGTCGCTGCAATAGTAATAGGCACACCAAAACGCTTCCAATGTAACCATGCAGCAATAGCCGACACCGTTGAAGCCATCATGAATGAAAGTTCAGCCGGATCATCAAACAAGCTGAGACAAAAGCTAAATACCCCACCAACAAATGCCAACAGCAAAGCAATTGAAGGTAACGCCATTTTTCTTTTAAGGGTAAAAACTTCAGCTAGCAACCACGACAGCAGGGCAAAAATAAGCCCACCTAACCCCTCGCTTATACCTTCGCCAACCCATAGCGAAGAAAACAGCAGCAATGAGCAAGCAATCACGACAAAGATATCGTTAAAGCTACTCACCAAACGAAAGTTTTCTTCATCTACAAAATGTGTTTTTTTAGCACTTTCTAATTGCGCCCTAAACTCATCAACAGCGCATACTGAAAAGATTCCCTTTTTAACTGCGTCATTAAGATCTTCGTTTGTATACATATGTACCCTTAATTTCTGAGTTCTGATCTTGCCCTAAACACTTTAGCCACTCACTCTCAAAAGCCAGCATTATGGCGTCAGGTATCGCTATTGGTTAGATTTTTACTATGAAGATACTTAAGTGGCAGCTGTTATTATAAAGTTTCTCAAAAACTTTAGCTTTCGCCACACACCACTAGGCTCAGAGAAAAATGGGAAATATACATGCTTTTTACTCAATACTTCGATATCCCAAACTTTGCCGTCAAAAAAACAAACCTCATTAAATTCGGCTCAATGATTTTTATAAATTCAAAAGAGCCTGTCCCATATGGCCAAAAGATACTTGCACCATCTATAACGTCACCGCCTAAGCCAAAAAGATAAATATTAAGCGTTTCTTCAAATAGGCGGGGTTACGATGCTTGATCACGCTATACATTCAGCTAGATCAAAATCTAACTATATAGGTGTCTACTAAATATGGAAAAATCTTATACATAACGCCCTCTCATGCCGCATTTAACTTATTTAGGCTTCTCTTCATGGGCAAGCATGTTCAAGAATTTTTCAAACCGCCTTACTCTGGTCTCTGGTTTCTTTGCACTTATCAACCCGTATGCGATGACATAACGGCAGGATTTATTGAGAGTTTCGAAAAACTCTTTAGCATTCGGCTTGCTCTCTAGCGCAGCCAGAAAGTCCAAAGGTACTTCCATTTCACTTACAACATAGGCGTTTGCCCAACGACCGTCCTCTTTTGCTGAACGAATATGTACGAGCCCTGATTCCATCATCAGACCTTCACTTATTAAACGCTCCGCATGCTTTGTGTTTCTTTTAGACCAATTGCTTCGCAGTTTTCTGGGCGTAATTCGCTGAAGATAAGCTTGGTCATCGATTGATTTCTTAATACCGTCGATCCAACCCCAGCATAGAGACTCAATAACAACATCATCCCAAGACACGCTCTCAATTCCACTGTTTTTTTTGTATATCTTCACCCACAGTTCACTTTCAGAGGCGTGATTCGACTTGAGCCACTGGCCAAGATCTTTCGGTGTTATAAATGTAAGAATTCTCAATGGATCAGGCTCAAGCATCAAATTATGTTCCCAGGCATAACGCCTCACTAAGAAGCAAAAAGTAATTTGTTATATAAGCGACAAAGACGCAAAAACTAACTGTTACTTATCCTTTGAGTGACTTGCTATGTGCAGTTAGCTTTTAGCACCCTTCGATGATAAACAACGTGCATTCAGCGTTATCAAGACGCAGATTCTTTACTTGAGAATACTCATCTGAATCGACAAAGCCCTGTGCGCTTTTTACATCAGGGAATTCAATAATAACAATCCTTGTGGGTGTCCAAAGATCAGACTCTCTAAGATCAATAGCTCCACCACGCACTCGATAAACACCGCCGTATTTTTCAGCAATAGGCTTCGCTAAGCTTTTATATATTTCATACATTTCTGAATTATGGATATTGGTATCAACAACAAGATATGCACTCATATTGGAACCTCCGTACACATTGGCAAATTACGAATCCTTTTAGAGCAATGGTTACCTCTGGCATACTCTACGGTTCTGCATAAACATAACGTCGCCAGTTGCGAATCCATTGCTTGACCTTGTTACTTATTGAGCCTTCTCTCCGCCAGCCGCGATAATCTGGAAGGCAACCAAACCCAAAAAGACGAAGACCCATAAATTGCTACAATACCTCTCACCTCCATTATTAGGCACAAATTTGTTATGCATATTTAATCCATAGACTGAAATAAAAACAAAACTACCAAACCGAGTATGAAAATAAATATAGGAGCTGTGTATATACCGACTATTGTATTAATAAGCACTCTATCTTTATGTAAAGCCAATTTCAAAAGTTGCCCTTCTTGATAAAAGTATACAAGTAATGAATTATCAGCCGTATATATCTTATCTTTTCCTTCTGCATCGGTATAAGCCACTTTGATATGCTTTGACTTACCTCCAGTATCTTCAGCAGAATAATTCATACTACTTATACCTGCGACCTTTCCAGTTATTTTCTGGGACACTCTTATAAATTGTAATCTGTTGTAAACTAAAAATAGTGCTCCCACTAAAAGAGATATAGCTATAAATAAAAAATAGTATTTCATGGGTTCATTATGCATAACTCTGCCAATAACGATAGACCAGTGGTTTAAGTTATATTTGGCATTTCAAAGCTGCCGCCACGCCATAAGTTCAAAATCAACACCGCGTCATCTCCAGCCGTTATTGCATGCTCTTGATGTGGCAGATGATGGATAAACTCTCCAGCTTTTTTCCAGGTTGGGCTATCGGCTGCACCGTCTGCTTCCCACCAAACTTGACCAGCTAAAACTATATATAATTCTTCAGGGCTATGGCTATGTTTGGGATAGGTTATACCACTATTTAGTAGCATAATTTCCACTAGCCCTTCCGTGTAAACAATTGGCCCATTAACATCAGCAATCGGAAACCAAGCGGACCCATTGGTAAACGTAGCCCCTATATCTTTTTCAGAATATGGTTGTCGCCATGCTTGGAACTCATAAGTATCTTTTATAGCTGCAACCAGTTCCGAAGTACTCTCAGATACGGCTCCAACTGACTTAATGGAATTTATTATCGGTAACAAAGAAGGTGCCAGTTCGCGTAAAGAAAGGCTATTTACATTGGGTAAGCCTGCAGCAAACGAGCTTGCATTTTCATCAGATAGCCTAGACACAATATTGCCTGCTAATTCAAAAATTTCTTTAGGTGAATATGACAAATTTATATCTCTAGTCATTAATACGCCTTTTTATAGATGCCTGCTTAAGCAGACAAAAACTGTTGATCATAATGAGGAGCGAAGCGGAACCTAACCAACGGGTTTTGTTCCATTGAAAGCGCTTGCTATAGTTCAAATACTTGTCCAGCCCAGCCATTATCGAGCTTTTCAGCTACAACAAGCGCATTTTGAGTCTCAGTAGCACTAGCAAGTAACCCCGCATTAGTCCAAATTGCACTTTTACCTATAGGAGCCCAGTCACCAGTTGGTTGATTATGATTTGCCATTGCAACAAGCATATTATATTTACTAGCATAGTTATTCATTACAGCCGTATCTGAGTCATAACCACCTTCGGTAATTAATACTCCTGCAATATATACCGATGCACCTAATTCAGAACTAGTTTGCACATGCGCTTCATTATTGGCATCAGCACAGATGGCATTAGCAATCTTTGTATTACTAATTGTTAGTATCTTATGATGAGCCCCTTCAGAAAAATACACCTCTTCACCTGAATGAAGGTAAATTTTCTCATAAGTATCAACACAACCTAATGGAGAAATTATAATAAGCCCTATTTTTGGCAAGCCATTCGAATCTAATAGAGCACCAACACCAATTTTTATATTGTTCTTAATTGCAGAGTCAATGAATGGCTTTAGACGGATGTCATCATTTGTAAAGGCCAGATTAGAAGATAGTTCAGGCTCGTAACCCGTAAGAGATAATTCAGGAAATACGAGATTTGCTGCGACGACGTACACGTATTGTCCGCCACGGTGCAGATCTTAAAGCACATATCGTGAATACGACAAGCCAATACAACCTACCTCCGAACAAGGTTAATCTAAAAAATGTGTGTGCGCGTGAGCAACTCAAATCAACGTTTGAGAATCCTGAAGCACAACGCAACATCGATTTAGACCTCAATATATTGGAGTGCTATCACCGCGAACTC
>NZ_JADGEV010000073.1 GCF_016744175.1 Neptunomonas sp. | reverse complement strand
GCCGTTTCATCTCCATTATCGACAAAGACCACATCGGCTAGTGCAATTTGGTTCTGTGTAAAGGAGGTAACAGCTACGCCTAGGTTACTCGCTAGCTCAAACTGGCCACCCGTTACTAGACTAATATTAAACACTAGACCAGAATCTACATCATCCACATCTGTGCCAGCTAACATACCACTGGTGATCGTTGTGGTAACATCTTCACTTAACGTAAAATTATTAGTTGTTATTACCGGCGCAACATTAGCAGCAGCATGATCGAAGCTTAAACTAAAGCCGTCCAATGTTTCATTTCCTGAGCCAAAACCAACGTCACTACCATCAAATAAAATACTGGCTTGCGCCTGAGTTGAGCCACTACCCAGCGTTGTTTGTGTAACATCAAGAGCAATCACATCATTTCTTGTAACACTAACCGATGTATTGCCAAGATCAGAGTCATCATCTTTTAGAGAGATCAGTAACGTACCTGCACTATGACTTTGTCCTCCAATAGTGAGATCAGATTCAAGAACATCTAACCCAAATACCTGTCTGTCTAGATCAATTCCCGCATTATCACCCTCAATTAACTTGTGCGTTTCCCCGGGAAAATCTCCACTTACCGATAAATCAATCCCAGATGTTCTTAAAAAACGAATATCGTTATCTTCAGATCCACCCGCACGGCTAAACAAGAGGTCTCCTGCTTGTAACGTGTAATCACCTACTAATACATCGCGTTCAACCAAAGAGATGGCTCTTACTTCGGTATTACTTCCTAATAGATCATCCACCAACAGATAAAAATTACCTGTTGTGTAATCGCCTACTGAATCTGGTCGAAAATAGTAAATGTCACCTCGCTCCATAGTGACTGAACCAGGCGGTGAAGCGCCATTACTGTTGAGGGTCATACTATTTTTACTGCTCAGCAACACATCACCTGCTTGCAAAGAGACACTGTTTGTCCCTCCTACCGTAATGTTGCTGCTTATATAATGAAAACCTACTGTTTCATCTTGCGAAGAGAAAAGACTCATATCAAACGCTGTGCTAAAAGTTCCGTCAGTTGTCCCTGCTCCCATAGCAAAATTGGGATCTCTTTGCTGTAAAATATCACCTTTACTGATACTGCTACCATTTAACCCGGGGATTCCATTAGATGTTCCTTCATCTCCACGAATACCTAGCCATAAGGTGCCGGTAGGTGTACTAGAAAAAGAGATTGCCGCACTACTCGGGACTGAGCTATGAACACCATCTGAAACAGCCACTTTGTAAGAGGAAGCAAGCTCTCCTCCCTCATGAACAAAGACTATTTCATTAGTGCCAATCTTATCTTGAGTAAAGCTATTTATAGAACTTGCGGTATCAGAGGCCAATGCAAAATGACCATTTTGCACATCACTCACATTAAAGGTGAGTAACCCATCTGCTGAATCAATATCGGAGGCAAGTAGATCAGAAGAGGATAACGTTACCACTTCGCCTTGGTCGACATCTAAGCTATTGTTAGCAATAACCGGACTAAAATCATCAGGAATTAAAGCCATTGCTTGTAATGCTTCGGCTTGGCTATCTAAACCAATATCGCTGCCTTCAAATACAACATTCACTTCTATATTTGTCGAGTTAGGCCCTGATAATGTAACAATATCATTCTTTGATACTGACGGAACGGGCGTATTCCCAACATTAGTTTGGTCGCTTTCAAAGGAAACGAGCAACTCCCCTTGTGTTAGATTTTCTCCCCCTACCGTATGTGTATAATTGACAAGTTCAATCGCACCTATTGCACCTGTAACACTAATTGAGTTTCCATCAACCAGCGTATTAGGCGCGCCTTTTACAGTGGTACCTTCTCCGACAGCGCTTATAGAGACTGAATAAATATTTTGATCAAATAATACCGAGCCTGCATTGTAAATAATATCGCCTATATCGAGCGAGGCCCCCCCTGCCACCAACATAGGCGCTTCCACTAGAGCAAAGTCTTCTAGATCAGTCCCTGTTGTTGTTAAGTCATCAATTAAGATTTGTGTTGTGCCAGTAGAATAATCACCCGGTGTTGTTGGTCTAAAAAGAACAACGTCACTCTCAGCAATACTTACACCGCCCATCGTCTCATTTTGATCTGTAGAAAACAGTAAATCGCCCTGCAAAAGATCAATTGAAGCAGCGCCGCTCCCCAATGAAATATTTGACATGACAAAATGAAACCCATCAATATTTAAAGTGCCATCTTGCGCTAGCGTTGATAAGTTCTGAAAAAGGCCGAGAGTTCCATTTGAAGTAGCGCCTAATGTTAAGCCAGGATCAGCCAAACTCACTAAATCACTCCCTAGCCAGCTATCCAAACCATTGGCACCACTGGGCGATGAAACATCATCAGTAGCAAACAAAAAACCTGCAGACGGTAATGCCAATGTCGATAGCCACTGTTGAACTGATACATCTGTTAACGTCACCGTCTCTATTTCACCGAAGTGAGACTCTAACTGCCAATCGCCGCCTAATGAGGAAGCACCTGTTTTATCATCACTGGCAGCAACATCTGCACCTGTTAAATGCTGCAGTGTTTGAGCAAAACTATTGCCAGCATCCGTAGCTGAAACATCACAGCCATAGAGCAACACATCGGCATTTTTTGCAAAGTTATTGGTCCATGTAGACACAAGTTCGGCTTTTTCTATCAGGCTTTCATTATCAATAAAGGTATTACCGAGCTGTACACCCTGGCTAGTACCATGAGAAATAAGATGAAGAGCATCCACTTGATCATATTGGTTAAGCACATCAGTAACTTGCTGCAATCCATCGCTATTAGCGTCTAGGTAATGAACTTGATAGCTCACAGAAGAGCTATGCGGAATTATTTGCGAAAGCAATTGCTCTTGATTGCTCACGCCGGCATCAACAATCACTAATTGAACGCTAACATCTTCGTTGAATAGCGGCCCTATCAGCTCGCCATCCAACGGTTGTAACTGTAAATCAGAGTAACCCGAAGAAAGCCCGGCAGCTGTCGCAGATGAGTCCTGAGAAAAAAGTGCTGTAACGGAGTCTATATCTAATTCAGAAAAAGCCGTTTCAGTAGGAACCTGGAGGAAAGGGAGGGCTTCATATTCATATATTTTAGGATCAGTAATTAACAGATCAACAGCCGTTTCCGCCGCCCCAAATGGATCAGCAGACAACATTATTCTTGGTTCTAAAGGTTCCAGAAGGTAAGACACCGCCATGGTTTTCTTTTTCCAAATGCGATCTGCGTTTCCCATCGTTGTATCCTTCTTTCCTACGAAAAACATCGTAACTATGCTTTCAACATTTCCTTACCCTTTTAAATTTCCCTTATTTTTTTCAACACCGCCATTTTATGCTGTTCTGTTATGTCAGTGACATCAAGCCAGATACGTGGCTTATCTGAATAACGAGATACCACCTCACTTCTAATGCCTTTTTCTGATAGGTTCTGCTGTCGAAGCGCTGCCATTTTTGCTCCATCATAGGCACCAAAGGACAAACGCCCATCATAGCTTCTACGAGGCAAAAGCATCATGCCGCTTACATCAGAACGCTTAAATTCTGACATCAATTGATGAGCCGATTTTTGATAATCATTAGCTAAAAGCACCAAGTATCCTTTAACCTGACTTACGCTCTCATCCCGCCGCTCAAAAGCATATCCTTTATTTCTAAGCATTTGCTCTGTACGAAACGCAGCTGATTCATTGTCAAATGGACCAAAGGAAAAAGCATTCGTTAAATCCACTTTTTGATCAGATGCTGATGCCCCATTTTTAGGAGTGCTCTGTAAAGCCTCATCCGCATTTAACATATTTGATTTAAGCTTTAAAACACACTTCATGCCTGCAGGAATCTTATTCTCAGGATTATCCATGGTAAGCCTTACCCCAAAGGTCCCACTTGCGGTATCACCTACGGGGTCAATAATGATCACATTGGCTTGCAACTCATTATTAGGATCAACTTCAGAAAATACGCCACCAATCATCCTTTTTTGCACTGATCCGTAATGCTCCATAGGCAGCACAGCTTCAACATGCAATGGGTTTAATTGCACTAAGCGCATAATGGGTTGATCTTCGATATACTCACCTTCCGCTTTATAAACCTGAGCAACAACACCATCCAGAGTTGAGTAGACTTTTGTTTCTTCAAGTTGCGCAATAGCTCTGGCAAGTTCAAGTTGACGCGTCTTCAAGGTATCCTTGGCCTGCTTAAGGCGCCAGTACGTCACTTTTTCAAGACGCGCTGCTTCATCTTTATTTTGAGCTGACGTTAAGTTTTTCTGTTTTAAATTATTAACTCGACGGCTTTGCAGCTTGTCATATTTTAGGTTGACTTCCTCAGCAGATATTTCAGCACTCATTTTAGAACGAACACGAGATAGCTCAACGTTAGCCTGCTCAACTCGGGAATCCAACTCTGATAAAAGCTGCCCTTTATGTACCTCTTCGCTACGTTCTACAAAAAGCGTTTTAATAACGCCAGGGACAGCAGCACTGATATCTACCGTTTTGCTCGGAATAATAACGCAATCAACAGCAGGAAAAATGGTTTCTGCATGGGATAAACTAGAAAAACAAGCCGCCAACACCATGTGGACTACAAAGCGTACCTTCATTCATAAACCTTTTTTAATTTTCGTCTAAACCAATAAGTTACCTATTAAATAAGCATAGTCTGATTTTAGTGAAAATCACTAAAATTGCGTAACCAGTTCACTTTTAACCACGTAGAAAACCTGCTCAAAAGACTGCGCTCGTGAAACACAAATTTCAACTGAGCGGTTGCTGGCTTATGCATCATCTTATTTATTTGAGGAACCGTTACTTGAATTACAAAGTGGTTACGCACTGCTGTAGTGCCACGACGATCACTGCCGTCTACTGCAATATCCCCCCCCTCAAGGCTTCCTAAATAACGTGAAGGAAGCTGGTCGCTCGCGGCAGGTACAATACTGCGCACCTCACCACGATAAACAACACCAGGGTTAGAGACAAACATGACTGAAATATGAGATAGCTGCTGACGAATTTTATCTATATCCATCTGATCAACGATGCCGGTAACCACTGCAGGCGCCTTATCATGGAGGAAACCAATAACATCTCCTCTCCTTACATAACCTCCTTGAAAATCTTCTAACCTTGAATTAACGAACACACCTTCACCCATCGCAACAAGTGTCAATTTATCTTTCTGCTCTCGTGCTTCAGATAGTTCTAACATCACCCCCTTTCGTTGATCAAACAGATCGGCTGCGGCGAGTAAATCTTTAGCCCGAACTTGATCATAACGAGCGGTTAACTCTTCAATATCTGCCTTTAGGGCAAACACTGCATTTAGTAAACTCGGGTTATCTATCTCAATTAGTTTCTGCCCTTCTAGAACTCTGTCTCCATTACGCACGTATACTTCGCTAATGAAGCCGTCCTGATTTGCTCTTAATTGTTGAGATTCATTTAAAAAAACAATTCCTGTTGTGGAAAAACTATATTGAAATTTCAGAGCCACCCCAAATACAAAAGCAATGACAAATAACCCTAAAATAACACTTGTAAAACGCTTTTTCTTTTTTTCCACCTTTGCTATTTTATAAGTACTATATACTCCCCTAACAAGAGGCAATAACATTTGCTGAACAACAACCCACGCAGCTAACAAAACCCCAAAGACAAAAAACTTCGTACTCAAATATAGCGCAATAAATATACTAATAAAAAGCCTATAGGGAATAGCTAAAAAACCATAAATAAGTAGCCATTTATATTCGTATCTGGCGATATAACTAGTAAAACCTTCTATTCCAAGAATATATTTTTTGAATAAGCTTCCGATTAACGATCTAGAACGACTATTTAAATTATAAATAGAAAGAACATCTGAAAGAATATAATACCCATCAAACTTCATGAGTGGATTAATATTAAATACCAGTGTAGAAAAACCACCAATAAAGACAATATCAAAGAGAATATCTGAGAATAATCCAACATTGTCAATAGCACACCATGACAACCATGCAATCATTGCTACAAACAACTCAACTAACATGCCCGACAGGCCAACGATCACTCTTTTATATTTTTCAGGAAAGAGGTAGCTTGATGATGCTTCTATATATGGCAAAGGAATCAGCACAAGAAAAACAATACCGCACTCTTTTGCTTGCCCCCCGAAGTATTTAAGAGAGACACCATGACCAAATTCATGAAATATTTTCAACACTGGATATATAATAAGCATACAAAGAATATTCAGCGGATCAAAAAAACGTGTACTCCAATGGAAACTAATATCACTTTCATTTAGCGGAATTAATGCCACGCTATAGAAAAAAAGAAGAATATAAAGAGTGAAAAAGTATCTATTAAATAATATGCAACCAAGTTTAGATAATTGATTTAGTATCATATCAGGATTAAACAATGGAACTTTAATCGCCATGGGTTGTTTTAGTTTTTCAACCCAATGCTTTTTCTCTAATTTATTTTCATTTCTGTACAAAACCCCCATACTTAGCAACTGAGCAATGACCGAATCTAACTCTTCTCTGTCTGCTGCCTCATCATCCACATTAAAAACTGTTTCATGAATTACTTCTGATAGGGTTTTATGACCATCAAATAAATTTATAAAATCCCAAGCCTTTTTATTACAACGAAAGTAATGCACCTGTTTAGCGTCTGTAATTAGGTACCAAGTACCTTCAGATGTATGTTGCTCAACATGTGTCATCTGTACATCCAGCTGCAGCACAGTACCCATTAAAGAACCTACACCACCTTTATTATCAATAGATGCCATCACAGCCAAAGCTTCCAGACCGTAATACGTAGCCAATCAATTAGATGATGCGATAAAACCCAAGCTAATGAATAACTACCCACATTTATTCGAGCAACCCCCTCCATGCCTGGTCGCAAAGGGCTTAAAGTAGCCTCCGGTAATTTTGCTTCCGCTAAATAGACTATTTTCCCATTCTCTTCAGAAAATAACGGGGATGGTTTTAATACTGAAATATCAAAAGTAGAACTAGGAAGTGCAGCCAATTTAAGAAGCCCTAGCTGCCCCTCTTTTATAAAGCGAATATCGGCTTCTTTCACCTTCAACATAGCACGATACTGATTTAGTGGTGCCACTTGAAACAAAAGGTCCCCTGTTGCTACTGGCGCACCTATATCACGACTTAAGTCACCTAAAATAATCATTCCGGAAATCGGTGATGTTATTTTAGTTTTATCAAGTTTCAACTTAATTTGATCAATGTTTGCTTTAGCCTGTTTTAGTTTTGCTTGAAATACATTAACACTACCGTATTCGCGATTAGCGAGTGCTTTGCGATAACCTTTCTCATACTCTTGATATAAGCCACTGACCTGAATTACATCAAGCGTTAATTGCTGACTATCTAATTCAGCAATAACATCACCCTCGCTAACAACATCACCGGCCTTTAATGTAGTTGATTTAACGAAGCCATCAAAAGGTGACACTATCGACTTTTGAATTTTACCTTCTATTATCGTGGATACAGGTATGTTGTAATCTACAGGAATTAAAAATACAGCTATTATCACCAAGAACGCTATACAATAAGCCTTTAGATTTTTTATGTTTGGTTTATGAAGTAACTCAATATAATTTTTTCTAGCTCTACCACTATTCAATGGTATATTTTCTGCCACTAGTAAAAAAGAGCAACACTGCTCCAGTATATTTTTAATATCATTTGTTGCTCTGTTGTTTTCTTCACATACTTTGTCAAAAGAGAGAATTATACTTAACTGCATATCATGAACACGCACCACTAAAATACTACCGCTATTCGCTTTACTATGTTTCTCTAAATGCGCCGCTACGTCAGGCACACAATCTATCTCATGAAGACCACCAGCTGAGAGCCCTTGTAATAATTGTTTATTAACACCAAACAACAAACCATCTAATGAAGGCAAATCTGCGCCATATGAACTGGACAATACATGTTCATTAGAATGCATCACCAATTTACACACAGTTAGAGAATGACGTTTAGCTAAATATTCAGCCGTTGCGTTAAGTAAACTTTGTTGCTCAGGAGCAGATAGGAAATGCTGTAAAATTTCATGATTCTTTTCTTGCAACGCTTGATTGTTATTCAACGATGACGATTGCATGAGTTCCGACAACCAACATATAGCCCAGTTGATTAGTCGTTTTATGGGTTCAACAGCCTCCGCTTTTACATGGATTGATAACGCTAACGTAGCCACTTCATTAGCTGAAACCTCAACAGGAGAAACGACTGTCAATGTAGATCCTGAGTACAGAGTCACCAGCGAGCCTTTTGCTTCGGCAAACGTTAAGCTATCCAGCAATTGCTTATCTTGCTTACTTAGTGTTGGCCAGCTTACATAAACATCCTCTCCATCTTCTGTGTATTTCAAGATTGCACTTCTAGTGTCTGGTACCATCCGACACACTAAATCTAGCCACTTAACATATAAGGACAAATGTACTACTCACTTTTCTACATAAATCTTCATGAATATGCTCTCAAATTAACTATAGCTGATTCGCTCATATCTGCAGTAATCAGCTATAGAGGTCATGTAAAAACTCAATACATTGATTGAAGAAGTTAAATACTCATATTAGCCAGGTCTTGGGATGTTCAGAACCTTTCCAAAAGTCGTGTATTCACTTCCTCCGAGACGGCCGATAGGCTCAACCGCAGTAGCATTGATATTTATTCGGCCATTCTCACTAACCGCTACGACAGAGTCATCCAACCAAACCTTTTCAATCAATCCAAAGATCAAATGCTGCCCGCTATTACCCATACTTTTCTCTTCATAGAAACTACAAGACATCGCTATTTTTGGGCCCACCACTCGCGGTAACGCAAAACCATCCACATGGGCGGTCTTTAACCCACATAAATCAACTTCGGATTGATTCTTATCTAATACAGTCGAACTTTTTGTTACCGACTCAGCCAAATCTTCTCCTGCTATATGAATGATAAAGTTTTTGCGCTCTAACACATTTGTGTAAGTATCTTTTTCTGATCCATCTGGTTTTTTGCCCAACGAAATCATCATAATGGGAGGGTCACTGCATACAGCTGAAAAGTAGGAAAATGGTGCTAAGTTATATTGCCCATCGTCATGCTCAGTTAATATCCATGCAATTGGTCTGGGTATTATGATCTGTGTCAATACATGGTAAACAGAGTTCATACTCATTAAGTCTAATTCTAAAATCATAAAACACCTTCGCAACAAAAAGATAAACTATTATTTATCAAACAGATAAGTTAGGTTTTTGCATTTTATTTAGCGCCCGCAACATGAAACCCTGAACATAGACCTTTCCTTTTCATGAATATAAATACCCTTAGTATTATAGATCAGTCTCTCTCTATCAGAATATACTAATGTTGTCTTACAGAGGGCGAGTAAAGAGACTCACTCGCTACCAACCGATCAACGATGGAGGATACACCATGTTAACTTACGAAGAATGCCTAGCGATGTGTGATGTAACACAAGACGAAGTATCAGCGATTGCTGAGCATGAGCATGTTGACCCAATCATTGCATTGGCTATCGGCCAATACCTATGCTGCCATGAGGGAGAGCACATGATTAAAAAAATCATTATCGATGATATTAATCATGCTGAAAAAGTAGGTAATACAGAACATGCTGAAGTACTTAAAAAAGTACTATCACATTTTATTGCTACACACCCTGAAGGGTCTGAAAGCAACGCTGCTTAAGAGTATATTACAAAACTGGCCGCCTTCTGACGGCCAGTCTATTATATAAAAAAACCCGGACAAGCCGGGCAAAGAATCCGGACAAACCGGACTACAAGCAAGAAAAAAGTGCGCACTTAGCGCACAAAAACGGTAAGGCCATGTCAGGCTTAACCAGAGGGAAACTAGAGCTGCTGTTTAAACTGTGGAACAGCATCGAAAAAATCTGCAACCAGCCCATATTCTGCCACTTGAAAAATAAGGGCTTCTTCATCTTTGCTTATGTCTACAATTACTTTTCAATCGTTCATGCCCGCTACCCTTCAATCCAAAGATAAGCACTTACGAGCCTTCACAAACACATAGGTACATTCCCCTATATTAACGATATTTATCATTTATTCAAGACATCAGCCTTAACCTAAGGTCTAGATTAGTCAAAAAGCAGTTTATAATTGTACGGGTTTTTACTTATAATGTATTTCTAATAAAAAATAATGGTCTCCGCTTGGAAACCTGATACATAAAACAACTGAGGGAGAAACAAACCGTGGAACGCGAATCGATGGAGTTTGATGTTGTCATCGTAGGCGCTGGGCCAGCTGGACTATCCGCAGCCTGTCGTTTTATGCAAATGGCAAATGAACAAGAGCAAGAACTCACCGTATGT
>NZ_JADGEV010000019.1 GCF_016744175.1 Neptunomonas sp. | reverse complement strand
AGTAATGGTACCGGTGAGCGGACTTGAACCGCTACGCCTTTCGGCAACGGATTTTGAATCCGTCGTGTATACCAATTTCACCACACCGGCACATCTTTTACTTTAATTCCCAATAAGCAGATAGTTAAATAAGTAATTTATCTATCAATACGCCATACTGGCTTAAAGTGTGGGCGTATTATAGGCAGCTTTCGCTACACGTCAATCCTTATATTTAAACTATGATAAAAAAAATTATTTTGCTGTACAATCTCTCGCCTCTTTAATGTCCTTTTTGTAGTGATATGCTGGTAAAAGATTTTAGTTTTGAACTTCCCGAAGAACTTATCGCTAGTTACCCATTAGAACAACGTTCGGCGAGCCGTTTGCTGTGCCTAGAGGGTAACTCAGGTGAGTTAACACACCGTCAATTTTCGGATGTGCTCGAGCTATTAAGCCCTAGTGATTTAGTGGTTTTTAATAATACTCGGGTGATACCTGCTCGCTTGTTTGGTGAGAAAGAGTCTGGTGGCAAAGTTGAGGTGTTGGTGGAACGAGTATTGGATCAGCATCGAGTTTTAGCTCATGTTCGTTCTAGTCGTTCTCCTAAGTCGGGCACGGCCTTGCTGCTTGAAGGCGCAACGCATGCGATTATGGTTGCTCGTCATGAGAACCTATTTGAGCTGGAGTTTACAGGTGAAACGCCGGTAATTGACCTGCTCGAGAAGCATGGGCATATGCCGCTACCTCCTTACATGAAACGTGAAGATCAGTTGGAAGACCGTGAGCGGTATCAAACTGTTTATAACTCTCAGCCAGGTGCTGTAGCAGCACCTACTGCAGGTTTGCATTTTGATGAAGCGTTGCTCGCGAAATTGGATGAAAAAGGTATTCAAAAAGCGTTTGTTACCTTGCATGTAGGTGCAGGTACGTTTCAGCCAGTTAAAGTCGAGCGTATCGAAGATCACATTATGCATGCCGAGTATATTGAGGTTGATGAAGTGGTTTGTGAGGCGGTTAGAGCCACACGTGCCCGTGGTGGTCGAGTGGTAGCCGTTGGCACAACCAGTGTGCGTTCGCTTGAAAGCGCTAGCCAAAACGGTGAAATTCAGCCTTTCTTTGGTGATAGTTCCATTTTTATTACCCCAGGGTATGAATTCAAAAGTGTCGATGTGCTGATTACTAATTTTCATCTGTCTGAGTCAACATTGTTGATGCTAGTCAGTGCTTTTGCAGGGTATGAGCATACGATGCATGCATACGCAGAGGCAGTAAGTCAGAAATATCGATTTTTTAGTTACGGTGATGCTATGTGTATCAGCCGTAAAACAGATACAACGGAGGCTTTGTGAGCCGTAGCTGCTTTATGAAATTTGAAAAGATTGCGACACAGGGCAAAGCCCGTCGTGGTCGTTTAACCTTCCCTCGTGGCGTCGTGGAGACACCTGCATTTATGCCGGTGGGAACTTACGGCACTGTAAAGGGTATGTTGCCTAGAGACATCGAGGCTATCGGTGCGCACATGATTTTGGGAAACACTTTCCATTTGATGCTGCGTCCAGGGACCGAAATTATTCAGATGCACGGTGACTTGCATGACTTTATGCAATGGCAGGGGCCTATTCTGACTGACTCCGGCGGTTTTCAGGTATTTAGCCTTGGCAAGATGCGTAAAATCACAGAACAGGGCGTTACCTTTCAGTCGCCAGTGAATGGCTCAAAGGTATTTATTGACCCAGAGCGCTCGATGCAGGTTCAGCGTGAGCTTGGTTCAGATGTAGTGATGATTTTTGATGAGTGTACGCCTTACCCGGCGACAGAGATGGAAGCGGCTAAGTCGATGCGTTTGTCATTGCGCTGGGCAAAGCGTTCTAAAGATGCTCATGGAGACAGTCCGTCAGCACTGTTTGGTATTATTCAGGGTGGAATGTTTGAAAATTTGCGCGATGAATCTTTAGCGGGATTAACTGATATAGACTTCGATGGTTATGCTATTGGTGGGTTGTCTGTTGGTGAACCTAAAGACGAAATGGTTAAAGTACTGGATCATCTGGCGTATAAGATGCCAGAAGATAAACCTCGCTACCTTATGGGGGTTGGTAAGCCTGAAGATTTAGTGGAAGGCGTGCGTCGCGGTGTGGATATGTTTGACTGTGTTATGCCGACTCGTAATGCACGTAATGCTCACTTGTTTGTGTCTACGGGGGTTGTAAAACTGAGAAATGCCTCCAATAAAACAGATACGCGTCCGTTAGATGAAACCTGTGATTGTTATACGTGTCAGAACTTTAGTCGCGCCTATTTGCATCATTTGGATAAGTGCCACGAAATTTTGGGAGCACAGCTAAATACTATTCATAACCTGCGTTACTATCAGACATTGATGGCTGGTTTGCGTGAGGCCATTGAACAGGGTAAATTGGACGACTTTGTAACAGAGTTTTACAGCAATCGGGGTATGGAAGTGCCACCGTTAGCCGAAAATTAATTTTAATTTCATAACGTTAGGAGTAGCAATGAGCTTCTTTATTTCCCCAGCTTACGCTGAAGCAGCTGGTGCTGCCGGAGAAATGGATCCAGGTTTTTTCAACATTATTTTCTTGTTGGGCTTTGGTTTAATTTTCTATTTCTTCATGTGGCGTCCTCAGGCAAAACGTGCAAAAGAGCATAAAGCACTGATCAACGATCTATCTAAAGGTGATGAAGTGTTAACGGCTGGTGGTATTCTGGGTAAGGTTGTTAAGCTGAATGATGATTATGTGGTTCTAGAAGTAAGTGAAGGAACCGAGCTTACTTTCCAGAAAGTACATGTCTCAGCTGTATTGCCTAAAGGCACTTTGAAAAGTATCTAATACTTATGTTTGTTTGAAACGCCACTCTTCTTAGTGGCGTTTTCGTTTGTATACAAGGAACGGGCACCATGCTCAACCGATACCCTCTGTGGAAAAATCTACTTATTATCTTTGTATTGCTGATTGGCGCGCTTTACGCATCTCCCAATTTGTATCCTGAAGATTATGCTGTGCAGCTGTCAGGTCAACGTGACATTCATCAGGTAGATCAACCGCTGATGGATACAGTTATTTCTGCTTTAAAACGTGAAGGTTTGGCTTATAAAGAAGTCGAACTGACTAAGAAAAATGGACTGATTCGTTTTCCCGATGGTGAAACTCAGTTAAAAGCCAAGCAAGTTATTAGCGCGGTATTAGGTGATAACTATGTTGTTGCGCTTAATTTGGCTCCTACTACGCCGGAGTGGCTAGAGAATATTGGCGCAGGTCCAATGAAGTTAGGGCTTGATTTGCGTGGTGGTGTGCACTTTTTGTTAGAAGTGGATATGGCGACAGCCGTAGCTCAGCGTATTGATGTGTATGTCTCTGAAATTAAAGTGAAGCTGCGCCAAGATAAGCTGCGCTATCGCTCAGTGGTGCATCGTGAAGATGGCAGTTTAGAAGTAAAGTTTGCTGATGCTGCAACACGAGACAGTGCCCAAGCATTATTGCGAAAAGATTACACTGAGTTTCTTTTACAATCCGAAGATGCAGACAACGGTAGCTTTTTGGTTGTTACTCTGACTGAACAAACAACGCGTGCAATTGAAGATTATGCTATCAAACAAAACCTGACAACCTTGCGTAATCGCGTCAATGAATTAGGTGTTGCTGAACCTCTGGTTCAACGCCAAGGGCGTAACCGTATTGTTGTTCAGTTGCCCGGGGTGCAAGATGCTGCAGAAGCTAAGCGTATCATTGGTAAAACAGCCAACCTTGAGTTTAGGTTGGAAGCTAAACCGGATGTAAGTCGCGGCTTGACCGAGACGTATGAGTTCCGTAATGAGCCAGGGCGTAAAGGTGTGCTTGAAAAAGACATTATTATTACCGGCTCAAGTGTTTCTAATGCACAGTCTACTTTTGATGAAAATGGTCAGCCTCAAGTATCTATTACGTTAGATAGTAAAGGTGGGCAGTTAATGGGACGAACCACACGTAACGCAATTAAGCGCCGTATGGCCGTTCTGTTTGTAGAGCACAAGGCTCGTAAACTGATTGAAACCGTAGACGGGGAGCAGGTCGAAAGACGTATCCCTTACGTGGAGAAAAGAATCATCTCACTGGCGACGATTCAGTCGGTGTTGGGGTCTTCGTTCCGTATAACCGGTCTTGATGGTGCGGGCGAGTCGTCTGAGTTGGCGTTGCTGCTGCGTGCAGGTGCGCTTGCTGCTCCGGTTTATTTTGTTGAAGAGCGCACGGTAGGGCCAAGCTTGGGTGCTGAGAATATAGCGCAAGGTGTCACTTCGGTGCAGATTGGGTTTGCGCTTGTTTTGATCTTCATGCTAGTTATTTATCGTGTCTTTGGCTTGTTGGCTAATATTGCGCTGTGTATCAACTTAGTATTGTTAGTGGCGGTGATGTCATTGCTGTCGGCGACGCTAACCTTGCCTGGCATTGCTGGCATTGTCTTGACGGTGGGTATGGCGGTTGATGCCAATGTCCTGATTTTCGCGCGTATAAAGGAGGAGTTGAAAAATGGTCTTCCTCCGCAGTCCGCTATCAGTGCCGGTTTTGATCGAGCCTTTACGACAATATTTGATGCCAATATTACGACATTGATCGCTGCTGTAATTTTGTTCTCTATGGGAACAGGTCCTGTAAAAGGGTTCGCAATTACATTGTCTGTTGGTATTGTGACGTCGATGTTTACCGCTATTTTGGTAACACGTGCGTTAGTAAATTTAACCTATGGCAACCGTCAGCTTAAATCGCTGTCGATCTGAGGTACATGAAGATGTCAGGACATATTAAAGTTTACAACTTCATGGGTTTACGGAAGTTGGCAACTATCTTCTCATTGTTGCTATTGCTGGTATCCATTGGCTCATTAGCAACGCGGGGACTAAATTTAGGGCTAGACTTTACGGGTGGTAGCTTAGTTGAATTAGGTTATGAGAAAGAAGCTAATTTAAACAATATACGCAGCCAGTTAGAGGATGCGGGTTTTGATGGCGCCGTTGTGCAAACTTTTGGAGCGCCTACCGATATTCTTATTCGTTTAGGATCAGATCATGATCCTAAGTTAGGCGATAAAGTATTGGCTGCTTTGCAGCAAGGTGACAACCAAAAAATTGAGCTGCGCCGAAATGAGTTTGTTGGCGCTCAGGTGGGTGAAGAGTTGCGTGAACAGGGCGGGTTGGGCATGCTCCTCGCTCTCTTTATGATCATGGTTTATGTTGCCGTTCGTTTTCAATTCAAATTCTCTGTAGGGGCCGTTGTTGCTCTTATTCACGATGTGTTGATTGTTGTTGGCTTCTTTTCACTCTTTCAAGTGGAGTTTGACTTAACCGTGTTGGCTGCTGTATTGGCGGTTATCGGTTATTCGTTGAACGATACGATTGTAGTCGCGGACAGGATTCGTGAGAATTTCCGTAAACTGCGTAAAGAAACATCGATGGAAATCATGAATGTTTCGTTGAGCCAGACTTTAAGCAGAACCTTGATTACCTCTGTCACTACGTTATTGGTATTGATAGCGTTGGCTTCGTTTGGAGGTGAGATGATTCATGGTTTTGCCATTGCGCTGTTAGTGGGTGTTACGGTGGGTACATATTCTTCTATTTATGTAGCAGCAAATGCTTTGATTATGATGGGCATTTGTAAAGAAGATTTGATACCACCACCTAAAGACGACCAGGAAGCGGTAGACGAGCTTCCTTAAATTAGAGAAACACAGGCCGGCATATTGCCGGCCTGTTTGTTTATGCCTCATACTATTAAAAAATAGTTAATCTATTGGATGGAAAGTCATGAGTAAAGAGTGGACCCAGAACGATCCAGAAGCTCAGCGTGAGTCTGAGAAGTATCAGAACCCGGTACCTAGCCGTGAGTATATTCTTGATTTTCTGCATAGCTGGGGAGCACCGATTAGTCATGGCAGGCTGTGTGCTGAATTAAAAGTATCTGGTGAAGATCCTATCGAAGCAGTTTCTCGACGCCTTAAAGCGATGTGTCGAGATGGTCAGCTAATGAGCAACCGTAAAAATGAATTTGGTCTGATTAAAAAAATGGACCTGCTGCCGGGTAGGGTTATCGGTCACCGTGATGGTTTTGGCTTTGTTAAGCCTGATGAGGGTGGTAACGACTTATTTATAAGCCCGCGTCAAATGCGACAAGTTTTTGATGGCGACCGAGTCGTGGTACAAGAGATTGGTGTTGACCAAAAAGGTCGGCGCGAAGGTAAAATCGTAGAAGTATTAGAGCACTGTACGCATAAACTTGTAGGACGCTTTAAAGGTGCTGCGGGTTTTGGGCACATACATCCTGAGAACCAGCGTATTACGCAGCAGGTTATGGTGATTGCAGACCCTGAAGGTGGTCTCGTTTATGAAGATGATCAGTTGGTAGTCGTTGAGATTACTCAGCAGCCAGGTAAGCGGAATATGCCTCAAGGGCGTGTTATCGAAGTGCTGGGTGATCATATGGCGGCGGGTATGGAAATTCAGGTCGCTATTCATAACTACGATATCCCAAATGAGTGGCCAGATGCCATTCACCAAGAGATTGGTGATTTAACACCTGAAGTTGAAGAGTCTGCAAAACAGAACCGTGTTGATTTGCGCCACCTCCCATTTGTTACGATAGATGGTGAAGATGCAAGAGACTTTGATGACGCCGTTTATGCAGAAGAAAAAGCCAGCGGTGGCTGGCGTTTATGGGTCGCTATCGCTGATGTTTCTTGGTACGTGCGCTCTGGTACAGCACTTGATCAGGAAGCACACAAGCGTGGTAATTCGGTATATTTCCCCGAGTTTGTTGTTCCCATGCTGCCAGAGCTATTATCGAATGGTTTGTGCTCATTAAACCCAAATGCAGATCGTTTGGCGATGGTCTGTGAAATGACTATTAGTGCTGCCGGTGTTTTATCGGGTTACCGGTTTTATGAATCAATTATCAATTCACAGGCAAGGCTAACCTACACAAAAGTCGGGGCTATGTTGATGGATCCCGCCTCTGATGACGGCGCTGCTCTTCGAAGTGAGTACTCAAATGTGGTGCCGCATCTTGAGCATTTGTATGCTCTGTATTTTGCACTAAGGTCTTCGCGCGGGAAGAGGGGGGCTATCGATTTTGAAACAACCGAAAGTCGTATGATTTTTGGTGAGGATCGCAAAATTGAACAAATTGTTCCTGTTGTGCGTAATGATGCGCATAAGCTGATTGAAGAGTGTATGTTGTGCGCCAATGTCGCTACAGCGCGCTTTTTAAGTAGCACTGATATGCCTACGCTATACCGTGTTCATGAAGGGCCTAAAGTAGGGCGCCTAGAGAGTCTTAGATCTTATTTGGGTGAACTTGGGCTAGAGCTGGGCGGTGGTGATGAGCCGGATCCAAAAGATTATCAACAATTGGCAGGTTGGATAGAAGAACGCCCTGACCGACATGTAATACAAACAATGATGTTACGCTCAATGGCGCAGGCCGTGTATACGCCTGAAAACAATGGTCACTTTGGCTTGGCTTACCCGGCGTATACGCATTTCACGTCGCCTATTAGACGCTATCCTGACCTTTTGGTGCATCGTGCAATTCGTGCCATGATCCATTCTGACTCTCAGGCACGTACTATTCGTCGCCCTGATGACTTTGTTCCAAATCCTGCCTTTAGATATGCTTATACCACTGAGCAAGTTGTGCAGCTTGGCGAGCATTGCTCGATGTCGGAAAGACGTGCTGATGATGCTACGCGTGACGTGGTTGCATGGCTCAAGTGTGAGTATATGCAAGACCAGGTGGGTCATGAGTATGACGGTGTTGTTTCAGCCGTCACAGGTTTTGGTTTGTTTATAGAGTTAGAATCGGTCTACATTGAAGGCTTGGTACATATTACTGGTTTGCCAAGCGATTATTATCACTTTGATTCGGCAAAGCAGCGCTTAGTGGGTGAACGTACCCGTAAAGTCTTTAAGCTGGGTGATCGTTTGAGAGTTCAGGTTGCGCGAGTCGATCTAGATGACCGGAAAATTGATTTTGAGTTAGTGAAATCATTAGAGAGCGGTCAGGTAGTAAAAGCTAAAGTCAGCCAGCGTCAACTATTAGCAGAAGGAAAGATAGGGGCAGCCGGTGAGCGTGCTAAACCTAAGCAGGCTAATGGCAGAAGTAAGCCAAAAGCAAAAGGTAATAAATCGAAGCCGGGGCATCAAGGGTCTGCACATAAGAAGGCGCACATGTCTGCGGCTGAGAGAGAGCTAGCTGCTGTATCTAAAGGTGGTGAAGGCAAAAGTAAAAAAGCTCAAAAACGTCGCTCTAAAAAGCCTAAGAATGCTTCTGCGGCGAAGCCATCTAAAGGTAGTAAGTAATTCATGGCGAACTGCTGTTGTATAATACGTCTATTGTTTAGTTAGATTGGAAGTTTGATGAAAGAGATTATTTTACTTACGATATCTGGTGAAGATAAGCCGGGTGTGACCTCGACTATAACGTCTATTTTGGCTGGATTTCAGGTCAATATTCTAGACATAGGGCAAGCGGTTATTCACAACACTTTGTCTTTAGGTATTCTGATTGAGGTGCCGCAAGTATCGGAATCGTCTCCTATTTTGCGTGATTTGTTATTTAAAACACATGAAATGGACATGAAGGTTCGCTTTCAGCCGATAGGCGAAGAAGAGTATGAGCAGTGGGTTACCGGTCAGGGGAAGTCGCGTCATATTATTACCTTGCTAGCACGTAAAATTACAGCGGCTCAGATTGCCACTGTAACGGAGGTTGCCTCTCAGCATGGTCTTAATATTGATAAAATCACTCGCTTGTCTGGTCGATTGTCACTGGGGAATGAGTCTCAGGAAAAAGCTAAAGCTTGTGTTGAGTTCTCCGTACGTGGTGCATCTAGTGATTTATCGTTACTGCAAGAAGAGTTTCTTCGTACGGCTAGTGATCTAGATGTTGATATAGCCTTTCAAGAAGATAATATTTTTCGGCGTAACCGTCGATTGGTTGTATTTGATATGGATTCTACGCTTATTGAGGCGGAAGTCATTGATGAGCTAGCAAAAGAAGCCGGTGTAGGTGATCAAGTCATTGAGATTACTGAAGCGGCTATGCGTGGTGAGCTCGACTTTAACGAAAGCTTTCGCCGTCGTGTAGCGCTACTGAAAGGGTTGGATGCCAGTGTGCTTGAGTCTGTAGCGCAACGTCTACCGATGACAGAAGGTGCAGAGGAGCTCGTTTCAAGTCTAAAAGCGTTGGGCTTTAAAACAGCGATACTGTCAGGTGGCTTTACGTACTTTGCTGAAAAGCTGCAGCAGCAACTAGGCTTTGATTATGTTTATGCCAACCAGTTAGATATTAAAGGTGGTGTGGTTACCGGTGACGTTGTGGGTGAGATTGTAAATGGTAATCGTAAGGCTGAGTTGCTGAGGGAAATAGCTCAGCGTGAAGGTGTGCGTTTAGAGCAGACGATAGCGGTTGGCGATGGGGCTAATGACTTGCCTATGCTATCAATTGCAGGGCTAGGGATTGCGTTTAGAGCTAAACCATTAGTTCGACAAAGCGCAAAACAAGCTATTTCTACGCTCGGCCTTGATGGTATTTTGTATCTAATTGGCTTTAGAGATCGTGATTCGCTTCAATAAGTATTGCTTGCTCAATCGATAGGAAAGAATGCCAGCGTTGGAAAGCGCTGGCATTTTTTTTAGCCTTCGAAGAAATCATAGTCCATTTTTTCTCTAGGTGGTTGTAGGTAGTAACCTTGTATCAGGCCAACCCCCGACTTCCATAAACGGCTCATGATTTTTGGGTCTTCTACCAAGGGTGCTATAGTGATTTTTCCTTGAGATTTCAGTGCCTCTATCATTTCCTCAAAAGAGGCATCTATTGAAGATGCGGATGCTAGTTCCTGTACGAACGAGCCGTCAATTTTGACATAGTCAGGACTGATTTGCCGTAGTACTTGGTTGGCATTGCTTGAGCAGCCAAAGTGCTTAATGCAAATCAAGCAGTGTAGTTTCTTGAGTCCGTCGGCAAATGCTTGAGCGCCGACTAAATGGCTGGAGCACTCGCTCTCGCTTATTTGGAATACGAGTAGGTCTGCAGGTATTCTGAACTCTCTAAGCTTCTCAGATAGCCATATAAGGATATCTGGGTCACCCCAGGTGCGTTTGGTTACACTAATGAAAAGCCGGTGCCTATTGCCGCTGTTGAGCTCTTCTCGTAGGTGTCTGATGCATTCTTGAATCACCCAGCGATCCATCGTGGTACTAAGTTCCGCTATATCCACCGTTTCTAAAAATAGAGAGGGGGATATCTCGTTGTTGTTTTTATCAAGTAGCCTCAGCAGTGCTTCATAATGGCTTAGTTGACTTGCGTAAGACAGTGGCACGATAGGTTGGTAAAGTAATTTAAATTGTTGTTCTTCAATTGCCTTTTTCAAAGCATCCATGGCTTTGCTTGCATCTTGTTCGGTTGGGCTTACTTCAGGAAGGTAGAACATCACACCGCTGTCGGTATTAGAGCTTATGCTGTCTGCCGCTGATTTTGCGCGCTCAATTAGTAACGGCGTATTAGGTGATGAGTCGGTAATAGTGGTAATACCTATCGAACATGTAAAGCCTAGCTCGGTGTTGTGGAGGCTTGATTTGTGTTTTGAAATAGCGGTGCAGAGTTTCTCAGCTGCAGCGGCTGCTTTATCAGGGCTAGGGTCATGGAATATAACGCAAAAACCTGCGTCAGATAACCTGCCTTTAATATGTACAGGGTTGATTTGAGTTTTTAGAAGATCGGCTAGGTCCCTAGCAATGTGGTCGCAGCAATCACTCCCAAAATCAGCACGTATACTCGAATAGTTATTGATATTGATGTAAAACAGCTGGCAGTCATGTCCGCCAGGTAAGGCTGCTTGAATTATCTCATCAAGGCGTCTCTGGAAAAATTCTGCGTTGTAAAGGCCGGTTATAGGATCGTGCTCGCTAAAAGATTTTTTACTACTCTGGGTGCTTTCGGCTCGAACAATAACTTGGACGCAAGGTTTACCGTTTAGTCGTGTTTCTTGTAGTTCAATATGGGCGTTAAAATTAGAGTCATCAGCACGACGGCCTGTGAGTTGAAAAATAAGCTCTTTTAAGTTTTCTTCGGCAAAGTAGCGAACTTGCTCGTGTAGCTCATTGCTGTCCTGAGGGACGACGAACATGTCGATTAATTTCCCTTCTAACTTTGTGGGATTATCATAGCCAAAGAGTAGGGCAAAGGCATTATTGGCTAGAAGTAAGCGCTCAGCATCAAAATAGCCAATAGCGAGTGTTGAACGCTCCATGAGCATGCGTCCCCGCTTTTCAGCTTCGTTAAGCTGGGCTTCGGCTTGGCGCATGCGTCGACGGTTTTCTAAGTGTTCTAGTTCTCGGCGAATGGTGATCAGTAGCAGCTCTTTTTCTTCAAGCGGTACTACTGCTTGCATATTGGCTTTTAAGCCTTGCAGAGATAACTGGCTGTCAGCATGGGGGACTAATTGAATGACAGGGATGTCTTTATCAAAACGCTTCAGATGGTTCATTGCATGCTTAATGCCGAAGTCTTCACGCTCGGAGGTGCAGATGATTAAGTCCCAGGCTCGTTCGCTTAATGCTTCAAGGAATTCGTCTTCAGTGTTGAGCTGTCTGCCTCGGGGTGCAAGTCTAGCGCCGCGAAGTAGAGATATAATGGGGTCTGTTTCTTCAGGCCGGAGTCCAAGGAATAGTAGCTGGACATTCTTGCGCAGTCTTTGCCGGCGTTGATCAGATAAACGTTGTAGTAGTGCATCCGACGTGGTGACCGCTTCTCTCATTCCTAACTTCCTTTAATTCAACATCCAAGTACAGCAAAAGATTAAGAATTAAAGTTTAGCTGTTTTATTAGGAACTGTCAGGAAAAAAAGAGAAAATGGCAGGGGTAGAAGGATTTGAACCTACGCATGCTGGAATCAGAATCCAGTGCCTTACCGCTTGGCGATACCCCTGTAGTAAAGAGCATGAATCAGGCGATTCAAGAGAGAAATGGTAGGGGTAGCAGGATTTGAACCTGCGCATGACGGGATCAAAACCCGTTGCCTTACCGCTTGGCTATACCCCTATTTCTCTTCGAATGGTGGCGATGGCGGGATTTGAACCTGCGACCCACGCATTATGAATGCGTTGCTCTAACCAACTGAGCTACATCGCCGTAGTCATTCGAGGCGCGCATTATTCTATTTTTTTAAAAACCTGTCAACACGTAAAATGTAAAAAAGTGGAAATAGTTTAAATAGTGTTGATTTATATGAAAAAGCCGACTCAATAGTCGGCTTTATTAAACAATGATGCTGTTACTTTAAACGTTGAAGCGGTAATGAATGACGTCGCCGTCTTTCAATACATACTCTTTTCCTTCCAGTCGCCATTTTCCGGCATCCTTCGCGCCTTGCTCACCGTTAAACTCGATGAAATGCTCGTAGCTAATCACTTCGGCTCGGATAAAACCTTTTTCAAAGTCGGTGTGGATAACGCCGGCGCCTTGTGGAGCCGTAGCGCCAATAGGAATGGTCCATGCGCGTACTTCTTTAACGCCCGCTGTGAAGTAAGTCTGTAGGCCTAGTAGCTCGTAGCCTGCGCGTATTAATCGGTCAAGACCTGCTTCATCCATACCTAGGTCTTGCAGAAACTCATTCTTTTCATCGTCATCAAGTTCTGCAATCTCAGCTTCTAACTTATTACAAATAGCAACAACTTGCGCGCCTTCGGCGGTGGCAAACTCAGTGACTTTGTCTAAATGAGGGTTATCTTCAAAGCCATCTTCATCTACGTTAGCTATATACATCATGGGTTTGATGCTGAGTAGATGGAATGTACTAATGACTTTGAGTTCTTCTGGTGTGAAGGTTAATGCGCGTGCGGACAGGCCTTCTTCTAAGTGGGGCTTAAGGCGTTCAAGCAACTCTTTTGCTTTGATGGCTTCTTTGTCGCCACCCTTAGCTTGTTTTTGGACTTTAAATAGCTGTTTTTCGACCGAGTCTAGATCAGCTAGTGCTAGTTCCATATTGATGATTTCAATATCAGCAATCGGGTCAATTTTATTAGCAACATGAATAACATTGTCATTATCAAAACAACGAACAACGTGTGCAATGGCGTCGGTTTCACGAATGTTTGCAAGAAACTTATTACCGAGACCTTCGCCTTTAGACGCTCCAGCAACAAGCCCGGCAATATCTACAAACTCCATGGTTGTTGGCAAAATACGCTCTGGGTTGACTATTTTTGCAAGGTTATCTAGTCGTGTATCTGGCATAGGGACAACGCCAGAATTAGGCTCGATAGTGCAAAATGGAAAGTTAGCAGCATCAATGCCTGCTTTTGTAAGAGCGTTGAATAGTGTTGATTTACCTACGTTAGGCAGGCCAACGATTCCGCATTTAAAACCCATAATGTAATTACCTTTCGTTAGCCTTTAAAGCTGTGGAGTTTGTTCATGGCTTTCGCCCAATCGCCGCAAGTGGCATCAGGGAGATAGTGGATTGCTTCTTCGATTGCTGTTTGTGTACTATTGCGATCGCTGATTGGTGCTTTGTTTAATACAAAGTCAGCCACTGCGTTTGCGTGGCCGGGGTGTCCGATGCCAAGGCGTAGCCTGTAAAAATTTTTATTGTTCCCCATCTTGCTAATGATATCTCTTAAACCGTTGTGTCCACCGTGTCCGCCGCCTTTTTTAAAGCGTGCAATACCGGGAGGTAAGTCGAGTTCGTCGTGAGCAACAAGAATGTTTTCTGGAGGAATTTTGTAAAAATTGGCAAGCGCTGAAACAGACTGCCCACTAAGGTTCATGTAGGTGGTCGGTATCAGTAAATGTATTGTCTGATTATTCAGAGTGGTTTTCCCATACAAGCCGTAATACTTCTTTTCGGCTTGTAGGGAAGTGAGTTGTCGGGCAGCAAGCTGCTCGACAAACTCGGCACCGGCATTATGACGGGTTTTAGCGTATTGACTGCCTGGGTTACCCAAGCCAACAATGAGCTGAATCGTATCTTTCATGCCAGGGCTAACGTCCTAAGGCTAAATATATTATTTAGCACCGCGTGGAGAGTAGATGTAACCGATCCCTTGGTTGTGGTCTCCACCACGACGCAATGCAGCAATCTCAACACCTTCTGGTACTGTGATATCTGACAGGTGAAGAGTCTGACCAATTTCAACATTTTCTAGATCAATAGTCAGTGCTTCTGGTAGGTTGTCAGGTAGGCACAAAATCTCTACAACGTTGCTTTCAGCAGCAAATTTTGCAGCGGCTTTAGACGCAGCAGATTTTTCAAAATTAGCAAAATGAAGAGGAACGGTGATTTTGATTTTTTGAGTGCTAACAACACGAAGAAAATCAGCATGCATAATCAGTAACTTGGCAGGGTGACGCTGCAAGTCTTTAATGATTACTTTTTCATCTTTCCCATCAATTTTCAAAGTTAGGATAGAAGAGAAAAAAGTCTCATCAGATAATAACTTGACCAAGTCTTTGTTGACCATTGAGATAGAGGCTGGTGTTTCGCTGCCGTATACAACGCCTGGTACCAGGCCTTCGTGACGCAGGCGGCGGCTCGCACCTTTCCCCTGATCTTCACGAGATACAGCTTCAACTACAAAATTAGACATTTTTTTACCTATAAGTAAACTACCTTTAGCGCCTCGCGACCAGGGCTCTAAAGTGATTTAAAATAGCCCTTTTCAGGACTTCATATACCCGGTAGCGGGTTTCTGGCAGGCTTTGTTCCGGCTAGCGGAACATAGCGCTGATAGATTCTTCGTTGCAAACACGACGTACTGCTTCAGCCAGTAAGGGCGCTAAAGTTAGCTGTCTAATTTTGCTGCACTGTTGTGCATCTTTTGATAGAGGAATGGTGTCAGTAACGACCAATTCATCTAGCATAGAGTTCGTAATGTTGTTGATTGCAGGGCCTGATAAAACCGCATGAGTTGCGTATGCAATAACACGAGCCGCGCCGTTTTCTTTGAGCGCCTGTGCGGCTTTACATAAAGTGCCTGCTGTGTCACACATATCATCTACTAAAACGCAGGTGCGGTTCTCTACATCACCGATGATGTTCATCACCTGAGATTCGTTAGCGCGTTCACGGCGTTTGTCGATAATAGCTAGGTCGCAATCCAACTGCTTGGCAACAGCACGGGCACGTACTACACCACCAACGTCTGGAGAAACAACCATTGGGTTTTCGTACTGCTGGTCAATAATGTCGTCCAGTAATACTGGAGAGCCATAAACGTTGTCTACAGGAACAGAGAAGAATCCCTGAATCTGGTCTGCATGAAGGTCTACTGTGAGTACACGGTCTACACCTATCGTTGTCATCATGTCAGCAACAACTTTAGCTGTGATAGCAACACGAGCTGAACGCGGACGACGATCCTGTCTAGCGTAACCAAAGTAAGGTACTACAGCTGTAATTCTTGCTGCTGATGCGCGACGCAGTGCATCAGCCAAGACAATCAATTCCATGAGGTTGTCGTTGGTCGGTGCGCAAGTGGATTGAATAATAAAAACATCTCTACCGCGGACGTTTTCCTGGATTTCGACACTGACTTCACCATCGCTAAAACGAGCAACGTGAGCTTTACCCATTGGTATATCGAGGCGATCGACTACTTTGAGCGCTAGCTCAGGGTTTGCATTGCCAGTGAAAACCATCATTTCTGACATGATGTGCACCTTTTCGGACTGTTCTTCATTGGAATTCATGTTGAGTGGGAACTCACCATAGATTATTGGCTGGGGTAGCAGGATTTGAACCTGCGCATGACGGGATCAAAACCCGCTGCCTTACCGCTTGGCTATACCCCAGTATCATCTCTGGAGGTCATTCCCCTCAAAAAGAGGGCGCTATTCTCTTAAAAACAGCCAGAATGGTCAAGTAAAAACGAAAATTGTGCTCTTTTTAATCAATAATTCGCCAGTTCCGTAGAATCAATGTCAGCTTTAGCGCTTCGCGGGTCATTGTTAGCTTTCTTGGTAGGCTTGTTTTGTTGGCTTCAACATAACTATGGTATTCAATTTCCCAGCCCTGTTGCGTGAGACTCGCTAGGCGGTTATTTGTAAGAGATAGGTCATAAGTGCTATTGGGTGAAGGGATGCCTTTGATCCAATACTGTGCATCATTAACAGGGATTTTCCAGCCAAGGCGCAGGCTAAGCAATTCTTCTGGAGTGCCAGCGGCCATTGGTTGTTCACCGGCAATTTCTAGGGTTGAAGAATGCGGGTCGCCGCTTATGGTGGCTCCACCTTGGCCGAGGGGGCCAGATAAGCTAATGCGGTACGCCTGCTTATTTTGAGTCCAAGAGAGAGTGGCGGATTGCGAATCATCTGGTGTACGAATGCCTATTTTCCCTGCTGCAGCCCAATGAGACATCTTGGATATAATCATTTCATGCTCTTCCCAACTGATGGTCGTTGGTGCTGGTGCAGTGGCGGTAGGGATAAGGCTGCAGCCTGTCATTACTAGAGATAGCAGCAGCAATAAAAAAAACTTTTTCATGGTTGTCCGTTCAGTGTTTTCTTAGCGTTGAGAGTATGAGGATTATCTGGGAATTTGTTGAATAATTCGGCAAACAGTTTTTGGGCTTGTTGTTTATTATCCGTGGCCACTAATACTGCGATTAGGTGGCTACCTACCTCGGGGTCTGGATAGGCTTTGTAGGCTTGGTTCAAAAAAGAGAGTGCTTCTTCATAGCGGTTCAATTTGAATAGTACCCAGCCGATAGAGTCCATGATAGCGGGGTCTTTTGGCTTTATGTTGATGGCTTTATTTAGAAGGAGGTAGGCCTCCTGATAACGCTCTGTGTACAGTGATAATGTGTAGCCTAGCGCGTTGAGAGCCATTGCGTTATCTGGGTCTTTATTAATAATAAACTTAAAATCAGCTTCAGACTGTGTGAACTCTTCTGGCGGGCGCAACATTGCACGCGAATAGCGTAAAGGAATATGGTCTGGATAAGCGGATACCCCTTTATCTAGATGGCTGATGGCTTTTTTCTCAAAACCAAAGCTTCTTAGCCAGTCTGCATGCAGAACGAGTAGATTGGGTGCTAGGTTTGCATGGGTTGCTGTGGCATTGGATATTATCGATGTGATGCGGGGTTCATGTGTTTTGTTGGCTAGCAGCGCAAGAGTCCGAGTATACGCTTGCAATATGTTATTACCACTATCTACTTGTAAGTAGTGCTGGATTGCTTGTTCTGGATTGTTTTTTTGTTCTTCAATTAGCCCTAAATAAAACTGCAGTGATGTGTCTCGCGTGCGTGAGTACAGTGGCTGCAAAATAGATTTGCTATCGTTTAACCTATTAAAATCCAATGCTAATAATGCGAGATACAGGTGTAGTTGATTGTCAGTGTCAAAGCTTGTGATGAGTCGAGAGCTTTCTTTGACGGCAGCTTCATGCTTGTTGCTTTTATAAAGTGTTTGTACTTTAAGAATGGATAGTTGTTTGTTGTCAGGGTCTTTTTTTAGCAAAGCCGAGGTTATGCGAAGAGCTTCAGAGAGTTTTCCGGTGTCCTTTAAAAGGTTAACCTTTTGGATGGACGCAGTTCTATTTTCAGGGTTTAGTTTGATTGCTTTGCTGAAGCTGATCAACGCCTCATCATTTAACGATAGGTGGCGCTCGAATAATCCTTTTGTTAGCCATAACTCTGAGTGTTTGCTCGAGTGTGTTATTTGTTTGCTGATAACGTTTAAATATGACTTTGCTTCTGCGGGTGTCATTTTTGCAGAGTGACTGTTGAGTAACCCCAATATCTGATGGCTGTTAGTAGACAGTGCAGTTTCGATGAAAGGCAATGCTTTCGAGAATTCTTTCTGTTGGATGAGTAAGCCAACCAGCAAGGTCTGCGGTTCTTTGCTGTCCGGTTCGTATTTAACCCAAATTCTAGCCGCTGCTTCAAGTGATACTTTATCTTTAGTGAATTGGGCGATACGAGCAGCCCGTCTGATAATGCTGGGGTCGCCTGTTAATTCAGCTTGTTTTAAATATTTTTCAAGAGATATATCGTATTGTTGATGGTGGCCAGCAAATTCAGCGATAAGAAGATCATACAAAGACTCTCCATTAAGCTCCCCAGGTTCATATGCACTTTCCCAAGCATGAGTTGGCTGTGCTGGTTCGTTGGCGTTCTGTATGGAGCTACACCCAGTCAGTATTCCTGTACTGATAACCAACAAAAAGAGTATTTTTTTTAGCACAATATATAATCGATCCAAGGTTGATGTACTACTGACTAATGCCACTATAGTAGAGTTTGATATGCCTTGTCATCGCCAAAGCATACCTTGATTAGTGTAAAACTGTGTAAATTGGTTCCATAAAGTGCACTTTCATCCCTAGGTAATTTCATGTTTTAGGCTAATTCGGTGTATCATTGCGCGCTTATTGGTTGTCTGGTGTAGTTAATCGATCTATGTCTCTTCTTGCTTTGGGCATTAATCACAAAACGGCGTCTGTCTCCGTCAGAGAACGAGTGGCATTCAGTCCTGATAAATTGGCGGATGCTTTGCGGCAGGCCCATGGCTTTGCGCAGCTTAAAGAAATTGCCATTCTTTCTACGTGTAATCGAACTGAGTTGTATTGTTCGACTGAGTTGCCGGGTACGCGCTCTGTATTGGAATGGCTGGGTGAGTACCATGGGCTTGAGCTGAGCGAACTTGAAGCTTGCGCATATACCTATTGGGATGAGTCTGCAGCCAAGCATATGATGCGGGTTGCCAGTGGTTTAGATTCTTTGGTGTTAGGTGAGCCGCAAATCTTGGGACAGCTTAAGTCCGCCTATTCTTTATCACAGGATCATGGGCTTGTTGGCGCCGAACTAGGGCGTTTATTCCAGCAAACTTTTTCTGTGGCAAAAAAGGTACGTACCGATACAGCTATTGGTGAAAATCCGGTATCTGTTGCGTATGCTGCAGTGAATCTTGCACAGCATATTTTTTCTGACCTTAAAGATAGTCGAGCACTGTTGATTGGCGCTGGAGAAACAATCGAGCTGGTCGCCCAGCATTTGGTGAACGCAGGTGTTAGTGATATCACCGTTGCTAACCGTACAGTTAGCCGTGCATTAAGCGTTGCAGAGGCTTTTAATGGTAAGGCAGTGATGCTTGGGGATATCCCTGAAGTATTAGCCGATGCTGACATTATTATTTCATCTACTGCTAGCCAGTTACCCATTTTAGGTAAAGGGGCAGTAGAGAACGCATTAAAAAAACGCAAGCATCGGCCAATTTTTATGGTTGATATAGCTGTCCCACGAGATATTGAGCCCCAAGTCGCAGACTTAGACGATGTGTACTTGTATACCGTTGATGATTTACGTGAAGTAATTGAAGAAAATCAACGAAGCCGTGAAAGCGCAGCAAAAGAGGCTGAAGCAATTATTGATGTTGGCGCGCATGAGTTTATGCGCCAATTACGCTCGCTAGATGCTGTTGATACTGTTACCCAGCTACGCGGACGCTATGAATCTTTACGTGATCAAGAAGTAGGAATTGCCTTAAAGCAATTGAAGAAAGGTACTGATCCCGAAGAAGTGCTTGCTCAGATGGCACGCCGTTTGACTAATAAAGTGCTTCATCACCCAACAATTCAGCTTAGAAAAGCGAGTGCTGAAGGCCAGTCTGAGATTGTGACTGCTGCCCAGACGCTTTTCCAATTGTCTGATACGGACGAAAATTAATACATGAAAGAGTCTATTCAAACCAAGCTGGAGAAGCTGGCAGATCGATTTGAAGAGTTATCTGCATTACTAAGTGATGCAGGTGTTATTTCTGATCAGAACAAGTTTCGGGATTTTTCTAAAGAGTATGCAGAGCTAGAGCCGGTAGTACAGGCTTACAGTGCATACCAGCAAGCGCAGAATGATGTATCAGAAGCGCAGTTGATGATGGAAGACAGCGACCCAGAAATGCGTGAGATGGCCAAAGAAGAATGGTCAGATGCTCAGGCGCGTATTGTGACGCTAGAAGATGAGTTACAGATTCACTTATTACCTAAAGACCCTCACGACGGCAGCAACGTTTTCTTGGAAGTGCGTGCAGGAACAGGGGGGGATGAGGCCGCTATCTTTTCAGGCAACCTTTTTAGAATGTACTCAAAATTTGCTGAAGCACAGGGCTGGCGTATTGAAGTCATTAGTGCAAATGAAGGCGAGCACGGTGGCTATAAAGAACTTATTGCCCGTATTGTAGGGCAAGATGTGTTTTCGCGAATGAAATTTGAATCAGGTGCGCATCGTGTGCAGAGAGTACCTGAAACGGAGTCGCAAGGGCGTATACATACATCGGCTTGTACGGTTGCGGTTATGCCTGAATTAGATGATGTTGCTCAAGTAGAGATAAATAAAGCAGATCTACGAGTTGATACTTATCGCGCTTCTGGTGCGGGTGGGCAGCATGTAAACAAAACAGATTCGGCTATCCGCCTTACGCATATTCCTACGGGTGTTGTGGTTGAGTGCCAGGAAGAGCGTTCTCAACATAAGAATCGCGCGAAAGCGATGGCCTTATTGGCATCTCGTTTGCAATCCGCAGAGAAAGAGAAACATGCGGCTGAGCAAGCGACAACTCGTAAGAGCCTAGTGGGCAGCGGAGACCGTTCTGAACGTATTCGTACTTATAATTATCCACAAGGCAGGATTACTGATCATCGTATTAACCTGACTCTTTATAAGCTTGATGAAATCATGGAAGGCAAGCTTGAAGAGGTTATTAATCCGCTAATGCATGAATATCAAGCCGAGTTGTTAGGAGCACTATCTGAGTAGTAGGGGCGACCATGCAAATTGCTGAGGCGATATTATACTCGAAACAGTTAGAAGAGGTCAGTGACTCGTCTCGGTTGGATGCTGAACTGCTGTTATGTCATGTGTTGGGTAAGCCCACGAGCTACTTGATGACCTGGCCTGAAAAGCAGCTTTTGATGAGTGAGCAACAGCAGTTCTTTGCACTGATGGCGCGACGCTCTAAAGGTGAGCCTATTGCCTATATTTTGGGTACTCAGGCTTTTTGGACATTAGATATTGAAGTCTCAACTGACACTCTCATTCCCCGTGCCGATACAGAAGTATTGGTGGAAACAGCTTTATCCCTCTTTGTTAATACTCCGTTTTCTAATAGATCGCTGAGAGTAGCTGATCTAGGCACAGGCACAGGTGCTATTGCTTTAGCTTTAGCCAGTGAAAGACCTGCATGGGAAATATGGGGGTGTGATCGTATTGATGCGGCGGTTACGCTGGCGCAACGAAACCAAAAAAGGTTAGGTTTGGCTCAGGTAAGTTTTGTTCAGGGCAGTTGGCTTGAACCTCTCTCTGGGCTTTTTGACATGATAGTGAGCAACCCTCCGTATATAGATCCAATGGATGAGCATCTTGATCAAGGTGATGTTCGTTTTGAGCCACGCAGTGCGTTAGTGGCTGATGATGAAGGTCTATCGGACATTCGACATATTATTAGTGCTGCAGCAGAGTATCTTATGGTTAATGGGTGGCTATTGTTTGAGCACGGATATCAGCAAGGGGCTGCTGTGAGGCAGTTGTTTTCTGAGCAAGGCTATGAACAGGTAAGCACTTGTCAGGATTATGCAGGCAACGATCGTGTCACCTTAGGCTGTTGGATAAAATAAGTTATGGTCATAATGCATTTGATGGCTATTAGATAAACTAAGGTGCTGGAGAAAAGAAGCATGCTAAGTGATGAACAGTTGCTACGCTATAGTCGCCAAATTATGTTGCCTGATGTGGATATTGATGGTCAGGAGCGCTGGTTAGCTTCCAAGGTACTCATTATAGGCTTGGGTGGATTGGGTAGCCCTGTGGCGCTTTATTTGGCGGCTGCCGGCATCGGTGAGTTGGTGTTGGTAGATGATGATCAGGTTGATCTTTCGAATCTGCAGCGTCAAGTTGTTCATACTACGGCTCGCATCGGAATGAATAAAGTAGACTCGGCCGCACAGATGTTGCGAGAAATTAATCCAGATATTAATGTTGTGACGCGAGCAGAGCGCTTAGATTCTGATGGATTAAAAGCATTAGTGGCCCATGTTGATTTGGTGCTGGATTGTACAGATAATTTTTCAACACGCTTTGCTGCGAACCAGGCTTGTGTTGAGCATAAAAAACCACTGGTTTCAGGTGCTGCTATTCGTATGGAAGGCCAAATTGCGGTTTATCAGCCGGGTGTTGAAGGAAGTCCCTGTTATCAGTGTTTGTATACAGAAGGCGATAATGAAACGCTTACTTGCTCTGAATCTGGCGTACTTTCTCCATTGGTAGGTATTATTGGTTCTATGCAGGCCTTAGAGGCTCTTAAGGTGTTGGCTAATATCGGCACAACGTTGACAGGACGGTTGTTACTGTTGGATGCAAAGCATATGGAATGGCGTTCGCTTAAACTGAAGCAAGATCCTGCTTGTCCAGTATGCAACAATAAGGAGGTTAAGGCGTGAGTGAGATAGAAAAGGTAAAGCGTATTCTTGAAAAAAGTCGGGTTGTTGCACTTGTTGGTGCTAGCCCAAAGCCTGAGCGTGCCAGTTATCGGGTTATGGCTTTCCTACTTAATCAAGGCTATCAGGTTATCCCTGTTAATCCATTGAAAACGGGGCAGAAGTTGCATGGCCAAACAATTGTAGCGTCATTGCATGATATTACTGAGACTGTTGATTTAGTGGATATATTCCGCAACTCAGAAGCGGCTGCTAGCGCAGTTGATGATGCGATTAGCATTGGTGCTAAATCGGTATGGATGCAACTTGGCGTGATTAATCAGCCTGCTGCTGACCGAGCTGAAGCAGCAGGGCTTGATGTGATTATGGATCGTTGCCCTGCTATTGAAATTCCGCGCTTGGGTATATCAAAAGTTTCATAAAGCTTTTGTGGTTTCATCGTTTCTATTACAGCGTTACCTCTCCGCAAAGAGAAGACGACATCAATGTTTTGATGTGCTCGGTACTTTTTTCGGTAGCTAATAAAAAAAGTAGCTTTGTATAAGCCGCTTCAACTGTCATGTCAGCACCTGGAATTACGCCTAATTGATTGAGGCGGGCTCCAGTGGCATAAGATCCTTGTATCACTTTGCCGGAGTGGCACAGAGTTAAGTTGACGATTATAACCCCGCGATTATTTGCTTTCTCTAGTAGGGACATCATGCAGTGATTATTATCTGGAGGGTTTCCTGCCCCGTAACTCAGCATAACAACCCCTTTTATATCTGGATTATCTAATACTGCTACTAATTGAGCGTCGCTAATGCCAGGGTAGAGGTGGAGTTGTGCAACGTGGTGCGTGCAACAATCGGGTGTTTTGAATTGAGGTGTGCTTTTTTGTGATTCTTGAATCTGCTGAGTATTCTCTAAAGTGGTAGGGCAGAGTTCAGCTTGAATGCCCGATTGGCCTAAAACATTAAAATTTGGAGATGAAAAAGCGCGCAACGAAGAAGTGTGAATCTTTTTAGCACGGTTTCCCCTTAATAGCTGGTCGTCGAAGCAGATGCAGACTTCTTTGTTATCAGGCTCTCGTGCGAACTCAATCGCATTTAATAAGTTGTTCGTGGCATCGGTTCTTGGTTGAGCCAAAGGAATTTGAGAGCCAGTTAGTATTACTGGTTTGCTTAGGCCTATAAGCATAAAAGAGAGCGCCGAGGCTGTGTAGGCCATGGTGTCAGTGCCGTGAAGAATGACGAAACCATCATATTTTTCGTAATGAAGTTCGATAAGCTTAGCCAGAGTAGCCCAATCAGCAGGGACAATATTTGAGCTATCAATGAGTTTGTCGAGCTCAATAATATCGAAAGGCTGGAGAGCTGAAATGGATACTTTATTGAGTCGCTGCTCTAAAAGCTCATTGAATCCCCCTTGAGGTACGTAGCCAGATTCGGAAGGCCACATTCCAATGGTACCGCCAGTATAGATAATTAGAACACGGGACTTATTCATTTGACGGCCTCATTAAATGTAATTATATAGCCGTTTTCATGGGGCTAGTATTTGCGGCTGCCGAGCTTAGATGATTTAGAGGATGAGTTCCATAGCTGAGAGTTGGCATGAGTGCTGCGAGTAGACGATTATCAGGAATGTTGAGCTGAATGGGAGGGTTATTGGAAGTTATGCCACGGATACAGCGGTGGTCCAACATGTATATAGCAGAGCTCAGCATTTTCATGGAGTTAAGAATGTTGTAGATAATGACAGGCTCCATTGCGTTGAGTTGTTGGGAGCCTGCTTCTGCGGCCATGCAAACAGTGACATCATGCCCAATGACTTGAAAAGCAGTTTGGCTAACGGCCTCGGGAATGACGGGGCTGGATACACCTGGTACGAGTGATGAGCCTGCTTGTGCGACCGGAAGGTTGATCTCATTAAAGTTTGTTAGTGGGTCGTTAGATAGTATGCATATTTCACTACAAATCTTGGAAAGCTTTATTGCTAATTTTCTTTGGATAGCAGAGATCTTTACAAATACTTCCATACTGGATTCGTTATCAGTCGAGCCTTTTTCTGGTGTGATGGGTAGAGATGAAATGCGTGTAAGGTGTTTTATTGCTGATTGCGAATAATCAGGATGAGTATTATTCGCATGGTCGTGCGATGTGCTATCAAGGTTAACTGCACAAAGCTGGGTACAGGCGCTTTGTATATTCACTATCTCTTTTTCAAGAGATAGCGTGAAGTCCTTAAACTCACTTCCTAACATTTTTATTACAGTATCTTGTAAGTGTGCACTTCTTATTAGAGGCGTTTGAGCAAACTCTTCAGACTTCGTTTTGAGGCTTTTTTTAATGGAAGAGAGTGCGTGTGTCAGCGTTTGTGTGCTCAATACTATAGATAAACGTGTAGCTGTTGCATAAGCATCATTGGCTGACTGAGATTTGTTGACATCATTGTTAGGGTGTAAGTATTGGTATTCACCTTTTTCGTGTCCCATAACAGAAAGGGCGAGGTTAGCAATGACTTCATTGGCGTTCATATTAGTGGATGTGCCGGCTCCGCCCTGAATTAAATCAACAACGAATTGGTTATGTAGCTCCCCTTCACGAATACGCATGCATGCTTGACGAATTGCATTGGCTTTTTTGCTGCTGAGTAGCCCTAGTTCATGATTCGCTTCAGCGGATGCTTCCTTCACCATGGTTAACGTATTGATGAGGTCTTGGAAGTGGTGAATAGGTACGCCAGACGTGTTGAAGTTTCGCAGTGCGCGTAAAGTCTGGATGCCGTACCAAGCATTATTGGGAAGCGTTTCATCACCTAATGAATCATGTTCTGTTCTGTTGTGCATTGGGTGATTAGCTCTTTATAAAATAGATGAAATACCATTCAACCATACTTAAGTAGTGTCTATCTATTGGGCATTGATGCAGTATCTGATGCAGGGTGCTGCTTGTAATGCATCATTCAGCGCCACTATAATAAAAGTATCTAAATTAAGGGCTGTGTATATGTACCAGGATTTGTCCAGCAATCTTAAATTACTCTGCAGTTATTATGACTCGATTGCTGATGTGTGCCGACGCCTGAATCTTAATCGTACACAGTTTAATCGGTACTTAAGCGGCCGTTATAAGCCCTCACCAAAGACTATGCGAAAACTCTGTGATTTTTTTGGTGTAGAGGAGTATGAGCTATTGCTTCCTGTCGCTCAGTTTGAACGCCTTATTCAAGTCCGTCCGAAAGTGGTTACTTCTTCAGGTCTACCGAGAGTCGAAGATGGTCATCTTCAGGCATTGAGTCATGCAAGTTCGGCTCAAATGGAGAAGTACGTGGGATACTATTTCGAATACTACATGTCGATGGCATGCCCGGGTAAGATACTTCGGAACTTGATATGTATTGAAAAACGAGACGATGCGTATTATTACCAGCGCACTGAACGGTTAAAGGAAAGCCCGTCTGAAGCCGCATTTCACAGTAAATATCTCGGTATGGCGCTATTTCTGACTGACCGTATTTTCATGATAGATTATGAAGCGCTGGCGACAAATGAAATAACAGAAACCGTGCTGACCCCGAGCTATAAAAACCGCATTAGTCGTTTAAATGGTTTAAGAATTGGAGTGCCTGCAAACGGGGTGAGAAAACCGAGCTGCGCCCGTGTGGTTATGGAGTATTTAGGGTTGCAAGTCGACATTCGAAAAGCACTAGGGCTCTGTGGTCTATATGAGTTGAGTGATGATGCAATTGATGAATCTGTTAAAGTGTCGGTACGTAATCAGATGGATGAGTCTGATTGGCATTTTACTGCACGTGCATAATGCTTTTATTGGCCTAAAAACATCTGTCTGATGCGCAAGTCATCAACAGAACGCTTTAAATGCTGCGTCAGTTCTTCAGGTAATGATGTTGGCCACTGCGCCGGTGTTTGAATACCTGAAGCAATTAAAAAATTAAGAAGCTCTATATTTTGATCCACTAGAGCATAATCCAGTGCGCACATTCCTTGAGAGTCTACTTGGTTGAGGTTAATCCCATACTCGATAAAACGGCTCAGATGCAGCATCAGCTCTGTGCTAGAACAGTGCTTAAAACAGGCTGCTATTAAATACGTGTCTGCGTCCTTTAGCTTATGCTCAGTACTCGCGCCTGATTGTAGTAGTGCATTGATGAGAGGTAGGCTTTGTTCTTGTTTGAGAGCCATGAGCAAGTAGGGCTCATTGGTTGATGAGCGTTGCTCAATTTTAGCTCCCGCAGCAATGACCATAGCAAGGGCTTTAGGTTGATTGGCAAGGATAGCGGTCTCGATGGCGCTGCAATGTTGTTCTGTTGAGTTGTTTAGCTCTGCAGGTCCAACACTTTTAAGCCGCTTAGCAAGAAAGGCTAAATCTCCTGTTTCAATTGACTTAAATAGTTTGGATTTTTTTTGTTTTTTGAACAACGCTAGCATAGCTAGATGACCTCTAAAATTTTCATCAGGTAAATACCACTACTTAGTGTGAATACTGAACCGATAGTCGTTGTTAAGATAATATTAGCGGCCAGTTGAGCGTTACCCCCCATGGCTTTTGCCATGACGAAACTAGCCGCTGCAGTAGGGCACCCGAAAAGAACAAACATTAGTACCAAATCTTGGTTATTGAAACCAGCTTGCCAGGCGCCTAGTGTGAGAACAATCGGTAGAATCAGTAACTTAGTCGCAGTAGCCCAAAATGCCTGAAATGATGTGTTTTTTAGGCTTTTTAAGTTTAATGTAGCGCCAATAGTGAGTAGTGCTAAGGGGAGTGTAAGGTTGGCAAAGTAACGTCCAGTGCGGTCAATAACTTCGGGTAACGAGAATCCAAAATAGGAAAAAGGTAGAGCAAGTAATACGGCGATAATTAACGGGTTTTTTAGGATCTCTAAAATGACACCGGACAGTGATAAGGCATTATTGTTTTTCATCGGTAATGCGAGAGCAATTATGGATAAAACGTTATAAACAGGGATAACCAATGCAAGTAACAGAGAGGCTTGGGCTAAACCTGTTTGACCAAATAAATTGAAGCTTACTGCTAAGCCTATAATGCCATAGTTACTGCGAAAGGCTCCTTGAATAAAGACGCCTAGATCTTCAGGTTTCTTAATCCAATGCTTTGCTAACCACCAGATAGCTATAAATGTGATGAGTGTTCCAGCGGCCACGTAGCTGAGTTGTGCCGGGTTAAAAACTGCCTGAAAGTCTGTTCTGGCGATGCTCATAAAAACAAGCGTTGGTAAAGTGATCATAAACACCAGTTTGGAACCAGTGCTCACAAATGCGTCATCAATAAGGGACGTGCGTTTTAATAGCACACCCATAAATACAATGAAAAAAATAGGAGCCACAATGTTAGCGGTAAAAGCCAATGTATCAAGATAAAGCGCCACGTAGGGCTCCTTATAAATAAATGGAGGCAAGATAATACTGTTGTCGAGGCTTAAGCGCTATGCAATACCGCGTGGCTGAATGGCTTATTGATGTAGTTTTGGATAATCGAACCAGAGCAGTGTCCCACATGACTCCGTCAGTTCTGACCAGCAGGTAACACCCAGTTGAATATGCATAACACCGCAGGTGGGAAGGTTGTTAACCCTCTCTGCGCTTAAGTATTCTCCTAGACGTTGTAAACCTGGGTTATGGCCAAACAGTATGATGTGATGATCTTTGTCCGAGTGGCGCTGTAATATGTTAAGTAGTGTCTCCATACACGAGTCATATAGTTCAGGAATTACTTCAACGACAGGTTTGTTAGGTAGCTGTTTGCTGGTAGCTTTTGCTGTCAGGTAAGCGCGAGTAGCGCCGCTCGATAAACATTTGTCTGGATTAAAGCCTGCGATTTTGAGGCGCTCAGCCATGGCGGGTAAATCACGCTTACCACGTTTGTTTAAAGGGCGATTAAAGTCTTCAATATCAGGATTTTTCCAACTTGATTTTGCATGTCTGATAAGCGTAAGTGTGCGCATAGAAAGGCTCCAGCTTGAAAGAAGCAGTTCGTGCAAGATAGCATGCTTTAGGGTTCTCTAAATTAAAAAGTGAGAAATACTTGCGGTAGATACAAATATTTTTCATTTATTAAATAGTAAATTCTTGGTCTTTTGCGGTGTTATCTAGCATGCGTTTCCACACCGAGCGCATATGTGGCATCGGCATGCTGCCCACATGCTGTAAGTTCATAGGCCCGTCGTTAAACAAGCGCGGGTCCATTAATACATAATCATCATCGATTATGGGAGCAAACTCCATTTGATCAAGGATATCAGTTTGCAGGTTAACGCCGGGAGCAATCTCTAGCAGTTTTAACCCTTCTGGTATTAACTTGAAAACAGCTCTTTCTGTAATGAACATAACATTCTGCTGCTTTTCTAAGGCGTATTGACCGTTAAAAGTAATTTGTTCTACGGCAGCGAGAAATTTCTTGATGGGGCCGTTATCAATGACCATTAGTTTATTGTTGTGAATCTTAAGTGTTTGAGGGCCTGAGGTAAATGTACCAAGAAAGTAAACATCTTGGGTATTTTGTGTGATGTTTATGAACCCTCCGCACCCGGCGAGACGTTCGCCAAAACGGCTGACGTTAATATGACCTTGTGGGCCTGCTTCCGCTAAACCGAGAAAAGCCTGATCTAAACCGCCTCCATCGTAAAAATCAAATTGTGCGGGTTGATCAATGATGGCATCGGCATTAGCTACGGCTCCAAAGCTTAAACCGCTGGCGGGAGCTCCTCCAATACCGCCGGGTTCAACGGTCAATGTGAATTCTTTAAGTCGGCCTTCTTCTGCAGCAACTTGAGATATAATTTCTGGCATGCCAATACCCAGGTTGACGACTGATCCTTTACGCAATTCCATTAACGCACGTCGGCCAATGACCTTTCTGGCTGAAAGAGGAATTGATTGTAGCGGGTTGCCGGTTCTAATTTCACCGCAATAAGCTGGATTGTAATGTTCAGCAAATGTTTGTGGATGATCGTCTGGTTCAGAGAGCACCACATGGTCCACCAAAATGCCGGGAATGCGAACGCGGTCTGGTGTGACTTGATGCAGCTCGGTTGTTCTTTCGACTTGTACGATAACAGTGCCACCGCTGTTTTTAACAGCTTGGGCTATTGCTAGCGCTTCTAATGGAAGCGCCTCTTTTTCCATCGATATATTCCCTTGTTTATCAACGGTTGTACCGCGAAGCAGTGCTATATTAATAGGGAAGGCTTTATATAATAGAAATGGGGAGCCGCCTATTTCTAATCGCTCAACAATATCTTCTTGTGTGCGATGGTTGATTTTTCCGCCATCTTGCTCGGGATCTACAAATGTATGCAGTCCTACGTGTGTCAGTGTGCCAGGTTTGCCTGCAGCAATATCACGAAATAGGTGGCAAATAACGCCTTGAGGTAGATTATATGCTTCAATTTTATTATCAATCGCCAGCTTGCCAAGACGCGGAGCTAAACCCCAATGTCCCCCAATGACACGTTTAAGCATGCCTTCATGACCAAAACGGTTCAGTCCACGGCTTTTGGCATCGCCTTGCCCTGCTGCATACACTAAGTTAAGACCATTAGGGTGGCCGGTAGTTAAGAAACGTTTCTCAATAGCTTTAGCGAGTGATTCTGCAAACCCAATTCCGATAAAGCCTGCGGTTGCGATAGTGTCATTATCTGCAATAAGAAGTGCAGCTTCATGGGCTGAAATAAGGCGGTTGGGCATGCTATTACCTACAAGTTAGTTGTTATTGTTCTTTTAGCTATAGCAAAAGATAAGCCAGTCATATTTTTTTGATTAAAATCAATTTGTTATATTGTTTTTGGTGGAGTGTGCCATGCGACATGGTGTATGGTTTTATAGACACTAGTGTATGGTTTGTTTGTGCTTTGGCTATTAGTCCTGACACTTTTTTAAACGCTCATATAATGTTGCTCTAGAAATACCTAACAGTTTAGCGGCGCTACTTTTGTTTCCGCCTGTTTGTCGAAGCGCGTGTTTCAATGCACTTTGCTCTGCTTTTAATCGTGTGTCGGGCAAGCTAGGAGATAAGGTGTTCGGGTTTACACAAGGAAGGTCATCAAATGCACCTAAGTCCTCAGGTTCAATAGCGATGCCTTCTGCCATAACACAGCCTCGTTCTAAGCGATTATGAAGTTCTCGAACGTTTCCGGGCCAGCTGTATTGAAGTAGCCATTGCAGAGTTGATTCAGCTAATGCGAGTGCAGGGAGCTGTGCTTGTTGATGAATATTTTTTAAAATATGAGAACACAGTAATGGGATATCTTCTCTTCGCTCTCGTAATGGGGCTAAACGAATAGGTAGCACGTTTAGGCGGTAATAAAGATCAGCACGAAATTTCCCCTCATCGACCAGCTGTTTGAGGTTCCCTGAGGTTGCTGCAATGATACGCACATCGACTTGTTCTAAGCGATTTGATCCCAGTGCCTCTACCTCCCTTTCTTGCAAGACTCGAAGTAATTTTGCTTGCATCGTTAGGGGTATTTCAGCAATTTCATCTAAAAATAGGGTGCCGCCATTGGCGAGTTGTATTTTGCCTTTTCGTCCACTTTTATCAATGCCCGTATAGGCACCAGGTGCGGCGCCAAACAGTTCTGCCTCGACTAAGGACTCAGGGAGAGCTGCCATGTTGATGCCAACAAATGGGCCCCCGTTACGTTGAGATGCATGGTGAATGCCTTGGGCAAGTAACTCTTTACCTGTTCCTGTTTCGCCAAGAAGAAGTACTGTTGTGTCTAACAGTGCAGCTCTACGTGCTTGTCTCTTTAATTGTTGGATAATGGAGGACTGACCAATCAAATCATCAAGTGCGTAGCGAGAAGGGCGAATCAGTTTTTGTTGTTCTAGTTGTCGTTTAAGGCGAGCAAATTTATCAAATAATGGTCTTAGGCTTTCTAAATCAGTGTAAAAAATAAAACCAATAGCGCCCATTACCGTGCCATCATTATCTTTTAATGGCATGCGGGTGACGACACACCAGCGACTGTTTATTTGCATGAGGTCGACAAAGGTGGGTTTTCCGCTTTTTAATACTCTGGGTAGTTGTGTATTGGGAAGTAAGTCTTCAATAGGGGTGCCGATAAGTTCTTTGTTTTCAGATATATTAATGAGTTGTCGGTACTTAGGGCTCATCCAGATAATACGACAATCAGAATCTACGGCAATAGCACCTTCACAGAGACTTGAGAGTAGCTCAAAGGGATGTTGTTTGCTGGTTTGCCCGCTCAGTAACTCATCAAGGCAGATATGTTGCTCAGCTTTATGTTTGATCAATGGTGCATCCCTTGCTACTTATGCATTAAATGTTCGAGTTAGATCATTAAATTTTTACTCATATGTAGCACGAAACACAAGTGCTGGCTTTATATTATACTGCTAATCAATCGTCTTTTAGGGCATGTTTCATGGATAAAGTATCAACTACAGCGCTATCAAAATTGCGCTCTATATCGAGTAAATCGATGTTTGTGCAATTGGAAGCTGCTGGGTGGATTGTGCGTTTAGAGAAAAGCTGGGAGCTAACGCCAAGTGGCAGGGAACAAGGTGGTGAAGTAAAACAAAGCGATAAATTTGGGTCTTATATTATCTGGCCACCCCAGTTAAACATTGAGGGTGAAGTAGCAATAATTGCGTATGAAAAAGAAGACCTGCACAGTGCTGCTAACATAGGGCAAAAAGTTGAATTATCGGCAAGACAAGTTAACGCGTTGTTTTCTGAGTTGGGTTGGGTGAACCGCCATCGTAAAGGTTGGCAACTTACCGAGCAGGGAAGAGCCTTAGGGGGTATTCAAAAAGAGAGTCTCAAAACAGGTATCCCTTATGTGCTATGGCCATCTGCTTTTATAAGCAACCTTTCATTCCAGCGTTCCTTAAAAGCGTTAAAAGGAAATCTTGGGCAGGCATTAGGGTTAAACGAGTCAATGAGCGGAGAAGCTGCCGCTTTTAGAAAGAAGTTTCCTGCCAACTATCGTGCCCTGGATGGACATCAGCTTCGATCTAAACCTGAAGTGCTGGTTGATAATTGGCTATATTTAGCAGGTATAGTCCATGCTTATGAGCGTCATTTGCCGGTTGAAGAGGATGAATACAGTACTTTTTATATCCCTGCAGGTAAAATCTATGTTGAGCTTTGGGGGCATGAAGGGGACCTAGGATACCAGAAAATCAAACAACAAAAGCTGCAGATATACTCAAAGTATGGACTGACACTCATAGAGTTGCACGAGGGCGATATAATGAATCTTGATGATGTATTGCCACGTTTGCTGTTAAAACACGGTATAGAGGCTTACTAAAGCAACTATACTGTGTGATAAAGATTATTATGTTGAAACGTTGTTAATTGCGGTGGATACATTGATATATAAAAAAGGGCATCATTGATCAGAGTAGATAACAATTATTCGCTCATAGCTTAATGTGACCTGTTCATCCATATATCGCTAACCCAATCCCATAGATTATCCCACTGCTCTTCGCTGGCCTCTTCTTCAGATGACCAGAAACCGATATTGCCATCTTGCTCTATGAAGTAATAACCTCCATTGGCTTCGCAAAACGGGATAAGCTCTCTCGGCAAGCCTAAAGACCATGCAGTTGCGGTTAGTTCTGGTAAATGGGTATGAGCATGGGGCTCCGTTGCTGTTACGAGTGAAATAGAGCCAACAACTACGTCGCTAGCTTCTAATAAAAACTCTTTCAGATCGGAGGGGATAGAGATAAGAATCTCTTCTTCCAGTTCAACGAGTTCATCTTCTGTTGGAAGACGAACAGAGTTGAAACGGTCTTCGTTTAATTCACGAAGTTCATCAATGATATCGTTCATATTAAGTTGTAAAACCTTAAGCCTGCGCCGCTAGACAGTAATAATTGAGATGAAGTCTACAGGATAAACTAGAAAACTGTTTGGCCTTTGTGTTCTTCATCGTCATCTGCTTCTTTTTCTTCAACTTTATCCTCTTCTAAGCTGAAGTTTAACCCACCGCCGCTACTGCTACTTCCCTCTTCACTCAGTTTGAACTTCAAACGAAGGTTGTTGGCGGAATCAGCATTTTTAATCGCTTCTTCTTCACTAATCTTTCCATCTCTGGCTAGCTTGAACAATGCTGAATCAAAAGTTTGCATGCCCAACGCTTCGGATTTAGCCATGATTTCCTTGATACCATCAATGTCTCCTTTAAAGATTAATTCTTTAATGGTTGAAGTGCCGAGAAGTATTTCAATAGCAGCCGCACGTTTACCGTCTATAGTGTGGACAAGTCGTTGCGAAACAATAGCGCGAACATTCAGTGAAAGGTCAGTGAGGAGTTGATGACGTTTTTCTTCAGGAAAGAAGTTAATAATTCGATCAAACGCCTGGTTCGCATTATTTGCGTGCAGTGTAGAGATAGCTAAATGGCCGGTTTCAGCAAAGGCTAAGCAGTGTTCCATTGTTTCTTTATCACGGACTTCTCCAATAAGAATAACATCAGGAGCCTGGCGCAACGTGTTGATTAATGCATTATGAAAGCTGCGTGTATCAACACCCACTTCACGCTGATTAACAATGGACTTTTTGTGGTGGTGGACGAACTCAATAGGGTCTTCAATTGTAATGATATGGCCGCCACTATTACTATTTCTGTGATCAATCAACGCAGCAAGGGAAGTCGACTTCCCTGAACCAGTTCCCCCTACAAAAAGTACTAAACCACGTTTGGCCATAATGACATCTTTAAGCACATCAGGGAGGCCAAGATCTTCCATGCGCGGAATATCTGTTTTTATATTTCGCGCAACGATAGCTACATCGTTACGCTGTTTGAAAATATTAAGTCGAAAACGGCCAGACTTATCGACTGATATGGCGAGATTCATCTCTAAATCGTGTTGAAAAGCTTGCTGCTGTTCAGGGTCCATCACCTGTAATGCGATTTTTTCAATTTCTCCAGGCTGTAGCGCTGTCTTGCTTAATGGCTTGAGAATCCCTTGGAACTTCCCGCATGGAGGGGCTCCTGTTGATAAGTAAAGGTCAGAGCCATCTTTCGCTGCTAACAGGCGTAGACAATCATAAAAATCCATTTGGTAGTCCTATTTATCCATCAGCGTTAATTTGTGCAATTAGTTTTAGTAATGTTTCTTCAGCTTTGTCATTGTCTACTTGGCATGTGCCAGCAGCTTGATGTCCACCACCATTATACGTGAGCATTAGTTCACCAACGTTTGTTTTTGATGCGCGGTCAAAGATAGATTTCCCGGTAGCAAAAACAGTGTTTTGCTGCTTAAGGCCCCATAATACATGGATAGAAATATTGCACTGTGGGTACATTGCATAAATGACAAAGCGGTTACCCGCGTAAATTACTTCTTCGTTTCGTAAGTCTAATACAGCTAAATTACCATGAATCGTTGTACAGCGACTGATTTGGTCTTTGAATTTTTTCTCTTGCTCAAAGTAAAGATCAACTCGCTCTTTTACATCGGGCAGTAAGAGAATATCGTTAATAGAATGATCTTTGCCGTAATCAATCAAATCCATCATTAGATTGTAATTAGAAATTCTAAAATCATGGAAACGACCTAGGCCTGTTCGCGCATCCATTATGAAGTTAAGTAGTTCCCAGCGTTTTGGATTTAATACCTCTTCCTGGTTGTATTGGGCAGAGTCTCCTTTATCCACTGCTGTCATCATGCTTTTCCACTCAGCAGGGAAAGCTTCATTCCCACCGTAATGCTTCCATACAACGCGAGCGGCAGAAGGCGCGTCAGCGTCAATAATATGATTAGACCGGTCGCCTTTATTACGCAGTGTTTCAGAGAGGTGGTGGTCAAAGACTAAATGGGCGCCTGCAACGTAAGGCAAGTTCGTAGTGATATCGTTGGGCGATATATTGATTGTTCCATCTTGCATATCTTTTGGATGAACAAATGTGATGTCGCTTATGAGGTCGAGATGTTTAAGTAAAATTGCGCACACTAGACCATCAAAGTCGCTACGGGTGACTAATCGAAATTGAGACATACCAGTATTCCTGCGTTAGCTTACAAAATTTTATAGAAATCATTATAGACAAGGTTTGAGAGTGTGCAGGTGGAATTGACAGTAAAAATAAAAAAGCCACTCGTTACATAAGTAGCGAGTGGCTTTTACTATAAATACACGAGGTTGTTAGCCGCCGAGGTAAGCTTTACGAACTTCGGGGTTGGTCAGCAAAGCATCTCCACTATCGCTGAGAACAACGCGGCCATTTTCCATCACGTAACCTCTATCAGCAATACGTAGCGCTTGGTTTGCATTTTGTTCCACCAAAAAGATCGTGACACCTTCATCGCGTAGTTTCTCAATAATAGAGAAAATCTGCTGAATGATGATCGGAGCCAATCCCAGTGATGGTTCATCCAGTAAGATCATCCTAGGGCGGCTCATCATAGCGCGTCCAATAGCTAGCATTTGCTGTTCGCCACCGGACATAGTACCAGCGCGTTGGCTGATGCGCTCCTCTAAGCGAGGGAACAGTTCTAGTACATGCGCTAGGCTTTCTTCATACTCTGCGTTCGTGCGAAAGTAAGCACCCATATGCAAGTTTTCTTGCACGGTTAGGCGAGAAAAAACGCGCCGTCCTTCAGGAACAACAGCTAACCCTTTCCGCATGATTTCAGGCGTGTTTACTGAAGAAATCTCGTCGCCGTCGAAAAATATTTTTCCGGATGAAGAGCGAGGATCGCCACAGATGGTCATCATCAGAGTGGTTTTTCCTGCTCCATTTGCGCCGATAAGGGTGACGATTTCACCAGTATTAACGTCGATTGAGATATCGTGCAATGCTTGAATCTTTCCGTAATGAGTATTTACATTTTCCAGTTTCAGCATCTTACGACTCCCCAAGGTAGGCTTTGATTACATCAGGATTATTCTTGATATCGTCGGCATTACCGTCGGCCAGAGGTGTTCCTTGTGCAATCACATAAATATGATCAGAAATACCCATAACTAAACCCATATCGTGTTCGATCAACAGGATAGATATTTCATGCTCATCACGTAGTTTAATGATGAGCTCATCAAGCTCCTTGGTTTCATTCGGGTTAAGACCTGCTGCAGGCTCGTCCAGCATCAATAGTTCGGGTTGAGTCACCATGCAGCGGGCAATCTCTAAGCGCCTTTGCTGGCCGTATGAAAGATTACCCGATTCGCGGTTGGCTGAGTCGAGTAGGTCGACCTCTTTTAGCCAGAAAATAGCGCGGTCCATCGCTTCTTGTTCTAGGCGGCGGTATGACGGTGTCTTAAATAGTCCGGCTAATAAGCCTGTATTTAAATGGCGATGCTGTGCGACTAGCATATTTTCAATAACGGTCATGTTCGAGAACAAGCGAACGTGCTGAAAAGTACGTACTAAGCCTTGACGAGAGATTTGAAAATCTTTCATCCCGGCAATTTCTTTACCCTTGAACATGACGCTGCCCGCGGTTGGAATATAGAAACCAGACAAGCAGTTAAAGACTGTAGTTTTACCGGCACCATTGGGACCAATAACAGAAACAATCTGGCGATTTTTCACGGTTAAGTTAACTTTGTTTACCGCTACCAGTCCGCCAAACTGCATGGTTAGCCCGTTAACATCGAGTAATAACTGACTCATTATTTTAACTCCAGAACAGGGCGTTTCATGGGCACTAGACCTTGTGGGCGCCAGCGCATCATCAGAACCATTGTTAGTCCGAACAACAGCATGCGATATTCAGAAAACTCACGCGCCAATTCAGGGAGTATTGTCATAATGATAGCCGCCAGAATGACGCCTATCTGAGAACCCATACCACCGAGAACTACAATCGCCAAAATGATGGCCGATTCGATAAAGGTGAAAGATTCTGGGCTGATAAAACCTTGTCTTGCGGCAAAGAATGAGCCTGCAAAACCAGCGGTTGATGCACCAATAGTAAAGGCTGATAGTTTGATGGCGGTACGGTTCAATCCAAGAGAGCGACAGGCTATTTCATCTTCTCGTAATGCTTCCCATGCACGGCCAATAGGCATACGCATAAGACGGTTAATAACGAAAATGACAAATGCCACTAGCACAACAGCTATTAGGTAAAGGAAGATAACTTTATATGAACTGGAATAGTCTATGCCGAAATACTCATGAAAGAGTGTAGCACCGTCTTTAGATCGACGTGTGAACTCTAAGCCGAATAGTGCAGGCTTATCGATACCAGAGATGCCATTGGGGCCACCAGTAACTGCGGTCCAGTTGTTTAGTAATATGCGGATGATTTCACCAAACCCTAAGGTCACAATGGCAAGGTAGTCACCGCGTAACCGTAGGACCGGGAAGCCTAAGATAAAGCCAAAGAGTGCTGCCATACCGGCAGATATTGGCAAGCATATCCAAAAAGACATATCGAAGTATTGCGACAGTAGTGCATAGGTGTAGGCACCTACCGCATAAAAAGCTACGTAGCCAAGGTCAAGCAACCCAGCTAAACCAACAACAATATTAAGCCCTAAGCCCAGCATGATATAGATAAGAGCAAGTGTTGCTAAATCTACAGATCCACGTGAAACCATGAAAGGCCAAATAACCATGCAAACAAAAACGCCAGCCATTAGCCAAGGTTTTAGTTGCGCCATTTTATCGCCTTCTGGCAAAAAGTGACTTACTGTAGGTTTTGGGATTTTACCAAAAGCAGTATCGATTTGGTCAGCGAAAATCTGCGAGAAGAAAACCAAGGCGATACCGCCAATAATCCAAGCCCATTGCTCAGTAGATGCGCCTGTGACTTGTAGTGTGGTGCCATCAGTGTTTAGTTTTACACCAATCATCAAGCATGCCAAAACGAAGGCAACACCTGCAGAAAATATAGCGTTGTAGAGTTTGCCCATTATACTTTCTCCACTTCCGGTTTGCCTAACAAGCCGCTAGGACGGAACAGTAGGATCAGTATTAATAAGCTGAAGGCAACGACATCTTTATATTCTGAAGGGAAGTATGCGGCAGTAAGTGCTTCTGTAACACCTAAAATGAGGCCTCCTAATACGGCACCAGGTATTGAACCAATCCCGCCAAGTACTGCTGCTGTAAATGCTTTTAAACCTGCCATAAAACCGATGAAAGGATTGGCTACGCCGTAGTAGAGGCTTAATAGTAAACCAGCAATGGCAGCCAATGCTGCACCAATTATAAATGTCGTAGCGATAACGCGGTTAGTATCCACACCGAGCAAGTTGGTCATACCGATATCTTCTGAACAAGCGCGACAAGCACGCCCCATGCGTGAGCGAGAGATAAACAGTGTGAGTCCCAACATTGTGACGAAGGTAGCTACCCATATGAAAAGTTGCATATAAGAAAATGAAACTTCAAATAATGATGGGTCACCGAAGGTCCAGCCACCTGAGATCATCGGTGGAAGAGCAACGTCGCGTGAGCCTTGTGACAAAACGACAAAGTTTTGTAAAAAGATAGACATACCGATAGCTGAGATCAGCGGGATTAAGCGATTTGTACCGCGTAGAGGGCGATAAGCTACACGCTCGATTGTCCAGCCATAGGTGCTAGCGATTAGTACAGAAATTACTAAAGCTATAAAAAGAATAAGTGGCAGGCTGACCATGCCCATGCCTAAAAGTCCGGCAATCACGATAAAAGTAATATAAGAGCCGATCATATAAATTTCGCCGTGAGCGAAATTAATCATGCCGATGATGCCGTAGACCATGGTATAGCCAATAGCGATCAGGGCATAGGTCGACCCGATAGTCAGCCCATTAATGAGCTGCTGAATCAAATAGAGAATAGTTTCTGACATATGCGGGAACCGTATAATGAAACACCCTTAATCCCGGATCACGGAATAAGGGTGTTTGTTATTAATCAACGCAGAGGCAAGTACTGTGTTGATTTTATTGTTGTTATTAGCATTACTTAGCGGGTGTTTTAGTACCGTCTGCATGCCAGTCGTAAACGACAAATGAGAACTGAGCTAGGTCGCCCTTCTCATTGAAAGCTAATTCGCCAGTAGTCGTTTTGAAAGTATTACTACGGATGTAATTAGCAAGTTTTTCTGTGTCTGTTGATTTTGTTGCTGTCATTGCAGCTGTCATTACTTCAACAGCAGAGTAAGCAGGGAATACGAATGGGCCGGTAGGATCTTCGCCTTTATCAACAATTGCTTTAACGAGTGCTTGGTTAGCAGGGTCTTTATCAAAGCTCTGTGGCAGAGTTACTAATAATCCTTCAGATGCTGCACCGGCAATTTTAGAGATGTCAGGGTTACCTACACCTTCAGGGCCCATGAACCTAGCATTCAAGCCTTTTTCTTTGGATTGACGCAAAATAAGACCTAGCTCTGGGTGGTAGCCACCGTAGTAAACGAAGTCTACGTTGTTCTTTTTCAGCTTAGCGATTAGCGCAGAGAAATCTTTATCGCCTGGTGTTACACCTTCAAACATAACGGGCTTGATGCCTGCCGCTTCAACTTCTTTTTTTACGGCAGTTGCAAGGCCTTCACCGTACTGCTGCTTGTCATGGATAATCGCCATGTTTTTTGGTTTAACACTGTTAATAACATATTGGCCTGCAAACGGGCCCTGCATGCTATCCAAACCAATGGTACGGAAGATCATTTGATGACCTTTTTCCGTAATAGTAGGAGAGGTCGAAGCAGCTGTAATCATCAAAACGCCTTCTTCTTCGTAAATATCTGAAGCAGGTTCAGTAGAAGATGAACAAAGGTGACCTACAACGTGCTGAATACCATCATTAACGATTTTGTTAGCAACTGCGACTGCTTGCTTAGGATCGCAAGCGTCATCATAAATTACGCCTTCAAGTTGCATGCCATTAACGCCGCCAGCTTTGTTGATTTGTTCAATCGCTGCTAGCACACCAATTTTTTGCATGTCACCGTATTGAGCAACAGGACCTGTTGCAGGACCCGCTAAGCCGATTTTGATAGTGTCAGCCTGCGCTGCAGCGCCGTATAAGCAAATTGCAGTACCTACAGATAGCAGCGTACGTGTAAATTTCTTCATGGGAAATATACCCTCTCCGTCCTTCGGCTCGAAATGTCGATGCCTGGACCCTATAGTTATTTTGTTAGACAGGACGAATAAACTATAAAACAGGGGAAAAATCAATGTTTACTATAGGAAACGCAACTTAAAATAATGTCGTTGATCGATAATGTCATTTATATTGAGAACTTCTGCTATTGAGCATAAGAGACTAACAAACGATGCTAATATCTGATTTAAGGGCTTCAGCATCGATAAGTAAGAATGAATTGTAGGATTATATGATGTTGTTCCTGTGTTCTCCCCAAATAATGATAAGAAGTGGGGGCTATATGCTCAGTACTAAAAAAGTCGGCCAGCGTGCTTGTTGGTATGTATTTGTATTGTTGATGGCAGTGACGCCATTCAGCTTCGCGATGGTTGATCGAATTGATACACCTAGTCCCTTCTCTTACAGAGCTAGTGATGGCTTGCTATTAGATATAGCCAAAGCGGGTAAGCGACTTGTCGCGGTGGGTGATCAAGGGCGAATACTCGTATCAGATGATCAAGGTAAACAGTGGCGTCAAGTTACGTCGCCTGTCAGTGTGCTGCTAACAGCTGTTTATTTTATTGATGCGCAGAATGGCTGGGCAGTGGGCCATGATGGAATAGTAGTACACACCAAGGATGCCGGCGAAACGTGGGTTAAGCAGCTTGATGGTCATCAGTTGAATCAACTACAGCTAAAAACGTATCAAGCATTAGTAGAGTTAGGTGGTGATTCACAAGCTCAAGATCTTGAAATGGATGAATTGGAGCTTTATCTAGATGATGCGGCGGTAGCGATGGAGGAGGGGCCAACCCAGCCTTTGCTTGATATTTTGTTCATTAATAATCAACAAGGCTTTTTATTAGGTTCGTACGGCTTATTACTAAAAACAGTGGATGGAGGCAATACCTGGTCGGTATTGTCTCATCGTTTACCTAACCCAGACCGTTTCCACTTGAATGCCCTATTAATAGATCAATACCAGTCTTTAATTGTTGCCGGTGAGGCTGGAACGCTTTTTCGTTCTGATAATTTTGGAGAAAGCTGGGTAGCGCTCGACTCCCCCTATGAGGGCTCATTTTTTGGCATATCTAACTATGTAGAGCAGGGGCAAACTCAGCTCTTGGCATTAGGCTTGCGGGGGCACTTATTTGTAAGCGACAACAACGGTGATTCTTGGCAGCAAATTAAATTAAAAAGTTCGTCTTCATTAACCAGCGCTGCTGTATACGATAATCAGTTGATGATAGTTGGGCTTGGCGGGTTGGTGCTGCATTCAACTACCAATGATGGCCTATTAGCAGGCCTTAAACCTTTTGATCAACAGGATCGACGTGCTTGGAGCTCTGTTGTTCGCGTGAATGATGGCTGGGTATTGGTCGGTGAGAAAGGTATCAAGCGTGTGTCTGATCAGGCGTTGGAGGCTAGTTATGAATAACTCTTCTACACCACGGGCGTCTAAATTAACGTCGGCACTACTGGGTCCTATAAAACTTTCTGAGCAAGTTATCGAGCGAGTGTTGTTTCATAAGCGAATGCCCGTATTGCTTATTTTTGCCTTACTAACGCTTTGGCTAGGCTTTCAAGCGATACAGATTCGGCCAGATGCCAGTTTCGTTAAGATGATTCCTACGAGCCATCCTTATGTTGAGAATTATCTAAAGTACCGTAGTGATCTCTCTGGGCTAGGTAATAGCTTGCGTGTTGTTGTACAAGCGAAAGACGGTGATATTTTTACCTCAGAATTTCAAGACACTTTGAGGCAAGTCACCGATGAAGCCTTTTTTATTCCAGGTGTAGATAGATCCGCGCTGAAATCGATTTGGACGCCGAATGTTCGCTGGACGGAAGTCACTGAAGATGGCTTTGAAGGTGGTCCGGTGATCTCGCCTGAATATGATGGTGGTGCTGACAGTTTGGATCAGTTGCGTACTAATGTGTTGCGTTCGGGGCAGGTGGGCATACTCGTTGCCAATGATTTCAAATCAGCAATTATTCAGATGCCTCTGTTCGATAAAGATCCATCTACGGGAGAAAAACTCAACTACCAAGCTTTCTCTAGTAAAGTAGAAGAATTGATCCGAAAAAAGTATGAAACTGAAGATATTCAAATTCGTATTACCGGGTTTGCTAAAATTGTTGGCGACTTGATTGATGGGTCTAAATCAGTGGCTCTTTTCTTTGCCATTGCTATCGGCATCACGTTGGTACTGCTGTTCCTTTACTCTGGCAGCATAGCCGGCACACTCATTCCTATAGGCTGTTCGCTGGTGGCGGTGGTATGGCAAATGGGCTTACTAAAAACACTGGGCTATGGGCTAGATCCATATTCAATGTTAGTACCCTTTCTTGTGTTTGCTATTGGTGTGAGCCATGGCGTACAAGTAGTGAACACTATTCGGTTAGAGCAGTCTGAAGGGGCTGATCCGTGGTTAGCCGCCCGTCGTGCTTTTCGTGCGATCTACATTCCTGGATTAACAGCTCTTTTATCGGATGGCTTAGGTTTTGTGACTTTAATGGTAATTGATATTCAGGTTATTCAAGACCTTGCAGTGGCAGCATCAGTGGGTGTTGCCGTGATTGTTCTGACTAACTTATTACTATTACCCTTATTGATGTCGTATGTGGGTGTCGGTGAAAAAGCGATTGCTAAGATGCATGCGAGTCAGAATAAAGAAAGTTCGCATTGGCAAATATTCACTGTTTTTGCTAAACCGCGTGGAGCGATGGTAGCCGTTGCTTTTGCATTGTTTGCCTTAGGTGTCGGAATATATGGCAGCCAAAACCTAAAAATTGGTGATTTGGATAAAGGTGCGCCAGAGCTGAGAGCGGATTCACGCTACAATCTTGATAACGCATTTGTGACCGATCACTACTCCACATCCAGTGATATCTTTGTAGTAATGGCGACGACTGAGAAGGAGCAGTGTACTAGCTATGAAACGTTGGCAATGGTGGATAGCTTTCAGCAATTTCTCACCAATGTGCCGGGTATTCAGAATAGTGTTTCATTGGTCGATGTATCTAAGCGAGTAACAGCAGGGCTAAATGAAGGTAATTTAAAGTGGCGTAGTATTAGTCGTAATCAGTATGTGATTAATGCCTCGTTAGCTTATGTTCCATCAGGTTTCATGAACGGTAGCTGTTCGCTGTTGCCGGTGATTATTTTCTTGGACGATCATAAAGCAGCAACCCTTGATCGGGTATCAGATGCCATTTCGGGGTTTGCAAAGCAACATAATAGTGATGGGCTAACATTTGAAATGGCTGCTGGAAACAGCGGCTTTGAAGCTGCCACAAATGATGTGATCGGTACCGCGCAATATGAAATGCTCGCATGGGTTTATGGTGTGGTTAGTATTCTCTGTTTACTTACGTTTCGCTCAATAAAAACAGTGATCTGTATTATTGCACCATTAGCGTTGACTTCTGTGTTGTGCCAAGCCCTGATGGCGTATTTAGGTATTGGTGTGAAAGTGGCAACTTTGCCGGTGATTGCCTTGGGTGTGGGTATTGGAGTGGATTATGGCATCTATATATACTCTCGCTTAAATAGTTATTTACTGCAGGGTAAGGATTTACCTGAAGCGTATTTGGCGACCTTAAAAACGACGGGCTCATCGGTAGCCTTTACTGGGCTCACGCTAGCAATTGGTGTCGTGCTATGGCTATTTTCACCGATTAAATTTCAGGCCGACATGGGTGTTTTGTTAACCTTTATGTTCCTTTGGAATATGTTAGGGGCACTAATATTGCTGCCCGCGCTGGCGTGTTTGTTGCACAAACATAAAGCCGCTAAGACGGAGGAGAGTACTCATGTTTACTAAGAAAGTGCTGGTGGCTCTGGATGCCAGTGATGCTGCTGAGAAAGCCTTTAAACGTGGCGTATTAATCGCAGATCGAATGGGTTGCGAGCTTGAAGTGCTGTGGTTGATTACGCCCTTACCTGATCATGCCATTATGCGTTTTATGGCGTTGCTCAGTGTGGATGGTATGCAGATAAAACAGCATTACCATCAAGAGAAAAGTTTTCTGCAAGATGTATTAGCGCGTTGGGAAAGCGACCATTTTGCGCTACTCATTAAAAGTTGCGATACGTCGCATAAAGGTTTGTTGGCACCACTCGACTGGCAGTTACTGCGTCAAACTCCATGCCCAGTGTTATTGGTAAAACGTGATAGCTTATGGGAAGGCGGTAAAATCATGGCTGCTGTCGATCCATACTCGCGTAAAAAAAGTTATTTACAGTTAAACCAGAGTGTTTTGATGATGGCAGGTGTCATAAGCCAAGAAGCTAAAGCTGACTTGCAGGTGGTTGTTTCATATTCGCCACCAATGCTAGGAGCTGATGCCCAAAGCCAATCAGTTGATATGTTAGTAGACAAGGCGAGTTGCGCCGCACGAACGTTATTGGATGGCATGAAAATAATAGCCAGCACGTATCATATTGGAGAAGGGCCTCCTGAATACTGGATACCCAATGTAGCAGAAGAGCAGCATGCTGCGTTGGTGGTGATTGGTACACATGGGCGTGATGGTATAAAGGGGGCTTTATTGGGGAATACTGCAGAACGTATACTCGATCGGCTTAGCTGTGATGTATTAGTGTTGCGTGAAGGTCTGTCTGATAACTTCGATTTGCCTTTAGCATCAAGCAAACAATAGCTTTCTTGTTTTGCTCATAAAGGAGTATGTGAGGAATACCTATTCTTATGCTCCTTATGTATTTGAGCCACAAAAGCGCACGTTGAAAGTTTAAATGGGTGCCGCTTATCATAATGCTTTAACGTGCTTTGCAGTGCTAACGCCTATTTCATCTTTGTCTAAAGCGAAAACTACAGCGCTACCTAAATTATATTAATTATTAACAGTCTTAATTGTCGGTTGTTTAGTGATGGAAGTATTAGATAAACTGGCGCGACAAAACCTTTAATAAAAATAGATTAAATGTATGTATAGCAATAATATCAGTTTTCATCATTTTTATTGAATTAATAGTTATTTTTTTATTTATTATCTTGGAGTGTTATGAGTAGGTTTTCATGCTTGATGTTAGTGATTATTCTTGCGAGTGTTTTTTCACTAAAAGCTGTTGCTGGTTATTCGGTGGGGTTTATTAAAGTTGATACTTTTTCTAATGAAACTAATGAAGAAATCCCTGTTGCCGTTACTTATCCTACGAATGTACCTGAGAAGGCGGTAAGGTTTGGCCCTTTCGAAATGAACTTGGCAATAGGAGCTGAAGTAGCTAAAGGAACGTTCCCCTTGGTTATTATTTCTCATGGCTCTGGAGGTTCAAATTTAGGGCATAGAAGTATCGCATTTGCGCTTGCTAAGCAGGGATTTGTAGTGGCTATGCCATTGCATCCAGAAAATAACTATAAAAATAATTCAGCTGAAGGAACGGTAAAAAACTGGAAAAACAGACCTAAGCACATAAAAACAGCTATAGATGCTTTGTTGCTGAATCCTAAATTATCACCCAATATAAATATCGATAAAATTGCTGTGATTGGACATTCAGCAGGAGGTTATACAGCCTTGGCTGTTGCTGGTGGTATGGCACAGACAAACTCTATTATTGAGTTGTGTAATAAAAAACTACTTTTAAAGGAGCGTATGTGTGGTTTGGTTAAAGATCATAAATTAACACCAGCGCAGATAGAAAATCGGCGCGACCAGCGAGTAAAAGCGATAGTTTTAATGGCACCCGTAGGTGTCCTGTTTACACAAAAAGACTCTCTAGAGCAGGTAAATATACCTGTTCTTGTAATGAGAGCAGAAAATGATGCTGAGCTTACAGAACCTTATCAATCGGAAATGATTGCTCAGAACATGAAAGATAAAGAGATGCTGACATATCGTGTGATTAAAAATGCGGGTCATTATTCTTTTATAACTCCGTTCCCTGACGCCATTAAAAGTGAAGCCGGTGTTGCAGGTGAAGACCCTGTGGGGTTCGATCGTAAAGCCTTCCATAAAAGATTAAGTGCAGAAATTGTTACGTATTTGTTGAGAGTGTTGAAGTAAAGAAGAGAAGCGCTCTCCCATGACATCCGCACTGTATTATTTTTCATATCGATGACCTTTGATCATTTAGCTGAGCATTCATTTAACCTAGTGCAAGGCAAAAAAATTATTGAATCTGTATTGAATACTCTCAAGTTTTAGGCGAGCTGGACGATACTGTTAAATGTTAATGCTTTTAATTCAGCGCGGATTTTTCAGGGTTGAGCTGTCTATAAATGGCCATGCGAAAAGTGTCTATACTTCTTATGTGGTTATCATAAATAGTATTCAGGTGTGCCTTGAATAGAAGGAAGTAGCCGTATTTTTCAATCTAATACATATGAAACAAAGGACGTCTATGTTTAAGGGAATATCAATTTTATTGTTGCTATTATTTTCAACAATATCCAGTGCTTATGTTATTGATGGATATAAGTGGGGAAGTCCTATTTATGGCACGGGTGCAACATTGAGCTGGAGTTATATGGATTCCGGGCTTAGTTGTTCGGGTGTTTATGAGTCTGCTGGATGCACCATCACCTCTTTAGAAGACTTTATGCCTTCAGGTTTTGAGAGTGAAATCACGCGCGCTTTTGATGCATGGACTGCTGTGGCCGATCTAACGTTTGTTGAAGTAGCCGATAGCGGCGGAGCGCTCAATGATCCCGGCACCGTAGGAGATATTCGCATTGGTGGCCACCCATTTGATGGTATGGGCAATGTAGTGGCGCACGGGTATTTACCAGAGTTTGGGAGCTTCTCTTCTTCTGGGGATATTCACTTTGATACGGGTGATTTGTGGAATATTGGCTTTGGTTTGCCTGGTATTGATATTTATCAGGTGTTTGTTCATGAGTTAGGGCATGCGCTTGGTTTAGATCATACGACTGTGCCTGGTTCTTTAATGAATGCTTATTATTCTGAAGCGTTTTCAGGCCCTCAAGTAGACGATATAGCTGGAATCCAATTCCTTTACGGGCCTCCAGTTGAGAACCATGTTCCTGAACCTGCTTCAGTATTCTTACTTTTTTTGGGGTTGTTAAGCTTAATGTCGTCACGCCGGTGGCAGAAAAATCCTTGTAGCTAAACGATGCTTTATCGTGCTTATTCGACAAGAGCACCCTATCACTTTTCTATTGGGTAGTGTGCTTTGTGGTTTTTCAGAAGAGCCCAAACTTGTTGGGGTTTTAGCAGGTTTCTAATTCCACATGCTTGTTAGCGCTAGCCTTGCAACTGAAAGTCGACATTATTGAAATGGGCTGCTTCGCGGTAATTATTGATGAATGAGCATTCCAGAATGTGTTGTTATCTTTTCGAGTGAGACCAGCGCAATTAATACTGTGGATCCAGATTTATATTTTATATAAGGTTTGTTGTAATACTCCAAAATGAGCACTACTTTTAGACTAAGAAAAAAATAATAATAACCAAGAAGAGATGCCTCCCTTAATTTATTAATAGACTGTGGCTCTTCGTTTGCAGGTAATCACATGTTTTTGAAAGTTACTCACCGAATTGCTCTGGGGTTTGCTCTTCTTGTCATTTTTATAATGATTTTGGGAGGTGGCGGTCTGTGGGGAACAGAAAACATCAATGCTCGTTTACACCAAATTTCAGACCGCTCGTTGCCTATTTCCAATGGAAGCTTCAGGCAGTCAATGGCCTTACAAGAAGCCAATATTGCATTGCTTAGCGTGCTAACAAATAGCGATGCTGCCCCAGCACAACGCTTGGTGCATAAGAAAGCACTTGAGCAACAAATGGCACTGTTTAGTTCAGAGCAACAAGAGTTAGAGCCCCTCTTAGAAGGTGATGCTGAATTGTTTTCGTTGCTTCAGGAAACCGGAAAAATAAAAGACTCTTTTGTTGTGGCTGCAGCCGGTGTGATGGCTCTTCATGAAGATAGCTTGAATTTGCTAACACGCTCCAGACAAAAAGAAAGTCGCTTTCAGCGGCAAATGGATACATTGAATACATGGGGGCAGCAGTACTTGTCGAAGAGCGGAGGTGGAGGCTCTGAGGCGCGGCAATTCATGCGCAGTGCTAATGCTCATAAATCACAGGTGATAAACTTTAAACAGAGTAATGATTTCAATACTCTCAATGCTAAGTTAAAGCAAAGCAAAGGTGCATTAGGGGCTAGTTTAGATGCGCTTGTAAAAGCAGACGCTAAAGCCGGTCGAATTAAAATTTTAGTTAAAGATTTGATCGCTCAATTATACAGTGACAAAGGCGTTGTGCAGTTGTATCGAGAGTTAGATCAAATTAATAACCTTCGAGAGGAGCAACTGTTACAGGTTAACCAGTTGTTAAAACAGGCTCGCCAATCTGCTGATAAGTTCAGTCGTCTTACACAAGAGCGTTCAGATACTCAGCGGCTTGAAGCCGACCAGACAAGCTCGCTTAGTCAGCGAATTATTATAGCGCTATTGGTTGGCGCAACGATTATTGCAATCGTTATTAGTGGTTTAGTTGTTCGTTCTATTTCTCGGCCTTTGCAGCAAATGCTGACAAAGCTATCTGCTGTTGCAGAAGGGGATATGCGTATTGTTTTCGATCACAATAATCGTGATGAGTTTGGTCAGTTAGGCAGTGCCCTAAATGAGGTAGTAGAACGGTTGTCAGAATTGTTATCACGGATTCGAAACGCTTCTCAGCAATTGACTGGTGTTGCAGAAAAAAATGCAGTCATCAGTAACCAAACAACCTCATCGATGGCAGAACAGAGCTTGCAGTTGGAAAGTACATCATCTGCAGCAACACAGTTGGAATCAACGGTCACTGAGGTGGCTAATCATGCGTGTGCAACTTTAGAGGCTGTACAAGAGTGTGAGCGTTTGAGTACGGATGCAGAGCGTTGTGTGCAACAAACGTTGGCAAGTATTGAGCAGCAATCTCACGATATTAAAGAAGCAGTTAAACAAAGTGATCAACTTGATAAGTACAGCCAGCAGATAGGTAGTATTTTGGTTACGATTGGGGCGATTGCTGAACAGACTAACTTACTGGCTTTGAATGCCGCTATTGAAGCTGCGAGGGCGGGTGATCAGGGGCGAGGTTTTGCTGTTGTCGCTGATGAAGTTCGAAGTTTAGCTAGCAGAACACAAAATTCCACTCAAGAGATTCAGGATATGGTGGTGAATATGCAGCGCAGCACTCAGCAAGTTGTGCAGGTAATGCATCACAGTGTAGGTCAATCACAGCAATGCGTGCTGCATGCTGGAACATCTCAAACGGCTCTGCAGAATATGAACAGTTCAATCGCTAATATTCGTGAAATGAGTACTCAGATATCTGAGGCGACAGGTCAACAAAATGAAGCGGTAGAAGAAGTGAGCCGAACATTGGTGACTATCAATGAGGCCGCTGCCGAAATAGCTTCAGGGGCCGAGAACGTTGCTTCTAGTAGTCAGAGTTTACTCAGAATTTCTCAAGAACAGACGCAGTTAATAAGCCAATTTAAAACGGCTTAAGTCTTGCTGTAAATATTGATGCGTGGCTGTTATCAATTACTAGGCTCTGCTTGTACGGCTTGGGTTGAAGCTAATGTGCTTTTAACCTCAATCCACTGTGCCATATATTGAGTACTTTTGTGATGATGGTGGAGCAGCATTTGGCCAGTAAAGTTGTTTAGCCGGTGTTGCTCTAAAGTCTCCGCATTCAGTAATGACTCGATACGAGTCATTAGGTTTGACTGAATGTCTTCTTTGCAAAAGTGATCCGTTAGTATTTTGTAACCATGTGCTTGTGCTGTCTGCCACTGCTGAGTATCCGTGTATAACTCAATGGCCGCTTCAGCAAATGCTATTGGTGTATTCGCTACACTTCCGCTCCAGCCTTCTTGTGAGTTAGTTATGCCTTCTGTTCCTATCAGTGTGGTTACTGAGGGGGTGCCGTTTCTCATGGCATCAATGAGTTTTCCTTTGATGCCTGCACCAAAGCGTAGCGGAGCTAATAGCACTCTTGCTTGACCAATTACATGGTGCGCATCTTCTGCCCAGCCTTTCACTAAAAATCCATCTTTTTCATTATGTAACGCGGTGGCCTTGGGGGGGGGGTATGCGCCGTATATATGCAGCTCGGCTTTAGGTAGTTGTTGTCGAATTAGTGGCCAGAGTTGTTGCTTTAGCCATAATACTGCATCCCAATTAGGGGCATGACGGAAATTGCCAATGCTTATAAAGTGCTGGCGCTCATTAAAAGGGGTGGGTCTAGGCTGTGTTGTTGGTATTAGAAATGGACAGAGAATTAATAAGTTAGCGGGTAAACCGAAATATTGAGAGAGCAAATTGACTTCATAGTCAGAAACCATCATGGTTAAATCAGACCTATAAATAGCAGCAACTTCGCGTTTGCATTGATCTTGTTGAGCCATTTTGTTGTACAGCGTTGAAGGTAACGAGAGTTGTGATAAATTGAATTGATTGTCACGCAACTGTTGTTTTATTAATTGATGGCGTGCTTCTCTCAGACTGTGTAAGTCTTCTGTGTCGAGTATGCGTAATGCATTTGGGCAATGTTTTTCAACACGCCAGCCAAATTGTTCTTCCATCATGAAGCGGTCGAATAAGACTATATTAGGTTGTAGATCTGTCACCCAGTTATCAAAACGTGATGAGTTGAGCTCTATCGACACTTCTTCTACACCGAGTGAGGAGAGGTTGGCTCGGTGTTCACTAAATGCTGCTGGGCTAGCAAAAGTAACATGCCAGTGTTGAGATAAAAAAAGTTCGATGAACGATAACATGTGATAGCCCGCTGCTGATGAGCGCGGCTCGGGCCAGACATAACCGATAATAAGTAGTTTCTTCATGAGGCTATTTTAAACTAATTAGTAAGATGTCAGTCATAATAAAAGGAATTTGATTGAATTATTTTGTTATATTTTTGCAGTGCACAATGCTCGTGTCTATGGCGGTTTTGAAGCGGATGAAACTATTTGTTAGTGATATTGGCACCTTTTGTTATTGGTGAGTGATGTGTTTTCGTCCATTCTTACTGAAATTAAGTAATTCATGTTTGCCTATTACACCGAGATATCCGGGCGCATAAAAAATAAGAACAGAGGAATTGAGCATGCCAGAATATAAAGCACCTATACGTGAAATACAGTTCGTGATGAATGAAGTGCTTGAATCTGAAAAGCACTATGCCAGTTTGCCTGGCTGCGAAGAAGCAACACCGGATATGATCAGCGCAATTATTGAAGAAGGGGCTAAATTCTCTGAGCGCGTGTTGTCACCGTTAAATCAAGTGGGCGATCAAGAAGGCTGTCAGTTCAGTGATGGAGAAGTCACAACGCCTACAGGCTTTAAAGAAGCTTACCAGCAATACGTCGAGGGGGGATGGCCATCATTAGCTCATGACCCTGCGCATGGTGGGCAAGGGTTACCGGAATCGATTGGTACCGTAATTAGTGAAATGGTAGGTACTGCTAATTGGTCATGGGGTATGTATCCAGGTCTTAGTCATGGGGCCATGAATACATTGCATGAACATGGTACCGATGAGCAAAAAGAGGTTTATCTGACAAAGCTTGTCAGTGGTGAGTGGACAGGTACTATGTGCTTGACTGAGCCTCATTGTGGGACTGATTTAGGGTTGTTGCGTACTAAGGCAGAGCCTCAAGCAGATGGTAGCTACAAAGTATCAGGTACTAAAATCTTCATCTCTGCCGGTGAGCATGATATGGCAGACAATATTATTCATATCGTATTGGCGCGCCTACCTGATGCGCCTGCAGGAACTAAAGGTATCTCTCTCTTTATTGTTCCTAAGTTTACGCCTGAAAGCGAAGGTGTTGGTGCGCGTAACGGTGTTGCTTGTGGTTCGCTAGAACATAAAATGGGAATTCATGGTAACTCTACATGTGTCATGAATTTTGATGAGGCTACCGGTTACCTTATAGGGCCTGCGAATAAAGGCCTTAACTGCATGTTTACCTTTATGAATACCGCGCGCTTGGGTACTGCATTACAGGGTTTAGCGCATGCTGAATGGGGCTTTCAAAATTCACTTCCTTATGCAAAAGATCGTTTGCAGATGCGTTCCTTGACGGGTAAAAAGAATCCTGAAGGTGCTGCCGATCCTATTATAGTGCATCCAGCGGTGCGTAATATGCTCTTGACGCAAAAAGCGTTTGCTGAAGGTGGGCGAGGGCTGATCTATTTTTGTGCCCAGCTCGTTGATAAAACAAAGCTTGCTGATACCGAAGCAAAGGAAGAAGCAGATGGTCTGCTTGCTTTCCTCACACCCATCGCTAAAGCATTTTTGACCGAAGTAGGTTTTGAATCTGCCAATCACGGGGTGCAAGTATACGGTGGTCATGGCTTTATTTCAGAATGGGGCATGGAGCAAAATGTTCGTGATGCTCGTATCTCTATGCTGTATGAGGGTACGACACAAATTCAAGCATTGGACCTGCTAGGCCGTAAGGTGCTGATGACCCAGGGTGAGTCATTAAAAGGTTTTACAAAAATGATTCACACTTTCTGTAAAGAAAATGCAGATAATGAAGCGATGAAGCCTTTTGTTGAGCCGTTAGTTACGCTTAACAAAGAATGGGGTGAGCTGACCATGAAAATTGGGATGAAAGCGATGCAAGACCGTGAAGAGGTTGGAGCAGCCGCTGTAGATTACTTGATGTATTCAGGTTATGTGACATTGGCATATTTTTGGGCACGTATGGCTTATAAAGCACAAGAGTCGCTGGACCAAGGAACAGAAGAAGAGGCTTTTTATAAAGCAAAATTAATAACGGCTCGCTTCTACTATGCACGTTTGTTGCCGCGTACCCGTTCGCATGCAGAAATTATGCTGTCGGGAGCAGAAAGTTTGATGGCAATGGATGAAGAGCACTTTATCTTTTAATACCAGCTAATTATTAAACGGCTAATTAGAAGAGTGAAAACGTAGTGAGAATTTTAAAATATCGTGCGGGCCGCTGGTTGGCTAAGCAGTTAGTGAGTCTCAACGCAAAACGTTACAGAAATAGTAAACAGAGTGCTCAGGTATCAAGCACTCAAACCAATAATCCTAATATTTTGAATAATCTAGTAGAGGGCATAGGTATGTCAGATCTGAAATCAATTTTTGAAGAGATGAAGAATCGTTTTAACAGCAGCGCTGCCGCAGGTTTGGATGTTGTATTTCAATACCAGATTGATGATGGCGAGCCGTATCATGTGACGGTTGTTGATGATAGCTGTGTCATTGCTCAGGGTGAGCATGATGAGCCATCAGTAACATTATCGATGGACACAGAAACGCTACAAGAAGTTGTCTCTGGGGAGACCGATGGGATGCAGGCATTTATGACGGGTCGTATTCGTGCAGATGGCGATATTATGCTTGCAACACGTCTGACAGCACTTTTTCCGGTGGCATAAAACGTAAAGATGAGCGAGGCTATGGATAGATTGCATAGCCTGCTAGGGCATTGCTAATGTAAATCAACTCTATTTGTGAAAATACAGTGGTGATCGGAAGTGATTCCGCCTACCAATAACAATAAGATCAGGGGCAACTAATGGACAATGCACGAGGGACTTGGATTCCTGCTGAACTCAATCCGCAAGGTTACAACACGATACTCGATGTGGTGGCCAGTGTGTGTCAGCGTTACGCCGAGCGTCCTGCTTTTACTAGCTTTGGACGAACGCTTACGTATGCAGAGATGGATACATTGGCGGATGCTTTTGCTGTTTACCTTCAGGAAGAGACCGACCTCAAACCAGGTGATCGGCTTGCCATTCAGCTACCTAATCTTATTCAATACCCTATTGTCTTGTTCGGGGCATTACGTGCGGGTTTAGTCGTCGTTAATACTAACCCTCTCTATACACCACGTGAACTTGAGCATCAGTTTAATGATTCGGGTGCTAAAGCGTTGGTAATCCACGCCAGCATGGCGCACAACGCTGAAAAGATTATTGATAAAACACAAATTAAACATGTGTTTGTCACTCAGGTAGGCGACTTGCATGGTTTCATTAAGCGTACGCTATTAAATAAAGCAATTAAGTACATTAAAAAAATGGAGCCTGATTATAATCTGCCGATGGAAATCTCTTTGCGAGCCGCTTTATTGAGTCGCATCGGAAAAAAACCGCAGGTGGTTAGCGTACAAAAAGAAGATGTTGCTGTTCTCCAATACACTGGTGGAACCACCGGTGTATCTAAAGGGGCTGTGTTAACGCACGCCAACCTGGTTTCCAATATGTTGCAAGGTCGTGAGCTGATCAGCCAAGCTGATAGCAGCTGGTCTGATACTTCTATTGCCCCTTTGCCGTTGTACCATATATATGCATTTACACTTTCTCAGATTGTTATGGAGGCGGGTGGTCACAGTATATTGATTGCCAACCCAAGGGATATTCCGGGCTTTGTTAAGGAGATGAAGCGTTGGAAGCTCACAAGCTTTATGGGGCTTAACACTCTTTTTGTGGCCCTTTGTAATAACGAGGATTTTAAAACACTCAGCTTTGATCATCTGAAAGTGACTATTTCGGGTGGTATGGCACTGACAAAAGCGGCAGCAGACCAATGGAAAAGCGTGACTTCTTGCGACATTATGGAGGGTTATGGGTTAACTGAAACTTCACCTGCTGTTGCAATAAACCCACCGGGGAAAGTAAGTATTGGAACAATCGGCTGGCCTCTAAAAGAAACTGATGTGCGTATTGTTGATAAAAAGGGCGCTGAAGCAGCTGTTGGTGAGGCTGGTGAGCTATGTGTTAAAGGCCCTCAAGTCATGAAAGGGTATTGGCAACGAGAGAAGGAAACTCAAGCTTGCTTCACGGATGATGGCTACCTGATTACAGGAGATGTTGCTGTTTGTGAAGAAGATGGTCGTTTACGCATTGTTGATCGTGCGAAGGACTTAATTATTGTTTCTGGTTTTAATGTCTACCCTAACGAGATAGAAGATGTAGTCACTTCGCATCCTGATGTTCTTGAATGTGCTGCGATTGGTGTTAAAGACGAACGCAGTGGGGAAGTGCCTAAGCTGTTTGTTGTTAAAAGTAATGCTGATCTTACCGAAAAAAATGTGCTGAAGTGGTGTAAAGAAAACTTAACCAATTACAAAGTACCTAAATCGGTTGTGTTTGTTGATGATTTACCGAAATCTAACGTAGGTAAGGTTTTACGTAGGATGCTAAAAGATGATGGAAGCGTTGAGCAGGTGAGCGTTGCCTGAGGGGGTGTTATGCCGTTAAAAAAACCTGTACGTCGCAAGCATGCACACCGCCGTTCTATTTCTTGTAATGCATATGAGCGTGAAGACGGCTTATGGGATGTAGAAGCCCAGATGACGGATATTAAAGCTGAAGTGGTAGACAGCCCTGAACGAGGTGGTTTCGTTTCAGCGGGTGAAGCGTTTCATGACATGACTGTGCGCTTTACGTTAGATCGATCCTTACTTATCCATAATGTCGAAGCTGTTATTGATCAATCTCCTTTCATTATGTGCCCTGGTGCTGCGAGCGTTTTCAAACAACTCGAAGGTACACGAATAAGTTCTGGTTGGCACCGTCAAGCAAAAGACTTGGTTGGTGGTGCAAAAGGCTGTACACATTTGCATGAATTGCTACCTGTTTTGGCGACAACGGCAATCCAAAGTTTGTGGCCGAGCATGGATGATGATGTGATGGATGCTGGTGCTAAAGTGATGCTGAATACTTGCCGGACATGGTCACAAGATAGCGATGTAATTAAGCGTTATTTGCCGGAACACTATATTGAAAAACCCTATAGATCTTAACCTTTCAGGAGAAAGAGTATGAGCCTTCCTGCTTTGTTTCAGGGGCGTTTAACCTTGCCTTTGATCTGCGCTCCGATGTTTTTGGTGTCAGGGCCTGATTTAGTAATAGAGGCATGTAAAGCCGGAGTGGTCGGTACTTTTCCTGCTTTAAACCGACGTACGAGCGAAGAATTCGAATTGTGGTTGGTTGAGATAATAACAACACTTCAGACGTATATAGAAGAAACTGGTAAACAGCCTGCGCCATTTGGCGTTAATTTAATCGTCCATAAAAGTAATCCGCGATTGCAGGCTGATCTTGATATTTGCAAAAAGCATAAAGTACCGTTGATTATCACATCGCTGGGCGCTGTCCCTGATGTTGTTGAAGCAGTACATGAGTATGGCGGTTTGGTTTTTCATGATGTTGCGACGATTCGCCATGCAGAAAAAGCAGCTGAGGCGGGTGTAGATGGTTTGATTGCTGTTTGCGCGGGTGCCGGTGGACATGCAGGGGTGCTGAGCCCTTTTGCGTTTGTAAATGAGATTCGTAAGTTTTACCAAGGTAGCGTTATTTTGTCGGGTTGCCTGTCAACAGGCCGGGATATTGCTACGGCGCAAACGCTTGGCGCAGATGCCGCTTATATGGGTACCCGCTTTATCAACACGCAAGAAAGCCTAGCGGTTACAGAATATAAGCAGATGATTGTCGATAGTAGTGCAAAAGATGTTGTCTATACGCCGGAAATATCAGGTATCCCTGCTAATTTCTTAAAGCCGAGCTTACATCTTGCTGGTTTAAATCCTGACACCGGTAAGCCGCTTGATGCTGAAGAGTCTGAGAGCGCGAAGGCTGGTAAGGAGTTGAACCTTGGAGAAGAATTGACTGCACCGAAAGAAGGGGCAACGGCTTGGAAAAACATATGGTCTGCAGGACAAGGGGTTGGCTCGGTTGGCGATGTGCCTAGCGTAGCTGATTTACTGGTAACGCTTCATGGTGAGTATATTGATGCGACTGTAGACTACGGTCAGCGAAGCCGCGAGTACGCATTTAAAATATAAGGTGAGTTTGAGTATGAGTAAGCATGTTGTACAGCAGCAAGAAGGTGCTGTGTTAGTTTTGCAAATAAATCGTCCTGATAAAAAAAATGCACTGACACTGGATATGTATCAATCATTGATTGATGGCCTGCTGTTAGCCCAGAGAAGTGATGCCATTCGTTGTGTGTTGATATCCGGAACAGAAGGGTGCTTTACATCGGGGAACGATATTCTCGATTTCATGGCGGCGGCTTCTCAGCCAGATAAAGCGGCATTACCCCTTACGTTTTTACAGACTATATCGACCTTTAGTAAACCTTTGATTGCAGCGGTAGCTGGTGATGCTGTAGGTATTGGTACCTCTATGCTTTTGCATTGCGATTTAGTTTATTGTACTAAAGACGCGCGCTTTCAGTTACCGTTTGCTCGTTTAGGTTTAGTACCCGAAGGGGGAACCAGTTTATTGTTACCTCAGCAGTTGGGGCATCGTTTAGCATTTGAGTTACTAGTACTGGGGAACCGTGTTAACGGAATTCGTGCTGCTGAGCTTGGGTTGGTCAATACTGCAGTGGATGACCCGTTCAGTGAAGCCAAAACTGCTGCTGTGCAGCTTTCAAATATGGCACCTCAGGCAGTGAAGCTCAGTAAAAATATGATGAAAAGTCATCAACAAGCACTGCTGCAAACTGTGCTGGTGGATGAGGTTGAGCAATTAGTAGAGCGTTTAGCTTCAGCAGAAGCTAAAGAGGCGTTCAGTGCATTTGTTGAAAAACGCCAACCAAAATTTAACTAATCGGCGGGGTAGTGCATCGGATTCACCTTTGCCACTAATGTTATTTTCAGAGACAGTTATATGAACTTGCTTTACGTTTACGTTAAGGTAATATAAATAACTGCTAAAAGACTAGGTGATTTCCCTTGTATTTATGGGGTGTTTTGCGAGAATAGTTCTAGTCGTCAGTAAAACAAGTTTTTTGGTTATTGTTGCTTGGCGGTTTAGAGTTATTGTTATTAATACGTACGGTCTGGCGTTCAGACCATCAAAAGAACAACAAAAGCGAGGCTTGTATGAAGATACTTGTCGCTGTAAAGCGCGTCATTGATTATAACGTCAAAGTACGTGTTAAAGCGGATAAAACAGATGTGGATCTAGCTAATGTAAAAATGGCAATGAACCCGTTCTGTGAAATTGCAGTTGAAGAAGCAGTTCGTCTTAAAGAAAAAGGTGTAGCTACTGAGATCGTTGTAATCTCTGTGGGTGCTAAACAGTGCCAAGAGCAGATTCGTACAGCTCTAGCGCTAGGCGCTGATCGCGGTATCCACGTAGAGACTGATGCTGCTCCAGACTCTCTAAGTGTTGCTAAATTGATGGCGAAGGTCGTTGAAGAAGAACAACCAGGTTTGGTTATTCTTGGTAAGCAAGCGATTGACTCTGATAACAACCAAACTGGGCAGATGCTTGCAGCCTTGCTGGATCGTCCACAGGCAACCTTTGCTTCTGAAGTCGTCGTTGATGGTGATAAGGTAAGTGTTAAGCGTGAAATCGATGGCGGTTTACAGACGATTGAGTTGGATTTACCAGCGATTGTTACTACTGACCTTCGTTTGAATGAACCGCGTTACGCTTCATTGCCAAACATCATGAAAGCTAAGAAAAAGCCACTGGATGTTAAAACACCAGATGACTTAGGTGTGACTGTTGGTAGCAACATTACATTGGTTTCGGTTGAACCACCTGCTGAACGTAAAGCGGGAATCATAGTGGGCTCTGTTGCTGAGCTGGTCGATAAACTTAAGAATGAAGCGAAGGTAATATCATGAGTATTCTAGTTCTTGCAGAACATGATAACCAGGAGCTGAAACCGGCAACGTTAAACACAGTTGCAGCTGCGGTTAACGTTGGTGGAGACATTGATATTCTGGTAGCAGGAAGTGGTTGCCAGGCTGTCGCTGAACAAGCATCGAAAGTCGCTGGTGTACGCAGTGTGCGTGTTGCAGATAATGCAGCTTATGAGAACCACTTAGCAGAGAACACCAGTAAACTGATGGTGTCTATCGCTGAAGGTTATACCCACATTTTTGCATCTTCTACATCAGATGGTAAAAATATTTTACCTCGTGTAGCTGCATTGCTAGATGTTAATCAGCTATCTGATATTTCAGCAGTTGTTAGTGCTGATACTTTCCAGCGCCCAATTTATGCGGGTAATGCTATCGCTACCGTTAAATCTGCTGATGCTGTCAAAGTAGCTACTGTACGTGGTACGGCGTTTGACCCTGTTTCTGCTGATGGTGGTAGTGCGACAATTGATGCTATCGGTGAAGTGATAGCATCAGAAAACACTCGCTATGTGAGTGCAGAGTTGGCCAAATCTGACCGCCCTGAACTGACGTCTGCCTCGATCGTTGTATCGGGTGGCCGTGGTATGGGTAATGGCGAGAACTTTGAGTTGCTATATAAGCTTGCAGATAAGCTCGGTGCTGCTGTTGGTGCGTCGCGTGCTGCTGTTGATGCTGGGTTTGTACCGAATGACATGCAGGTTGGTCAAACCGGTAAAATGGTTGCTCCAGACCTTTATATTGCTGTTGGTATTTCCGGTGCGATTCAGCATTTGGCCGGCATGAAAGATTCAAAAATCATTGTTGCGATTAACAAAGATGAAGAAGCGCCTATTTTCCAGGTGGCTGATTACGGCCTAGTGGCGGATCTTTTTGATGTGGTTCCTGAATTAGAAGCTGCGTTGTAATCAATTATATTGAGAAAAAGGGCTGCAATTGCAGCCCTTTTTGTTTGTGCTATTTGTACTTAAAGGTTAAAACGCGAAACTAAATTGTTAAGAGCTTCGCTCTTGTTCTCAAGAGATCCAATTGCGCTTTGGTTTTCTTTAACTGCGCCAGATGTTTCCTCTGAAAGGTTAAAGATACGTTGGATGTTAGCGCTGGTTTCGGTCGTTACAGCGGACTGTTGCGATGATGCTTCGGCAATCTGTAAGTTCAAGCTGGAAATGGTGTCCATCTCTTTAGCAATGATTTTAAGTGCCTCTTCGGCTTCAGATATTGAGTTTACAGATTCATTGCTGCGTTCTTTGCTGGAAGACATTACGTTAACCGCTTCTTCTGTACCGGTTTGTAATTCTTCTATCATGTTACGTATTTCGATGGTGCTTTGTTGTGTTCTACCGGCCAGTGTACGAACTTCGTCAGCAACAACAGCAAACCCGCGTCCTTGATCTCCTGCACGTGCTGCCTCGATGGCTGCATTCAATGCTAGCAGGTTAGTTTGCTCTGCAATGTTGCCAATAACACTGATAATTTCACCGATCTGGTCTGATTGGCTTTTTAGTTGGAATATAACATTTGCGCCTTGCTCAACTTCATTGGCCAGTGCCTGCATACTACTGGCTGAACTTGAAAGTGCTTGAACACCATGGGTAAATTCTGTTTGCGCATGCTCTACAGCAGTAACTGCATCGGATGTGTTGTCGGCAACACTATGAGCTGTACTTGCGAGTTCCTCAACAGCGGTTGCTAATTGTTCGGTTTCATTCTTTTGTAGTTCAGTTCTGGCGGCGTTACCTTGAGCGTTGTGATTTATTTGGTTAAGACCATCTTCTAAATCGTTAGATACACCCCGAATATCACCTATCAATGTTGCCATATGGCTCATGAAGGTGTTGAGTTCTTCGGCTAGCTTTGCAAACTCATCATTGCCTTTAACGTCTAGGCGTTTATTGAGGTGAGTATCTCCTGTAGCGAGACCATGTATGGCCTGGTGTAGCTCAGAGAGGCGACTAGCAATAAAACGGTTTAGCCAGAAAACAAGTACTAATCCACCGCATAAGGCCAGCAAGATCACAATAACCATATACAGTGTGCTATTTTCTTGAATGGCTTCAAATTCATTGGTTGTTTTGGTGATAATCAGTTGGTATTGCTCTTCAAGAGTAGTGAACCCCTTAATAGCAGGAGAGTCGGATATTTTGACCGTGCTATCGACTTTTTTGATACTAGCTTTGTCTGCGAATAGTCCCTGTACTTGGTCAGCGGCTTGGCGATAATTTTTTAGCGTCATGGCGATATCATCTAATGCGCTTGCTTCTGTTTTATTAAGCGCAGGAACTGATCTATATTGGGCAATGAGTACTTCAATCGCGTCATAGTTCTTAACAACGCGCGTGTAATATTTAGGTGTTCCGCGTAGTACATAGTTTTTAAAGTTGTGGATTAAAGCGCCATAGCCGGCTTGCTGCCTTATTTGTAAAAGCAGTGTTTGCCTTGCTTGTGCTTGTTGCTGAAGTTTATTCCAACTAGCGTCACTAGAGGATGACATCCAACTTTGGACGAGAAACATCGATGCAAATGCAGCAATGGTACAGATAATTAGTACGAAGAATCTGTGTTTAAGAGTCAGATGCATACTGTGTCCTTAAGGGGTGTTGGAAAGTTATCGAAGTCCTGAAGTTGGCTAAATATAGGTGACGTCGTTAAAAAACGACAGTTTCTATTTGATGTTTTGATGCAAAGAGACTCATAACTTGATGTTGGTCAAGTTTAGTGCAATCTAGCATTGGAAGGAGAGCGTAAGAGCAAGAGTGGATTACTCATGTTTATAAGGTGCGTTATCCACAATTTCTAGAGTGGTTTACGAGTGTTTAATGGCGTTATTAGGAGTGTATATCTTGATAACTAAAAATATTTTGAATCAAATTGTTACTGGAGCAGCAGACTATTCCCTCTATATGGCGGTGCTTACAAGGGGTATGAATTGTATGGTCAGTGATGCTGATTGAAACTGTCATTGTAACAAAGCCACTAATAGCTAGACTAAACAAACTAAGCGACATAAGTCACAAAATAACAGTATATAACCTGACGTATGGAGTCATCCCATGTTAATGGAAGGTCAAGCGATTCGCTTGCAAGCAGTTGAAGAGGGTATTCATGAGGTGGTATTTGACCTCAAAAATGAAGCCGTAAACACTCTCAGTCAACTGGCTATGCAAGAGCTAAGAGAAGCGGTAACCCAGCTACAGCAAACCGACGGCGTAACAGGCGTTATTTTTACCAGCGCGAAAGACAGCTTTATAGTTGGCGCTGATATTACCGAATTTAAGCAGATGTTTGATCATGACGAAGAGACCATTGTAGCGAACTTGATTCGCTTACAGGGCCTATTCAGTGAGATTGAGGATCTACCGTTCCCCACAGTTACTGCGATAAATGGTATCGCGTTAGGTGGTGGCTTTGAATTGTCCTTGGCGACTGATTACCGTGTGATGGGTGATAAAGCTAAAGTGGGCTTGCCAGAGGTCAAATTAGGCATCTACCCTGGATGGGGTGGTACTGTTCGTTTACCTCGTCTGATTGGTATTGATAATGCCAATGAATGGATTTGTGCTGGGGCTGAGAAGCGCCCTGCAGCAGCACTAAAGGATGGTGCTGTGGATGCCGTTGTCGCAACCGATCAGGTACGTGATGCTGCTATCGATCTTGTTAAGCAATGTATTGCCGGTAAGTTTGACTATCAGGCGCGCCGGGACGAGAAAAAGTCTCCGGTTAAACTGAATGCTATCGAGCAAATGATGGCTTTTGAAACGGCTAAAGGTTTGATTGGTGCTAAAGCGGGCCCTCATTACCCTGCGCCGATGCAGGTGCTGAAAACGATTCAGAAATCGTGCACGATGCACCGTGATCAAGCGATGGAAGTCGAAGCTAAGAATTTTGTTAAGCTAGCCAAAAATGCAGTAACTCCGGCTTTGGTTGGTCTGTTTATGAAAGACCAATACGTTAAAAAAGTCAGTAAAAAATATGAAGCTCAGGGTTCGCCCGTTAAACAAGCTGCCGTATTGGGTGCTGGCATTATGGGCGGCGGTGTTGCTTATCAGTCAGCAGTGAAAGGCACGCCTATCTTGATGAAAGATATCAACCTAGGTGCCCTACAACTAGGTTTAGATGAAGCGAACAAGCTATTGGGTAAGCAGCTTAAACGTGGTCGTTTAGATGCTGCGAAAATGGCAAAAACGATTAATCGTATTACGCCTACCTTGAGCTACGGTGATTTCAACCGTGTTGATTTGGTCGTTGAAGCTGTTGTTGAAAATATCAATGTTAAAAGGTCAGTATTGGCTGAAGTTGAAGGGCATATGCCTGAAGATGCAATCCTGACCTCTAATACGTCAACCATTTCTATTACTGAGTTGGCTAAGTCTCTTAAACGTCCTGAAAACTTCTGTGGAATGCATTTCTTTAATCCCGTTGCGCTAATGCCTCTGGTAGAAGTTATTCGTGGTGAAAAGAGTAGCGAAGCCGCTATTGCGCGAACCGTCTCGTATGCCAAAGCGATGGGTAAAACCCCGATAGTAGTGAATGACTGTCCAGGGTTTTTAATTAACCGTATTCTCTTTCCTTACTTTGGTGGTTTTTCAGCCTTGCTAAGCGATGGTGCTGATTTTCGTAAAATCGATAAAGTCATGGAAGGTTTTGGTTGGCCGATGGGGCCTGCTTACCTGCTAGATGTTGTAGGTATTGATACGGCTTATCATGCCGATGCTGTTATGGCGGAAGGCTTTCCTGATCGTATGCAGCACGAAGGTGAGAATGCAATTGACCGGATGTTTACGTTAGAGCGCTTTGGTCAGAAAAACAGTAAAGGCTTCTATCAGTATGAAATGGACCGCAAAGGTAAGCCTAAAAAGCTTGCTGATGAAGAGGTCTTCACGTTATTGGATGGTGTCTTGGGTGATACACGTGATTTCTCAGATGAAGAAATTATCGCTCGTATGATGATCCCACTCTGTATTGAAACAGTGCGTTGTCTGGAAGATGGTATTGTCGCTTCAGCAGCCGAAGCTGATATGGGCTTGATTTATGGTATCGGCTTTCCTCCGTTCCGTGGTGGTGCATTGTACTACCTAGACCAAATGGGATTAGCTGAGTTCTGTGAACTCGCTGAGCAATATAAACACCTTGGCGGGTTGTACCAGCCAACGGAACGTATGAAACAGATGGCTGTTGCTGGCGAAACCTATTTCGGCGGGGAGAAATAATCATGAGTCTGAAACCAAATGACGTAGTGATCGTCGATGGCATCCGTACCCCGATGGGTAAATCTAAAGGTGGTTCTTTTCGTAACGTTCGTGCTGAAGCATTATCTGCTGCTGTTATGAATGGCTTATTGGCGCGAAACCCGAATGTTAACCCTGCAGATATAGAGGATGTAGTTTGGGGGTGTGTTAACCAAACCAAAGAGCAAGGCTTTAACATTGCACGTAATGCTTTGGTGTTAGCTGGTTTGCCGCATACTATTGGTGGGCAAACAATTAACCGCCTATGCGGGTCTTCTATGTCAGCGTTACACAATGCAGCACAATCTATCATGACCGGCAATGGTGATACTTTCATCGTCGGCGGAGTAGAGCATATGGGGCATCTGGATATTCTGCATGGTATTGATATCAATTCAGAAATGTCTAAGCATGTTGCTAAAGCTGCCATGATGATGGGCATTACCGCTGAAATGCTGGGTAAGATGAATGGTATTTCGCGCGAAATGCAGGATCAATTTGGTGCACGTTCACATCGCTTAGCACATGAAGCACGTGAAACAGGGCGCTTTGATAACGAAATCATCCCAATCGAAGGCCACGATGAAAATGGCTTTAAGAGCCTGCTCGAGCAGGATGAAGTCATTCGTCCAGAAACGACATTTGAAGTCTTACAAGGTTTGAAACCTGTTTTTGTTCCTAAAGTGGGTACTGTCACCGCGGGTACTTCATCAGCATTCTCTGATGGCGCATCTGGCATGTTACTGATGTCTGCTGAAAAAGCCCAAGCGCTTGGCTTGAAACCGCGTGCTGTCATTCGCTCGATGGCTGTTGCTGGTTGCGATCCATCTATTATGGGTTATGGACCAGTACCTGCCACTCAGAAAGCATTGAAACGTGCCGGATTAAAGATGGATGATATCGATTATATCGAGCTGAATGAAGCCTTTGCGGCGCAAGGTTTGTCGGTACTAAAAGGTCTGAAGTTAATGGATCGTATGGAAGATAACGTCAACCTGAATGGTGGTGCTATTGCACTAGGGCATCCATTGGGTTGTTCTGGTACGCGCATATCAACTACCTTACTGAATGTGTTGGATCAGAAAGATGGTACGTTGGGCTTAGCCACTATGTGTATCGGTATGGGGCAGGGCGTTGCGACTGTGTTTGAACGTTTGAATTAATGAGTTCTGCTTTGTAAATCAGAAAAAGGCCTTAATTGGCCTTTTTTCGTTGTGTTAGGAATGTGTAAGAATTTAGGTATGTTTTTTAAAAGCTTTACTATCATTAAATATATGGCGATGGTTGAGTGATATGTGGTGGCAGTTCACTGTGAAGCAGTAATTACTCGATAACATCTATTTTTTGATGTGATTTTGTACGAAAGGATAATCGTATGGTTCAAGTATTAAGGGATTTAAGCATAGCTAAAAAAATCAATATTCTCGTTCTGATTCTGATGGTGTTACTCACTTTTACATCATTGTTTGGTGTGGAAAAGGTAAGGAACATTGGTCAAGAAATGATGACCATTTCTGAAGAAGATATGCCTTTAACTGAGTTGATTAGCGATATAACTATTAAGCAATTAGAGAAAACTATCTTAATAGAACGCGCTATGAGAAGTGCAGGTATTGGTATAGGGGATAGTAATGTGAATGCTTTAAAGTCAGAAATATTCACACTAGGAGATAATATAGCCCAAGAGATACTTACTGGAGAGGGTATTATTGGCAAAGCTCAGCAGCACTCTATATCGGCCCAGCAAAGTGAAGAACTCAATAAACTATCGTCTGCATTGATAGCGATAGAAAAAGAGCACCATAAGTATGAAGAAAAAGTTGATCACCTTTTTAAAAGCGTAGAGTCTGGAGTAGCCGCAGATAGTGCCGCTGCTGAGTTGCATGCAGTTGAAAAAGCACAAGAGTCACTTAATCATCATCTGGAAAGTTTATTAATGGGTGTTGAGAAAATGACAGCGCATGCGCTTGAAACTGTTATAGAGGATGAAGAGCAGGCATTACAAGGGATGATAGTTATCAGTCTTGTATCAGTTGTGATAGGCGTCTTATTAGGGAATGTTCTTACCCGCGTAATAACTAAGCCTCTTCGGGAAGCTGTTTCTGCTGCTGAGCGTCTTGCTGAAGGGGATTTGACCGTTACATTAAAGGCTAACTCAACCGATGAAACAGGTCAGTTGTTATTAGCTATGAATGCCATGGCTGAACGACTAAAGAATATGGTTTCCTCTATAAGCGCAGCCTCCGCCCAGTTGACGCATGCGGTTGATGAAGTTGCGGTGGTTAGTCAGCAGACATCAGTTAATGTGCAGTTGCAAAAAGATAAACTCACAATGACGGCTACGGCAATGGAGGAGATGACGGCAACCGTAAGGGAGGTCGCACATAGTACTCAAGACGCTGCTGTATCAGCAACGGTCGCCGACGACGAAGCCAAGCGAGGCGGTGATCTGATGCGCTCAGTAAATGGAAGTATTGAATTATTAGCAACCGATATTTCGAAGGCTAGCGAGGCTATTTCTGGTCTTAATCAGGAGTCTGAAAATGTTGGTGACATCCTTGAAGTGATTACCAGCATTGCTGACCAAACTAACTTACTTGCCTTAAATGCAGCGATAGAAGCTGCTCGTGCAGATGATCACGGCCGTGGTTTTGCAGTGGTAGCGGATGAAGTAAGAACATTAGCCAGTAAAACTCGTGATTCTACAACGATGATTCAAGGGATGATTCAGCGTTTGCAGACTCAAGCAAAAGAGTCGGTGCAGACGATGGAGGTGAGCGCTGAAAATGCTACCAGTACGGTTAGTATGGCCAGCGATGCTGAACATACTCTTTCAGGAATAGCACAAGCCGTGGCAACAATCAGTGATATGAACATGCAAATAGCGAGTGCATCTGAACAACAGAACGTGGTTGCAGATGAAATTAACCATGCTATAGCTGCGGTTAATCAAGTGGGTGAAGAAACTTATGAAGGGTCACAGTTAGTAGCTAAAGCGAATGAAGATTTAGCGGTATTGTCGGCTAGTTTAAGTGAATTGATCCAGCAGTTTAAGGTGGCCTAAAGTGTTTGCAAGGGTATTAATGAAGGCTCGGAAAACGCTAGTTTTCCGAGCCTTTTTTGTCTAGCTTACGGCATCTGCAGGTGCTTGGTATGCATAACCTAATACATCGGCAACGGCTTTATAGGTAATATCGCCGCGATGTACGTTTAAGCCATTTAACAGATGCGCGTCATCTTTTAGTGCTTGCTTATAGCCTTTGTTAGCGAGAGCCTGAACAAACGGCAGTGTTGCGTTAGTTAAGGCAAAAGTAGAGGTGCGTGCTACGCCGCCTGGCATGTTAGCAACACAGTAATGCACAACATCTTCTACAGTGTAGGTTGGCTCTTGATGAGTCGTTGCGTGAGAGGTTTCAAAGCAACCGCCTTGGTCAATAGCTACATCTACTACTACTGCACCGGTTTTCATTTTTTTCAAATGCTCACGTGTTACTAATTTTGGTGCTGCAGCACCCGGTATTAGTACGGCGCCGACCACTAGATCTGCTGCAACAACTTCTTCTTCAATAGATTCAACATTTGAATAAAGCGTTTTCAGCTGAGGACCATATATTTCATCTAACTGCTTGAGGCGAGGAAGAGAGCGATCCAATATAGTAACGTCTGCTCCTAAGCCCATTGCCATGCGTGCAGCGTTAATGCCTACAACACCACCACCAATCACAACAACTTTTGCAGGTGCAACACCTGGTACGCCGCCAAGTAACGTGCCTAGTCCGCCTTGCGCTTTTTCTAATGAATGAGCACCGGCTTGGATTGCCATGCGTCCTGCTACTTCGCTCATTGGCGCAAGTAGAGGCAAGCCACCCTGGCTATCAGTAACCGTTTCGTAAGCAATGGCGACAGCATCAGATTCAACTAATAGTTTTGTTTGCTCTGGGTCTGGCGCAAGATGTAGGTAAGTGAATAAGATCTGGCCAGAACGGAGCATTTTACATTCGCTTGGCTGTGGCTCTTTAACTTTGACGATCATCTCAGCTGTGGCGAAGATTTCTTTGGCTGTATCGATGAGAGTTGCGCCGGCTGCTTCATATAATTCATTAGTCAAGCCAATAGCTGTTCCGCCATCACGCTGCACAATGACTTGATGTCCTGCGGCTACTAACTCGCGTACACCCGCTGGCGTCATGCCAATGCGGTATTCATGGTTTTTGATTTCTTTAGGGACGCCGATAAGCATGTTGAATCTCCAATTATCTGAAATAGTGACCTGAAGCAGCCGCTTTATTATTGTTGGTAAATCTATATTCAGATTAGCATTTGATTTGAAGATAATCTTACTGTTTATTTGTTTATTATCGATAAAAAAAACCAGTTATTTTAAATGAAGTAGTTTTTAAAACTGTTGCGGCGCACAAAATTGGCGTAATTTATGGCTGTAGTTTGTTTGTTTTAGGTTGGGTTAAAATCCTAAACCGAATCGAAAAAAGCTAAAGGCAAGCATCCCTATTACAATAGTTGTTAGCAGGTCTTTGCGAATAAATGCGGTGATGATAGCTACCAATGACGCCAGTAACCACGGGTTGCTAGGGCTTACCCATAGCTGCCCTTGTGGTATCAACACTGCCGGTACAATAATAGCTGTTAATACCGCAGGTGGAACAAACCCAAGCCCTGTGCTTAGCCACGCGGGAAAATGTACGCGTCCTGCAACTGCAAAAAGTACATAACGTACGCTAAACGTCACAATGAACATACCTAGAATTAAAAGTGCTTCATTCATGTGGGTTCCTTATTGCTTTTGCAGTGTTGAATTTTTTGTTGTGCCAATATCAAATGACAAGATAAGCCAACGGAAATCCCCGAAATGGCGGCAAGCAAAAGACCAAGTTTGTGAGGCATTGCTGCTGTTGCAATCGCCATAGCAGCCGCGACAATAACGCAGGCCCACATGGGTTTGCTGGTAAGGTAAGGCACAACCATGCCAATAAAAGTAACTGACATTGCAAAATCTAGTCCCCATTGGGTCATGTCAGGAAAGAGCTCTCCTAGCGCAACGCCTATAGCTGTACACAGAATCCAATTTCCATACATGGCGCAAAACGAGCCTAAGTAGAACCAATGTGCCGTACGGATATCCTCTTGCTGCAGGTAGCGGCTGCTCACCGCAGCGAAAGTTTCATCGGTCAAGCCAAAAGCCATTAATAGTCGCCAGCGCTGAGGGAGGTGGCGTACTTTAGGCACAAGATTTGCCGCGTATAGAATGTGCCTGAGGTTGACCACGAACGTTGTCGCAATAATGATAGGTATCGCAGCGCCTGCAGCGAGTAAACCCAGCACGATAAACTGGCTGGCACCTGCAAACACAATGATAGACATAGCAAGGGCGCCCATGACAGAAAGCCCGCTCGGTTCTGCCAATGTTCCAAAAATAATCCCGAACGGTATGGCTCCCACAATTAAAGGAAAGGTCGCTTTTGCGCCGCCAATAAACTCATGGCGACGTTGCTCTGTAGTTGAGGGGAGCGTTGTTGTTTGTGTCATGATTGTTTGCCATTCATCACAGGGTTAATGTCATGTAGATATCTGACCGAGGGTATATCGATTGCCCGTTAGGATGAGGAACTTCGTGAAAACCAAGGTTGCGATAGAGTCGGATTGCGCGGGTCAGCTTTGTTGCACTTTCTAGGTAGACTTCTGTGGCACCCATTTCCCGCGCTTTGTTTAAGGCGGTGAGTAGTAACTTGCGGCCGATACCGAACCCCTGCAGAGTTGAGCCAACACCCATTTTAGATATTTCAAAGAGGCCGTTACTCTGGTTTGCTAAAGCGACACAACCGACAATCTCTTGGTGACAACGTGCAAACCAGATATAACCACCTTTTGCTAGATAGTAGCTTTCGGGAGTAAATAAGGCGCGTTCATCATGATCTGTGAGTTCTCCATCGAAAAACTCTTGTAGCCATTGCAGGTTAAGTTGGCAAAACTGTTCTTTTAATGATGCGTCCCAACCAATGATTTCTATATCGTGCTCACTGATGCGATGCTGTAAATTGGCGAGCACGGGTTGAACAAACCCTTGTTGTTGGATGCGTTGTTCGAAATCATCGAGTGCGGCTAATAAAGGATGCTGCTGCTCGGCAATGACATGGTCTAAATAGTGCTTTATCTCATGCCAAATAGGAGCGATCTCTGCAACCAGCGCATCACTTTGTGGTGTTAGCGTTAATAGCTGGCGCCGCTCATCTTTTGGGTCGGGTGTTTTACTTATCCAACCCTCGCTAAGCATGTTGCGCGCAATTTTGCTGATCGCTGGATGACTAACGCCTAACTGCTCCGCCGCCTCGGTGACTGCTTGAGCACCCTGTTGATGCAGTAAATTAAACAATGGAAAAAAAGTGGGGTTAAGCTGAATGCCCTGAGTTTGATAAATCTCGACAACATCCTGAATTAGACGATCCGATAGCCTTTTTAAGCGGCTCCCCAGCGATAAGCTGCCAAAGGTTTTCATTAAGTCGGTAGTGGGTGTAGGCATAAAAGGCTCGATTAAGGTGTGGTATGAATGCTTG
>NZ_JADGEV010000072.1 GCF_016744175.1 Neptunomonas sp. | reverse complement strand
AGAAGTGCGCCGTATCCTAAAACAGAAAGAACCCGTAGGCCGCCGTTTAGACTTCTTGATGCAAGAGCTAAACCGCGAAGCTAACACGCTATCATCAAAGTCGATTGTGACTGATACCACACAGAGTGCTGTAGAACTTAAAGTGTTGATTGAACAGATGCGTGAGCAGATCCAAAATATTGAATGATGTTTTAGTACTATCCAGTGAACAGTAATAAACACCTAAAGCTCTGAATTTCAGGGCTTTTTTTATTTTTGTCATTTGTGGGTGTTCACTGTTGTTTGCTATAGTGCAATCCAAGTGGTGGGTAAAACGGTGGGTAAACTAAAATACACCAGTGCTACTAAAGTCTAAAAAATGGTGGGTAAATCAATTTTGGTGAATTATGGGCAAGCTGACAGCAAAGCAGGTAGCCACCCTTAGTAAGGGTGAGGCAAAGCGTTACTCAGATGGAAATGGATTGTATTTGTGCGTTCCTAAATCCGGAGCAGCTTTCTGGATGTTACGCTACACCTCAAACGGCAAACGCCGAGAAATGTCTCTTCAGAAGGTTACTGAACTTTCGCTCGCCAATGCGCGAGCTGAAGCAGCCATTAAGCTTCAAGAGCTGAGAAGTGGTGAAGACCCACTGTTAACCCGCAAGCGGGAAACGATGAAGCGCATTACCACCGTTGATCACTTGTTTTCTGATTGGTACAACAACGATATTGCTAAACGGCTCAAACACCCGAATATTCCTAAGCGGCTATATGAAAAAGATATCGCACCGCAAATAGGTGATCTACCTGCAAACGAAGTGAGCCCTAGAGACATCAGAACCATGATTCAAACTGTGGCGTCTAGTGGTCGTCCCACCATTGCTAACGATGTTCTTATGTACTCTAAACAACTCTTTCGACACGGTATTAAGTTAGATGTGTTGACTAGCAATCCTGCTGAAGCTTTTTCTACCACAGATGCTGGTGGTGTAGAAAAGAGCCGAGATCGACGGCTTAGTATTGAAGAGCTAACAAGTGCCTTCAGAGTCTTTAGAGAGAATGGTGATCGGTTTACGAGAGATAACTATCTTGCGTGCGCTCTACTGGTCACTCTTGGGGTTCGCAAAGCCGAGCTGATTTGCGCCACATGGTCAGAGTTTGACCTAGATAAGCGACTTTGGAATTTACCTTCTGGGCGTAGTAAAACGGGTGCCGCCATTACCATTCCGTTGCCTGAATCGGTGACCCTCTGGTTAGATGAGTTGAAAGTTCGTGGCTTCGGTTCTGAATATCTATTCCCTAACCGCCGTGCTAGTAAACGATTCTCCCACATTAGCCTCGATACGCTGAATCATGCCATTGCCAAGCTTTGTGGTAAAAAAGTCGACTCTAACAAGCAACCATTGCCTAACTTGATGGGCGATGCTGGGGTTGATGAATTTTCCCCTCATGATTTGCGCCGTACCTGTAGAACATTAATGGCCGCAGAAAAAGTGCCCGGACATGTTGCAGAACGATGCCTGAACCACAAATTGAAGGGGGTTGAAGGTATTTATGATCGTTATGACTACTTGGAAGAAAGGAAGGAAGCTTTGCAAGTAATAGCCAACCTAGTGGCTCCAATAGTAAACCAAAGTACAAGTAACCTAAGCTGATTAAATCATTACGTAGTATGGAAAAGGGCAAAGTTATGCAAGGGCCGTGGTATACGTTCGAGGAAGTTCAAGAGCTTCTATCATTTAATCGATCTGAGTTGCTATACCAGGTCGACACTGGGGCTGTTCGACCAGTCGTGACCACCAAGCAGAGACCTTTTCTGGTGTTTAGGAGAGATAAGAACCAGCGATGGATCGGCTTAGGTACTTGTAGCTACCGTGGCTGCTTAACACTCCACTCTGACTCAATAACCAGCCTAATAGAAAATGGAGAAATCAGACTAGGTAAAGGTTCTGCTAGGTTACTCGAACCCCAAAAAGTTAAAAATTGGAGCGGACGCTACCCGTTCAAACAGCTAGCGCCATTTGATGTACTTGCAGAATGGAGTGGGAGCGAATGGGAGGTTATAGAACTGAGCAAGCTCGCTGTTACGCCACTCCCTTTAGAAGGCCAGTCAAGTACCGCTTTCATTGGCGGACTTGCCAAGAGTGCTATGCAATTCATGACCAAAAACGATCAAGCCTTACCTGACTCCAAGGAAATGGCAAAAATAAATGAGGCGATGGAACTATATCCCTACACATGGAACTTTGATGCTAACTCCAAGTTTTCATCGGAAGACTTACGAATAGCAGCTTCTGAAATAGAGCGATTTAAGACCGCAAGAACTCCTGAGCTAGAAGAAGAGCTACAGCCGGTTAAACAAGTGCTATCTCGAATAGAGGGAAAGCGAACCAGCCAACTTCATCAATTAATACTTCGTGTATTAGTTGATAATCCTGACACAAAATCTAAAGATTTTTGGCGCTTAATTCAAAATGATTGGGAAAGTGATGAGCCGTTATACGATCTTGAAGGGATTATCGTTAATATGGATGCTGTAAGCATTGAATGGCGTAGCCTTGGGTATACCGATCAATCACTTAAGCGAGCCTCTTTTGGCGCTACGGTTTCAAAGCTAAAAAAGAAGCTCTAAACATTGATGGCTGATAGACTGAATAACAGCGATTAACATTATCTAATGTGTTATTCGAAAACACTGAGAATACTGATATGAAAGACATGCACTGGGGTATGGTACCAAACAAGGAAATGGCACTGTTTATTGCCAAGAAACAGTTAGTCAGTCTCGTCCATGATGCGGTTAAACTTGAAGGAATCAATTTCACCATCCCTGAGGTTCAGACGCTCCTAGACGGAATCACGGTAGGTGGTCATAAATTGTCTGATCAGACAATCGCGGTTAATCAGGGCAAGGCATGGGAGCAGCTCTTTGGCTGGGTGCAGAAAACTCAGTTCGATCTGTCCAAAGAGCTCGCTTGTAACCTGCATGCGATAGCAGGCAAAGAGGAAGCGATGGAATGGGGTGTTTTCAGAACCGGCCAAGTGTTTATATCTGGCACCGACTATATGCCCCCTCATTATTCGGAATTGGATGAGAGGTTTTCAACGCTGGTCAGTGAAATTCCAGAAAACACTGATGTGTATGATAATGCGATCCATATCTTTCTGAGTATGGCGAGAAACCAGTTTTTTTATGACGTTAACAAGAGGATGGGCCGTTTCCTGATGAACGGCTACCTACTCAGTCACGGCTACCCTGTTATCAATGTTCCAGCCAAGCAACAGCTTGTATTCAATGAGTTGATGCTAGAGTTCTATATCTCAGGAAACGAATTGGCTATGAACAAATTCCTACGCTCATGTCTAGGACAAAACTCGATCAGCATGATGAAAGAATCAAACGCAAAAAAGCCCTAAAGGAAGTGTATTGGTTTGAGGTTCGTTGCGGCTACCAATGCAGATATATGTTTTCTCCGAACAGCAAGAAAACATATTGCGAATGGGCGCGAAAGCCAAAAAATGCTATCACAAAGATGGTTGGCCTTTTCTCTCATAAGTATGAATGAGTTATACATTTTTGCATTCTTCATTTGACCGAGCGAGTTCGGTCACTTTTCGGTTAGTAAAATTAACGCTAACCGCCAAAGTTTAATGCTAAGCTAAAAAATTTAACACTAATATTAACGTCCCCACACCGCCAGTTATCGTTCCCTCGTATTCAATAAAAATGCGAGGCAACACAGATGAACTGCACCACACAGCAAGACCAACCCCGCGCTCTAACAGAGCAAGAAGCATGTAACTACATCAGCATGAGTCGTTCATTTCTGGCTCAATCACGTATGGATGGACAAAGGGCTGGGCGCACTCTTGCTCCACCCTTTATCAAAATCGGACGCTCTGTCCGTTATTTAAGAGAAGATTTAGATCGTTGGCTGGATAGCTTTTGTAAGCTGGAACACATTGGTCAGGTAGTTTAACTATGTGGGATCTACTGCAACGTGCTTTCATCGTATTTTCGTTCATTACCCCTAAAGGGCTGTTTCATGTGCTTTGCCCCCCTTTAAGGGAGGTGCTTCATATTGCGCGGCCCTTTAGGGCTTCAAAGCCTCTTGTTGCTCAGGGGGCTAATAATGACTAAGACCATTAGCGAAGTGCTAGAGAGCAGTGGATATAATAATAAAGATCAGAAATGGGTGACCTATCGGATAGAACGATTACCGTTGAGTTTTCAATCAAAAGTTGAAGCAGACTACGTAAAACTTGCAGAATCTGACAGCTTTAGAGAAGCCAATTCTTTGATACGTGAATTGTATGAAGAGATCAGGCTAAAGGGAACAAGCTTATTAGCAACTTGCTCTAACGACGCGATAAAGCAGTATGCAGAGATCATTTCAAAGAGACTGGAAACAGACTTTGGGGATTTCATGAGGAGAACTGGTAATAAGGATTTCTCAATTCAGCGAATAGTTTCTGAAGTTGAGACACGGGGTTTAACATTTCCGCTAGAGAGATGTTTTGAATGCACAGACGCTGAAAGAATAGCAGCCCTAGCTAGAGTCTTTAATCCACGCTGGTGGGTAAGACGGTTAAGAAAAATTAAGAACTTCAAATTAGAGCTGATAGCTCGTCGCCTCGAAATGGTTCATAAACGAGGCCAAGTCTATTGTAGCAATATGTCAGTTTCCAACAGACGAGAACAAAAGCAGCGTAATACGCGAATGATCGAAGGGTTAGAAGCCGTCAGTGATGAGGGCGACGTATTGAGCCTAGCCGAGTGCGTTGAGGCCTCAGTCGCAAATCCTGAAAACAGACGGGCAGAGTTGATGGTTCGTATGCGAGGGTTTGAGGACGTAGCAAACGATGCAGGGCATCAGGGTGTATTTTTTACACTCACTGCTCCCAGCAAATATCATGCTGTTCACGCATCTGGTAAACCTAACAACAAGTATCAGGGTGCTACCCCAAAAGAAACAAATAACTATCTAGGGAATTTATGGACGAAGGTCCGCTCTGCATGGGATCGAAGAGGTATTAAGCCTTATGGATTTCGAGTGGTAGAACCTCATCATGATGGCACACCACATTGGCACTTAATGCTGTTCTTTGAACCTACTCAGTGCAGTGAAGCCATAGAGAAATTTAGAGACTATGCGATAGCTGAAGATCGTGCAGAGCTTCGCAATAATCTTGCAGCGCGATTCGATACCAAAATGATAGACCCAAAAAAAGGGTCGGCTACAGGTTATATCGCTAAATATATCTCTAAAAATATCAATGGATATGGCGTCGATCTAGATCACGAGTCAGGCACGGATGCGCAAGACAGCGCGGTACGAGTTGATGCTTGGGCAGCACTATTTGGTATTCGTCAGTTTCAGCAGATTGGCGGCCCTCAGGTTTCAATTTGGCGCGAATTGCGTCGAGTCTCCGAGAAGGAAGCCAGAGAATGGTTTCATAAGTCAGATGAGCAACAGCCAGAGAGTATCAAGCAAGCACGCTCAGCAGCAGATGCATCAAACTGGAAAGCCTACGTTACACTGATGGGAGGGCCTAGCTGTAAGCGAAAGGATCAAGCTCTACAGCTACATAAAGTAATCAGGCGTACCGAGTGTGGACTAAAGGAAGAAAACGACTACGGTGAAATTATAAGCCGTGTGCGCGGTGTTATTGATCGAATTAAAGGCAATGCAGCGATGCTGCTAACTCGGGCTAAGAGGTGGTCAGTCCGTAGGGCTGAGCATGATAGCGAACCGCAGGTATCGCCTTGGAGTTCTGTCAATAACTGTACGCGAGAATTCAAGTCTGTGAATGTAGGTTAAGTCAAAAGCCAAGGAATATTCTGATTATAAATCAGAGTCTAGGAGGTAAGAGCTGATTGCGACATAACAAGCGTGGTACAAGCCAATGCCTTGCAATATATTCAATGCTAGCCGTGTATCAGCCGCTTCGAGTCGGCTGCTAGGGCTGGATTAATGGAAGGTCATACACGTCAGAATTTCTAAGCTAGGTATAACAATTGGTGACTGTCTAGAAAATAGCCTATGTCAAAGCAACTTGTTGATTTTGAGTATAGTTTGGAGTAAAAGTGTTATAATTATTGACAAGGAATCATACCCTGCAGGATGCGATGGGACTTTTCACTGTACGACCCTCAACTCCTTCCTGAAGCACTTGTGACAAAAAAGTATAAATCTATCTCTGCGTATGACTGGATAGGCAAAACGAAAGATCAGACCTCTTTCTGTGACTTAATTGAGCCTAAGAAAATGAAAAGTATAAATGAGCTTCGCAATCTACTTGAAAGTGGACATACCAACTATACCGGTACCACCGTTATCAACACGGAAACAGTTACTGACTTGACCGGTGCGAAATACAATGCAGAAATTATTCATGGTTGGGATATAGGTTTTGCCATGCAGTGTGATGAAACATGGGGTGACTTTCATTACCGAGTTTTTGACTATATCTCGACTAAAAATGAGTCAGAGCGTGAGGCTCTTTTAGAAAGCTGCCATTTAGAAGATGCGCATTGGCAGTGGCTAAGCAAGCATAGGGGGTATCACTCTGATCAGTATGAATGGTTCTATTTAATGGGAGATGATAATCCTCAAGCGTCTTGCTTAGTTTACCATCCAAAGAAATCAGCTTGTTCTGACGATGATATTTTCTATATTGAATTCCTTGCTGTTGCTCCTTGGAATAGACCTAACCCACTAGATAAACAAAAATTTAAAGGGCTAGGGAGCCTCCTTCTTAAAAATGTTATTTGCCATATAGAAAAGCATCAAGGGCTAGTGAAAGGTTTTTCATTGCATTCACTACCAAAAGCAGAGGGATTTTATACAAAGATCGGCATGGTACGTATGAACCAGCTCGATAAAGGCAGTATGGCTTATTTTGAAATGCTTGAGAAACCAAAGCAAAGTTTCTTAGGAGAAACAGCATGACCTCTAAGAAGTTTGATTCATTTGTTATTAACGGTGACGCAGGAGCTTATAGTAGCGCGCATGAGATGTTTGAATCTTTTCTAGAAAGCCGCGCACAATTTCATACCCTACCAACTCATTTGAAAAGTAGCCCTAATACAGTAAAGCTTAGCCTGTTTCGTGAAATACATGCCAAGAAATTAAACAGTAGCTTATTCAGGCAGATGGGAGCCACCAATCAGGCGCTAGTGAACTATTGGTTGAGTAGAGTACGAAATTTAGCTGATTTATCATTTTCCTTGAATGATTTGCCTGAATTTAGTGGCCTTACAAAAGAAGACTTAGCTGAGCTTTCTAAAAATACAACTGACCCTAAGTTTATCGTTAATATAGAATCATATTTGGCTAAAAAAGGCATCATTTTTGTGGTGGAACCGTCCGTTGATGGATTAAAAACAGATGGTGCAGTATTCAAATTGAGTTCAGGTCACCCTGTCGTGGCTATGAGTTTAAGGCATAAGCGTTTAGATAATTTTTGGTTTACTTTGATGCATGAGCTTGCTCATGTAGTCCTTCATTACGATAAACTGGATGGTTGTATTATCGACGATTTGGACTCTGAAAGTTCAGATATCATAGAATTAGAAGCAGATAAACTTGCTGGTAATTCATTGATACCTCGAAACATTTGGAGAACTTGTGCAGCTAGACGAGATCTCCAAGACTCGACGGCTATTGAGTTTGCTAGAATGCATGGGATGCATCCAGCCATTGTTGCTGGGCGTATTCAAAAAGAAATTAATGACTATATGAAATTCAGTGCTATCACCAATAGTGTTGATACTAGGGAGTTACTTTTAAGTGAATAATTATACTCCATTTTTGAAATTCAAAACTGCTGAGATTGGTGCTTTGAAAGCATTAAAAGATGCTGAGCTGGAAGCAGTAACTCCATTTTTTGACTTAGCCACAAGAAAAGATATAACTGATGAAGATGTAAAAAAAACAATTATTAAAGGCGTGCGGAAGTATGAATTAAACTTTAAAAATTCAAATGGTTTTTATATTGATGATTTCGACATAGATGACTCCATGCGCATTAATGGAAGTATTGTCTATGAGTTTTTAATTCAAACGTTCCAAGAAATAGACTTTATTCCTGTAATAGGATTAGATCGAACGACTCAACGGATAAATTCAGTATTTAATCCCTTAATCATTAGTGATACTTTAGCTATACGATTAAACCAAGAAGATTTTATCAGCTACACACTGATAGAAGATGAGCTTGCTGAATTATTAGAGAGGGCTGATAGTCAATATTCAAAGTTTCATTTATTACTAGACTGTAGATTATGTATTGATTCCGGTGTTGTCGATCTATCTACAAAATTAATTCAGTTGATTCAAGCAATTTCCAGCGACCATCATTTTGAAAAAATAATTATTAGCGGTTCTTCTATTCATGCATCAGTAGCTGAAATACTACCAGTGTCATCAGAAGCATTGATTACCCGTAAGGAGTGTAATATTTTTCAAATGGTAACCCAAGAGCTTGGCGATCGCTTTGGATTTGGTGACTATACAGTTATATCTCCAAATTACTCAGATGCTGATATCCCTAAATCAGCCCTAAGAAAAGTAATGACAGCTAAAGTTATCTATTCTTATGAAGATAAACACCATTTTTTAAGGGGGGGGGCTATTGAAACTCATCCTAGAGGTGCAAAACAATACGACGACATGTGTTTAACATTAACCAGTTACGTATTTTACCGAGGAAAAGCATACTCGGTCGGCGATGAGTATATTGATACTAAATCTAATGGGATTGGTGTTGATGCTTTGCCGCACTCAATAGGTAAGTATCTGATTAATGCGCATATGACTTTTATGATCAATGATTACTAGTCACGCTACCCTCATGCGAGTTGCAAGAAAGTTTGCTATAGAACGATTGGTTTGAATCTTGTTCATTTTATCTGATAGCTCTGTAGCAAAATCTCTTTTATTAGTTTTGCTTGGAATTGTTAATTTCAGTTCATCATTTAAATCAGTTAGTTCACTTTTCCATAAAGTAGCAAGTGCTAATTCTTTGTCAAAGAGGGGGTTCGTGTTAGTTTTTCTGACATGTTTAAACTTTATATTCCCTTCCGACTCGTAGGCAACGATAATCCCCCAGAACTTGGGTGTTTTTTTAATTGCTTCATTCAGTTTTCGCTCAGTAGTCACTAGAGAAATTTTCGCAAATACTTTGTTGTAATACTCTCCCTGCTTAGCTATACGATCGATTTTATCTTTATCACCCTTTATTTCGTAGCAATGAGCTTCTGAATGTACTGTAACTACATCCGCAATGGCATTGCCTCGATGTACGTGAAGTTCTTCCAAAATACACCTAGGTTTAAGTGCTTTAGAATTCAGGAAGTCAATCAGGCGAGGTCTAATATCAATATCATTTAAGTACATAGTGTCCCTAAGACAACCAAAACAGTTAGTGCTCATTTTAGTACTAACGAAGTAAAATCTCTGCTTAAAACTACAGAAATATCACATTAGTAATCACTAGAATAGGCCCCGCATTGGATTTTCCAATCGGTACAGCCGTAGCTAAATAGAGAACAGGGTTAAATCTTGCCTTTTTCTTCAATATTAATAAGCAACGATATCCTTCCTCTTGAACAAATGTCGAGTTACTTGATAAAAAGTGTGTCCAAACTAGATGTTGCATGCAGGTAACTAAGAGTGTTTAAGGACTCCTCTTACTGATCCTGTGTATCAGGCTGGCTTTTATCGTGTGAGGACTGCTAGGTTAAGAGTGCCGTTCTAGCCTTCGTACCTTCCATTCGTAAGGGCTAAACTAGTCAATTCCAGTCTAGGCAGTGATTCAGATTGGCAATTCGTTAGATAAAACATAAAAGGTGGGTAAATCGGTGGGTGTAAAGTTATATTTTAATGTAACTATTTGATATTAATGGTATTTAATTATTTTTCCATAAGAAGATCCAAAATATTGAATAAAGAGAGTAACTTTTCAGCACTTAAATATAGATGAAAGAAAAACACCGAGCCTGCTAGCAACAGAGACTCGGTATTTTTTTGCAGTGCTTTACGCCGTTTCGCTCAATGCTAATTGCTTAGCCGTTGCAAAATCGTTTTTTCCCGATCCTAACTTAGGCACTGTATCCACGGCTACCCAGTTGGATGGAATCATTAAGCCGCTAACGCCATTCGCTAACATTGCTTGTCTCACTTCGGCAATGTTTAAGCTTCCTTCATAGAGCAGTGTAATCGACTCACCTTTTTTATTGCAGGGCAGGTTGATAGCAACAAGCTCTACATCTTTTTCAGGTATTGCGTTGCGTACGTTTTGCTCTAGTTCACTTAAGCTAATCATCTCGCCCGCTATTTTGGCAAACCGTGAGTAGCGATCCAAAATCGTTAAAAAGCCTTGCTCATCGATAGAACCTTTATCGCCAGTTACATACCAGCGCTCACCCTCAATGTGCTTTAGGACTTCAGCATTTTTCTCGGGGTTGTCTAGGTAGCCCTGCATCACTTGCACGCCACCAATGAGAATCATTCCCGCTTCGCCTGTTGCTAGCTCTGTGTAGCTTTCTGGGTCGACTATCTTAAAGCTTGTTCCCGGTAACGGCATTCCTACGGTGCCCTGTTTTCCGCCTTTTTGTACTTTCCAATATTGAGTATCAAGTACATCAGGTAGGTTTACGCTGGCAACCGGTGTGGTTTCAGTACAGCCGTAACCTTCGAGAATGGGTTTGCCAAACTTTATTTGGAAACTATCGCGTACATCGGTATTGAGCTTTTCTGCCCCAGAAACAACGATGCGTAAGCTGTCGAACATAAGCGGATGCACTTTGTGGTTGCGGGCAAAAAGCCTTAGAAATGTTGATG
>NZ_JADGEV010000071.1 GCF_016744175.1 Neptunomonas sp. | reverse complement strand
GATGATATGGCTTCTAGTGCTACATGTTTCTTTAAATGCCTGATATTTGGCTATTTAGAAAGAGTAGCTAAGCGCTAGTTTCATGCTGTCATGGCTTAGGTCATTCGGGTTTATTTTCCCAGGTACTGCTACTTCAGGTAATGGATCGAAATCTACGTCACTAATACGTGTGTACTCTCCCTTGACTGACCAATGGTCATTGACAGCATATTCAAAGCCCACGCCCAGAGTTAGTCCTACTTCATCACCACTTCCACTTCGCATGGGTGGCGCAAATGGGTAGCTGTTATGAATATCAAAATCTAAAACTGTTGCTCCAGCAATACCGTAAACAGAGAACTGACGAGTAACATCTACACCCGCTTTAAAATTAACACCGTAACTAGACTGCAAATCAATTCTTGTTTGTAGCATGTTGTTAATGTTGGTAGTGCTGGTACTTTCATCGGTATAGAACACTTCAGCAGCAACAAATAGATCATCTCTTACATGATATTTATAGCCCAAGTGCAAACCGATGGCAGCATCGCTTTCTTCTGCGAAGCTTGTAATACTGGGACTTGTGGCTAACCCTGTATTACGTTCAATGCTATGAGATAACGTAGAACTTTGAATTTGTCCACCTAAATACAAACCATCACCTGCGTGTGCTGCAGTACCTAAACTTGCTGCGGCTAGGGCAGCCGCAATGCTGATACCTAAAACTCTGGCGCTCTTATTCATGTTATTTTCCTTACCTTTATTATTACGCGCCTCTGCTACCACGAATCAATTGAAGGGGATTGTTTAGAGTAGCTGCACGCATATGTTTAGTCTTTACAAGTCAACCGTTACTGACTAAGCGCAGTGTAAGGGAGTATGTATGGGGAGTTATCGCAGCAATATTCTGTGTTTGTCATTAATCTATCCGTGACTTATTACGGGTTGGGATAATCTTGGCTTCGATGTGATATTTGGGCTTTTGTTGTGAGAGTTTCGTGATATTTAGCAGGTAGAATCTTAAGGCGGGTGAGTAAAAAGTGTAGGGTTTGCAATGAACATAGATCGCAATTGATTTAGCGTTGTTGATATTGCCGGCAACCATTTTGACATGATGGGTTCAAAGCTATTTATGGAAAACAAAAAAATACTGATTGTAGAAGATCAGGATGACATTGCGGGCTTACTGAAACTGCATTTTACCGATCTGGGTGCTGAGGTGACACATGTGCCTGATGGGCATGAAGGGTTACGACTATCCAGTGCTATGGAATGGGATTTACTCATTCTTGATATTCAGCTTCCTGGCCCTTCTGGATTAGAAATTTGTAGAAATGTTAGGCGTAATGCTGGCTACGTCCCTATTCTTTTACTGACATCGCGTTCTAGTGAGCTTGATCGTGTCTTGGGGTTAGACCTAGGGGCTGATGATTATGTAACTAAGCCTTTTAGTGTCATGGAACTTATCTCCCGCGTGAAGGCTATTTTTCGCCGTGTAAGTGCTATGCAAAAATCGGTACCACAAACAGCAAGTGTTATTCGTATTGGCAGCCTTTGCATTGATGAAGAACTACATCAAGTCACACTCGCAAATAAAGTGATTGACTTGACGGCTCGAGAGTTTGATTTGCTCCTGCACTTTGCTAATCAACCTGGGCGAGTGTTTCGTCGTTCAGAGCTACTGGATAGTGTTTGGGGGTACGGCCATGATGGTTATGAGCATACCGTTAATTCACATATCAACCGGTTGCGCTCAAAAATTGAAGAAGACCCGAACAACCCTAATATTATTGTGACAGTATGGGGCGTTGGTTATAAATTGGATTATAAAGGTTAGCCTCATGAGTACTTCTGCTACTGTGCCTGAACCAGCCCCCTCTTCTGCTCGCTCTTCTGTGAAACGTGGCATTTTGGGTACGTTAAACTCTCGCCTTTCTGTTGCGTTGATTATGATAGTGATTGCCGTTGGTATGTGTGTGATGGTGGCCAGCCAAGCATGGATGCGAATATATTATGAAGAGCTGACGCAAAAACTAAACGCTAGCATTGCTATGTATATTACGGGTGAATACCAGTTGATTCAGGGAGATGATGGCTTGCCCAATGTGTCGGTAATTCAGTCTTTAGCGAATCAAGCTATGATCATTAACCCGATAGCAGAAGTCTATTTACTCGATGTAAACGGGAACATAATAGCCCATGCCTTACCTCCAGAAACAAGCATGCAAACGTTTGTCCCTTTAGAGCCCATAAAACAGTTTTTAGCAGGGAATGCAGAGTATCCCATTCGAGCTAGTGATCCGCGTCATCAGGGCGTTAATAAGATATTTTCAGCAGCTGAAATACGTTACACAGAAGAACTCAGAGGGTACCTCTATGTGGTTCTTGGGAGTGAGGTTTACGACAATATAGAAGATGGCATACAAAGCAGTTATAGCCGCACAATGGCGTTAATCACTATCACAGTCATCACGTTTGCCGCAGCGATAATTGGTGTATTGATCTTTAGCTTATTAGTGCGTCGTTTAAATACGTTAAGCCAAAAAATGCACGGCTTTAGTGAGTTAACATTGCATGGCAGCCTGTTTGATGAGAAAGAGCGCGATGTGCCATCTCCACGTGACGAAATAGATCTGCTAACTCTGACTTTTGAACAGATGTCCTCAAAGATCGGTCGTCAGCTTGAAATGCTGAGTGGCGCTGATGAAGTGAGACGAGAGCTTATCTCTAATGTATCTCATGATTTACGTACTCCCCTGTCTACTGTTCAGGGGTATTTAGAAACGTTGTTAATTAAAAATGATCAGCTTACAGAAACGGAACGTCTGGAGTATTTGAATACAGCAATGAAGAGCTCTATACGACTGGGGCAGCTTATTGGTGATTTGTTTGAATTATCTAAGTTAGAGTCGACACATGTTGTGCCTAATTTTGAAAAATTTTCTTTGGCGGAGCTGATTTACGATACGGTTCAGGAATTTAGTTTAGAAATGAATGCAAAAAGCATTCATATTGATGTACGTAATGATCAAAACAATGCCGTTGTGTTTGCAGATATTAGTTTGATACAACGAGTGTTTGAAAATCTTATTCGTAATGCAGTTGCTTACACGCCGGATAATGGTGAAATATTATTTTTAATTGAAGAGGCTGAGCATAGCGAGAACAACTGTATAAAAGTAAGCATTGTTGATAATGGCCGAGGTATTAAAGCAGAAGACCTGCCTTTTATCTTCGATCGCTTTTATATTAACCCTGATCGCAGCCGTGAGGATACTCATTCAACGGGGTTGGGCTTGGCCATCGTTAAACGCATACTCGACTTACACGAAACCAGCATTCAAGTACAAAGCACGCTCAATAAAGGCTCGCGGTTTGCGTTTGCTTTACCCAGACCCATCACTACATAAAAACAGCAGACATAAAAAAGCCTTGCACAGGGCAAGGCTTGTATATTTGCTATTATTTATGCGCGTTTTCTACGAGAGAATCCAAGCCCAGCAAGGCCTAGTGCGAAAATAGCTAACGTTCCTGGTTCTGGAACAGTGTTAGTGATAGGCCCGCTTCGGGTGTTCAGGTTTAGAGTAACGCTATGGATACCGAGTGGATCAGACCCTACATCATCTTCATAGAAGAAAGTCCAATCACCGATACCCGATTCTCCATTAAAAGCAGCTAAAGAGCCTTCTGGTGCAAATGTACCACTTGCTGGCAATGTACCTAAAGCAGCACCCATGTCAGAAAAAGTGGTAACAATACGGCTTAAATTAGATGTTCCTACGACGAATGTATCGAAGTTGCCTGTTTCAAACGTTTCATTATCACTATTGTTCTCTATGAGAGAAATAGTGGTGCCAAACGGGCTACGAAGGCCAAAGCCTATTTCGTTAGCAAATGGTGTGCCTGATCCGCCTGTGCAGCCAGTGCTATCAACGCCAGATCCACACTTTGAGAAGTCTATCGTGAGAGTTAATCCGGTAATAATACTGCTTCCTGTGAAGTCACCAGCAGCAAAAGATAAGTTCTTTGTACCGAATGCGTTATCAACACTATCAAAAACACTGTCTGTTACGGAAATAATGCCGGCTTGTGCAATAGGGGCTAATAAAAGACTACCTGCTAATGCGGCTACAGTACTGAGTTTACGTAAAATCATATCGGATTCCTTATGTTGTGGTGTCCGGTATACAGCGATTGTAAAAAAGGACAGTTTTAAACAGATACTAAGACTATGCAGTAATCAGGCCTATTATGTTTTTCTGTTTATTTATCAGTAGTTAGGGATGGGTATATGTCTGCTTATGGATACACCACGTCAAACAATGTAAAAAAAACTGACAAAATTTATTTTCTATTTCTTAAGTTAAGCTGAATTTACCTAAGAATATATCAATATAACGCTTTCATATACGGGTGTGATTGAGTTTTCAGCTATAAAGAGTGCTTTCAGCTTCGTTTCAGTTATAGGTTATATAGTAGCTTTATCAAGTAACGAAGCAGGTTAACCAACATATGAGGCACGTATCACCAATAAGGTTAGAGGTCTTATTGTGTGAATAGATTCAGGTTCATTCTCTCATCCTTCACTAGTAGACAGACCTTTTGCCGCTAACTTTCTCATGGTTAAGCGGCTTTTTTTAATGAAAATTCACGTATAAGTATTTGAATTGTGACATAGAGAGATGATCAAGTTGTTGATTTCTCGTAGGAATGCTTTTCTATGTCACACACTTCTATCGTTAGTGATGTATCTCTTAATGATAGTGTCTGGAGTTCTTTTAAAACAGCGGCAGATAATTGATGGCGCTGTTCGGTGGTTCGCCCAGATAAGATTTTAATGTTGATATGAACAAATTCTTTTTTAAAAGCGCCTATTTGATAATGTTTATAAGAGATGGCTCTTGTTTTGATGTCTGGCTCTTCAAATAACTGAGAGGCCAGTGCACCACGGTACGCGGCAGTAAGCAGGAGGCTAGGGTCAATGAATGCTTCAACCCCTTCAGAATATTCAATGATGCAGTGTGGCATGTATAAGGCTCCAAACAATTATTTACGTGCGCAAAGTTCATGCAGGCTTCGGATAACGTTAACGCCTGATGGTGGGGAGGTATCTGCACTAAGCCAGATAGATGTTATACCGACCGCAAGCGCTGGTTTAATATCTTTTTCATAGCTGTCGCCGACCATAACCACTTGACTTGGTGAAATGCCTAGCTGGGTTATGATTGTTTTGAAAAAATCGGGGGAATCTTTTGTAATGCCAAGACTCTCTTTACAGAAATATCCGGTAATAAATTGACTGATGTCAGCGCGCTGAAAAGCGGCTTTTATCTCTTGCTCGGATGAGTCGCTTGCCCCTGTTGCAATGTATAGTTGGGCTTCTTTGGATAACGCAGCTAATGCTTCGTATGCGCCGGGAACTGTTTCTACGTGACCCCAATTGCACATTTTTCCTACGGAGTTCGGGAAATCAACCATCAAGGTGTCTCCCCAGTCAAATAGGTATGTGGTAATCACAGGAGGCTCCTTTTTAATATTTTGCATCGTTTTAACGTTGGGTGGACTTCTGTTTATTCGTGATTTACTTAGATGAAAAAAGCTAAGCAAAAAACAGTAGGTTTAATGCCTGCAAATAACTGCAGTATATATTGGTTGGCTTTGTAGGGCTGCTTTTAGAATAAATGGGAGGTGGTGCCTCCCATGGAATATTTCGTGATCGGTCATGCCGTTATTACATTTGATGAGAGCCCCCTAATCTTTCCAAAATGCTTTGCTTGCTTCTTCTTGAGCCTCACTGATGCTGATGCCGATATCTTTTAGTTGATAACTGTTCAGTTGTGACAGTTGTTGGCGGGTTCTTCTGTTCATGTTCCAGTGGCGTAGACGGCTTTTTACGGTAGCTAATTGTTCTTGAAAAAATGTTGATGTTTTTACTGTGCTGGAGCTGCGTAGTGAGGTTTTTTTTAAGCATAGGTTGCTAGTATTCATGATTTTATCTCGCCTCTTTTTGCTTTTAATAACTGATTTTCAGATCTTGTAGCTATTTTTAATGAATATGAGTGAGGCGACAAACGAGTAATTCAGCAGTATGATTAAGAAAATCTTACTTATGCTGCGGGTGTTATATGGATAAGCTTCCTTCGTTAAAAGCACTACACGCATTTTATTATGCAGCTCAGGCACAGAGCTTTAAGTTGGCAGCGGAGCGTTTGCATGTAACCCAAGCCGCTGTTAGCCAGCAAATTAAAATGCTTGAGCAGCAGCTAGGCGTTTTATTATTTCGCCGATTGACGCGCGAGGTTGTATTAACCCCGGAGGGTCTACAGCTTTTACCTTTTGTCAGTAAAGCTTTTGCTTTGTTCGAGCAGGGTGTGGCGGAGCTTGGTCAGGACTTGCACCCAAATCGTTTAACGTTGAGTGTATTACCCTCATTTGCTAGTCGCTGGTTAGTGCCTCGACTGGGAGGTTTTCAACAACAGAACCCAGCGCTAATTATTCATTTAACACCGAGTTTGAGGTTAGATGTATTTGAGGCAAATGATTTAGACCTTGCTGTACGTTTTGGGCAGGGAGAGTATTCCGGGTTAAGTTCACGGTTACTACAGCAGGAATATTTATTGCCTGTCTGTCATCCTTCATTAATTGATGGAAACCTGCCGGTTGCTGAGCAAATAGCACAACTGCCTTTGTTGGCAGATGATGCGCCAGATATGAATATGGTTTGGCCAAAATTTGAGAAAAGGTTAGGTATGGCGTTACCTAATGACTCAACGCGTTTGTATGTGGCGGACTCTACATTGCTTGTAGAGGCATTACTCAGCGGGCAAGGCTTTGCGATGCTTCGTTATAGTTTGGCTTACGACCTACTGCAAAAAAGGCAGTTGGTCTGCCCTTTGCCTATTTATATAAAATCTATTTATGATTATTACTTAGTGGCGCCAGAGTCTTACTTTAAGCGCGCTAAAGTGCGTCAGTTTGAGAGATGGATACGGGAAGAAATAAAGATAATAGATTCTAGTTGGCAGAAGTTTTCAGTGGATTTGGAAGAGGTTGATTGATCTCGCAGTGCTTTTCATTAATCTCTATAAAGGCTCTTGCTGTGTTGTACAGTGAATACTCCCTCCTCCGCTGGCAATGCCGTCAATAGAAATCTGTTCGATACGATGTTCAGGAAATGCGTTGACTAGTTGTTTTTTAGCTGCATTATCGGCTTTTTTATCACCAAATTTTTGCATGATAACGGCACCATTACAGACGTAATAACCGACATAACCCGCTGCAAAGTTTGTTATTCCGTATCTTGTGTTGATATCCCAGGGAGTATCTAAAATAACAAGCTCAAGGGAGTTGCCCTGTGCATTGGTAGCTTTACTAAGAATGTCTATGTTATTGCGGGTGATGGTGTAATCATAAGAATTTGTATCCGTATCCCGGCTAACCGCAACAACACCTGGCTTAATGAAACGAGCATAAAAGTCGGTATGGCCATCAGTAATATCCTTTCCTTTGATGCCTTTAAGCCAGATGATTTTAGTCAGCCCAAGCAGCGACATTAACTCAGTCTCTACATCTGCCTTAGATTTTCCTGGATTGCGGTTGTTATTGAGGATGCAGCTCTCGGTTAAAATAGCCGTACCGCGACCATCTAATTCAAAGCACCCGCCTTCCATTATTAAGCTGGAAACAATGCTTCTCGCCTCTGCTTGCTGAGTAACAAAATCAGCTATTCTGGTATCGTATTCATAGGCTTGATCTTCACCCCAGCCATTAAAGTTAAAACTAACGGCGGCCTTCTCCCCTGTTTTATCTACAACAAATGCTGGCCCGGTGTCTCTCATCCATAAGTCATTTAAAGGGAACTCAATTAAATTGATTGGATGATCGTGACTATCTAAGCTTCCCAGAAGTGCTAATGCCGTGTCGTAGTCTTGTTCGCGTACTAAGATGGTTACAGGTTCATATTTCGCAATAGTTTTAGCAATTGTTGCTAAATTGCGTTGCACTTCGGGTATTTGTTGTTCTTCCCATATGTCGTGACTAGCGATAAATGCCATCCAAGTACGTTTATGTAGCGCGCTTTCATCAGGCATGTGGGTTTGAGAGTACTGATTAGGCATATATGTTTGCCCAAAGACGCGCTGAGCTAAAAGCCCACTACTTAGAAGCGATAGTGAGTGTAAAAAGCGACGTCTACTAGGCATGTTATTCAGTTTATCCTTATGCCCAGTCTTCTTGGAGGTGTTGGTCTTTGAGTTTCACGTAGTTACCGGCTGTGTAGGTAAAATAGCTCATCTCTTTCTCTGTTAGCGCCCTTACCTGTTTGGCTGGCCTGCCGACATATAAAAAGCCACTGACAAGTGTTTTGCCTGGAGGTACTAAGCTTCCTGCCCCTAATACAACATCTGACTCAATAACGGCACCATCCATAACCATGGCACCCATACCGACTAAAACCCGATCGCCAATAGAGCAACCGTGTAGCATCGCTTGATGCCCGACAGTGACATGATCGCCAATGATGAGCGGGTAACCATCGGGGTTATAAGGGCCTGCATGTGTAATATGAAGGATTGAACCATCCTGTATACTGCAGGAATGGCCGATACGGATACGATGCATGTCACCCCGAATAACAACAAGTGGCCAGACTGAGCTATCTACGCCTATTTTCACATCACCGAGTACGACTGCGGAAGGATCAACAAAGACTTTATTGCCAAGTGTGGGTGTCATTCCTTGAAAAGATCGAATATTCATTAAACTCACTCGCTTGCATCGCCATAATCAGTCCCCATTGTATACTAATCACTATTTTCTGTTGTATTGACATAAGTACTGCAATAAGTAGCTACTAAGCACTGTTATGCTCCGCGATGAGAGTTATTGTGGCTGTACTGACGTATGGCTGCGTTGCAGATATGTAAAAGCCCGATTTGGAGAAATCAATGAGCAACCCGTTATTGGAACCTATCCTGCTACCCCCGTTCAGCCAGATTAAGCCCGCTGATATCTCTCCTGCTGTTGATCAACTATTGCAACAAGGGCGTGATCAAATTGCTACATTAAACAGCGATGCTAGCAGTAGCGAGTGGAATAAGGTTATTGCCCCGTTGGATAGTATTAATGATGCACTAAGCCAGGCGTGGTCACCGGTATCGCATCTAAATAGTGTGTTGAATAGTGATGAGCTACGAGAGGCCTATAACGAAAATTTACCTAAGCTATCGGCCTATTGGACGGAGATGGGCCAAAATGAAGGCTTATTCAATGCTTATCGGCGTGTTTCTGAGAAGTCTGTCGGCTTAAATGCTGTTCAGGAAAAGGTACTAGAACATAACCTTAGAGACTTTCGTTTGTCAGGTATTGATTTACCTGTGGATAAAAAGAAACGCTACGCAGACATCAGCCAGCGTTTGTCTGAGTTGAGTACAAAATTTTCTGAAAATGTAATGGATGCTACACAAGGCTGGGAGAAGTTGATTACTGATCCTGCACTGTTAAAAGGTATGCCTGAAATGTCGCTAGCGGCGGCTAAACAAGCTGCTGAAGAGAAAGGCAAAGAAGGTTATCTGCTCTCGCTTGAGTTCCCTTCTTACTTCCCGGTGATTACGCATTGTGATGACCAAGTATTACGTCGTGAAGTGTATGAAGCTTACGCTACACGTGCGTCTGATCAAGGGCCGAATGCTGGTCAATGGGATAACTCCGAAGTCATGACGGAGATATTGGCATTACGTCAAGAAATGGCTGCATTGTTGGATTTTGAAAGTTATGCAGAGTACTCATTAGCGACGAAGATGGCTGACACACCAGAGCAGGTACTGCAGTTCTTATATGACCTTGCCGATAAAAGTGTTGATGTGGCTCGCCAGGAATACAAAGAGCTCTGCGCATTTGCAAAAGATGAGTTTGGCGCAGAGAGCGTTGAGTCGTGGGATGTGTCTTATTATTCAGAAAAACTCAAACAAGCGCGTTATTCGTTATCGCAAGAAATGTTACGTCCTTACTTCCCATTTCCTAAAGTGCTAGAGGGAATGTTTGTAGTTGCTGGGCGTTTGTTTAACATCGAAATCGAAGAAGTAACTGACGTTGATAGCTGGCATTCTGATGCACGTTTGTTTGTCGTTAAACGCAATGCAGAGACCATCGCGCGCTTTTACTTAGATCCTTATGCACGTGCTAATAAGCGTGGTGGCGCATGGATGGATGTTTGCCGTACCCGTAGGCGTTTAGAAGATGGCTCGTTACAGCTGCCAACGGCTTATCTTGTGTGCAACTTTAATGGGCCAGTGGGTGATGATCCTGCGCTGTTAACGCATAACGAGGTTACTACTTTATTCCATGAGTTTGGCCACGGCTTACATCATATGTTAACGCAGATGGAATATGCTGATGTTAGCGGTATTAATGGTGTTGCGTGGGATGCTGTAGAGCTTCCTAGCCAGTTTATGGAAAACTGGTGTTGGGAGCCTGAAGCATTGGAAATCATCTCGGGACACTACCAAACCGGTGAAACATTGCCTGCTGATCTATTGGAAAAAATGTTGGCTGCAAAAAACTTCCAGTCTGCACTAATGATGGTTCGCCAGTTAGAGTTTTCAATTTTCGATTTTAAATTGCATCATGAATTTGAAGCCGGTAAAACGGATGTTCAAGCTTTATTGCAAGGGGTTCGCCAGCAAGTCGCTGCAATTACACCTCCTAAATTTAATCGCTTTCAGCATAGCTTCAGTCATATTTTTGGTGGTGGTTATGCCGCAGGTTACTACAGCTATAAATGGGCAGAAGTGTTATCGGCAGATGCATTCTCGATGTTTGAAGAGCAGGGCGTTTTTAATCAGCAAGCAGGGCAGCGGTTTCGTGAAACCGTATTAGAGCAGGGCGGCTCAAAAGAGCCTATGGAATTGTTTGTTGCTTTCCGTGGTCGTGAACCCAAAGTTGATGCTTTGCTTAGACATTCTGGTATCAATGTTTAGATTTTTAGTAAGGAACAGTCATGTCGGTTATTAAACGTTTTGTAGCAGGGGCTGTGTGCCCTCGTTGTGGCGAGATGGATACGATTCGTGTTTATCGCAATGAAATCCGCGAATACCGTGAATGTGTTAAATGCGATTATGTGGATGGGCAAAACTTAGATGGCTCACCTGAGGAGGCTGAGTTAGAAACACGTGTGAATAAGCC
>NZ_JADGEV010000070.1 GCF_016744175.1 Neptunomonas sp. | reverse complement strand
ATGGTAACCGACAGCCAAGGCGTTGAGTTATCAAGGTATCCTTTCAAAGTGAAGCAAGCGGTCTCGGCAGAAAGTGTTCACTTATTGCAGTATGCAATGCAAGAAGTTGCACGCGAAGGCACCGCACGTTCTGTTTATTCTCACTTACCGGCGAACCTAAACGTCGCAGGAAAAACAGGCACATCGAATGATCAGCGTGATAGCTGGTTTGCAGGCTTTACTGGAAGCCGCTTGGCGGTTGTTTGGTTAGGGCGAGATGATAACAGTGCGTTGCCGTTTACAGGATCAGGCGGTGCGCTGAAAGTGTGGACTGCTTACATGAAAGCAGATAAGCCTGAGCCGTTTCGAGCGCCAGTGCCAGAAGGTGTAGAATACCTTTGGGTGGACAAAGAAACAGGTTATTTATCGGATGAGCGTTGCCAAGGTGCTATCCCTGTTCCCTTCCAGAATGGAAGTAAACCTCAGTATCGAGTTGATTGTGGAGTAGAACCTGTTCAAAATAGCGAATCAAAACCACTTGACTGGTTTCGGCGTTGGTTTAGGCAGGAGCAATAATGATTTTTAATACACAAATGAAGCTAGTCGCAATAGGCGCGTTAGTCGTTTTGACGGGCTGCTCTTCACAGGGAATTTACAACACTCCTATTGAGGAGCGCTCCACTACGCGCCCTCTACAGGAAAGTAATGGTGTTGTTACGCCGGTAGACATCACAACCGGTGTCACAGTTACCCCCGTAGCACCCACCCCCGTTTTTCGCCCGCAGCGTAATGAAGAGACTAGTGTAGAAACGTCGGTGCCCGTCGCGCCTAAAGTTGTTTTGCAATCAAAACAAAATCCAGCTGCCGTAGCGTTGTTGGCAACAGCGCGAAAACAAACCAATAATGGCCAGTTACGTTCTGCTCAAACTAGTTTACAACGTGCACAACGCATCGCCCCAAAAGACCCTGAAGTATATTACTCCCTTGCTGACACGCACCGCCGTTTAGGTGAGTTCTTACAAGCTGAGCAAGTAGCGCTTAAAGGTGTAGGGATAGCGCAAGGGCAGAGTACTAAGCTACGTCGCTTATGGCAGCTAATAGCTTCTATTCGTACTGATGCGGGTGATCTAGAAGGTGCTGATAAAGCAGCAGCTATTGCCCAGCGTTATTAGGATAAAGAAAAGTGGCTAGATACCAGTAAGATAATAGCTATAAGAGAGAGGCCATTGGATGATAATTCAATGGCCTTTTTTGTTAAAGGTGTTTAATCAACATACTTACATACGTCCTGCTTTCGTCTCTTTTATTTGATACAGGGAAATAATTTCCCTTGTTGCCAAACCTAAAGCAACAAGACTGATCGCCAGTAAGCCATCGCTGAGTAGTGGGTTTTGATACTCGGGCAGCAAAGATAGTGTCCCGTAAACCGCAACTGATAAGCTTGCTAACAAGGCACCCATTAATCCGAGCCCACGTATTTTTGTTTGTGAGTAGCGAAAGAAGGCCAGCAGTAATGCTGCAGATGAGAGCCCCGCGAGTAGCATCGCGTACTGCTCACCAACCCCCGCTCTACGTGCTAGTTCAAATAGGGCTATTAAGGCTAATACCCAACGGCCCCAACCGGCACGTGACCAAAACTTATTAAAGCTGGTGGCCAGTAATAGAGAGGTAATCAGCGGAATTGCCAAATAGTCTTTCATATTGCTAAGTAAGCGTTGCAGGGTTTGGGAGTTTTGGCTTTGTTCGCTGATGAGTAGGTGGCCAGCGGCGGACGCCATTATCAGCACGACGCATAACAACAGTAGCAGCACTAGTGTTCTGTTATTGTCGGTCAGAGTTTTTGGTTGGCGAAACAACTGAGCTGCGTAAAAAACGCAGCTCAGTATGATTGCCAGATTAGTAACAGTCGCCATCATCTAGGCTTTTTTAGCAAACGTATCAAACACACGTCCCGCGGCTGCAATGGTGCGATCCAAGTCTTCTTCAGAAATAGCCGCTGACATAAAGCCTGTTTCGTATGCAGAAGGGGCTAGGTAAATGCCTTCTTTGAGCATGCCTTGGAAGAACTGCCCAAAGCGTTCAGTATCGCAGGCTGTTGTTTGCGCAAAGCTGCTGATATTTTTTTGATCTGTGAAGAATATTCCAAACATGCCGCCAACAGCGGTTGTGGTAAATGGAATACCTTTTGAGATTGCCATGGCTTCTAGGCCTTGCGTTAGGTAATCAGTTTTTGCTTCTAGCTGATCATGAATACCCGGTGTTGCTGTCAGAGCGTTTAGCATGGCTAAACCTGCATTCATCGACAACGGATTTCCTGATAGCGTACCCGCTTGGTAAACCGGCCCTAAAGGAGCGATCTGTTCCATAATTTCGCGTTTGCCACCAAAAGCACCAACGGGCAAGCCGCCACCAATAACTTTTCCTAATGTCGTTAGGTCTGGTTTGATGCCGTAATAGGCTTGGGCACCGCCCAAGGCAACACGGAAGCCGGTCATTACTTCATCAAAAATCAGAACAGTGCCGTATTCGTCACATACTTCACGCAAGCCTTCAAGGAAGCCTTCTTGAGGTGGGATGCAGTTCATGTTGCCGGCAACAGGCTCAACAATAATGCAGGCAATCTCACTGCCTACTTCTTCAAATGCTTGGCGAACATTTTCGATGTCGTTGAATGTGAGTGTGATGGTGTGTTCAGCAATAGATGCAGGTACGCCCGGGGAGTTGGGCTCGCCTAGCGTTAGCGCACCTGAGCCTGCTTTTACTAGCAGTGAGTCAGAATGGCCGTGGTAGCAACCTTCAAACTTGACGATTTTATCGCGGCCGGTATAACCACGCGCCAAGCGAATAGCACTCATGGTAGCTTCAGTACCCGAGCTGACCATACGGATCATCTCGATAGACGGCATCATTTCACAGACTTTATCAGCCATCTGAGTTTCGATTTCGGTTGGCGCACCAAACCCTAGACCGTTATCTAATACGCTTTTAACCGCATCAATAACTGCAGGCAAAGCATGGCCTAAAATCATTGGGCCCCATGAGCCGACATAATCGATATATTGATTATCATCTTCATCAAAAAGATAAGCGCCTTGCCCTTTTTTGAAAAATACCGGTGTGCCACCCACGCCTTTAAATGCGCGAACCGGTGAGTTTACACCGCCAGGGATGTGAGTTTGGGCTGCTTGAAAAAGATCTTCTGAACGTGTCATGCTGATGAACCTTCTTTATTCATTCCAGTTGAAAGCGTGGGCAAATGCCTCGGCTTGCTGTGTGATTGACTCTGCGGCAAAAAGTGAGTGCACTACGGCAATCATGTCGGCCCCTGCAGTAATCGTTTGGCTGGCATTATCCACAGTAATTCCCCCGATCGCCACTATTGGACAAGAGAGTATTGATTTGGCTTCGGCTAACAACGAAAGCGGTGCTGGTTTTGCGTTAGGTTTTGTTTTTGAGGGGAAGAAAGCACCAAAGGCTACATAGTCTGCGCCAGCTAAAGCGGCGCTGTTGGCCAGTGACAGTTGGTCGTGACAGGTCACACCAATGATGGCGTTATTACCGAGTACTTGGCGTGCTACTTCTATCGCCGAGTCTTTCTGCCCTATATGTACACCATGCGCGCCGCATTGATGTGCCAGTTGTACATCATCATTGATTACAAATGTACGGTTGTGTAAGCGGCATAATTCATTGAGTAAACGTGCTTGGCGATAACGCTTTTCGGTATCAGAGGTTTTATCTCTGTATTGAATAACGTGCGCGCCGCCAATAATCGCCTGTTGAACGTACGACAGTAATATTTGATCATCCGGCATGAGGGAGTTATCGGTAATGGCATACAGGCCGTGTAGTGGATTCATAGAGTCTGCTTATGTGTGTAGTAATATTCAATCTGTGCACGAGTGAGTATTCCCATGATCTCGCCTTGATTGCTTGTGATGCACAGATTAGCGATGTTTTGCTCATTCATCTTTTGCAAGGCTTCATAGAGTGTTGCCCTAAAGCTCATAGTCACAATATTAAAGCGCTCCGCAGGAATTTCCAGCAGGTTGACTTGTTTTTGTGATTTTGGTGTTGTTTCGTGTTGATATGCTGGCGTAGTAGCTTCTTCTGGTTGCTCCTCTCGAGCTAAGTAGTCCTGTAAGTCATTGGGCTGCATAAGAGAAGTAGCTGCTTGACCTGTCTCCTGTAGTAATATCCAACGGGGCGATTCTGCTAGCATTGCATGTGCTGAGGATGTGTTGATCAGGTGGTTAGTCGTGACAAAATCTCTGTCCATTAAGCTGGCGGTTGCTGCGCGGGAGAGTGCTTGGGCGATAGGTCCTTGGCGGTAATCGAGCCCTTGTGCCTGTAATGATGATAAAAAGATAGAAGGTAGGTTGAACAGGTAGCGCACAGTTAAATTACTGATGACAATAGCAATCATGCCAGGAAATATAATATTTGGATTGCCAGTGAGTTCCAGTAGAGCTACTAATGCCGCCAGAGGTGCATTTAGCACCGCGCCCATCATAGCCCCCATACCTAGCATGGCATATAAACCGATATGAGATACTGTCATATCGGTTGACCAATCACCAACTATCCCGAAAATGCCACCGATAATAGCGCCAATAAAGAGAGTCGGCCCGATAAGCCCAGCAGGAATGCCTAAACCGAGAATGAAAGGTGTAATAAGTAGCTTGACTAGCAATAGCCCACATAGCAGCTGGAGATCTAGTCTGCCCCAAAGTGTTTCAGAGATAGTGTCGTAGCCTACGCCCATAATTTGTGGGTATAGCATGGCGGCTAGACCGGTAATAATACCTGCCAGCATAAAGCGTACTGCCACAGGCCAGTGAGCTAGTTTGTAAGCGTATAACATGATGTGATTAAAAGTAGCGGCGCATAAGCCTACAACAACGCCGAGCAACATTACCCATGGGACTTCAGCTAACGTATTGATCTCAAAGGGTGGTACATCGAAAACATTTTCATGTCCTAATATACTCCTCATGACTATGTCAGCAGACACGGCAGCAACAATCACAGGTGTAAAGCCGATTACCGTATACTCAAGAAGAATAACTTCCATCGCGAATATGACACCCGCTAGTGGCGTGTTAAATGCAGCAGAAATAGCCGCTGCAGCACCGCAGCCAATGAGTAGTCGTAGAGAGTTATTGGGTAATCGAAGTTGTTGACCGATAAAGCTGCTACAAGCGGCTCCAAGAAATATTGACGGCCCTTCTCGACCAACAGAGTGGCCACTGACTAAAGCGATGGTTGCTGACACGAATTGCATGACAGTACTTCTGCCAGGGATGTTGCCTTGGTAATAAGAAAGCCGTTCAAACAGATTGACCATGCCTACTTGTTTAGCGGCTTGTGGCCATAGATAAAAAATCAATATGAGTAAGGCGCTACCAATAATGGGCCATAAAAAATGCTGTAGGGTAGACAAGCTCTCAAAGTTGTCCGCTTGGCCTAGCCAGTAAGTTAATGGTAACTCCACCGCCATGCGAAACAGGACCATAAGCAAGCCTGTTATGACGCCGGATAGCATCCCTAAAATAACAAGCTGAGGCAGCGCATCATAGTGAGCTAGGCGCTCTCGAAAATACTGCAATGATAAGTGGTATTTCTGCATTCAGTTTTTTAACCAACAGCTGATAGTTTTTATGACCCTTGAACGGTATTATAAGTTAACAGTTTTTGCATGCCGATGAGAGGTTAAAGTGATTAATGTAGGTATCGTAGGTGGAACAGGTTATACCGGTGTAGAGCTTTTAAGGTTGCTCGCCAATCATCCTGATGTGGACGTGAAAGTTATTACTTCGCGCTCAGAGGAAGGTGTTTATGTGGCTGATATGTTTGTGAACCTTCGAGGACATTATGATCTGCAGTTTACTGTGCCGGATGCCGATACACTGTCTACGTGTGATGTGGTGTTTTTTGCTACGCCACATGGTGTAGCAATGGGAATGGCGCCTGAGCTAATTAAGAGAGGTGTACGGGTTATTGATTTAGGTGCAGATTTTCGGATTAAAGATGTTGAGCTCTGGTCGCAGTGGTACAAGCTTGAACATACTTGCTCTGATTTAGTCGAAATGGCTGTTTATGGGTTGCCTGAAATAAACCGTGAACAGATCAGGACGGCCCAGCTAATCGCATGCCCCGGTTGTTACCCAACGGCAACTCAGCTTGGTTTCTTGCCATTACTAGAGAATAAGCTGATCGACCATCGTCGTTTGATCGCTGATTGTAAATCGGGTGTCAGTGGTGCCGGTCGCGGTGCCAGCGTAGGGGCTTTACTCTGTGAAACTAGCGAAAGCATGAAAGCCTATGGAGTTCCTGGTCACAGGCATCTTCCTGAAATTCGTCAAGGTTTATCAGAAGCAGCAGAACGGCCTGTCGGCTTGACGTTCGTTCCGCATCTCACACCTATGATTCGTGGAATTCACTCTACCTTGTACGCGACGCTTAAAGACCCACAAGATGGGCTTCAGGCGTTGTTTGAAGAGCGTTATAAAGACGAGCCATTTGTGGATGTAATGCCTGCGGGTAGCCATCCTGAAACTCGTAGTGTAAAAGGCTCAAATATGTGCAGGATCAGTGTTTTTCGCCCACAAAACGATGACACTGTTGTTGTGTTGTCGGTCATTGACAACTTAGTTAAAGGTGCCGCAGGCCAAGCTATTCAAAATATGAACATCATGTTTGGTTTTGAAGAGACTGCCGGCTTATCTTTTGTCGGTCTTATGCCATGATACTTGACTAAATTGCTTGGTTAATTGAGAATAGGCTGATCAGATTTAATGATACAGAGAGCGATATGACAGAATCAGTGGCATTAAATGAGGCAATGGTATTTACAGATGCAGCTGCTGCAAAAGTAAAAAGCCTAATAGAAGAAGATCAGAACGATAATCTGAAGCTTCGTGTTTTTATTACGGGCGGCGGCTGTTCTGGCTTTTCTTATGGTTTTACGTTTGATGAAGAGACCGCAGAAGACGATACCCAAATAGAAAATCAGGGTGTTCTTATGGTCGTTGATCCAATGAGCTTACAGTACCTCGAAGGGTCTGTTGTTGATTATCAAGAAGGCTTACAGGGGTCGCAGTTTAAAATTGAAAACCCGAACGCAACAACGACCTGTGGTTGCGGTTCATCATTCTCGATCTGATTTAATATGAATTTAAGCACAGCTAATAACAGCTGTGCTTAGTTATATCTCATCTATTACGCTTGATAAATCCCGCCTAACACTCGCTCTTGAGCCGCTCCTGTAACGCTTGGCAAATTACCGGATAGTTTTTTTATTGTTTGATGAGCTAACCAGCCAAACGCAGCAGCTTCAACCCAATCCGGGTGTAATCCAAGTTCTTCTGTTGTGCCTATATATGAATGCTTAACTAGCGAGGATAATCGGGCTGTTAACGCGTTGTTATGCACACCACCGCCGCAAATATAAAGCTCAAGGTTTGCTACGTTTTCAGCATTAACTGCATCAGCGATAGATTGAGCTGTTAGTTCTAATAATGTGGCTTGGACATCAACTGCTGAAATTCTTTGATGGTTGCTGCGGATAACCTGCTCTAGCCAATCAAGATGAAACTGCTCTCTTCCGGTGCTCTTGGGTGGGGCTTCCGTAAAGAAGGTTAAACGAAGTAACTGTTGTAGCAGTTCATGGTTTACTTGGCCTGAATCTGCCCACTCTCCGGCTTTATCGTAGCTGGCGCCGCAGTGTTTATTAATCCACGCATCTAATAATATATTTCCAGGGCCGGTGTCATAGCCTGTGACCGTTTTCGAATTATCGGCAGGCAATAACGTAATGTTGGACATGCCCCCAATATTTAAAATGATGCGGTTCTTATCTGCCGAGCGAAACACATTATTATGAAAAGCGGGTACCAGAGGCGCGCCTTGTCCGCCTGCTGCGATATCTCTTCTTCTAAAATCTGCGGTAACAGTGAGCTTTGTGATTTCAGCTATTGTGTTGGGATCGCCTATCTGTAGAGTGAAACCTGCTTCAGGGCGATGGCGAACCGTTTGTCCGTGACAACCCACCGCCGCTATTTGGCTAGTATCAAAGGGGGCTGATTGTAAAAATTGATTGATGCTATCGGCAAATAAGCGTCCCAGTTTTATATCTAGTCGGCCTAGTCTTTCGATCTCATTATCAGTAGGCTGAGTAAGTTCTAAAATATCTTGGCGAACCTTCTCTGGAATAGTGAAGCACTGCGCTTTGATAAAACTAAGTTGCTTATCAATACGAACTGCAGCGACATCAATACCGTCTAGGCTAGTACCCGACATTACACCTATATAAATATCCGCGTTCATTTTTTCAGTTGGCCCTCGCGTATTGGGTGGCCGCGTAGGTTTCTAGCTGGCTTTGCATCTGATTAGCTACTTCTTGGAAGGCGCGTAGTTCTTTTTTCGGAACGGGTGATGCATGTGGGAACTTAACGGTCATTGGGTTCTTGTGTGCGCCGTTTACACGAAATTCATAATGTAGATGCGGACCTGTGGCGAGCCCTGACTTGCCAACGTAACCAATAACTTGACCTTGTTTTACGCGGCTTCCCTTGCTGAGCTTTTTGTTATATTTTGACATGTGGGCATATAGCGTCGTTATATTGCTGCCGTGCTGAATAATAATGGCACGCCCGTAGCCGCCCTTATTTCCTTTCCAAATGACTTTGCCATCACCAGATGCTTTTATTTGTGTTCCTGTTGACGCCGCGTAGTCAACACCCTTATGTGCACGTATTTTATTTAATACGGGGTGCTTTCTTGACAGGTTAAAACGAGAACTAACACGAGCAAAGTCAACAGGCATTCGCAAAAATGCTTTGCGCATACTGTGCCCGCCTGGTGTGTAATAGCTACTGCTTCCTTCTGAATCAGTGTATCGAATGGCGGTAAGATTTTTACCATTATTTATAAACTGGGCAGCGACTATATGGCCATCGCTGATTTTTTTGCCGTCGAGGAATTGCTCATTATAAATAATACGAAAGCGGTCCCCTTTGCGAAGGTCTTGCGAAAAGTCGATATCCCAGCCGTAGATGGATGCAAATCGCATAATCATATTGTTGGATAAGCCGGCACGCTCAGCGTCTACAAATAAAGACCCTTCGATAACACCTTCTATGTAGCGCTCGTGAGTGACGGGGGTGCGCTCAATGGTATTAACGGCAAATATATTGTCGGTTGATTCAATAATAAGTGTTTTTAGTGGGTTTATTTCATATTTAAGCTTTTTGAGCTCGCTACCTTGGATGAGAAAGGCAAGAGACTCCCCTGGATACAGTCTGTTTAGTTCTTTACCTTCCTTCGTTGCTTGGCTGATATTGTAAACATCGCGAGCATTCAGGCCAGCTCGTTTAAAGAGTGAAGTAAGATTGTCATTCTTTTGGACGGTATAATAAATCCAGTTTTCAGTAGGCTGTTGAGGGGTAATTGAAGGCCGCTTTTTTAAAGTGGGCGTAAGTGCAGTTTCCTCTTGTTGTTCTGTTGGCCGGTCGGAGATGCTAGGTTTTAGATCTAGAACAAGGTTGTTACGTATTCGCTGAGCTGTTTGATCAATGTTGTTTATGTGTGAAGATTTTTCAAATGAAGGCGTAGGGCTTTTTGTAGCAGAGACTTCTTCGGAGGGTAAAAGAAGAAGAGTAATGCTTAAGATAACGCCGCAAATAGTAACAGCTGCAATATGAACTGTTGGAAAATGGCCTTTGATATATTGTAAAAGTATTGGCATGGCTCAGTTCTCGCGATCCATTTAATAATCAGTAAAGATAAAACAGTAATATACGATATTTTATTAAAGTAGTATCGGCTGTAAAGTCAAAATATTGACATTAGCAATTGAAATTTGTTCAACAGTCACGCTATGGGTAGAATACTGCCGTAATGAGTACTGTTTTAATATTATACAAGGTAATGACCCCAGATGAGCGAGTTAACACTGTTACAGGATTTGAAAGCGAGAGGCCTTATAGCGCAGATGACCAGCGAAGAGGAGCTTGAAAATCATTTAAATGAAAACAGTGTGACGCTTTATTGCGGGTTTGATCCAACAGCCGATAGTCTACATATCGGCAGCTTAGTTCCTTTGTTAACATTAAAGCGCTTCCAGCAATATGGTCATGCACCATTGGCGCTGGTGGGTGGTGCTACGGGGTTAATTGGTGATCCGAGTTTCAAGGCTCAAGAGCGCAAGTTGAATGACGATGAAACGGTCGGGAATTGGGTCGACAAACTGAAAGAGCAAGTGAGTGCCTTCGTTGATTTTGATTGCGGTAGTAATAGCGCAGCAGTTGTTAATAACTTGGATTGGACGCGTGGTTTAGATGTACTGACTTTCTTGCGTGATGTTGGTAAGCACTTCTCTGTAAATCAAATGATTGCGAAAGAGTCAGTTAAGCAGCGTATTGATCGAGAAGGGGATGGGATCTCTTTTACGGAGTTTACCTATATGATTCTTCAGTCTTTTGATTTTCAGCAGCTCAACAAGAGCCATAATTGCACACTGCAAATTGGTGGTTCAGACCAATGGGGTAATATTACGGGTGGTACTGAGCTGACGCGGCGTATGAATGGTAATCGTGCCTACGGTTTGACGTTACCATTGGTGACAAAATCTGATGGTACGAAATTTGGAAAAACTGAGACAGGAACAATATGGTTGTCTGCTGCTAAGACATCCCCCTACGCGTTCTATCAATTCTGGCTGCAAGTTGCAGATGCCGATGCTTATCAATTTCTGAAATATTTCACCTTTTTAAGTGTTGCAGAAATTGATCAAATAGAAGCGGATGATAAAGAACGTCAAGGCCGCCCTGATGCACAAGCTGTTTTGGCGCGAGAGGTGACGAAGCTCGTTCATAAAGAAAGAGGCCTTGTTGCTGCGCAGCGTATTACTGATGCACTATTTAGCGGCAATCTGGCAGATTTAAGTGAAAGTGACTTTGAGCAGTTGAAGCAAGATGGGTTGCCTGCGTCTGCACTTAAGCAAGAGTTGCTAAAAGATGGTTTATTGACCTCCTTGTTTACAGAAGCCGATATGGGCAATGGAAAGCAAGTAAAAGATGCTTTGCAGCGTAGTGCAGTTACTGTTAATGGTGTCGCTATTGGCTTAGAAAGTAATAGTAAAGGAAGCGAAGTGTTTTCTGCTGGGAGCAGCATTCATCAAAAGTACTTCTTAGTTAAACTAGGTAAGAAAAAGCACCACTTGTTCTATTCGTAGTTGAAAGGGTGTTTTAAAGAGATGCTGTTTAATAAAGGCGCCCTCG
>NZ_JADGEV010000018.1:58965-73174 GCF_016744175.1 Neptunomonas sp. | reverse complement strand
GAAATGGAATTGATCATCGGAAATAAAAACTACTCTTCTTGGTCGCTACGCGGCTGGTTAATGTTAAAAGCGTTTGATCTACCTTTTACAGAAACGCGTTTGGCATTGTTTGAGGCTGATTTTTATTCATCACTAGCGAACTACTCTCCTGCGGGAAAAGTTCCAGTATTGATTGATAACGGCATCACCGTGTGGGATTCATTAGCCATTTGTGAGTATGTCAGCGAAACACATTTAGATAATAAAGGCTGGCCAGCAGATGCAGAAGAACGTGCCTTAGCACGTGCCATCAGCTGCGAGATGCATTCTGGATTCTTTGGTTTACGCCATGAGTTACCTATGAACTGTCGCGCCAAACGCGCTGTTATTCTCACAGAAGCAGCACGTAAAGATGTTCAGAGAATCGATACTATCTGGACAGAGCTTTTACAAGAACACAGCACACAGGGGCCGTGGTTATTTGGCGAGTTTAGTATTGCCGATGTCATGTTTGCGCCGGTGGCGCTACGTTTTGATACCTACAACACAGAGGTATCCGCCCGTAGCCGTGCATATATAGAAACAGTACTTGCCCACCCTGGTGTACAAGCATGGGTCGCTGATGCAAAACAAGAATCCGAAACTATTGAAGAAGAAGAAGTTGGCCAGCCGCTATAAGTGGCAGCTAATTTTTAGCTTTTCACTCTTCTTTTTATCACTCTTTTTGTTAGCGCCTTTAGCACGGCAATACACAAGATCTCCATTGGCTGTCAGTGCGTAAGCTGATACAACGCCACTGCCTGTGTTGTGCACCGCTTGCACGCTCGCAAAACGATAGGCCGTTGGCCTATCTTGTTGGTAACAATGAATCGCAGCTTTTCCCTGTGATTTTTTGTTACCTCTTGCGCCACTACGGCAATACTCTAATGTGCTATTGGTACGTATCACCCACACATCATCAGCTGAGCCTGTAGAAAAAGATTGGATCGGAAAAACCGGTACGGCTCTTTTATTCCCCGCCGCTGCTGCATTCGACGCTGCCGCAATACTACAACTCACTCCTACAGCCATTAATACCTTAAAGGCTAACGGAGCCTTTTGGCTGAATATCCTTATATTCATCTCGATTAACTCCTTATTATTTGTGATTTATGCTCTTCATAAATACGCGCTTTTTTTCACAGAGTAAATCTCAAATAAATTTGCTAACATTAGGGCATTCACTTAGCTAAACTGAATTTAATAGTTGTTTCATACGGCTATTTTTAACAATGGGATTTCAATATGGCTTTTAACGGCTCCGAGCGCTATGTAGCTACCGACGAACTGCAAATGGCAGTCAAAGCATCTATCACTATGCAGCGTCCTCTTTTGATTAAAGGCGAACCGGGTACAGGTAAAACCATGCTGGCCGAAGAGGTCGCGCTCTCATTAGGTAAAAAACTGTTTCGTTGGCACATTAAGTCGACCACAAAAGCACAACAAGGCCTATATGAGTACGATGCGGTATCACGCTTGCGTGACTCTCAACTTGGCGACGAGAAAGTTTACGATATTGGCAACTACATCAAGAAAGGTTTGCTGTGGCAGGCATTTGATGCAGATGAGCAAGTGGTATTGCTTATCGATGAGATTGATAAAGCCGATATTGAGTTCCCCAATGACCTGCTAGTCGAACTCGATAAAATGGAGTTCTTTGTTTACGAAACAGGTGAGCGTGTTGTTGCTAAGCATCGCCCGATTATTATCATCACGTCGAATAATGAAAAAGAGCTGCCGGATGCTTTCTTGCGCCGTTGTTTCTTCCATTACATTACCTTCCCTGACCGCGACACCATGCAGCAGATTGTTGATGTGCATTATCCGGGTATCCAGCAAGCGCTAGTAAATGAAGCGTTAGAAATTTTCTTCAGAATCCGTGACATGAACAACCTGAAGAAAAAACCGTCTACTTCTGAGCTCATCGACTGGCTAAAGCTATTAATTGCAGACGACATCCCAGTGGATCTTTTGCAAAACAAAGATATCGCTCAAGCCATGCCTCCACTTTATGGCGCATTACTTAAGAATGAGCAAGATGTGCATATGCTGCAACGTCTGGCATTTATGGCAAGACGAGAAAACCGCTAATGTTGATCGACTTTTTCAACACTCTGAAACGGGCTGATATTCCCGTTTCTCTGAACGAGTTGCTGGTATTGCTCGACGCGCTTAAAAAAGGTGTCGCGTTTGCTAACATCGATGATTTTTATCTACTCAGCCGTATTTGTCTGATCAAAGATGAAAAACATTTTGATCGTTTTGATCGTGCTTTTGGTCATTATTTTAAGGGTCTCGACGCACTTAATCTGTTTCCTGATAATGCTATTCCAGAAGACTGGTTACGCTCTGAGTTTTTAAAAAATCTATCTGAAGAAGAAAAAGCCAAGATTGAAGCCATGGGCGGGCTGGATAAACTCCTTGAAACGCTTAATGAGCGCTTAGAAGATCAACACGATCGCCACGCCGGTGGTAATAAATGGATTGGCACTGGCGGCACCTCACCTTTTGGCCACAGTGGTTATAACCCTGAAGGCATTCGTATTGGTGGCGTGAGCAAACATAAGCGCGCCGTGAAAGTGTGGGAAAAACGCGAATTTAAAAATCTAGATGATCAGGTTGAGCTTGGCACACGTAACATGAAAGTGGCTTTGCGTAAGCTGCGAAAATTTGCCCGCACAGGCTCCAATGAAGAGTTAGATCTAAACGATACAATTCGCTCAACCGCCGCTAATGCAGGGCTGCTAGATATTAAGATGGTGCCGGAGCGCCATAATGCCGCCAAAGTACTGATCTTTCTGGATATCGGTGGTTCGATGGACCCTTACATCCATCTTTGTGAACAGCTATTTTCTGCCGCACGCACCGAGTTTAAGCATCTCGAATACTTTTACTTTCATAACTGTGTGTATGAGAAAGTCTGGAAAGATAACAACCGCCGTCACCATGACACACTATCAACCATGGATGTTATCCACACCTACGGTAAAGACTATCGCGTTATCTTTATTGGTGATGCAGCCATGTCGCCTTATGAGCTGATACAACGCTACGGCAGTGTTGAACATATGAATGAAGAAGCGGGCCAGGTGTGGTTACAGCGTATTCTTGATACCTGGGATAAAGCGATTTGGCTAAACCCCACACAAGAAAGGTTCTGGGGATACAGCCACTCAACCGATGCGATCCAGCAACTTTTTGATGGGCACATGTACCCGCTGACCCTTGCGGGCCTTGAAGCGGGTATCAAGCACTTATCAAAATAGAGCGAACTAGCTCTGCAAGCTAGGCAAAAGATCAGCGGGTACTAAGGCGTTATAGTCGCCCCGCTGAATCAGCGCCTGTGCTCGTTCTATATCAGGCGAAAAGTAACGGTCTTTATCATAAAACGCGACTTCTGCTCTTAACTGGCTATGCGCCTGCTGTAGCCCTACCGTTGTTTTGAGCGGTGCTCTAAAGTCAATCCCCTGACACGCCCCCAATAACTCTACGGCCAAAATCCCTGCGGTATTCTCTGACATATCCCGTAAACGCCGTGCGGCAAACGTTGCCATGGAAACATGATCTTCTTGGTTGGCAGACGTCGGCAAGCTATCCACAGAAGCAGGATGCGCCAATGATTTATTCTCAGAAGCCAGCGCAGCCCCCGTAACTTGTGCAATCATAAACCCTGAATTCACACCGCCATTGTCGACCAAAAAAGGTGGTAATTTAGAGAGATTCGTATCAATCAACAACGCCATACGCCGCTCAGATAAAGAACCAATCTCCGCAATTGCTAATGCAAGGTTATCTGCCACCATGGCAATAGGCTCTGCATGAAAGTTACCTCCCGAGATAATGTCGTTGTCCTCAGCAAACACCAGCGGGTTATCTGATACGGCATTGGACTCCACCAACAAGACTTGCGCAGCTTGTCTAATCTGCTGCAAGCAAGCGCCCATCACTTGCGGCTGACAACGTAATGAATAGGGATCTTGTACTTTTTCACATTGCTGGTGAGAACTGCCAATTTCCGAATCGTCTTGCAGTAAATGACGATACGCTGCTGCGGCATCTATTTGGGTTTGATGACCACGCACCTGATGCACACGATCATCAAATGGTCTGCGGCTACCAAGGGCCGCTTCGACAGACAAAGCACCCGTTACAGTGGCGGCTGCATACAAGTCTTCAGCAGCAAATAGCCCTTGTAACGCGAAGGCCGCTGAAGCTTGTGTACCATTTAACAATGCCAAGCCTTCTTTGGGGCCTAGTGCGATAGGCTCTAATCCAGCTACCTTTAAGCCTGCTGCACCACTTATACGCTCACCGTTATACAGCGCTTCACCTTCGCCGAGTAAAACAGTACTCATGTGTGCAAGAGGCGCCAAATCACCCGAGGCGCCTACTGAACCTTTCTCCGGGATGCATGGATATACTTCGGCATTGAGCAAAGTAATTAATGCCTCAATTACTTGCAAACGAATACCCGAGTAGCCACGTGCTAAAGAGTTAATCTTTAATACCATCAGTAAACGCACTGTCGATGGTTTCATAAACTGCCCAACACCAGCAGCATGAGATAACACAATGCTGCGCTGTAGCAGGTCTAGGTCATCACTTGAGATTCGGGTGTTAGCTAGCATGCCAAACCCGGTATTGATCCCATAAACCACGCGGTCTTCTGCCAATACTTGTTGTACGGTAGCGGCACTTTTAGCAATGCCATCGTGGCAACAAGAATCCAGCATCAGCTTAACGGGTTCTTGATTTATACGGCGCAAGTCAGCTAGCCCTAACTGACCCGGTGTTAACATTAATTCATACATATTTTAGATTCCGGTATCCGTTTGATGAGTTATCTAGCTATTCGTTATCTAGCATGGGTAGATCAAGTGATTGCTCACGGGCGCACTGCTTCGCTAAAGGATAACCTGCATCAGCATGTCGCATGACTCCCGTACCCGGATCATTACGTAATACTCTGCCTAAGCGAGCCTTTGCTGCGTCTGTCCCATCCGCCACAATAACCATACCGGCATGCTGGCTGAAGCCCATACCCACACCACCACCATGGTGCAGCGATACCCAGGTTGCACCACCTGAGGTACTGAGTAATGCATTGAGCAACGGCCAGTCAGATACGGCATCGGAGCCATCCATCATTGCTTCTGTTTCACGATTAGGGCTGGCAACAGAGCCAGAATCCAAATGATCACGGCCAATCACGATAGGCGCTTTCAGCTCTCCATTGCTTACCATTTCGTTAAAGGCTAACGCTAAACGGGCACGATCTTTTAAACCAACCCAACAAATACGTGCCGGTAACCCCTGAAACGCAATACGCTCGCGCGCCATATCCAACCAGTTATGCAGATGCGGATCATTCGGAATGAGTTCTTTGACTTTAGCATCTGTTTTATAGATATCTTCGGGGTCTCCCGAAAGCGCTACCCATCTAAACGGACCGATACCTTCGCAAAACAACGGTCTTACATAAGCAGGTACAAAACCCGGAAAATCAAACGCATTGGTTATACCCTCTTCTAACGCCATCTGGCGAATATTATTCCCATAATCCAATGTGGCGGCACCGTTTGCTTGTAACGTCAGCATCGCAGCAACCTGTACAGCCATTGACTGCTTAGCCGCTTTAACCACTGCTGCTTCATCTTTTTGGCGCATAGCAGTAGCATGTTCCATGCTCCAGTTCTGCGGCAGGTAGCCATTGAGTGGGTCATGCGCGGAGGTTTGGTCCGTCACTACGTCTGGAGTGATTCCACGCTCCACGAGTTCGGCAAAGATATCTGCTGCATTGCCTAACAAGCCGACAGAAACGGCCTTGCCTTCAGCTTTAGCCTGCTCAAGCATTGCTAATGCGTTGTCGAGTGTGTCTGCTTTTTTATCTAAGTAAGCCGTACGTAAACGAAAATCGATTCTGGTTTCATCGCACTCAACCGCTAACATCGAGAAACCTGCCATAGTCGCTGCTAACGGCTGCGCACCGCCCATGCCACCTAAGCCACCGGTTAAAATCCATCGTCCGGTAGCCACGCCATCAAAGTGCTGCTTCGCCACAGCAACAAATGTCTCGTAAGTGCCCTGCACTATTCCTTGGGAGCCAATATAGATCCACGAGCCTGCTGTCATTTGGCCATACATAGCCAAGCCTTGTTTATCTAATTCGTTAAAGTGCTCCCAGTTAGCCCAGTGCGGTACAAGGTTAGAGTTAGCAATAAGAACTCTAGGTGCATCGGCGTGGGTTTGAAAAACGCCAACAGGCTTGCCCGACTGAATAAGCAATGTTTGATCTTCTTCAAGGCGCTGCAACACTTCAATAATCTTATCAAAACACTCCCAACTACGTGCAGCACGACCAATGCCACCATATACCACCAGCGACTGAGGATGCTCCGCTACATCTGGATCTAAATTATTCATCAGCATACGCATAGCCGCTTCAGTCAACCAACTTTTACAACGTAGCTGGCTGCCATGAGGCGCACGAATCACACGGGATTCATCTAGTCGGGTAAAACTCATATAGGATTCCTTATATTCTCTAGTCTATTAGCGGGCAATCAAGCTCAGCAAACGTGCAGCGGTGCGTGCTGTGCGATGATCAATATCGAGTTGTGGATTAAGTTCGGCGAGATCAGCCAGTTTCAACTTGCCGCTGGCTTTTATGTCGGTTATCAGTGCTTCAATTACTTCTAACTGAACACCTCTGGCCGCCGGGGCACTCACCCCTGGTGCAACTGACGCAGGCAATACATCAAGATCAATGGTCAGGTACAACCAATCGCACTTTTTGATAAAGGCTGCGAGCTGTTGTTGAGTTTCCGTTAAACAGGCAACGCCCATCTGCTCATCCAAGCGATAGCTCACGCCAAGTGCATCTGCTCGTTTAAAAAGCGCTTGTGTGTTAGAGCTTTCTGCAACACCCAAACAACAGTAATGAAACGGCGAATTTTGGACAGCGCACTGATCCGCTATCTGCTTGAATGGTGTGCCTGAGCTACCGAGCTGCTCATAAGAACGTAAGTCAAAATGCGCATCAAAGTTGATAATGCCAATAACGGGTAGCGTTGGCTGCTCACGTGCAAAAAGGTTAAGACCTTGCCAGCTGCCATAAGCCACTTCATGCCCCCCTCCCATCACCACAGGAAGCTGCTGATCTTCTAACAAGCGCTTTACACAATCACCTAATTGCTGTTGTGCCGACTCCAAATCACAGTCATCACAACGGATATCTCCGGCATCATAAACAGGCTTAGTCATGTGCCATGCGAGAGGTGCCAAGGCACGTCGGATCGCAAGCGGGCCTACTTTGGCACCGATACGCCCTAAGTTACGCACCACACCCTGCTCACAAGGAAAGCCAAAGAGAGCAACACCGGGTTCTGCGCCTTCATTCCAAGCACTGACGTGTTGATGCCAACGCATCCCTAAATCACCCTCTAGGGAGTCTTCGCGGCCAATCCAGATACTCATATCGGGTGCTTTAAACATGAGAAGTTTCTCCCTGATAAATACGCTGCTTAAGCATTGGCACGCCCATTTGATAAGCTAATTCTGAGGGGTGTTTTATGTCCCATAGCAACATGTCAGCAGGTGCACCTACCACTAGCCGTCCGCTATCGTCAGATAACCCCAGTGCTTTTGCTGCATGGCAGGTTACGCCAGCCAGCGCCTCTTCTGGCGTTAAACGAAACAAGGTGCAGGCCATGTTCATCATTAATCGCAAAGAGGCTAAAGGTGAGGTACCAGGGTTAAAATCGGTGGCTATGGCCATTGGGATGCCAGCAGTACGTAGTGCTTGAATAGGCGGTAATTTAGTTTCACGTAGAAAATAAAAAGCCCCCGGCAACAACACAGCAACCGTGCCATTATCAACTAATGGTTGTAATGCATTGGCATCAAGGTATTCCAGATGGTCTACGGACAATGCGCCGTAGTTAGCCGCTAATTGCGAGCCTTTTAAATCTGATAACTGCTCAGTGTGTCCCTTAACAGCAAGACCATGATTTTTAGCCGCTATAAATACTCGCTCACATTGCGCGGGCGAAAAACCGATACCTTCACAGAAAACATCCACAGCATCGGCGAGCTTTTGCTCAGCCGCTGCCGGTATCATCTGCTCACACACCAGATCAATATAAGCATCGCTATTAGATACAAACTCGGGCGGGAGCGCGTGTGCTCCAAGCAATGTGGTACGCATCTGGATAGGAAAAGCCTCCCCTAGCTGGCGTGCAACGCGTAGCATTTTGAGTTCATCTTTCAGTGTTAAACCATAACCAGATTTAATCTCTATCGTTGTGACACCTTCACTCATTAAGACTTGCAAGCGTGGCACGGCTACATCAAATAGCTGCTGTTCGGATGCTTCACGAGTGGCACGTACAGTAGAGAGAATTCCTCCGCCTTCCCTTGCTATTTGCTCATACGGAACACCTTGCAAGCGCTGCTCAAATTCCTGAGCACGGCTGCCTGCAAACACCAGATGCGTATGGCAATCAATCAGGCCCGGTGTCATCCAGCCACCTCGGCCAACAATGTTAGCGTTGGGTAGTAACATCTCATCTATATCAGCCATTGGCGCAATAGCGCTGATACGGCCATCTTTAATGGCTAACGCCATATTCTGCTGCATTGCATAGCTCTGAGGGCCATCAGCAAAGCGGGCAGCACTTCTCGACATCGTTGCTAGGTCAAGATCGAGCCAAACTTTATCGGCGTCACGAAAGTCATTCATTATCATTTATAGTCGCAAAAAGTCATTTGTATATACAAATACAACAGATAAACGTAGGCGTCAAATTATAATGTGCTTAAAAATGATAAAGAAATAGACATAAGCAGACCCTCTTATCTATGTTTACCATAGGAATGAAGGGCTAGAGCACTATTTGTATATACAAATAATTATTTTATAAAGAAAATCTAAAGATGGGCTTGAGAGCGCAACTTATATCGGCTACCCGGGTGTGTTAACTGGGCAAAACTAATCAGGTGTTGTTTAGACCAGGTTCTACGTTGTAATAACAAACACGGTTCTGTTTGTTTCATATCGAGTAATTCAGCCACAGTGGCATCGGGCATAATAGCTTCAACAATATGCTCCACATCAGTCAGTGGGCAATTCTGGTTTAGATACTCATTAGGTGTGCACTGAGTAAAATCCTGAGCAAGATATTCAGGCGCCCAATCTGGGTTAATATAACGCTCTTCTAATTGCAGCGGCATCTTATCTTCGTAATGAACAATTAGCGAGTGAAAAACAGATGTTCCAACCCTCACACCCAGCTGCACGGCGACCCACTCATGAGCAGTTTGCTCTTCTAAGCGAATCACCACACTGTGGTACTGGCGCCCACGGCTGCGCACTTCATCAGCAATATTGTTAATATTTTGTAAGGGGGACTCGGCTTTTAGGTCGGTAACATAAGTGCCTTGCCCAGCAGTACGGATCAGCAACCCCATGTGTACCAAATCACGAATGGCTTTGTTCACTGTCATTCTGCTAACAGCAAATTGATCTGCCAACGCATGCTCAGTAGGAATCTGATTGTGAGGGAGGTAATCTCCTTTCTCGATGGCATCAAGAATGAAGTTTTTAATTTGCTGGTAACGCGGAATTTTGCTGCTCAAACGAAAAGCTCTTTGTAAGGGTACGAAATGTTTTATTAACAATAGCGTAAAATCATACTCTTACGTGGAAAGAAGATGCAAGGCAGTCGCTCCTTCTGTAAACATCTATTCGTGTAATACGCCTCTCATTAACGAATTTCAATGACCGGTAGCCAGCGTTTATCTCTATCAACTTCATCAAGCTCTGCTTCACCTACCGGAGGTACGCTAAGATCATCTGGTGGCGATGCAAGAACGTTAAGATCAACAGCCTGAGCTTCCCCTTTAATAATTCCATTATCGATCTGCATTTTGTAGTAGATACCATTCCAAAAATTGGCACCAAACTCTTTTGGCGTTTTAAACATAAAGAGCAAGTCATGTTCCAACCAGCGAAGGTTATCCACAGTCACCTTATGCGGCTGCTCATAAGGGTACGCCAGATGACACCAAAGCTCTGGGCCTTCTAAGCATTTCATCTCTTTCATGGAAAGAAAGTAGTCACGAAACTGTTCACGCTCAAGCGTTAATTGGTACTCGCTGCCACCTTCTTTTGGCGTAAAGGTTATCGAGCCAATAACAGTACGCTGGCCATTTTTATCCAATAACGCTACCGACTTAACGCCTTGTAACGCAGCCGTTACCAATGCCTCTTGGGATGCAGCCCATGCCGTATTCACGGAGAAGCCACTCAAGAAAATAAACAATGATACAAGTATTTTGTTACTCATCGTTAAACCAAACATAGCCTGCCACCTTGCTTAGAAACGTTTTAATATGCTTGATAAAAACGGTAACGCCTTTGCATAAGCCTGACTATGATACTTGAGTACTGATTTATTATTCCCAATAAAAAACCCTGCAAAGGCAGGGTTTTAAAGGGATACTAAAAAGCTAATATATACGCTTAGCGAGCATGATCAATCAAGTCATCTACAACGGCTTTCTCTTCATGTAGGTCATCACTTTCTGGCTGTTCTTTAGGCAAAATCAAGTTCAGAAGAATCGCTACAACACCGCACAAGCTAATGCCCTGCAAGCTGAAATCATTTGTGCCAATCGCCATTCCACCAATACCGAATACCAGTACAGTAGCAACAATGACCAAATTACGCTGCTGAGTAAGGTCCACACGCGCTTTAATAAGCGTATTCAAACCCACTGCCGCAATAGAACCAAATAGTAAGATAAGAATACCACCCATAACCGGCGCAGGTATGGTCTGCAAAGCAGCACCAAACTTAGCAACAAGCGCCATTAAGATAGCGATAACAGCCGCCCATGTCATAACAATAGGGTTAAAGGTTTTAGTCAGCATAACGGCACCGGTTACTTCTGAGTAAGTCGTGTTTGGTGGCCCACCCAACATTGCTGCTGCAGATGTTGCCAAACCATCACCAAACAAGGTGCGGTGCAAACCAGGCTTTTTAACGTAATCTTTACCTGTCACATTACTGATAGCCAGCACATCACCAACATGCTCAATAGCCGGAGCAATGGATACCGGTATCATAAACAGAATAGTTGCCCAATTTAGCGTAGGGAAAACAAACTCAGGAACAGCCAATAAAGGTGCCGCTGTAACAGCATCAAGATTCACCATGCCCATAAAAGCGGCAACCGTATAACCTACTAGCACACCAAATAAAATGGGAATAAGACGAAAGATACCTTTTGCATAAGACGCGACAACTAATGTTGTAAATAAAGCACTCATAGAAACGATCATTGCATCCACGTAGGGAAACAATTCGATAGCGCCATCACCTGTCTTGCCCATTGCCATATTGACAGCAACCGGGGCTAAACCAAGACCAATCACCATAATAACGGGACCTGTCACTACAGGTGGCATTAAGCGATGCAGGAATCCCGCACCTCTTAGCTTAACCAAAGCACCTAACAGCATGTAAACAATACCCGCCGCAAGCAACCCGCCTAGCGTGTCTGACATACCCCAGGTTTGTACGCTATAGAGAATAGGCGCGATAAAAGCAAAAGAAGATGCCAAAAATATAGGGATACTGCGCTTGGTCACAAACTGGAACAGTAAGGTACCTAAACCAGCAGTAAACAATGCCACACTTGGATTCATGCCCGTCAACAACGGCATGAGAACCAAGGCACCAAAAGCCACAAATAACATTTGAGAACCCGCTAAGGCGTTCTTCCACATCGGTTCATTTGAATTCATTATTTAGTACCAAATATTTTATCGCCAGCATCACCCAACCCAGGAATGATGTAGCCATTTTCATTTAGGTGGCTGTCTATTGATGCCGTGTAAATATCTACATCGGGATGTGCTGCTTGTACTTTTTCGATACCTTCCGGTGCGGCGACCAAAATAAGTGCGCGAATACTGGTGCACCCTGCTGCTTTAAGCATATCAATCGTTGCGATCATCGACCCGCCGGTTGCTAACATTGGATCAACGATCAACGCCATACGCTCTTCAATGTCATGTGCGAGTTTTTCAAAATAAGGGACAGGTTCTAATGTCTCTTCATCACGATACAAACCCACTACACTAATTTTCGCACTCGGCACTAAATCCAATACGCCATCTAACATGCCAATACCTGCACGTAAAATGGGTACAACAGTAAATTTTTTACCCTTAATCTGCTCCCCTTTAATAGAACCACACCAACCTTCAATATCGTGCTCTTCAAGTTCTAGATCTTTGGTTGCTTCATAGGTCAAAAGAGCGCCCACTTCTGCTGCTAACTGTCGAAAACTTCTGGTGCTTACAGATGCAACGCGCATTAAGCTTAATTTGTGACGAACTAACGGGTGTTTTATCTCGAGGACGCTCATAATTTCTTCTCACTGTTCGGTGCGCTTCCAGGCACCTTGATCTATTCGTTATCCTTAGGTCGAAAGAGTAACGAAACCTGACTCTAATGTCATGATTTGATCACCGGAACTTGCCCTTTTTCGCTTTGGTCAGTATCGTTTGGGCTAAATTCCCTATTTTTCCATTCCAAATACTTATTTATGAGTAGCCGATAGTGATTACTAGTATGCCGAATACAGATATTGAACATATTAAAAAAATCTATAGCGAAGCAGACCTTCTATTCAATGAAGAGGCTGTTGAAACTGCTATAAACAACATGGCGCAAGAAATCACATCGTCTCTCGCTGAACAAAACCCCGTTGTGTTCACGGTAATGAATGGCGGACTAGTTATTGGCGGTAAGCTCATCACTAAATTAGATTTTCCTCTAGAAGCGAGTTACATGCACGCTACTCGTTACCGTAATGGAACTTCTGGACATCAACTAGAATGGAAAGTGGCTCCTATGATCGACTTCAATGGCCGCCCAGTTTTGATTCTTGATGATATTCTCGATGAAGGCCATACGCTTGCAGAGATTATTGATTACTGCCATAAAAATGGTGCAACTGAAGTTCACTCTGCAGTACTCGTTAATAAACTGCATGACCGTAAAGCACGCGAAGGTTTAAAAGCTGATTTTGTGGGGCTAGAAGTTGAGGATAGGTATATCTTTGGTTACGGTATGGATTACCACGGTTACTGGCGTAACGCCCCTGGTATCTTTGCTGTAAAAGGCATGTAACGTCTAAAAAAGTACACCCCATAAAAAACGGAGCCTAGAGCTCCGTTTTTTTATTTAGTTATTCATCACCTTAAGGATGTAACTCGTTAAACAAGTCTACAAACTCCTGAGTCAGCTTATGCTTAGGCGCATAGTGAACCAATGGTACTGATACGTTATGTGATTCCCGCATTTTAACAGACGATGATATTTTCGCATTGAGTACTGGCAAGTCTTCTGCCTGTAGCTCAGCTACCATTTTTCTAGGTAATGATGCTCTTGGCTGAAATTGATTAACCACAATTCCCTCCACTTCTAAGGCCTCATTGTGATCCATGCGCGTTTCATTAACGTTATCCAATAATGAATAAAGTGCATGACGTGCAAACTCATCGCAATCGAACGGGATCAAACAACGTTCTGCAGCAACCAACGCTGACAAGGTAAAGAAATTAAATGCTGGCGGTGTATCTATGTACACTGCATCGAAATCTTCCAATTTTTCAAGCGCTTCTTTTAGCTTGTATATTTTATGCTTGGTTTCTAGTTTCGTCTGAAGATCAGCAACATCTGGGTTAGCAGGGATAAGAAACAGATTTTCATAAGGTGTTTCATGAATAAACGCTTCTGCTCCCTGAGGCTTTAACTGAAACGTTAATGTTTGCTCAAAAAAGGCTTTCACATCCTGTGTTAATTCATCGCTTCCAGCACCATAAATGTACTGCGTAGAATTACACTGAGGGTCTAGGTCAATGACTAGTGTCTTCAAACCCTTAGCAGCACTTATAGCCGCTAAGTTAGATGTAATACTAGACTTACCCACACCACCTTTTTGATTAAAAACAACGCGTATCATTAAATTTTCCTTATTATTATCCCTGAGACAGCAGTTCACGAAGATCAATGATAGCGGCGTTTGCGCGCGAAATATAAGATGCCATTACCAGTGAGTGATTTGCCAATAGTCCAAATTCGTTACCGTTCAGAATCATAGGACTCCAAATAGTACC
>NZ_JADGEV010000018.1:56656-58865 GCF_016744175.1 Neptunomonas sp. | reverse complement strand
GGCGTTTGCGCGCGAAATATAAGATGCCATTACCAGTGAGTGATTTGCCAATAGTCCAAATTCGTTACCGTTCAGAATCATAGGACTCCAAATAGTACCCTGTGTCGATTCAAGCTCACGGATAATTTGCAACAAACTTACTCGTGCATTTTTCTTATCCAAAGTAGCACCGAAGTCTTGCTCAATACCTTTTAATAACTGAATAAGTGCCCATGAAGTACCACGTGCTTCATAAAATACATCATCCAACTCAAACCAAGATGTCTTAATTTCAATGTCTTGTTCAGAAGAAGTCGACTGCTGTGCAGATTCATCACCGGCTAAATCAGTATTCAAACGCTTTTGACCAACACTAGCACTTAAACGTTGAGACAAGCTGCCTAACCGCGTACTGACATCGCCTAGCCAGTTATTTAAGTTGTCAGCACGAGCAAAGAACTGCGCATCCTGTTGCTGCGGGTCTTGCAAACGCACGTAATAATTATTTAAACCTTTTAAGGCTTTTCTGTATTCATTCTCTGTTGATGGGAACAGCCAACTATTATTGTTGAAATTCAACATTGGCTCAGCAGTAGCCAGGTCAGTATCTTCTGTAGACTGTGACTGCGAGCGACTAAAATCTTTACGCATGGCTCTGGCCATATCACGCGCTTGCACTAGCACACCAAACTCCCAATTAGGCATATTATCTAACCATATACCAGGAGGAGTACGATCATTACTCAAGTAACCACCAGGTTTTTCTAGCAATGTTTGTACGATGCTCACTAATGCACCTGTTGTACCGACACCCGTCACTGAGTTATCCGTAACAGCAGGTACTGATATAGGATCAGGCTCCCAACTCCAATAAAGTCCTACAGCCCCAGCCACTAAGAGATAAACAACGATTAAGGATAAAAAGCCTTTAAAAATGCGGCCACCGCCAACTTTTGCACTTAAAGCATCCAAAAAGCTTAACCAAACCTGCTGTAACTTATCCAAAACCACCTCTCATTTAACCCGAAACAATAAACTTTCTGTGTTGCACCGCACTATTACTCATTTAAGCACTATAATCAATAAGGCCTATGAGGTACCCAACACCGCTATGCTGAATGCTAACACGTCCTTAATTAGTAAGGCATTAATGAAACAATCAAATAAAATAGTAACGAACGTCGTCTAACGGCGGCAATCCTGCAAATAAATCACCAATTTCTGGACAGCCATTCACCTTTCATGCAAAATATCTCATCAGTTTACTAACATCACGAACCCATTGCTGGTAAGGCATTATCAATGTCCAAATTTCTACTCTTAAACGGCCCGAATCTTAACTTATTGGGCACCCGCGAACCTGATGTATACGGTTCAACGACGCTAAAAGAAATAGAACTAAATTTACGACAAGTTGCCCTATTAGCAGGACATGAACTTGATTACTTTCAAAGTAACGCTGAATCAGCACTCATTGAGAGAATACATCAAGCACGCAAAGATAATGTGGACTTCATCATTATTAACCCTGCCGCTTATACTCACACGAGTGTAGCTATCAGGGATTCTTTATTGGGAGTTGATATCCCTTTTATTGAAGTTCACCTGTCCAACGTACATGCCCGCGAAACCTTTCGGCATCACTCTTATTTATCAGATATAGCCCAAGGCGTTATTTGTGGTTTAGGAGTTGATGGCTATAATTATGCGCTAAGTTCTGCAATAAAACTGACAGAAATCACCCGAACCTGAACACAAAGCGAATCTGTATCCCGCTTTACATTGAGAGAATGAGATTAGAATGGACATCCGCAAAGTAAAAAAGCTGATTGAACTTCTGGAAGAATCCGATATTAACGAAATCGAAATCAAAGAAGGCGAAGAGTCTGTGCGCATTAGCCGTGCCTCTAGCGTTCAACCACAATACGCAATGCCAATGGCTCCTCAAGGCTACGCTCCTGCACCGGTAGCAGCGCCTGCAGCAGTTGCACCGGTAGCAGCACCTGCAGCAGAAGTTAAGCAGACCGGTCACTTGGTTTGCTCACCCATGGTTGGAACGTTCTACCGCTCAGCATCGCCTAGCTCACCATCGTTTATCGAAGTAGGTCAGCATGTCAAAGCCGGTGAAGTTATCTGTATCGTCGAAGCTATGAAAATGATGAACCAGATTGAAGCTGACAAGTCCGGTGTTGTTGAAGCTATCTTGATTGAAGATGGTCAGCCAGTAGAA
>NZ_JADGEV010000018.1:0-56556 GCF_016744175.1 Neptunomonas sp. | reverse complement strand
ATCTGTATCGTCGAAGCTATGAAAATGATGAACCAGATTGAAGCTGACAAGTCCGGTGTTGTTGAAGCTATCTTGATTGAAGATGGTCAGCCAGTAGAATTTGATCAGCCGCTGGTCACTATTGTTTAATCGTCCGAATATCGCTAAAGGAACTTAACCAGATGCTGGAAAAAGTTGTTATTGCCAACCGAGGCGAAATTGCTCTGCGCATTCTGAGAGCCTGTAAAGAGCTTGGTATTAAAACCGTTGCTATCCACTCTCAGCCAGATCGCGACCTTATGCACGTACGACTGGCCGACCAGGCCGTTTGTATTGGCCCTGCATCCTCTGCAAAAAGCTATCTAAACATCCCTGCTATTATCAGCGCAGCAGAAGTAACTGATGCTACCGCTATCCATCCAGGGTATGGGTTTCTTGCCGAGAATGCTGCATTTGCAGACCAAGTAGAGCAATCAGGCTTTGTATTTATTGGCCCTACTGGCGACGTTATTCGCAAAATGGGTGACAAGGTTTCTGCCATTGCAGCCATGAGAGAAGCAGGCGTACCTACGGTTCCTGGTTCTGACGGCGCCTTGCCAACAGACCCCGACAAAATTCACGCTATAGCGAAACGTATTGGCTACCCTGTTATTATCAAAGCAGCATCAGGCGGCGGTGGTCGCGGTATGCGCGTAGTGAATTCAGAAGCCTCACTCATTAGCTCCATTCACGTGACCCAGTCTGAAGCAGCTGCTGCATTTGGCGACCCGACGGTCTACATGGAAAAATTTCTTGAAAATCCACGTCATGTGGAAATTCAGGTATTAGCTGACGGCCAAGGCAATGCAATCCATCTTTATGATCGCGATTGCTCAATGCAGCGCCGTCACCAAAAAGTTGTTGAAGAAGCACCTGCGCCTAAAATTGACCCTGAAGCTCGTCGCCAGGTCTTACAGTCCTGTGTTGATGCATGCATCAAAATTGGTTACCGCGGCGCCGGTACTTTTGAGTTCTTATACGAGAATGGCGGCTTTTACTTTATCGAAATGAACACCCGTGTTCAGGTAGAGCACCCTGTAACAGAGATGATTACAGGCGTTGATATCGTAAAAGAACAGCTACGTGTCGCTGCAGGTCTTCCGCTTTCTTATAAGCAGGAAGATATTGTTGCTCGCGGACATTCATTTGAGTGTCGCATCAATGCTGAAGACGCTAAAACATTCTTACCAAGCCCAGGTAAGGTTGTTCATTTCCATGCTCCTGGCGGCAATGGCGTTCGTGTTGATTCTCATTTATACGATGGCTATACAGTACCTCCACATTACGACTCACTCATCGCTAAACTCATTACTTATGGAGAAGACCGCGAAACGGCCCTTACTCGCATGAGAAATGCATTAGATGAAATGCTGATTGAAGGTATTCGCACCAACATAGCCCTACATCAAGAGATTGTTCGTGACGCTCACTTTATGGAAGGCGGTATGAATATTCACTATCTTGAAAAGAAACTAGATATGTAAATATCTAATGTCACTTTTAAAGCCCGCACAGCGGGCTTTTTTGTTCTCAGAAGGGAATCTTTGCGCAATACTTTAACCCAACCGTTCGAATAGGATTCTAGATACTATGCCCTGGCTTCAACTCAAAATGGAAATCAAACCCGAATTATCAGAACAGTTCGAAGATATTCTCTTGGCTGCAGGATGCGCAGCTGTCACTTACGAAGACAGCGCAGACCAGCCTATTTTTGAGCCAGACCTAGGCACAACTCCTCTATGGCAGCACACCACTATCACCGGTTTATTCGCTGCAGAGCATGATCTTCAAGTAACCGAAGAGTTTATCCAGCAAGCGCATAAACAGATTTTTGACAACTCACCTTTCCCCCCTTTTAAGGCTGAAATCTTGGAAGATAAAGACTGGGAGCGGGAATGGATGAAAAACTACCACCCAATGCAGTTCGGCAAACGACTATGGATCTGCCCGAGCTGGAGAGATGTACCTGACCCTAAAGCTGTTAACCTAATGCTAGATCCAGGACTCGCCTTCGGCACAGGCACTCACCCAACCACTGCACTTTGCCTCGAGTGGCTAGATGGCCAGAAGCTCGATAATAAAACAGTCACTGATTACGGCTGCGGTTCGGGAATTTTAGGAATCGCATCACTCTTATTAGGTGCGACACACGTAACTTCAGTTGATATCGATCCACAAGCACTACAAGCAACCCGTGATAACTTACAGCGCAACAAGCTACCAAATAAGCTCATGGATGTTTACTTGCCGGAAAATGCTCCATTAATTGAAACAGATGTATTGGTCGCTAATATTTTAGCCGGCCCACTGACGTCACTAGCGCCCGTATTAGCCCAGCGTGTTCGCCAAGGTGGACTCATCGCATTATCCGGCTTACTAAAGCAGCAAGCCGAAGAGATACAAAACACATACGGTGAATGGTTTGATTTAGACCCTGTTACCGAACGTGAGGAATGGATTCGTATTACTGGCAGGAAGCGATGAATGAAAAATCTATAAAAACCTGCTGCCCGGCGTGCAATACACACTTCAATGTTACCACCGGGCAGCTTAAAGTAGCTGCCGGAATGGTACGCTGCGGCAGTTGCTTACATGTTTTTAATGCGACACCAATAAACACCGCCAACAAACCTAAAGCGAGTACTCCTTCTAAAGTGACGAGTACGATACCCACTGTCGCACAAAATAATCAACCTGTTAAAAGCCAGCAGTTATTACGACAAAAACCTATACGCAGTGAATTACTCAATATCCCAGAAGCGGATCTGGCATCTGATATTCTACCCGCCACGCCACCGACTTCATCCACGGCACTGGGGTATATTTCCTATACTTGCATTTCAGTACTTATTGCCCTTTTGATAGCCCAAACATTATGGTTTAAACAAGAGCAGTGGGCTCAGCACAACTTACTAAGGCCCGTATACTCAACACTATATGAACTTGCTAACTTACCATTACCCGAAAAGAAAGCTTCTCAGCTCATCCTAAACAAAAAATTTATTATTCAGCCACATGAAGAATTTGTAGATGCTATCAGGGTGTCACTGTTACTAGAAAATGCGGCACACTTCCCCCAGCCTTTTCCAGGCTTACAAATACTTTTTACCGATTTAAAGGGCCGCACAACCTCACAACGAACCTTAACCGCAGAAGAATATGTAAATACTGCTTTATTTCCAAATCAGCTGATGCCAAGTAACCAACCCATTCAAATACAGATAGATTTAATGGCACCCGGTCGCCGAGCCGTTGGCTACCAATTGAACATGATTTTCGACTAAAACTACTTCGCTCTAAAAAACCTACATGATCAAAAAATCATCAAAACGTCTTGGAGCCTCAGGCGCAAATGGAGTATCATTACGCCCTTCCCTTGAATAAACATTTTCACTGTCCTTTATGGAGAGTGGTTAACTATTGTTTCTGACAACTAAGGCATGTCATGTTCCAAATTGGTCCCTACAACATCGACAGCCAAGTAATACTTGCCCCTATGGCTGGCGTTACTGACCAACCCTTTCGACAGCTATGCCGTCGTCTAGGTGCGGGTCTTGTTGTATCCGAAATGGTGACCTCTGATACGCGCTTATGGAATAGCCGCAAATCAGTTAACCGGCTAAACCATACCGGCGAAGATGAACCTCGTTCAGTACAAATTGCCGGTGGCGACCCTCTCATGATGGCAGAAGCTGCCCGCATGAATGCAGAGCGCGGGGCTCAAATTATTGACATCAATATGGGCTGCCCAGCCAAAAAAGTCTGCAATAAAGCGGCGGGATCTGCCTTATTAAAAGATGAGCCGTTAGTGCTTTCTATCTTACAAGCCGTTGTAGGTGCTGTGGATATTCCAGTAACACTTAAAATTCGTACTGGCTGGTCTACTGATCAAAAGAATGCCGAAACGGTCGCACGAATGGCTGAAGACACTGGCATCCAAGCACTTGCTATTCACGGAAGAACCAGAGCATGTGGGTACAAAGGTGAAGCGGAGTACGACACAATAGCAAATGTTAGAAAAATTATTGAAATACCTCTGTTTGCAAATGGTGATATTTCTTCCCCTGAAAAAGCAAAAGAAGTATTGAGTTATACCGGTGCTGATGCCGTTATGATTGGCAGAACAGCACAAGGGAACCCATGGATTTTTAAGGAGATCGATCATTATCTCCGCCATAACAAACGATTAGAGAAGCCTGCTCTACAAGAAGTTCGAAACACTCTTCTTTCGCATTTAGCCGCTTTACATCAATTTTATGGTGAATATTTAGGCGTCAGGATAGCCCGTAAACACGTTGGTTGGTACTTGCATCATCAGCCAAAAGGCGTATCTTTTCGCGCTCACTTCAACCAACTGGAATCAGCAGTCGAACAGGTAGCCGCTATCGAGCAATATTTTAAACAGGCTCATGTGACAATTGCTGCTGCCTGATTCAAGTCAATGGGTATAGGGTATATAAGTACTGTGGATATTAAAGAAAACTCAACAATAGCTTTTACCAGAACAACCGGATCTCAGGAAGAGACACAACACCAAACATTACGTGACAGCGTTCATACATCGCTGGGGCATTACTTTAAACAGTTAGATGGCCAACCTGTTACTGATGTTTACCAAATGGTATTAGCCGAAATCGAAGCTCCATTATTTGAAACAGTGATGGCATATACCAAAGACAATCAGACAAAAGCCTCTGAGTTACTCGGTCTTAACCGCGGTACTCTTCGCAAGAAGCTGAAACAATACGGCTTACTGTAATTTTTTTCATTTCCAACGATAGTGACATTACCAATGGCTGAGCAAAACTACACACCTATCCGTCGAGCACTGATTAGTGTCTCAGATAAAACCGGAATCATTGAGTTCGCACGCGCACTACAAGCACAAGGCGTAGAAATCCTTTCGACAGGCGGAACATACAAACTTCTGTGTGACAACCAAATTCCTGCGGTTGAAGTTTCCGACTACACCGGCTTTCCTGAAATGATGGATGGGCGTGTGAAAACTCTGCATCCTAAAGTTCACGGTGGAATTTTAGGTCGTCGCGGTAAAGATGACGCCATCATGAACGAGCACGGTATCAATCCAATTGATATGGTAATCGTCAACCTTTACCCGTTTCAAGAAACCATAGCACGCCCTGATTGCGACCTAGCGCTTGCTATTGAGAACATTGATATTGGCGGCCCTACCATGGTTCGCTCTGCGGCCAAAAACCATAAAGATGTTGCTATCGTTGTTAACGCTAATAGCTATGAAGTCGTACTTGAAGAGCTTGCTGCTAACAAAGGCTTGTCTCACAAGACTCGTTTTGACTTAGCCGTGCAGGCATTTGAGCATACTGCTGCATACGATGGCATGATTGCTAATTACCTAGGCGCTATTGTTGAAAGCGACGATATTGAAGACCCTGCTACTTTCCCTAGAACATTTAACACTCAGTTCATTAAAGCGCAGGACATGCGATACGGTGAAAACCCTCACCAACGCGCAGCCTTCTACGTTGAAAGTAACCCAGTTGAAGCCTCTGTAGCCACTGCTCGCCAACTACAAGGTAAGGCACTTTCTTACAATAACGTTGCCGATACTGATGCAGCCCTTGAATGTGTTAAACCTTTCCGTGAGCCTGCTTGCGTTATTGTTAAGCATGCTAACCCTTGCGGTGTTGCCGTTGGTATCGATCTTCTAAGCGCATATAACCTTGCTTTCCAGACAGACCCAACATCGGCATTTGGCGGCATTATTGCCTTTAACCGTGAACTTGATGCAACCACTGCCCAAGCCATTGTTGATCGTCAGTTTGTAGAAGTAATCATTGCGCCAAAAGTGACACAAGCAGCATCTGATATCATCGCAGCTAAGCCGAATGTTCGCTTACTAGAATGTGGCGAATGGGACTCTGAGCGTTCACATGGATTTGATTACAAACGCGTTAATGGCGGCCTACTTGTCCAAGACCGCGACATGGGTATGGTTAACGCTTCTGAATTAAAAATTGTTACTGAAGTTGCTCCTTCTGAACAAGAGATTCGCGACCTATTATTCTGCTGGGAAGTTGCCAAGTTTGTTAAATCAAACGCCATCGTATACGCCAAAAATGGCCAAACGATCGGTATAGGCGCGGGCCAAATGAGCCGCGTATATAGCGCCAAAATCGCAGGCATAAAAGCAGCAGACGAAGGCTTGGAAGTTAAAGGTTCCGTTATGGCGTCTGATGCATTTTTCCCATTCAGAGACGGCATCGATGCCGCTGCAGCTGCAGGTATTAAAGCAGTTATTCAGCCAGGTGGTTCAATGCGCGATCAAGAAGTTATTGATGCTGCCAATGAAGCTGGCATGGCAATGGTCTTTACTGGCATGCGTCACTTTCGCCATTAATCGTTAACGTCAGTGCAGCTTTCGAGCTGCACAAGTAAACAAGAGTAGATTCAGATGAAAGTATTGATTATTGGTTCTGGCGGGCGTGAACATGCACTGGCTTGGTCTGCAGCAAAAGACACCCAAGTGAGCGATGTTTTTATTGCTCCAGGTAACGCGGCAACCGCTTTAGAAGACAAAATGAATAATGTTGCTATTGATGTGATGGACATTGATGGTTTGATCACATTTGCTAAAAGCAATGCGATTGACCTCACCATTGTTGGCCCTGAAGCACCATTGGTTGCCGGAGTTGTTGATAGTTTCCGCGATGCAGGTTTAGCTATTTTTGGCCCAACAGCAGGCGCTGCGCAACTTGAAGGCTCTAAAGCTTTCACAAAAGACTTCTTAGCTCGTCATGTAATCCCTACTGGCTGGTATCAGAACTTTACTGAAATCGAGCCTGCTCTTGCTTATGTTCGTGTAAAAGGCGCTCCGATTGTTATTAAAGCTGACGGCTTAGCCGCTGGTAAAGGTGTTATCGTTGCGATGACATTAGATGAAGCTGAAGCCGCTATTCGCGATATGCTAGCCGATAACGTATTCGGAGATGCCGGCAGCCGTGTAGTTATTGAAGAGTTTCTTGATGGTGAAGAAGCCTCTTTCATCGTTATGGTTGATGGCGACAACGTACTTAGTATGGCCACCAGCCAAGACCATAAACGTGTGGGAAATGCTGATACTGGCCCCAACACAGGCGGCATGGGTGCATACTCACCTGCTCCAGTGGTCACGCCAGATATCCATCAACGCGTTATGGATGAAGTTATCATGCCAACGGTTAACGGCATGAAGGCAGAAGGAAATGAGTACACTGGCTTTCTTTACGCTGGTTTAATGATCATGGCAGACGGCACACCTAAAGTCATTGAGTACAACTGTCGTTTTGGTGATCCAGAAACACAACCCATTATGCTTCGTCTAAAAAGTAGCATTGTTGAATTATGTCAGGCCGCTTTAGCTAAAAAGCTCGATACTACAACCGCAGACTGGGATCAACGAAGTGCAGTAGGCGTTGTAATGGCAGCCGGTGGTTACCCTGCTGACTACAAAAAAGGTGATGTTATTTCACTACCGTCTTCTACTCCTGAAGGAACTAAAATCTTCCATGCTGGCACTAAAGAACTCGACGGTAATGTTGTAACGGCAGGTGGGCGTGTACTATGCGTCACTGCGTTAGGTGATAGTGTTACCCAAGCTCAACAACGCGCTTATCAGCTACTAGAAAAAGTCAGCTGGAAAGATGCTTATTTTAGAACAGATATTGCATACCGAGCCATTGCCAGAGAGCAATCATAGTTCGCTCTATATAAAGCCACTTACGAGTGGCTTTTTTGCACTTATATTTTACCGGAATTAACAACCAGTTAAGCCAAAATTGTCTGCACTTTCAGACGCTACGCATCAACTGAATATTCAGGTTATAATCAATAAAAAAAGCATGTCAGTTATTTGGGTTTTTCATTATTGACACAAACAGCAAGCGAATTCATCAGCGGACTAAACAGCGATTCATGGATATTAAACTAACACCTATTGCTCTATTTATTGCTGCCAGTATGGCAACCACTGGTTGCAGTGCGGATAGCCGAGAAGCCAACAACAGCGAGTACTGCCGTAATGGCGGCTTCAGCACTGACTACACCTGCGATCAGGACAAACAAGTTCCTGATAAAAAGATGATCAATGTAAGAGCATTACCATCCACCGATGAAGCATGGATGGAAGGCAAGCTGGCCGAGATAAAAGCATGGCTTCAGCAAGAGCAAGGGCCATCAGCATCTACTAAAACACTCGCTAACCAGTCTTCTCTAACAACACAAAAAACTCTTGCTGTAAGAAGCCCATCTGCCACTGATCCTGAATTGATGCGCATAGAGACAATGTCGCGCGAAAAAAACCATCGCGCAGCTATGTCCGCAATTAACAGCTTTTTGGCAACCCACCCCAACAGTCTTGAAGGCAAACTTACAAAAAGCCTTGTATTGAATAACATGGGGCAATTTAAAGAAGCCGAAGCACTTCTAAAAAATACCATTGCACGCTACCCAAGTTCACCAGAACTCTACAATAACCTTGCTGTTCTATACTCAGGGCAAGGAGACTATGGCAAAGCCATAGAAACTTTATTACAAGCGTTCAGCACGCACCCTACGTACGCTCAAGTACACCAAAACTTACGTGAATTATATGCGACCGTTGCTTCACAGGCTTACAATCGCGCACTAGACTTAAATGAGACAAATACTGCTCCTCAGTTAGTCATGTTACGCCGGACTTCAAACAACAATGCCCCAGAATTGAACTATCAACCGAGTGCTATTTTGGCCAGCAGTACGACAACTTCTACAAAAAAAGCACCGGTTAGCCAACCAACGGTTGCACTTGTACAACCCACACCTAAAAAGCCAATCGTTACAAAACCGGCTATTAGCAAGCCTGTTATTAAAATACCTAAACAACCCAAGCCGGTTATTGCCAAAGTAGCAGTTAAACCTATAAAAAAACTAGTCGTAGTTGAAGCCTCTACTCCAGCCAAAACAAAACCCATCAACACAAACCAGTTAGCGAAAGAAGCGGCAAACCATGTCACAAACTGGGCTACAGCATGGTCTGAGCAAAACGTTTCGGGCTACTTGAATGCTTACACTACAGGCTATCGTCCGTTAAATGGCTTAACAAATAAGTCGTGGAAGTCACAGCGTAATCAACGCCTAACGAAGCCTACTTTCATCAAGGTTAAACTAGGTAACATCCGTACTAGCATCATAAATGCAAGCACGGCCAAAGTGACTTTTAAACAGTCCTACCAATCTAATACATTTAAAGACTCGTCTACAAAACAAGTAATGTTAACGCGCGTGAACAATGCGTGGAAAATTAAAGAAGAGCGTTCTCTTTAGTAGAACGTCACTCTTTTGATAATAGGCGAACTTCCTGATTAGTTTCGCCTATTATTTTCCAAGTACCGCCTTCTTTTCTGAACGACAGTATTTTGAAAGTATTATCTTGATACCCATCAGAGCGATATAGCTGCCAGAACCTTGCATGTATTTCTACTTCATTTACCCGTTCCAGCTGCACAGGGCCAACTTCAATACTAATCCACGTAGGCTGCTTTAACCTTTTTTTACGCCACCGACGCCACTCTCTTGGCAACATACTTTTGTACGCAGAATACCCTTGAGCATACATCGAAAAGTACTTATCAATGTTTTGTACCTGCCATGCAGTAGACCACTCATTAATCACTTCATTCAGCTGTGTAGTTTCATTCACCGACACAATTTCAAATGCATCGACAGTACTTCCTTGTTCGAATGATTCACTCTTCACAGTCTGCTCTATAGCTTTAGCCTTCGCTTCAGTAACATCGAATGGCGTTGGCGTTGACGAAAACTTTTCCAGCATCGCCAATGACAGCATGCCTGTCATCATGATGCTGCCAGCAAAACATAGTGCAGGTATTTTATAGCGCGACAATGCAGATTGATCAGAGTGAGAACCAGAGATTGAGACTAAACTGCCTACACGCTCATGGACCACGCTAAGAAGAGGCTTATATGACACAGAATGAAGTGTAGTATCAGATATTTTCAGTAATACTCGAACAGAAAACTGGCCTGCCTTTGATACAGGAGCATACCTTTGTATTTGCATGAGAAGATCAACTGGAAGCTTTTCTCCGTCAGCAATAACCCAAAGTACCTCCCCTCTTTCAGACCACTTCCTAAGGCTATGCTGGAGAACAGCATGGTCAGTCGTCGAGATATTTAGTGCATCAACTAATAGTTCAGCAAAGCTGGCGTACTGGCTTGAAGAATGCCAATAGACTACCGTTCCTTCAACTTTACGCTCAAACGCTAATTGTATTGCGTCAGACCCACTGCCTGTTAATTGGACCAGACCAAAGTCAGGTAGAGCCTGCACCAACCACTGAGCTCTTGACTCATCCCTTGCTGATGACTCAGCTGAGCGGCGGTAATTTGGATTGAAAACTGATCCTCGTGTCATTCATATCTCTAGCATACAGAATGATGGTTCTAACAACAGAGTGCTTCTTATGGCTTCCCTTTAGAAGGCGCGCCTTCATAGGCAATCTTCCATTGACCATCCTCTTTCACCCAGTATTGTCGTTTAATAGACTCACCTGCATAATTATTTGATTCATAATCTTGATTGAAAGTGGCTACCATTAAACTAGGGTCATTTGGGTAACGAAAAAGACTCATGTCTTTCAGGTCAATTTTAATGAATTCCTTACTAGAATTGACGCGTTCCTTATACTCAGAGAATGCTTGGTAATCTCGTTCACCATCACGATACTTTTTGGAGTAATGAGTAATATAGCGACTATGCTCTTGGCTTTCCCAATCAACACGCCATTGTTCTATATTTTTTTGAATTGTATTCTGTTGCGCCACCCAGCTTTTTTGATCTATCCAATCAAAACCACTACCAATAAGCACTGGTGTATTTTTTATATCAATCAATTTATCAAGATCAATAAAATCTGGATTTGTTAAAGAGATACAGCCTTCGCTGGCTTTAGGAGGTCGGCTATATGTGTCCACAGGAGAACCATGAACCCATATTCCGCTGCCTGTACGGCCTTTACGAGAATCCCAGACATTTGGGTAGTTAATAGGCAAAGCCCCTGACCCATAGCGCTCAGGAAGCCGATCATCGAAAAAACGATTCGTTACAAAGTAAACACCTAGCGGTGTTTTCAAATCCCCTCTTTTCTGTTTTTCCGTTCCACCTCGACCATATGATGCGTAATAGTCTTTTATGAGTGTTGGCACTCCTTTACGGTTTTCAAAAACAAATAATCGAGAAAATTTTGTATCTATTCCGATCAGATACTTCTGATCCTTACTCATTTTAATCAGACTGCTTGGTATCAATCCAGATTGAGGTTTATCTTTGCTAATCAATAATCGAGCACGCGCTTCATCAATAAGCCCATTTATCTCTTTTTTTCGCTGACTTCTTTCACTACCAATTTGGCCTAACGGATTAGCTTGAGATGCCATCAAATCAGCATAAACTAGCTGAGCCAAGCGAAAATCTGGTCGCTTGGTCGTCAATTCCTTAAACTGAGATAACGCCGTATCAAATTGCTGAGAAGCTAAGGAATCCAAACCCTTCAGTAGGAGTTCTTCATTCCCCTCTGAAATGCCATAATCTGATGCAGCTTGCAACGAAAAGGAGCAGCATAAAAATGAACTAAGGACAATTTTTTTAAGCTTGCGCATGAATAACCCGAATCACTTTGGTCTGAAAGAAATTAATAATCCATAATGTACCATTTATATTCTAGTACAACCGATTATATATATTTTTATTTATTGCAACTCTACTTTAACAACCAAAATACTTAAAAATTCCATTTAATGTGTTTAATTTTTTTTATTTGCTTCATTGCACAATAATTATACGAACAACTCTGCATATTCTTGAACTAGCTTACATGATTCGCCAGTTTGCAAACTTTTTTGCGCCGCAAAATAAACCTCTTTGTAAAACCAAAAGAATTAAAAACTGGCGGAACTTTCTTCCAAACTGTGCTATCCAGATAATAACCCTTTTAAAAAAATGAGTGCATTAAACAACCTGATTTCCACAGTCAACAAGAACGGAGGATCCCGTTATGTTTACCCAGATGGAATACGCAGGCACTTCTGATCTGCATTTATATCATGACAAGGCAAGTAGCCTAAAAGCGGTCATTGCCATCCATTCAACAACGCTGGGCCCTGCAATTGGCGGGTGCCGCTTTCTTCCTTACTCCAACAGTAAGGATGCAATTAAAGACGCCCTCCAACTGGCAAAAGGCATGAGTTACAAAGCAGCCTTAGCGGGCTTACCACACGGCGGTGGAAAATCAGTCATCATGCTACCCGATAATGCCTTTGATCGTCAGGTTTTAATGCGCTCCTTTGGCCAGTGTATCGAACAACTCCAGGGGCGTTATATCACCGCCATGGATAGTGGCACACTTACTTCCGATATGGATGAAATAGCCAAAAGCACTCGCTGGGTAACATGTACAAGCACCTCGGGGGACCCTTCACCTTATACCGCACTAGGTGTAATCGAGGGCATGAAATCAGCAGTAAAACACTTATTTGGAAAAAATAATTTAGAAGGCATTCGCATTTCTATTCAAGGGCTTGGACATGTAGGTATGGCTGTTGCTTCACATTTATCGCTTGAAGGCGCACACCTAACAGTAACCGACATTAATAATGATCTGATTAAAGCCGCTTTAGAGGAATTCAATGCAAAAGCAGTTTCACCTGACGATATATACGCTGCGGATGTTGATATCTTTTGTCCTTGTGGCTTAGGCGAAGTCCTTAATGAAAAAACGATAGGTTCTATCAAAGCACAAATTATAGCGGGCTCCGCCAACAACCAACTTCTCAGCCCCAAGGATGGTTATGCACTCCACCAGCGCGATATCCTTTATTTGCCAGATTATGTCGTCAACAGTGGAGGCTTGATTTTTGTTGCCCTGACTCATGCAAGTGAAGACCAACAAACAATTCACCATCAAGTGGCAAATATCGGCAAAACACTGACAAATTTTTTTTCAACCTCTCAGTCCAGCTCCATTCCACCTTTCGCCCTAGCCAATCAAAAAGCCGAAGCTATTTTAAATAATGCAGCCTCACCCACTCACTCAGATACGAGGGCTAACTTATGAACATTTCTTATGAAGGGAGCATTTCTTTCACACAGTTCATCAATGAACAAAGCGAGGTTGTTAATCCATTACCTGAGTGGGCTCTCGTTGATAAAGTGTTAGTTCATTATTACCAACAAATGGTCATTGCCCGACAGTTCGATAATAAGGCCATCGCTTTACAGCGGACCGGACAACTGGGCACCTACGCTTCTTCGGCAGGTTGTGAGGCCATAGATATTGTCATTGCATCCTTGATGCATAAAGAAGATGTTTTAGTGCCTTACTATCGTAATCATGCCATGCAGATGGTCCGCGGTATGAAATTATCTGAAATTTTACTCTACTGGGGGGGAGACGAAAGAGGTAACAGTTCGCCAGCACAAAGGGAAGACTTTCCAAACTGCGTGCCCATCGCCACACAATGCCTTCATGCATGTGGTATTGCCAGCGCTATAAAAATACGGAATCAGCAGCGCGCTACTGTTTCTATACTCGGTGATGGCGCTACTTCCAAGGGCGATTTCATGGAAGCGTTAAACGTTGCGGGAGTCTGGCAGTTACCTGTGGTGTTTATCATCAACAATAACCAATGGGCTATTTCTGTTCCTCGCGCATTGCAATCTATTGCCCCGACACTTGCTCAAAAAGCTCTCGCTGCGGGCATTCGTGGCGAGCAAGTAGATGGCAATGATGTTGTTGCTCTTCACCAAAGTGTGGAACAAGCACTACAACGAGCACGTGAAGGTAAAGGGCCTACTCTTATTGAAGCGGTTAGCTATCGTTTATCCGACCATACCACAGCAGACGACGCGACCCGGTACCGTCATCCAGATGCTTTAAAAATGGGCTGGGATAAAGAACCCATTAAACGCTTACGTAATTATTTACATGGCCAAGGATGGTGGCATGAAAGTGATGAAACTCAGTGGCTACAGCACTCATCTGCGCTTATCCAAGATGCTGTTGATCAGTATTTGGACACCCCCCCTCAACCCGTCAGCTCCATGTTCGACTATCTCTATGCAGAACTGCCTTTACAGCTTAAGAAGCAACGCGAAGCTGCCATTTCGCGCAGTGAAAAGGAGGCATCATCATGAGTGGTCAAGAAGCTATATGCATGGTGGAAGCGATCAATTTGGCGTTACACCACGCCATGAGAAATGATAACGATGTCATTGTACTTGGGGAAGATGTCGGTACTAACGGCGGGGTTTTCCGCGCCACTGTTGGTCTAAAAGAGAACTTCGGCATTAAGCGTGTGATGGATACCCCCCTCGCTGAAAATATGATTGCAGGACTTTCAATAGGCATGGCCGCTCAAGGATTAAAACCGATTGCAGAAATTCAATTCATGGGATTTATTTTCCCTGCAATGGAGCACATTGTTTGCCACGCCGCCAGATTACGAAATAGAACTCGCGGAAGATTAAGCTGCCCTCTCGTTATTCGCGCACCCTATGGTGGCGGTATTCATGCGCCAGAGCATCACTCTGAAAGCACCGAAGCTATCTTTGCTCAAATACCAGGCTTAAGAGTAGTCATCCCATCATCGCCTCAACGCGCTTACGGATTGCTATTATCTGCAATACAAAATCCTGATCCTGTCATATTCCTAGAACCAAAACGCATTTACCGTAGCCAGAATCAGATCGTAGAAGATAATGGGCACACACTTCCATTAGATACGTGTTTCACGCTCAGGGAGGGCAATGATATTAGCCTTATCAGCTGGGGTTCTATGATTAAAGAAACCTTAGAAGCCGCGAGCCTATTAGCAGAAGAAGGTATTCAGTGTGAAGTGATCGATGTTGCTACTATGAACCCTCTCGATAGGGAAACCATTCTCGCATCTGTCGGCAAAACGGGTCGGTGCGTCATTATCCAAGAAGCTCCGCTGAACTGCTCAGTAGGCTCAGAAATCGCCAGTATATTAGCGTGCGAAGCGTTATTAGACCTACGAGCACCTATCGCGCGCGTGGGTGGCTACGATACCGTCATGCCGTATTTTCGATTAGAGAACCAATACATGCCGCAAACAGACCAGATCATCGACGCCGCAAAGCGCACTATGGAGTTCGATTAATATGAAATACTTCAAGCTACCAGATCTAGGTGAAGGGCTACCAGAAGCAGATATTTTAGAATGGCATGTCAACGAAGGTGACCACATTGCTGAAGACCAGTTATTGGTTTCTGTTGAAACAGCTAAAGCAGTGATTGAAGTCCCCTCTCCGCAGTCTGGAGTGATAGCTCACCTTTTTGGTGCGCAAGGCGATACAGTTCATACAGGCGAACCCTTGGTCGAGTTTATTACTGATGATGAGGAAGAAGACAGCGGCACAGTTGTTGGCTCGCTGGTGACTGCAGAAGCAGCGAGTCAGGAGGATTCATTTATTATTGGGGCATCGCCAAGTTCTCTTGCTCATAGGCAGCAGCGAGCTACTCCAGCAGTGAGAGCACTCGCTAATCGCTTGGATATTGATCTTGATACCATACAAGGTTCAGGTCAGCAGGGCGCGATAAATACGCATGATGTAGAGCACGCCGCTCGTTTCAATAAAGCTTTTGGCGCACCTGAACGCTTAAAAGGTGTACGCAAACATATGGCTATTAATATGAGCCAGGCACATGCCCAAGTAGTGCCCGTGTCTCTTTTTGAAGATGCTCATATTAGCCATTGGCCCGATAAGACAGACATCATGATGCGCCTTATTCAGGCGATTGCTGCGGCCTGTCAAAAAGAGCCTATTATTAACAGCTGGTTTGATGGCCAACAACTAACACTACGCCAACACCAACATATCGACCTCGGTGTTGCTGTTGATACTGATAAAGGCTTGTTTGTGCCTGTATTAAGAGATATTGCAGGCCGCTCAGAAACGGCATTGCGAGAAGGACTGAATAAGTTACGCGATGATGTTTCAGCCAGGACGATACCTGCAGCAGAGCTACAAGGTGCAACCATTACATTAACCAACTTTGGAACCATGGCTGGCCGGTACGCAACACCTATTATTGTACCGCCGCAGGTAGCGATTATCGGAGCAGGTGTTATCCGTGAAGAAGCCGTAATAAAAAATAAAAAATTAGCCATTGGAAAGATATTACCTATCTCTCTAACTTTTGATCATCGGGTAGCTACAGGAGGCGAAGCTGCTCGTTTTCTACGTGTTTTCATACAGTCGTTAGAAGATAACTTAAACTAAAATGAAACCAAGGCCTGATACAAAAGGTCTAAAAATTAGCGAATATAAATGTAAAGTGTGAGCTACACTGAAATTATAGGTGCTTCAAAATAAAGCTTTTCTATGCAGTGCCTTGACCAGCTCGCCAGCAAACATAAGGGTGAATGCAATGGGTATTTTTGAGAATTATAAATCACGTTATACCTCTACTGTACAAGAAGAAATGTCTCTCACAGAGTATCTTGAACTCTGTAAAACCGACCCTATGGCATACGCTAGTGCGGCTGAGCGAATGCTTAAAGCAATAGGAGAGCCTGAGTTAATTGATACCGCAAAAGACCCGCGTCTGAGCCGTATATTCTCTAACAAAGTAATGAAGCTCTATCCAGCATTTCATGAGTTTTACGGCACTGAAGATGCTATAGAAAATGTCGTTTCCTACTTCCGTCATGCAGCACAAGGACTCGAAGAGCGTAAACAAATTCTTTATCTATTGGGCCCCGTTGGTGGAGGTAAATCATCTCTTGCTGAACGTTTGAAGCACCTAATGGAAAAAATTCCTTTCTACGCTATTAAAGACTCTCCGGTATTTGAATCGCCATTAGGATTATTCAACCCTGAAGAAGATGCTGTCATTCTTGAAGAAGAATTCAATATTCCACATCGCTACTTAAAGGGCATCATGTCACCTTGGGCAGTGAAAAGATTACATGAGTTTGGAGGAGATATTTCCAAGTTCAAAGTTGTCAAACTATATCCCTCTATTCTGAACCAAACAGCGATAGCAAAAACCGAACCCGGTGATGAAAATAATCAAGATATTTCCTGTCTTGTGGGCAAAGTTGATATTCGTAAACTAGAAGAGTTTCCACAACATGATCCAGACGCATACAGCTTTTCCGGTGCTTTATGCCACGCAAACCAAGGGGTCATGGAGTTTGTGGAGATGTTTAAAGCGCCAATCAAAGTACTCCACCCTCTATTAACAGCAACTCAGGAAGGTAATTACAACAGTACCGAGGGTATGGGGGCCATTCCTTATGACGGTATTATCCTAGCCCACTCCAACGAATCTGAGTGGCAGACATTCAAAAACAATAAAACCAATGAAGCATTTATTGACCGTGTTTATATTGTCAAAGTACCTTATTGCACACGTATCTCTGAAGAGATAAAAATATATGAAAAACTCTTAGAGAACAGCTCTCTATTTGCTGCACCCTGTGCTCCAGATACATTAAACATGCTAGCGCAGTTTTCTGTACTATCACGTATGAAAGAGCCAGAAAACTCAAATCTTTACTCTAAAATGCGAGTGTACAACGGTGAAAACCTGAAAGACACTGACCCCAAAGCAAAATCCATGCAAGAATATAAGGACTTAGCGGGTGTCGACGAAGGCATGAGAGGTTTATCTACCCGTTTTGCTTTTAAAATCCTTTCAAAAGTCTTTAATTTCGATCCATCAGAAGTAGCAGCCAACCCTGTTCACTTAATGTATGTATTAGAGCGTGAAATAGAACAACAACAGTTTGCACCCGAGGTCCAAGAAAAATATATTGGCTTTATTAAAGAATACATCGCGCCCAAATACATTGAGCTTTTAGGTAAAGAAATTCAAACCGCATATTTAGAGTCATATTCTGAGTATGGTCAGAATATTTTTGATCGCTACGTAACCTATGCTGATTTCTGGATTCAAGATCAAGAGTATCGCGACCCTGAAACGGGCGATATTCTAAACCGTCAGGCAATTAGCGAAGAGCTAGAAAAAATTGAAAAGCCTGCTGGTATAAGCAATCCAAAAGATTTTCGTCATGAAATTGTTAACTTTGTTTTACGTGCACGCGCCAGTAATGATGGTAATAACCCATCATGGTCAAGCTATGAAAAAATGCGCTCAGTTATCGAGAAAAAAATGTTTTCCAACACTGAGGATCTACTACCCGTCATCTCTTTCAACGCAAAAGGTTCAAGTGATGAGCAAAATAAGCATGGCGAATTTGTACAACGGATGACTGAACGCGGTTACACAGAGAAACAGGTGCGCTTGTTATCTGAATGGTATATCCGCGTAAGAAAATCCCAGTAACAGAGTTCGGTTTCTCGCCGAGAAGGAGTACGGAACATGAGTTACATCATTGATCGCCGTCTCAATAGTAAGAAAAAAAGTGCTGTCAATCGACAGCGCTTTCTTCGACGATACAAAAAACAGATAAAACACGCTGTTGAAGAATCGATCAAAAAACGTTCTATCCAAGATATGGACCGCGGAGGAGAGATAACTATTCCCCGCAAAGGCACGTCTGAGCCACTTCTTCATCATGGTCAAGGAGGAAAGCAAACACGCGTGTACCCTGGCAATAAAGAGTTCGATACAGGTGATGAATTCCAGAGACCACAAGGGGGTGGAGGCGGCGGCGCTGGACAAGGGCAAGCTAGTAACCAAGGTGAAGGAGAGGATGACTTCTCGTTTTCCATCAACCAAGAAGAGTTTCTAGACTTTATGTTTGATGGATTAGAGCTTCCCTACCTTGTTAAAAAGCAATTAATGGATGCGACACAATTTGAAACTCATCGCGCTGGCTATACACAGGCAGGTTCACCGGACAAACTCAATATTGTTCGCTCTCTTAGAGCCGCACACGCTAGACGTATAGCCCTTTCGGGTTCTGATAGAAATGAAATACGAGAATTAAAAAAGCAATTATGGTCCCTTGAAAAAGAACCTATTTGCGATGTGAACAGTCAAAAAATACGCGCATTACAGGAACAAATAAAAGCATTAGATATTAACAAAAAACGTATACCCTTTATTGACGATTTTGATCTGCGCTACAATAATATTGTTAAGACGCCAGTCCCTTCTAGCAAAGCCGTTATGTTTTGTGTCATGGATGTTTCTGGCTCCATGACACAATCTATCAAAGAGATTGCCAAGCGCTTCTTTATTCTTTTATATCTATTTCTTACGCGAAATTACAAACAAATAGAAGTGGTTTTTGTTCGACACCACACGCATGCAAAAGAGGTTGATGAAGAAGAGTTTTTCTACTCCCGCGAAACAGGAGGTACCATAGTTTCTAGTGCATTAGAGCTCACAGCCGAAATTCTTCAAGAACGTTACCCTCGTAGTGATTGGAATGTTTATGTTGCGCAAGCATCCGACGGTGATAATTGGGATGGTGACTCGCAGCGATGTTGTAAGCTTCTTAGTGAAAAAATTTTACCGCTGGTTCAGTATTATGCCTATGTAGAAATCACTAATGGGCCGCACCAGAACCTTTGGAATGAATATCAGGAGATCCACCAGAAAAACCCTGAACAATTTGCTATGCAACACATTGAAGACGTTGCAGATATCTTTCCCGTTTTCCGTAAACTATTTGAGCGTAAAACTAAGGGGGCCGCATGAAAAAACAGCCTATTTCAACCGGTGCGGAATGGACCTTTGAATTAATCGAAAAATATGACCAAGAAATTGCTCGTATAGCAGCCGGCTTTGGCTTAGATACCTACCCTAACCAAATTGAAGTGATTACTTCTGAACAAATGATGGATGCCTACGCGTCCGTTGGGATGCCTCTTAATTACCATCACTGGTCATATGGCAAACAGTTCGTTGAGACTGAGCAACGTTATAAGCGTGGTCAGATGGGCCTAGCATACGAGATTGTTATCAATTCCAACCCTTGTATTTCATATCTGATGGAAGAAAACACGATGACCATGCAAGCACTGGTCATTGCACATGCTTGCTATGGGCATAATTCTTTCTTTAAAGGTAACTATTTATTCCAAACATGGACGGATGCTTCTGCCATTGTTGACTACTTAGTCTTCGCGAAACGTTATATCGCACAATGCGAAGAGCGACACGGTATTGATGAAGTGGAGTCTATTCTCGATGCTTGCCATGCATTAATGAATTACGGTGTGAATCGTTACTTACGGCCTAAGCCGCTCACCGCTGAAGAGGAAAAAGAGCGGGTTAATGCACGCGAAGAATATAACCAGCGCCATATAAACCAGCTGTGGAACACCATCCCGAAAAAGGAAGAAGGAGACACTGATTCAAAACAAGCACGTTATCCATCCGAGCCTGAAGAGAACATCCTTTACTTCATTGAAAAAAACGCACCTTTACTTGAACCTTGGCAAAGAGAAATTGTGCGTATCGTCCGAAAAATTGCACAGTATTTTTACCCTCAGAAACAAACTCAAGTAATGAATGAAGGCTGGGCTTGTTTCTGGCATCACACATTACTGCATCAGCTTTATGATGAAGGGCTAGTCAATGATGGCTTTATGATGGAATTTCTTCACTCACATAGCAGCGTGGTCTACCAACCGCCCTTTGACAGCCCCCACTTCTCAGGTATTAACCCTTATACACTCGGTTACAACATGATGCAGGATATACGGCGCATTTGTGAAAAACCAACGCCTGAAGATCGTGAATGGTTTCCGGATATTGCCGGTAGTAACTGGCAAGAAACGCTTGACCATGCCATGCGAAATTTCAAAGATGAAAGTTTTATACAGCAGTTTCTTTCGCCTCATCTCATCAGAGAGCTTAGATTGTTTTCCATCGTTGATGATTCTGACCAACCTACGTTGAAAGTGTCAGCTATTCACAACGAACCGGGCTATCGTAGAATCCGAGAAGAGCTATCAGCCCAATACAACTTGGGGAATCGAGAGCCAAACATTCAGATATACGACGTTGATGTTCGAGGTAATCGTTCGCTAACGCTGCGTCATTTTATACACAATAATCAGCCGCTAGGAGAAGACACTGAAGAAGTGTTGAAACATATTCATACCTTATGGGGATTCGATGTCCACTTAGAATCAGTGACATCAGACAAAGTAACATCTGCCAATTATCATTGCCCATCAAAAGAGAAACTTGAGCTCTACTAACCCACCTCGTTATACTCAAACCACTCGAAATGTATCAGCAACACGGTAGCAGCTTCACCGCTACCGTTTCTATTCACACATAATTAGAGAATAAACAATGGATTGCCTTTTTTGTAAAATAACTAATAAAGAAATTCCTGCTCAGATTATTTATGAAGACGAACATGTTATCGCTTTTAATGATATTAACCCACAAGCGCCATTGCACTTTTTAGTCATTCCTAAAAAGCATATTAGCACCCTGAATGACATCACTGAGGACGACCGTGAACTGGTTGGACATATGATAATGAGTGCTAGTAAAATCGCCAAAGATCAAGGTGTTGCTGAAAATGGATACCGTACGGTTTTCAATTGTAATAACCATGGAGGGCAAACTGTTTACCACATTCATTTGCATGTTTTAGCCGGAAAATCATTAGGCTGGCCTCCTTATCAAGACACACTGAAACAACCTATATGAATGTTTTTTAAGGAAAAAATGAACAAGATATGAACAATTCCATTCATATTTCCTTCATTAATTTATGTATAGACTTCCCCTACCCCAAAAAAATCAATGTGCAGGGAAGTCTGTCATGAAAAAGCAAATTTTTACTTTTACCGTTTCAGCTCTAGCGATTGCAGTTCTCTCAGGCTGCTCAGCTACTAACAACCATTCTACTCACGTGGACATTAAAGATTCTTCTGAGTATAGAGCGCTTCAACAAGAACTCGCTTCTGTAAGAAACGCTAAAGGCGACACTTCTCAACTAGAAACTGAAATTGCACGTCTTACTCGTGAAAGCCAAACTACGAGCCTGCTTCCACCTAACCCTAAAGCAGGTGAATGTTATGCACGTGTCGTTATTCCTGCTAAATATACATTAGCATCAGAAACTGTTCAGGTTAAAGCCGCTGGCCAACGTATTCAAACAACCTCACCACAATACGGTTATGTTGAGCAACGTGTTCTTGTTAAAGAAGCCTACGAGCGTTTGGAAGTTATTCCAGCAACATACAAAAAAGTGACAGAGACTATTGAAGTTGCTGAAGCATCTGAGCAGCTAGTTCGTGTACCTGCAAAATATAAAACAGTCACTGAAAAAGTGCTGGTCCGTCCTGCGCATACTGAATGGAAAAAAGGTACGGGGCCAATTCAGAAAGTTGATTCTGGCACTGGCGAAATTATGTGTTTAGTTGAAGTTCCTGCTGTATACAAAACAGTTACTAAAACAGTCATGATCGCTCCTGAATCTGTAAAAACTGTTGCCATTCCTGGTAAAAGCCAAACAATCACGCGTCGTGTCGTTGCCGAACCAGCAACAACCCGTAAAATTGTTGTTCCTGCTGAATACAAGACTATCAAAGTTCGTAAGCTTACCAAAGCAGCTCAGCAAACAGCTATCGCAATCCCTGCTGAGTACAAAACAGTTGAGAAACGTGCAAAAGTTAGCGATGCTTATCTAGAATGGCGCTCTATTCTTTGCGAAACAAACACTCAGCCAAGCCTAATTCGTGACCTGCAACGTGCACTAAGAGCTAAGGGCTACAACCCTGGTAGCATCGATGGAATTTTAGGTAAGGGCACAATGTCGGCTATTAACTCTTACCAAACAGCTAAAGGCATGGCTTCTGGCCAGTTAACGATTAATACGTTGAAATCATTAGGTGTTTCTATCTAAACGCATATTTATTCCCTTCAAAAGCCCACTTATGTGGGCTTTTTTTTCACCTTCGAATAAACATTACATTAACAATTCACTTAGCAACCAAGCCGCTATAGTCCACATCATTAGCGCTACCAGCGCTTCCACCCACCGCCACACCGAAGGCTTACTCAACCAAGGAGCTAGCGCTTTTGCTAACAGTGTTAAAAAAACAAACCACGAAAACGAAGCGAGTACCGCTCCCATCCAAAAGCTGTATTTTTCGCTTCCTGTAAATTGATTACCAATACTGCCTAGCAAGACTACTGTATCTAAATAAACATGAGGGTTTAAGCAACTAACTCCTAACGCCATTATCAATGCTGACTTGAGGTCACCTTTCGCTTGTCCCGCTGTTAGTGCCTTCACGGATAAAAATGCCTTGAACGCGATGAAGCCATATCCACTCAAAAAAACAAAGCCTAAAACTTGAATTGCTTTCATAGCAATTGGCCACTGTTGAATTACAACTCCCGCGCCAATCATCCCAAAGCTGATCAATAGAACATCAACAAAAATACAAATAGCAGCAACAGGCCAGTGATGTTGTCGCTTAACACCCTGAGCTAGCACGAAAGCATTTTGTGCCCCGATAGCAATAATTAATGCTGCAGCAGCCAAATAACCTTTTGCCATGTAAATAATCATATTTTCACCTTGAATTAAGACTGGTAGATATGATGCTTGAAGAATAGAATTAAACAAAACTAATGATTTTAATATTTAATTAGAAATACTTATGATCGACTATAAACAACTAAAAGCACTTTCCACCGTTATTGAAGAACAAAACTTCGAAAAAGCAGCACTACGGCTACACGTTACGCAGTCTGCTGTGTCCCAGCGCATTAAACAGCTAGAAGAAGTAATCGGCCAAACACTCGTTATTCGATCACATCCCATCTGCCCTACTCGTGCTGGACAAGCTTTACTCAAACACTACAGACAGATCGAAATGCTGCAGAACGAGGTAATGTCAGAGCTAAATCCAACCTTGCAGTCAGGGCATATACGATTAGCAATTGCTGTTAATGCTGACAGCCTTGCTACGTGGTTCTTACCTGCTGTAGACCCAATTCTAAGACAACATAAGGTCTTATTTGATCTAAAAGTTGATGATCAAGATCAAACTCAGCAACTATTGCGTAGCGGTGAAGTGATGGGCTGTATTACCTCTAGCTCATCACCATTGCAGGGCTGTCATTGCATCCCCTTAGGAGTAGTGGTATATCGCTGCCTCGCCTCTCCTGAGTACGTTAATCACTATTTATCTAATGGTTGTAATAGAAATAATTTAATGCAGGCTCCGATTGTTGAATACAATCATAAAGATGCACTGCAACATCGTTATTTGAATCGTTTTTTCGATTTATCTCCAGGCGACTATCCAACTCATCGCGTACCTTCGTATAGTGCTTTTATTGATATGGCAGTTAGAGGATTTGCAGCTGGAATGATACCCGACCAGCAAGCTGATTTTCATATAAAAACAGGCCAACTTGTTGATATAAATCCAGGTTATTACTTATCAGTACCGCTTTACTGGCACGTTTGGAATCTGAAAACACCTTTGGAGAACGAGCTAACGGATGCCTTATTAAAACAAGGGAAAATTGATTTAGCACCTTTTTCTGCCCATAAGGAACTTACATCTCCCTGATAATCATTAGACTTTATGATATAGGTCACCAAAAGCAATTGCTGCACCGCGTCATTATGATGATTTTGTACTAAACTACACCCCAAATACATTCCAAAATATCAACAAAGCAGGATCGTCCTGAGTTTAGGTAAATGAATAATGATTCTTAAAGAAAAGCCTCCAGTACACAATCAGCTTGAATTTTTTATCGAGGAAGCAGTTAAAGCCCGCCCTATTCGTACAGCCGTGGTGCACCCGGTTGATCATAACGGCTTAATGGGCGCCATTGAGGCAGCAGAACACAACTTAATTATTCCTATTTTAATTGGCCCGAAAAGTAAAATATTGGCAGCGGCAGAAAAAGATAGTCTCAATATTACCGATTATGAAATTATTGATGTTGAACACAGCCACGCCGCTGCAGAAAAAGCATGCGAGCTAGCACGCCAAGCTGATGCTGAAGCTATTATGAAAGGCGATTTAGGTAGCTCAGAGCTCATTAGCGCTGTTATTCATAAAACTAAGGGCATTCGTACTGAGCGTCGCCTTAGCCATGTTTTCGTCTTTGATATCCCCAATTACCATAAGCCTTTAGTCATCACTGATGCGGCTATCAATGTTCTACCAAATTTAATGACTAAGCGTGACATTGTGCAAAACTCTGTCGATTTTTGCCGCGCTCTTGGAATTGCAGAACCCAAGGTAGCTCTTCTAGCCGCAGTCGAAAAAGTTAAAGCCTATATGCCGAGCACTATCGATGCGGCATGCCTTTGTAAAATGGCAGATCGTGGTCAAATCACTAACGCTCTATTAGACGGACCGTTAGCATTTGATAATGCTATTTCACTACAAGCAGCCATTGATAAACACATCACTTCATCTGTATCGGGTGATGCCGATATACTCCTTGCTCCAGATTTGGAGTCTGCCAATATGATAGCTAAACAATTAATTTACCTTGCAGATGCAAAATCAGCCGGTATTGCCTTAGGCGCTAAAGTACCGATTATCCTGACCAGCCGTGCAGAGACACCATTAGGACGCATGGCTTCTTGTGCACTAGCCTCACACATGGTTCATCACCCGGTATCGTAAGAAGATAATATGCAAACAATTCTGACTATTAACGGCGGCTCCTCGAGCCTCAAGTGCTCTCTCTTCAAATCAGGAGAGCATCAGGTCACCCCTATTTACCAATTTAAACTGGGAAATATTATGGGAGAACCTCGTATTACGTTAACAGACGGTGGTGGCAATAAAATCGCTCCACCAAAAGTTGATTTTAGTGACATAGAGCAAAATCAGCGCCATAAGGCATCGTTAAGCACCGTCTTAAGCTGGCTTGCACAGAATGTGCCTCATTTAAAGCTAACCGCTTTTGGACACCGTGTTGTACATGGAGGTGAACATTACAGCGCTCCAGTCTTAATTGATGAGCATAAAGTCAATCAACTAAAAGCATTTATTCCTCTCGCGCCACTTCACCAGCCTTATAACTTATTACTCATTGAAGCCTGTCATTTACTTGCTCCAGAACTCCCGCAAGTTGCCTGTTTTGATACAATGTTCCATGTAGGCCAACCTGCTGTTGAGCGCCATTATGCGATTCCTCGAAAATTCACTCAGGAAGGCATACAGCGTTATGGTTTTCACGGATTATCTTATGAGTATATTCAAAAAAATCTAAAGACACTTTCCAATGAAGCGGGTGTGGCTAAAACAATTATTTGCCACCTAGGTGCTGGCGCTAGTATGTGTGCAGTAAAACAGGGAAAAAGTATAGCCTCAACGATGGGGTTCACCGCTGTGGACGGATTACCTATGGGTAGTCGATGCGGAAACCTTGACCCTGGAGTTCTACTATACTTGCAACGTCATCACCACATGGATACTGATGCACTTGAAAAAATGATCTATAAAGAAAGCGGCTGGTTAGGTGTCTCAGGCGTGTCTTCTGACATGCTGGCACTGCATAAGGCTAATTCACCCGAAGCAGAAGAAGCTATTGATATGCTGGCTTATCGAATTGCTTTAGAGCTAGGTCGCCTATCTGCCGCCCTCGAAGGACTGGAGCAAATAGTCTTTACTGGTGGCGTAGGAGAAAATGATGCAAATTTACGTGAACGAATTCTTAGCCGAAGCCAATGGCTAGGAGTAGCACTTGATAGTAAAGCCAATACTAGCAACCTTGGCATTATTAGCGAAGAATCTAGTCGTGTTACTGTTCGGGTTATCCCGACCAATGAAGAAGCCATGATCGCAATCCATACTACAGAGGTTATTGGTAGCTAATTATCAAAGCCAGACCAAAAAAGAGATTAATAAAGTTACCCTGGTAAAAGCATATCCAGGGTAATTTGATCAGTGCTCATTACCCCCGTAAATCCACATAGCTTTAGCTACCCCTGCTTTATCAAAACCTAGACGTTTATAAAAATCTACTGCCTCGCCATCGGCCGTTAACATTTGTTGGTGAAAGTTCGAATATTTCGTTTGCATCGCTTCCATGAGCTTACGACCAATTCCCTTGCCTTGGTGAGCAGGGTGTACCAACATATGAGGGTAATAAACAACGAGATAACCATCAGAAATAGCATTTGCCAATCCGACTAGCTTTCCAGAAATTCGAGCTGTGACTAAAGCATCAGAGTTACGCAAAGCCTTCATCAGCAAATCGGGTTTCTCCGCAGAGGACCAGTGATTTTCACAGTACAGCTCCAAAATTTCATTTTGTTCGATTTCATCAGCCATGTTGACATCAATCACGTTATTTCATTACTCCTGTAATTCAAGAATGCACTTAAGCACATCGGCTAATGCAAGTCCTAGTGTCTGATGCTGATCTTCATCGAGATGTATTCCATCCACCCGACTTGCTTCTGTTGCATCTGCAGAATTATAAAAATAGACCTGCTGCTCTTCTGTTACAGATTTTAAAGCGTCAGCCAATCCAACACACTTACGCTGAGCTCCTTCAAACTTTGCAGCAACGGGACCTTTTGGTGCAAGCATTTGAGGCGGTGCTACTACTAAAATATCAGGTACAGGCATACCAGGTTCTATTGGGGCCTGGCGAATAATATTAATTAACTTCACCGTGCCCTGAGCAGACATCCAAGCATTGTTAGTATGCATAACTTGGAAATCATTGGTTCCCAGCAGCAAAACAATTAGTGATAAAGGTGAGTTTATTTCGATAAGCTGAGCCAATCCCTCGGAGCCGTCGCGGCCAGCTTTAAAAGGGTCACTCCATACAGTACGGCGTCCATTAAGACAGTTCTCAGTTATCCTAACGTTTACGCCTTGGCCTTGTAGCTGATTTTCGACCACACCAGGCCAGCGTTTATTAAAGGATAAACGCCTTCTGCTATTAGGAATAATTCCCCATGAAAGAGAATCCCCATACACTAAGATATGCTTCATCATGTCATCCTTAACAAAATAGCCTTTTCAGAGGCGTTATCGTTGTTTACTGACTATACCTGACGTTGTCGGGTTGCTTCAAACAAACAAACGCCTGTTGCTACAGATACATTCAAACTACTGACTTCACCAGCCATCGGGATTTTAACTAAAAAATCACAGCCTTCACGTGTTAGCCTACGCATTCCCTTCCCTTCTGCCCCCATAACCAGCGCCATAGGCCCCGTTAGGTTTGCTTGATATATCATCTGCTTAGCTTCGCCCGCTGTGCCTGTGACCCAAATCCCTCTTTGCTGTAGCTCTTGCAAAGTACGTGCGAGATTTGTTACTTGGATATACGGAATGACTTCAGCGGCACCGCAAGCCACTTTTGAAACAGTCGCATTCAGCGGAGCTGATTTATCTTTGGGCGCGATAACCGCATGCACACCAGCAGCATCTGCTGTGCGCAAACAAGCACCCAAATTATGAGGGTCAGTGACGCCATCAAGTACCAATAAGAAAGGAGCCTCATCTAGTTGATCTAATAATTGATAAAGAAAGCGCTCTGTTTTGGACTCAATAGGCTTACAGAAAGCAATGACACCTTGATGCACACCGCCCTGAGCTAATTCATCGAGCTTGGGTCTTGATACGCGCTCAACACTAATGTCTCCTATTTCTTCCAATAGTTGGTTAAGGCGTTCATCTTCCCGTCCTTTAAGCAGCATGATGCGTTGTACACGAAACGCATCATATTTAAGCGTGGTCTTTACCGCATGAAAACCAAAGACTAATTCAGACTGCATTACTTTTCTCATCTGCTTGATTATCTAATTTCAGCCAGTCAGCTGCCTGCTCTTGCACTAGCATCATCATCGCAGCAATAAATGCCGGCGAGCTATTTACTGCTGGAATATATTGATATGACTCTCCACCCGCTTTCTCAAAGACCTCTTTGTTTTCTTCTGCTATCTCTTCCAGCGTTTCAAGACAGTCTGCTGTAAAAGCTGGACAAACGACATCAACCTTTTTTACGTTTTTCTTAGCAAGGCTTTCGAGGGTCTTATCCGTATATGGCTGTAACCACTGTGCCGGACCAAAACGTGACTGAAACGTTGTTATCCATTCGTTTTCAGTAAGACCTAACGCACTAGCTACTAATACAGATGTTTGGTGACACTGCTGCGGGTAAGGGTCACCCTTGTCTGCATATTCCTTTGGAATTCCGTGATAAGACAGCACTAACTTATCAACTGGCTGCGTAGGCTGGTGAAATGAGCGAATACTTTGTGCCAAAGCATTGATATAAGCCGGGTGGTTATAAAATGACTTCACGATGCGAATATCGAGCACTTCACGACGGCTTAACTGAAACCTCGCCACTTGATCATAGATAGGAGCAGTAGTCGTTGCAGAGTATTGCGGATACATAGGAATAATTAACACACGCTGGTAGCCATGGCCAGCCAATGACTCCAATCGCTCTTTTAAACTTGGAGAACCATAGGTCATTCCAGCAAAGACACACGGTGCTGTTTCATAACTCTGCTGCAAAAGGAGCTGTAGCTCAATTACTTGTTCATTAAGGATTTTGCGCATAGGGGAATCATCTTCCCATATAGAACGATATAATTTCGCTACCTTACGTGGTCGCAAATTTAAAATAATGAAATTAAGAACAGCTAACCACAGAAGGCGTCTTAAGCCTTTTCCTTCGACAACACGCGAATCTGAAAGAAATTCTCGAAGATAACGTTTTACCGCACCTGCTTCTGGTTTATCAGGCGTTCCAAGGTTTGTCAGTATAACTGCTGTTTTTATTGAATCCGACATGTGGACTATCTGCTTAAAATGAAAAGCATCTATTATCCAGAAGAAGTGCCCAAAAACCCAGTACTGCTTTCACTGATCAGACTAAAATAAAAAAGCCGCATAAAGCGACTTTTTATATTCAATGTTTATTAAAGTACTTTTGAGGCTAAGCTAAGCCAGCAAATACTCCGTCACGAATATCATTAACACTGCCAACACCCGCAACATAAACATACTTAGGTGCGTTAGCTTCCTTCGCTTCAACCCAGCCTTTGTAGTAAGAAATTAATGGAGCTGTCTGATCATGATAAATTCGTAGACGATCACGCACAATGCTTTCAACATCATCTGCACGTTGTACCAGGTCTTCTCCAGTAACATCATCTTTACCTTCCACTTTTGGTGCATTAAACACTAAGTGATAAGTACGGCCTGAACCAGGATGAACACGACGCCCGCTCATACGTTTGATGATTTCTTCATCAGCCACATCAATTTCAACAACAGCGTCAATAATTACACCAGCATCTTTCAAAGCATCTGCTTGAGGAATTGTACGTGGGAAACCGTCAAACAAAAAACCGTTGTCACAATCAGCTTCGCTAATACGCTCTTTAACCAGCCCAATGATAAGGTCATCAGAAACCAGCTCTCCAGCATCCATGACTGCTTTGGCTTTAATACCTAAAAGCGTTCCTGCTTTTACAGCCGCCCGCAGCATGTCGCCAGTTGAAATCTGAGGAATACCGTACTTCTCGGTTATGTACTGCGCTTGAGTGCCTTTGCCAGCGCCTGGTGCGCCAAGAAGAATAATACGCATTAAGGATATCCTCTGCTCTAACTGTTAAAAATGAATTTTTTAGTGTATTCGATCAAACCATTTTTAAGCGGCCTGTTTCGCTCTATACGCTTAAAGCTCAACGCAACTTACACAATATTGGATAAGAACCATACTGGGGCATGTGAATGCCGACAATTCGACATTAGCACTAGCACCACGTCCAACTAATGGTGTAAACCGGTAATTATCCAGCTAAAAAACGTATATATTTCAAATACCGACACGCGAGAGTAAGCCAAAGTGGCCTTTGGCTCAACCCCACATACAAATTATCCCGTATTACGCATACCTGCAGATATACCGGCCATTGTCACCATCAAAGCATGCTCAAGACGCTGGTCAGGATGATTTCGATCACGATAAAGCAATTCGGCCTGCAAAAAATGCAGCGGATCTATATAAGGATTTCGGACATCAATGGACTGCTGAATAACGGGGTTGGCCATCAATAAACCTTCGCTCTGCTTAATATCCAATACCTTTTCTACTGCCACATTCAAACGATGCCGAAGGCTGGAACCTAACACTTTAAGCTCTTCAGAAACTAGTCGAGATTCATAATACTCTGTCAGTCGCGTATCACTTTTTGCCAACACCATTTCCAACATGTCGACATAGGAGCGAAAAAAAGGCCATTTTTCATACATATCATGAAGCAAGGGCAACTCATTATTTCGCACAGCCGTTTCCAATGCCGTATCTGAACCTAGCCACGCCGGTAACATCAGGCGAATTTGCGTCCATGCAAAAATCCATGGAATAGCACGTAAGCTTTCAACACCACCATCCGCTTTGCGTTTAGCCGGGCGAGATCCCAAGGGTAGCTTACTAAGCTCTTGCTCCGGTGTTACCGCTCGAAAGTAAGGTACGAACTGCGAATCATGACGTACAACTGACCTATATGCTTGCAGTCCCGTTTCTGCCATTTTTTCCATCTGATCACGCCACACGTTTTGCGGCAAAGGCGCAGGAGAAAGCGTTGCAGCCAATACCGCTCCCGTATAAAGCTCCAGATTTCGGATAGCTAACTCCGGTATTCCAAACTTAAAGCGGATCATTTCACCTTGCTCTGTAACACGAAGACTCCGATCTACAGATCCCGGTGGTTGAGCTAGTATAGCTGTATGACTCGGACCACCGCCGCGACCAACAGTACCTCCTCGCCCATGAAACAAGGTGAGATGAACATCATGCGCTTGGCACAGTTCTGTCAACGCTTCTTGCGCTTTAAACTGCCCCCAAGCAGCAGCTAACTGCCCTGCATCTTTTGAGGAGTCAGAATATCCAATCATGACTTCTTGATGACCATGCGTGTACTGTTTGTACCAAGGCACCGATAACAAAGCATCGATACAGTCACGTGCATTATCAAGATCATCTAATGTTTCGAATAGTGGCACTACACGGATATCATGACTGATACCCATTTCACGTAGTAATAAAATAACTGACAACACATCAGATGGTTGACTTGCCATTGAAATCACGTAAGAGCCTAATGAGGCAGGATCAGCGTCTGCGACAACCTTGCATGTATCCAGCACTTCACGCACTTCAGGTGATGGCTGCCAGTCATGTGGTATAAGAGGTCGCTTGCTTTGTAACTCTTTTAATAAGAAAGCTTGTCGTCCTTCTTCTGTCCAATGATTGTATGAGCCTAATCCATAAAACTGAGATATTTCCTCAAACACTTGCGCATGACGATCTGAGCTTTGCCGAATATCCAACCTGACAAGCGTCATACCAAAGCAGCCGATACGTCGAATGATATCTTCTAACGGTCCCTCAGCTATGATATCCATACCGCACTCAACTAAAGAGCGATGACACAGCATTAAAGGATCTAGAAGCTTATCCGACGTAAGCATTGGACAGGTGTCATTACTATCACCACTTGGTTTACCTAAACGTTGTTTTATCCAATTTTTAGTGCAATCCAGAGAGTCACGCACCTCACTCAGCAAATGACGATACGGCTCGGCCGCATCCCCTACTTGTTCGCGTAACTCTTGATTACAGTTATACATTGATAACTCAGCACGCAGAGCATCTATATCTCGTATATACAGATCCGCAGCCATCCAACGAGATAGCATTAACACCTCTTCGGTAACAACCGCCGTTACATTAGGGTTACCGTCTCGGTCGCCTCCCATCCAAGAGGAAAAGCGTACAGGGGAACAATCCAACGGCAAACCTTGCCCAAGAATTGCCCGTGTTTGTCCATCTAAGCGTTTTAAGAATTTTGGGACAGCTTCCCACAATGAGTTCTCGATGACGGCGAACCCCCATTTAGCTTCATCTATGGGCGTAGGCCGGATTTGCCGAATCTCATCGGTGTGCCAGATCTGGCTAATCAATTCGTTTAAACGATGGTGTTGAGGCTCGCCTCGGTCTAATCCCTGTAAGCAATCAGTAATAGAATCATATTTTTGGATCAAGGTGCGGCGATTAACTTCAGTAGGATGCGCAGTAAGCACTAAATCAACATGCATCTCTTGTACTGTTTGCAAGATTTGCTTTTCCGGGAGGCCTTCTTTCTTCAGTTTTTTAAGCAACTGGACATAAGAATCTGTCGCCTCTAAATCACAAATTTCTTGATGTCGACGAACCCGATGGTGCTCTTCAGCAATATTCGCAAGATTCAGAAATTGTGTAAAAGCACGTGTAACCGGGAGCATCTCATCTTCACTTAGCTCTTTCAGTTCAGCCAGAAGATTTTCTCTATCACTCTCTGCACCTGTTCGGCCTGCTTTAGCCAGTTTGCGAACTCGCTCAACTTTTTCTAGAAAACCTTTACCTAGATGTTTTTCTATCGTCTGCCCAAGACTATCACCCAACATCCTAACATCATCGCGTAAGGCTTCATGCAGATCATTCATACTAGCTCCTTAGTGAAGATTCCAACAACAATCAACAGAGCATAGATATTATTTATGTTTTGCACAAATTTGTGTGCTAATCATTCAATACAAGTTTGAGTAATAATAGGAAAATCAAAATAATAGGGTAGTCTCGACAAGTTGCACGAACTTAGCGCATAGTACCTTGCAGCTTGTCCAAAGCCGCTTTAGCTAGTGTTTCATTCTCAAAAACAATAGAAACAGGCACAGAATCCTCTAAGCGAAGCTCGATGCGAAAATTCTCATCCATATGCATGCCTCGGTCTAGTAAAGCTTCACTTGAAACAACCGCGCTCATTGGGATTACCCGATAATTATCCACTGTCACTAGCGCGAGCTTTTTATTCGTACGATCAATAACTAGTCTGGGTTCTCCTTTGAGGTCGTCTGTGACATTAAAACCGCTACTTTTCAAACTGGATAATTGCTCTTGGCCTTTCTGCCACCCCCAATAACCCAAACCTGCCATTCCTATGATGGCTAATATAATCCATGTCATTTTCATAGTCCTTTCCGCTTTGCCTCATCCCAAAACTGATCGAGTTCATCCAAAGCATACTCATCCCAGGCTTTACCAGAGCTTTCTACACATGCTTCAACATGATTAAAACGTCTCTCAAACTTTTGATTAGTCGAGCGTAATGCTATTTCAGCCTTAACACCAAGGTGGCGTGCTAAATTAACCTGAGCAAAAATAACATCACCCATTTCATCAAGAATTTCAGCTTGGTCACCTTTCTGAATTGCTTCACGCAGCTCAGCAATTTCTTCTTCTATTTTATCCAGTACCAATAACGGATCATTCCAATCAAACCCCACTTGTGACGCTCGCTTTTGAAGCTTATCAGCGCGACTCAATGCAGGCAGCCCTTTGGGAACGTCATCCAAAATACGATCTTTCTTTTTTCCGATACGTTCTTGCTGCTTAATTTGCTCCCACGCGACATTAACTTCTTCACCTGAAAGTGTTACTGAACCAGGCAGCGTTGTTAGCTGCCCATCAGGAAATACATGCGGATGACGGCGGACAAGCTTAGTGACGAGCTGATTAACAATCGAATTAAACTCAAATAAGGACTGCTCTTTGCCAAGCTGACTATAAAAAACAACTTGGAATAACAGGTCTCCTAATTCATCTTCCAAATGCGCCCAATCTTTGCGCTCAATCGTGTCAGCTACCTCATACGCTTCCTCCAACGTATGAGGAACAATCGAGCCAAAATCTTGCTTAAGGTCCCAAGGGCAACCATGCTCTGGATCACGAAGCCGTTCCATTAAATAGATCAAATCCGGCAATGTATAAGAGCGACTCATTGAGAAAATCCATTACGTTGGCGGTGTACATCAACCACATTTGGTAGCTGGTTAATTTTATCCATAATACGTCCCAACAATTCCAAACGTGAAATCTCCACAGTAAGGGAGAGACGTGCAATATTACTGTTCTTATCCGTTAACGTATTAGCTGATAATATATTAAGTTTTTCATTTGCTAATACCATCATGACATCATGCAGTAAACCCGAACGATCATAGGCTTCAATAATAATATCTACCGGGTATGTCGCTTCATTTCCTTCATCCCAGTCAACCGCTACAACGCGCTCTGCTTCATTTTCACGAAGACTCAGTAGATTTACACAGTCTTCTCTGTGTATTGACACTCCCCTTCCCTGAGTAATAAAACCAACAATCAGATCGCCTGGAACTGGCTTGCAGCACGAGGCTATCGTCGTTAACAAGTTACCCACACCCAGAATGCGTATTCCTGCACCTGTAGGCCTTTTCAGTTTTTCTCTAGCTATCGTTGGTAAGGCTAAGTCTAACTGCTCATCATGGGACGTTGTTTCTACTTGTCTCTGCGCAGCATTTAAAATTTGCGATAAGCGTATATCCCCTGCGCCTAATGCAGAAAACATATCCTCTGGAGACTTATAACTCACTTCCTGAGCAAGCAAACTCATGTCAACTTCGTTCATTAGGATAGCCAAACGCTTAAACTCTCGTTCAATTATGTGACGTCCAGCTTCTTCATTTTTGTCTCTATCTTGCAATTTAAACCAGTGCGCTACTTTGGCTTTTGCTCTGGATGTTGTTAAGTAGCCAATATTTGAGTTAAGCCAGTCTCGACGAGGCTGTTCCTCTTTACCCGTTAATATCTCTACTTGATCACCCGTTTTCAACGGCTTATTCAAAGAGATAATACGACCATTTACCTTAGCCCCTCGGCAACGGTGCCCAATTTCAGTATGAACCCTATAAGCAAAGTCCAGTGCAGTAGAGCCTAAAGGCATATCAATGACGTGCCCATCAGGGGTGAACACATAAAGACGGTCTTGGACTACATCACCCCGCAAGATGTCACCAAACCCTTCGGTATCACCAAGATCTTCATGCCACTCTAATACTTGCCTCAACCAAGCAATTTTATCTTCGTAGGCATCACTTTTGGAATGCGTATCTGTACCTTTATAAAGGTGGTGAGCACACACGCCTAATTCAGCTTCTTCATGCATCTCTGGTGTGCGAATCTGTATTTCTAATACCTTGCCCTCCGGCCCAAACACCGCTGTATGCAAAGAACGATATCCATTAGGCTTTGGGGACGCTATGTAATCATCAAACTCGTGCGGTATATTTCGCCATAAACCATGAACAATACCTAGAGCTGTATAACAATCTCTAATTTCAGGCACCAATATTCGAACAGCTCGGACATCGTATACCTGGCTAAACTCAATATTTTTTCGCTGCATCTTCCGCCAAATACTGTAGATATGCTTGGCCCGGCCATTCACATCCGCATCAATATTCTGAGCACCAAGATCCCTTTTCAGAGTAGTTACAACTGTCTCAATGAAATCTTGACGATCTAAACGCTTTTCATCAAGAAGCTGGGCAACATGCTTGTAGTCATTTGGTTTTAAGTACCGAAAAGAAAGGTCTTCCAATTCCCATTTGATATGCCCAATACCCAAACGGTGAGCGAGAGGAGCATAAATATCAAACACTTCTCGAGCAACGAGGAAACGTTTTCTGCGAGAGGATTCCTTAACGCCACGAATAGCACTCGTACGCTCGGCAATCTTAATGAGTGCAACACGCACATCATCAATCATCGCCACCAGCATTTTACGCACGGTATCAATTTGGCGAGCGTTAGCGCCTAAGACAGTATGTTCTACACGCGGGTTAGCTCGGCTACCAATAGCAGCCATCTGTAGCACACCATGAATCAACGAACCGATAACCGGCCCAAATTGATTCTTAACTGTATCGAGTTTTAGCTTATCTTCACGAACACTACGATACAAAATTGCAGCAACAATTGACTCTTGATCCTGCTGCAGTTCAGCCATAATTTGAGCCATTTCAAGGCCCGTAAGATAACTATTATTAGATGTTGCTTCTGCTTGGTCATGAACTTGTTTTGCAATATCACAAGCCAGTCGTACCTGCTCTATATCATCAATCTCAACTTGCTGCTCTAAACGCCACAGCCACAAATCAAGATCAACAGTCCCATCATCATGAATGGGATGATCATCACGCACTTTAACCATGGCTAATTGCCACTCCTCTGGTCACGACTCTGCCGCTTTTATGGCGGTTCTTTTTCTTATTTCACAGTGAAGAAAAACAAAACTCGGTAGCACACGGATTTTCTGTCACTGTGAAGAGTCGAATATTCTATTCATAAGACATAAAATAATGAGCAAGTTCCATGCTTTTTCAGCTTGCTCTATACACGATTATGAAAAAAGCCGCTGTTGCGGCTCTTTCATTATAGATTATATGGGGTCAAACACCCCGGTTGACAAGTACCTATCACCACGATCGCAAATTATACAAACAATGACAGCATTTTCGACTTGCTCGCTGAGCTGTATCGCACCAGCTACTGCCCCACCGGATGAAACCCCACAAAAAATACCTTCTTGCATCGCTAAATCCCGCATCGTAACTTCAGCATCTTGCTGAGAAATATCCAATACTTTATCAACGCGGGATTCATCATAAATGCTAGGTAAATATTCTTTAGGCCAGCGGCGAATACCAGGAATTTGAGAGCCGTCTTCTGGCTGCAAACCTACAATACTAACTGAAGAATTTTTTTCTTTTAAAAAACGAGACGTACCCATAATTGTTCCAGTAGTACCCATGGAGCTTACAAAGTGAGTAATACGTCCTTGGGTTTGCTCCCACAGCTCCGGCCCTGTTCCTGTATAATGCGCTACAGGGTTATCTTGGTTTGCAAATTGATCTAATACCGTACCTTGCCCATTTTTCTGCATGTCCAAAGCAAGATCACGGGCAAACTCCATGCCTTGCTCTTTTGTTACTGATATAAGTTCAGCACCATATGCTGTCATTGCAGTCTTGCGCTCCATGCTCATATTATCTGGCATGATAAGCACCATCTTATAGCCCTTAATCGCTGCTGCCATAGCCAAAGCAATACCCGTATTACCTGATGTAGCTTCAATCAATGTATCACCCGGCTTAATATCGCCGCGCTGCTCTGCTCGTTCAATCATACTTAACGCGGGGCGGTCTTTAACCGAGCCTGCTGGATTATTACCTTCCAACTTACAAAGAATCACATTACCACGCGAATTACCGCCAAGGCGTTGTAAACGGACCAATGGGGTTTTTCCTACATAATCAGCTATTGTGGGAAACTCTCTGCTCATTTAATTTACCTGCCCGCGTCTTAAAACAAAATGGACTAAAAATCTAAGAGATTATTACTTAACATTCTACTAAGGAATAATAAAGCTCACCAAAACAGGAGTCAAACAATTAGAGGGGGCAAGATACACAACAAAACAGACAACTTAAAACCAAGCAAAGGCATTAAGCCTTAGTATGCACTTCTAGCTTATTGAGTGATCGAGAGAGCGAAAAACCTAACTGCTGACTCAACTCACGCGCCTGTATTTTAAGCTGCTTTGCCGACCGTGTATCAATACTCGTACCCGCGAAAATCAACCAATTACCACTTTGAGTTGCACAGCTGCGTATATCTGGAAATAGTTCACGTAACGTATCGATAGTGGCTTCGCCTTGATGATCACGCCAACAGTTTAATACCAGCCAGCCTCCGGGTTTTAAGCGGTAATAGCACTCATGAATAAAGTCAGGTCGAAGCTGCTGTTCATCTATTCCATCAGCGCCATAGATATCACTAAAAATGATATCTGCTTTTTTACTGTCAACACATTGCAAAAAATCTTGTGCATCCATCTGATGCAAGAGCAGCCTTTTACTGCGTGGTAATTGAAAATACTTGTACGCAGCGCTTATGACACCAGCACGCAGCTCAACAACCTCTTGCTTTAACGAGGGGAAATTAAAATGTAAGCAGCTGTTTAAACTCCCTGCACCTAACCCAAGACTTATACAACGCTTGGGTTCGCAGAATAAAAGAACTAACAGCATCGCACGTACATATTCGTGCTGAGGTATAGTAGGCTCACTTTTAAGCCAGCAGCTTTGCTCATCAACATCGCCAAAAGAAAGATAACGTTTATTACCATCATCTAATACCCGTATAACACCGAACTCATCGTGACCACGATAAATCTCTTTTCCGGGAATCGACATGAAACATCCTTAAACAAGTTTAAAAAGGTAGAAATCGCTGGGGGGGTATTTCAAGAAACTAGCAAGTCTGTTTTTGCCGCACAAATCAGATCGTTTCGATGTAACCCATTAATTTTATGCGTCCACCATGTCACGGTCACTTTTCCCCACTCCGTTAAAATAGCTGGGTGATGTGATTCTGCCTCTGCAAGCTCTGCTATTTTCTGTGAGAACGCCATCGCATCAACAAAATTGCCAAATGCAAAACTTCGTTCCAACTGAAGAATGTTGTTGCGTGTTTCTAAGTACCACTCAGGGATTTGCGGCATAAACTCTTGTAGTTCTTCTTGCGTAATTACAGGAGCACCGGCACGACAAGCCTCACAATGTAAACCGCTTAGTTTACTCATATCATGCATCCTTAGACTCACTCAGAGATATTTTAGTTACAAGCTAGCTCGAATTTTCAAACCAAGCTCTGTGCTATAACCTATGCTCGACATCTCTATTTTACCCTCAGCGTTAATAATATAGTAAGTAGGGAAAGCTTTAATTTTATAAGCGCGAGCGACTGCAGAGTTCCCTAACAACACGGGAACATCGATATCTAGCCCAGTAACAAAATCTGAAACCGCCTGCTCATCACTATAATAAAGCAACAGCAACAACCGGCAACTTACCTTCAAGGCAAGCGAGATTACCCATACTGAATTTGCAGATAGAGCACCAAGGTGCAAAAAAATAGATTAAGGAACGCTGATTTTGCGAATAAATTGGGCGTGCGGCAAGAACCGTTAACGGAGAAGGTACTATTGACGGTGTATCTACATCATCTTTAGATGATAAATAAAGCGGCAACAACTCAAACATCGGAGCCGCTTCTTGTGTCGCTAAAAGATGGCTCCCTTGCCAAAGAGAAATACCAAAGAGGATGGCGCTAGCCACTAGTATCTCTATACTCCAGCGGCGTATTTTTTTGATAATCTTACGCCTTACCTTTTAGATTCGTTCTTCAGTTTTTTTGTCTGCACCGCCTAAGACTTCAGCCAAATTACTTTTAGACAGTTCGCCTTTAAGGTTTCCTTCCTCATCAACTACGGGCAATGAATAGTCAGCATCCAACGTTTCCGGAATAACACTTTCAAGCATAGCATCAGGCGAAATACTAGGTAGGTCTTCCCAAACGGTGTCATCCATCTCTTGAGAGGTAGAAGCGTCATCACAACACGCCTCAAGTGTGTCTTGCGTTACAACACCCTGGTAACCATCATCATTCACATAATAACCATAATCACCTTTGATCGCTTTCATTTGTATAAGCGCTTCTCCAATCGTATCAGCAGTAATACGTCGAGATGGCGGCTTCATCACTGTTTCAACAGTTAACGCTCTAGCTCGGTTTACATCTTTAACAAAAGCTTCAACATAGTCGTTGGCAGGGTTAAGCAGGATTTCATCAGGCGTCCCTTGCTGCACCATTTCACCATCTTTTAAGATGGCAATACGATCACCAATACGTAAAGCTTCATCAAGATCGTGCGTAATAAAGATAATTGTTTTATGCAATGTATCTTGCAGCTCAATCAGTTGATCCTGCATCTCACTACGAATAAGAGGATCCAATGCAGAGAAAGCCTCATCCATTAGCAATATTTCAGCATCAGTACATAGGGCCCTTGCTAGACCAACACGCTGCTGCTGACCACCAGATAGTTGCGCGGGGTATTGAGCTTCATATCCGGCCAATCCAACCGTTTCCAGCCATTCTTTCGCTTTAGCAGACCAAACGGCCTTACTCTGCCCTTGTATAGATAAACCATAGCCAACATTTTCGAGCACTGTACGATGCGGCATCAACCCAAAACGCTGAAATACCATTGACATTTTATGTCTTCTGAAGTGCTCCAACTCTTTAGGAGGCAGCTTCATAACATCGGTGTCTTCTACTTTAATAACGCCTTCTGTAGGGTCAATTAAGCGATTAAAGTGTCGGATTAATGTCGACTTGCCTGAGCCAGACAAGCCCATAATGACAAATATTTCACCTTTGTTGATCGTTAAATTAATATCCTTTAGGCCTAATGTATGTCCGGTCTCAGCAAGGATATCGTCTTTCGAGCGGCCCTCATGCACCATTGGCATAACTGAATCTGGCTTACTACCAAAAACTTTATAAAGGCCTTCAATCGTAATTAGTGGTTCAGGCATTTTCTATACCCTGCATATGTCGTTGGGTTCGTTTTGCATAAGCTTGTGAAACACGGTCAAAAATAATAGCAAGTGCAACAATTGCTAGACCGTTAAACAAACCTAACGTGAAATATTGATTGGTAATCGACTTCAATACAGGCTGCCCTAATCCTTTAACACCAATCATTGACGCAATAACAACCATAGAAAGTGCCATCATAATCGTCTGATTAATACCGGCCATAATCGTCGGCATAGCCAATGGTAGCTGAACACCAAACAATCGTTGCGTTGGGTTGGCACCATATGCTGTAGCAGCTTCCATCACCTCGGAATCCACTAAACGTATTCCCAGATTAGTTAAGCGAATTACAGGGGGAATTGCATAAATAATAACCGCTATAACACCCGGTATTTTCCCGATGCCCAGCAACATAACCACAGGTATCAGATATACGAAAGCGGGCATCGTTTGCATGATATCGAGCATAGGTGTAATAACGCTACGCGCTTTATCAGAACGCGCCATTACAATCCCAATGGGAATTCCTAGACCAATCGCCATTAGGGTGCAGACCGTAATGATACTCAAGGTCCTCATGGTGTTATCCCACATCCCGAAATAACCAATAGCCAAGAATGAAACAACGACGCCTAACGATAGTTTCCATGAGCGGCTTACTAAATAAACCAAACCAGCCACTGCGACAATGACAATAAACCAAGGTGTCGTCAGCAATAATTTTTCAAACCAAACAAGAAAGGTCAGTAGAGGATCGAAAAGAGACTCTATAACCTCCCCGTACTCTCTTGAAAATTCACGATAAGCTGAGTCCAGCCCTTTACGAATTTCAAGTAGGTCTACGCGATCCATCTGGGGGAATTTTGTTAACCATGACGACTCAGCCATGTGGGCACCTCGGGGTTTCAAACAGGAAGGGCAACGGCCAGCAAAAGCTGGCCTGAACTTTCAGTATTACAGGTTATCTAGTGCTTTTTGCACTTTTACAGCCACATCTGCAGAAACCCATTTCATCCAATCACTTTTGTTATTGGTTAAGTAGTATTCCATCGCCACATCACCATCAGCCTGATTATCTTCCATCCAAGCAAGTAGTTCGTTCATTTTATCATTCTTAAATGAACGGTTAGACAAGTACTCATAGGCAGCAGGAGAATTAGCAGCGAAACTCTCTGTAGTTACAGTTTGCACTAAAGAAGGCGGGTACATTGTCACCTTAGGTTCAAGACAGTCTATATTAGATGAGCAGTTAATAAATTCTTCTTTATCAACACCTGATCCAAAGTCAACTTTAACCATTTTGTACTTACCAAGCACGGCGGTAGGTGCCCAGTAATATCCAAACCATGGTTCCTGTCGTGCATACGCTTTAGCGATAGAGCCTGATAAACCAGCACCCGAACCTGGATCAATTAGATCAAACCCTGCATCTTTGAGTTTTAAAGCGGTAAAGATATTGCCTGAAGAGATCTGGCAATTCCACCCAGCTGGGCAGCCATAAAAAGCTGATTGTTCAGGGTCTTCTGGATGCTTGAACATCGCGGCATTTTTAAGAACACCCTCAATTGTTGCCAAGCTTGGGTCTTTATCCACCATATATTGAGGGACCCAGAAACCTTCTTCACCACCATCAGATAAAGATTTACCAGCGAAACGTAAACGCTTCTCAGCAACACCTTTATCTAAGGCATCTTTCATCGAATTACTCCACATTTCAGGAGCAATATCTGGTTCGCCTTTTTCTATCATAGCTGTACCTGTTGGCATGGTATCGCCAGGGACAAGTTCAGCTTCACAACCATATCCATTTTCAAGGATAAAACGGTCAATATTGGCGATCAAACTGGCAGAACTCCAGTTCATATCTGCAATAGTGACTTTTCCACAATGTGTATCAGCTTGCGCAAAAGCACTTGCAAGTAACAGCGGCACTGCCATTAACACTGGCTTCATTGATTTCATATATTTATTATTTCCTGAATTTGACCTTTAAGACAATATACTTTACACCTCTAATGATTACATCTCAAATAATTATTCTTGTCATAATCTAGCATTTTTATATAATGCAACCTCTGGCTTCTTGGAACTAACTATGAATACCACTCCGTACTGGCAAGAAGTCCTCGTATCGCTTCGCAGGATTATTCGCGCCACCGACATGCAGTCGAAACGCATCATGAAAACCTGTGGATTAACTATTCCGCAAGTCATGGTATTACGCGCTATCGCCACATTAGGCGACGTTACCGTTAAAAGAATTTCTGATGATGTTTCGCTAAGCCAAGCGACAGTAACAACGATTCTAAATCGTCTTGAAGACCGTAAGTTCGTTGAACGTGTAAGAAGTGTGAAAGATCGTCGCATTGTAAATGCGCGGCTGACAGAGTCAGGCCAAGCAACACTTGCATCAGCGCCACCCCTTTTACACGAAGAGTTTATAAATCGCTTTGAAAACTTGGATGATCAAGGGAAAATTAAAATTCTTTCATCCTTACAACAGGTCGCAACAATGATGGATGCAGAGTCTATCGATGCAGCACCTCTACTGGATATAGCAGCCCCTGCAAAAGACTCTCTACCAGAAGGTAAATAAGTACTTTAAGCGGATTCAGCTACTGCAAAAGCGACCACGTAATCTTGCTCATCACTATAAGAGATATGGATAGTGGCAATACCTTGGCGCTCTGCATGCTCTTGAGCGCCAGCTGACAGCGTAACTTCAGGCTTACCCAAATCATTGTTTGTAATTTCAATATGCTGCCAACTAACACCACGCCCTATACCGGTACCCAAGGCTTTCACAATGGCTTCTTTTGCTGCAAAGCGTTTTGCAAAAAAGCGCTCGGCGACACCTGATCGCTCATAAGAACTCAATTCAGATGGTGTTAGTACCCGTTTAGCCAAGCCCGGAGTACGCTTCAGCGCATCACGGGCTCGTTCCAGCTGCAAGATATCGGTACCAATACCTCGAATCATTTTACTAATTTCATTTAAGTAAGGCATCTCGTTGATGCTGGACACGCGCTTGCGTATTTTGCATTAACTGGCGCATTTCAGACACCGCTCCTTTTAAGCCAACAAAAACAGCACGGGCAATAATCCCATGACCTATATTCAATTCATTAAGCTGAGGAATCTCGGCTATCTGCTCAACATTATGATAATGCAAACCATGACCGGCGTTTACAATTAGACCTTTCTCGTAAGCATATGCTGCTGCTTTTTGAATACGCTCAAGTTCAACTTTTTGGTCTTTAGCATTATCAGCATCGGCATAAGCACCGGTGTGTAATTCAATAACAGGTGCACCACAAGCTATCGTCGCATCAATTTGGGCAGTATCAGGATCAATAAAAAGCGACACTTCAATGTGATTAGCGGCTAAGCGCTGAGTCGCAGATTTAATCTTTTCTAACTGTCCAACAACATCCAAGCCACCTTCTGTCGTTAGCTCTTCACGTTTTTCCGGCACTAAGCAGCAGTGCGATGGCTTTACTTCAGATGCGATAGTAATCATCTCTTCTGTCACAGCCATTTCAAAATTCATACGCGTTTGTAGCGTATCTTTGAGCATGTAGATATCACGATCCTGAATATGGCGTCTATCTTCGCGCAAATGCACTGTAATACCGTCAGCACCAGCCTCTTCGGCTAAAGCTGCAGCCAAGACAGTATCTGGATAACGTGTTCCTCTAGCTTGTCGCAGAGTCGCCACATGATCAATATTTATACCTAAAAGCAAACGGCTTGGCTCAACCACAATTTTTCCTCATTGTTTCTTAAAGAGTGCTCGGCTATGTAAAGGCCGACCCGCGAGTAAATGATCTATAGCTAAACGCATCAAGCGTTTAGCTGATTGCCGAATTTCAGGTCCATCATAGCAATCCTCATCAATAGCCAGAAGATCTTTTCCATGAAAACAACGGCTACGGTCACTTTCAGCTATTCTTTTAACTAACTTAAACTGCCAAGCATTCACATCAAACAAGTAAATCTGATCAGTAAAAACTGCATCCGTAGATAGCCCGTAACCCGTTTCTGCTAGTAACCGGTGTTCGAAAGTACGTAAAGCACCTTCGATATCTTGACCTAAAATTAACTCATTTAGAACATACTGGTAATAAACATAAAGACGAGGATAGGGATCGAAAGGTGATAACAGACGCTGCATCATTTCATTGACATACATGCCGCACATCAAAGCATTGCCCTGCAGGATTCCATTCATACCCACAGGCTCTGCTTGTATCAGTGTTTTAAGTTCTTGACGGCCACGTAAAGCAATTTGAAGAGGCACAAAAGGCTGCAAAACACCACGCAGTTTAGAACTTGGGCGACGCGCTCCTTTTACTACAGCACTGACTCGCCCCTGCTCCAACGTAAAAAGATCTACTAAAGCGCTTGTTTCAAGGTAGGGGCTAGAATGAAGTACATAGGCCGCTTGCGCATCAACCTTGTGATTCATTATTCGCCATGGTCATACCCAAGACTACGTAACGCGCGCTCATCATCCGCCCAACCACGACGAACTTTCACCCAGAGTTTCAACATGACCTTACAATCGAACAAGTTTTCAATATCAAGACGCGCATCTCGGCCGATCGTTTTCATTCGATCACCTTTATCTCCTATGATGATCTTCTTCTGGCCGTCTCTCTCGACCAAAACAAGCGCACTAATCGTTAATAAAGAGCCATCATGTTCAAACTGCTCAATCTCAACAGTAGCGCCATAAGGTACTTCATCTCCTACATTTCGCATCAATTTTTCACGAACAATCTCAGCGACCATAAAACGAGAACTACGATTAGTCAGCTGGTCTTCAGGGTAGTGATGTGTGCCTTCAGGCATATAGCTGCAGATAATTTCTTCAAGCTTATTTACATTAGTACCGCTTTTCGCCGATATAGGGATAATATCAGCAAAGCTCATTTTCTCAGATAGCACACCCAATTGAGGTAGCAAAGAAGACTTGTCAGCGAGTTGATCTACTTTATTAACGACTAAAACAACAGGACATTTTGCATGCTTAACCTTATCCAGCACGATCTGATCTTCTTCAGTCCACGCCGTTCTATCAACAAGAAACAACACCAAATCAACGCCACGCAACGCTTCTGACGCCGTTTTATTCATATAGCGATTTAGTGCTTTGTTCTGCTCTTTATGCAACCCGGGTGTGTCAACAAACATAATCTGCAGATCATCAATAGTTTTGATACCGAGTATTTGATGACGGGTTGTTTGAGGCTTCTTCGAAGTAATACTAAGTTTTTGACCCAACATAAAGTTCATCAGTGTTGATTTTCCCATATTAGGACGACCAACAATCGCAACAAAACCACAGCGTTGCTCATCAGCACTATTATTTTTAGGCTGAATCCAACTTTGCATATCTTCACTCATTTTGTCACCTCTTCTAGTTGAAGAAGTGCTGACTTAGCAGCTTCTTGCTCCGCTTGTCGGCGACTGTTCCCTACACCTTCAGTTGGATCTTTCAACGGCTCTATATTACAAAGAATATAAAAAGTTTGCGCATGTGCTTCACCGTCAACACTTGTCAATTGGTAATCAGGCAAAGGTAAACGACGAGATTGCAGATATTCCTGCAAACGTGTTTTTGAGTCTTTAAGCGCTTCATCAATATCCAGTTTATTTAGGCGCTCTTCGAACCAGCCTAAAATAAATCCTCGAACAACTTCAAGATCACTGTCTAAGTAAATAGCACCAATCAAAGCTTCTACACCATCAGCTAAAATAGAGTCACGACGAAAGCCACCGCTTTTCAACTCGCCAGGGCCTAGGCGTAAGTAGTCGCCTAACTTCAGTTCACGAGCAATTTCAGCAAGCGTTTCACCCTTTACCATACTGGCGCGCAAACGACTTAACTGTCCTTCACGAGCATTGGGAAAGCGCTGAAAAAGGTCATCAGCTATAACAAAGTTCACAATAGAGTCGCCGAGAAACTCGAGACGCTCATTATTCTTTTTCCCACAGCTTCTATGCGTTAATGCTAACTCACAATATGCTATATCGTTAAATGAGTAACCGAGTCGGCGTGTAAGATCTGGTATTGGTTTAATCAAGGTATTACTGCTTCGTAAGATTCAGAGAATTTAACAACGGCATCAACATTAAAGAACATAGGAAGTCTAACTTCATACTGTAAATCAAATAATAACACACCTTTGTTATTAACAATTGATAGTGCATTTTGATCAGGTAAGGTTACCTGATTGATATTTAGACGAGTGTAAATATTCCCTTTAATAGCAGCAACTGGCTTACGCAGCTCATCGTAGTCATTTGCAACCCCCTCGACCACCGCCTTGATAGTCACATGGTCTAGATAAGGCGGATAAATCTTAAACGCTATTGCGAATAAACTTCCTACCATCATCAATACAATCAACATATTGAAAAAAGAAGTACCTTTCTCTCGCTTAAACATCGCTTTCTCCGTTATGTCAGATATTAATGAATAGCACGCATGGCTGTAACATCAGGCACACTAAAGAACGTAGGCCAGTGCATCCAAACAGCGAAAGCCTTGCCAACCAATAGTTCATCCGGCACAAAGCCCCAATAACGGCTATCGTTACTGTTATCTCGATTATCACCCATTACAAAATACTGCCCTTGAGGAACCGTCCACTCTCCAACCATACCGGGTGCTTTAACATCATTATAGATTTCATGCGCAACATCGCCCAAATTTTCATTATAAAGTAGGATTTCAGGTGCTCTAGGTGGCAGTTGTGCTAATAAATCCTGCATTTGAGGCTCACCATTTACATAAACGATCTTGTCTTGGTAGCGAATAACATCACCAGGCAAACCAACAACTCGTTTTATGTAATTAACGGCAGGATCATTCGGATATTTAAAAACAACAACATCGCCACGAACAGGGTCATTGATAGGAACGACTTTTGCATTCACTACCGGCAAACGTAAACCGTAGTGGTATTTATTCACAAGAATAAAGTCACCAATTTGTAGCGTTGGTAACATTGAACCTGAAGGTATCTGGAAAGGCTCTACAATAAATGACCGCACAACTAAAACAACAGCAAGAACAGGAAACATCGACTTAGAAAAGTCAGCCCACCATGACATTCTAGTCACGGTTTCTTTCACCTCTTCAGGTAAGTCGCCTCCAGCTGATTGCTCTGCGACCAGCAAAGCAGCTTTACGGCCTCCGGCAAATAATAGTGTATCTAACAGCCATAAAACGCCCGTTACAAACGTGGCCAGCACCAAAATTAGCGCAAAATCGAAATTCATGATTCTTCCTTAACTATCCATTTTCAATACGGCGAGGAATGCTTCCTGTGGGATGTCCACACTACCAACCCGCTTCATGCGCTTTTTACCTTCTTTCTGTTTCTGAAGAAGCTTCTTCTTACGACTAACATCGCCGCCATAGCATTTTGCTATAACGTTCTTACGTAGTGCTTTAACAGAAGTTCGAGCTATTACCTTCCCACCAAGTGCTGCTTGAATAGCCACATCAAACATCTGTCGCGGAATAAGTTCCTTCATTTTTTCACATAATACACGGCCTCGATACTGCGCATTATCTTTATGTAGAATCAACGCCAGAGCATCAACTTTTTCACTATTGATAAGCACATCCATACGAACCAAACCTGCTGGCTCAAAACGAATGAAGTTATATTCAAGGGAAGCATAACCACGACTAACAGATTTCAAACGGTCAAAAAAATCCAAAACCACTTCAGCCATCGGAAGCTCATAAGTTACTTGAACTTGCTGACCAATGAATTGTAGATTTTTCTGTACACCACGTTTCTCTACACACAGACCGATCACCTGACCAAGATAGGTACTAGGTACCAGAATATTAGCTAGAACAATAGGTTCACGCATTTCTTGAACACGTGCAGGATCAGGTAACTTAGAAGGACTATCAATGTGTATAATATCGCCAGTATTGAGAACTATTTCATAAATAACAGTCGGTGCCGTCGTAATTAAGTCTAGGTCATATTCACGCTCTAGACGCTCTTGAATGATCTCCATATGAAGCATTCCAAGAAAACCGCAACGAAACCCAAAACCTAACGCATCAGATGTTTCCGGCTCAAAAAACAGCGATGCATCATTCAGCGTCAGTTTATCAAGCGCATCTCTGAAATCTTCATAGTCATCCGAGCTTGTTGGAAAAAGTCCAGCATAGACCTGCGGCTGCACTTTCTTAAATCCTGGTAATACAGATACATCAGGTGTTTTAAGGTGGGTTATCGTATCCCCAACAGGCGCACCATGAATATCTTTAATTCCTGCTACTACAAAGCCAACTTCACCCGCTTTGAGCACACCTGTTTCTTTCCGTTTCGGTGTGAAAATGCCAACAGAATCAACCTGCTGAGTCTGTCCTGTAGATTTCAGTAGGATTTTATCTTTTTTCCGCAAGGTTCCATTTTTCACACGAACAAGAGAAACGACACCCAAATAGTTATCAAACCATGAATCAATAATCAACGCCTGAAGAGGCGCATCAGCATCTCCTTCAGGAGCTGGAATAGTTTGCACTAATGCTTCAAGTACCTCATCAATACCCATGCCGCTTTTTGCAGAGCAAGCAATAGCATCAGTGGCATCAATACCTATAACCTCTTCAATCTCATAACGAACACGATCCGGTTCAGCCTGAGGCAAATCCATTTTATTCAAGATAGGCAACACTTCTAAGCCTTGTTCTAAAGCGGTATAACAATTCGCTACAGACTGGGCTTCGACACCTTGAGCTGCATCAACGACTAAAAGAGCACCTTCACATGCTGCGAGAGAGCGGGAAACTTCATACGAGAAATCCACATGCCCTGGCGTATCAATGAAATTCAGCTGATAGGTATTACCATCTTTTGCCGTATAATCTAAGGTGACACTTTGCGCTTTTATAGTTATGCCGCGCTCTTTTTCTAACTCCATTGAATCAAGAACTTGTGCAGCCATCTCACGTGATGACAAACCACCACATGTCTGGATAAAGCGGTCAGCCAAAGTAGATTTACCATGGTCAATATGGGCAATAATAGAAAAGTTGCGAATGTGCTCGATGTTACTCACGATATATAATTCTCAGGCGCTTAAAACGATTAGCGAAGCTTGCAAAAAGGCGCAAGTTTAACGTATTTCTGGGGTTTCGGCTATCTCAAGCACCTGAATTATGCAATCACTTACAGAAAAAAAAACACCCCTGATGGGGTGTTTTCTTACAAAGTGATAACACTTTAGTTTTTACCTAGCTTCAGAGGTATGAATAATGGGCTTCCTCGACGCACTATACGCATTGGAACAGGACGACCTTCTGGAAGACTATTAATCAATGAAACGAACTGCCTAATAGACTCTACCCTTTTGCCATTTAGCATAGTGATAATATCGCCCGCAACAAGCCCCGCGTTGGCACCTGCGCCATTAAGGACTTTATCAATAGCGATTCCATTTCGAAGGTTCCATTTTTTCTTCTGCTGCTCAGTTAGCTCCGCAAAGATGACATTAAGACGGTTACTCTCAGGTACTGCAGAAGTTCGGCTCGAGATCTTTTGCGGTGCATCTCCATCTGCCAAGGTACCAATCTTTACACGTATTTTTTCACTTCTCCCAGACCTAATAATATTTAATTTTATGTTCCTACCAGGAACAACTTTACCCACTTGATGAGGGAGATCTGAAGACAGGTTTATAGGCTGTCCATCAAACTGAATGATAATATCACCGTCCTGTAAACCCGCAGCCTCCGCCGGACTATTAGGAAGGACTTTCGCTACTAACGCGCCAGCGGGTTTATCTAATCCAAAAGACTCAGCAAGATCTTTATTAACCTCTTGGATAACAACACCGAGCCAACCTCGAGTTACAAAACCATCAGATTTCAATTGTGTTGATACATTCATAGCCACATCAATAGGAATAGCAAATGACAACCCCATAAAACCACCCGACCGGGTATATATTTGGGAATTGATACCTACCACCTCACCATTCAAATTAAAAAGCGGCCCTCCAGAGTTTCCTGGATTTATAGCGACGTCTGTTTGAATAAAAGGCACATAAGTCTCGTTCTCTAGCGCTCGTCCCGTAGCACTAACTATTCCAGCAGTTACCGTATGGTCGAAGCCAAAAGGAGAACCTATAGCCAAAACCCATTCTCCTGCTTCAAGTTTTGATGAGTCACCAAATTTGACTACAGGCAACCCTTTTGCATCAATTTTTAATAACGCAATATCAGAGCGCTCATCGGAGCCAACAACCTCTGCTTCTAGTTCACGGCGATCATTAAGTCGAACTAACACTTGGTCAGCGCCTTTAATCACATGATGATTAGTCAAAACATAACCATCAACACTTATGATAAAGCCTGACCCTAAAGACTGTGGTGCTTTATGAGAAGGCGAATCAGGTGCTTGCTCTGGGCCGGGAAGCCGGAAGAAATGCCGAAACATTTCAGGGATTTTCTCACCATTTGGTCCCTGAAAATCAAAACTAGACGACCCTTGACGAGGCCTTTTTTGTATTGTACTAATATTTACAACGGCGGGCGCCGCGTGCTTTACCAGAGTTTTAAAATCTGGTAATTCAGCTCTGGCAGGCGCCATAAGAAATGACGAGAATAATAAAAACGCAATCATAAAATTTTTCATGACCCTAATACCCTATCATCATTCAATAATATTCGAAGCAACACGGGTTTGAACCGGCATTGTTTTTCAAGTTTTTGGCTAAACAATTTTGCCCCAACAAAGCCAACAAACAGACCTACAAATGAAGCCGTTATTATCAGCTTTTCATCGACACCCAAGAATTGAGCAATTCCACCCAAAAGCACCATAAAAAGAAGGGGCATCAAGTACAGTAGTGCAGACGCTTTAAGAAAACTTCCTTCATCAATCCCAACGACAACTCTATTACCTATTTCAACCCCAATTCTATTAGGGTTATCTATCTCCAGGCTCGTCATTTTAGAAGAGGCCCACTCAGATATAGCTTTCTGGCCGCAACTTTGACGAGCCTGACATTGACCGCAAGATGAACTTCGAGAAGACTCTATTAAGACACGGCCTTCAGTAATATTAACAACGGTTGCATACTCTTCAATCATAACTACCGTACTGACTTCACTGATTCAGCTATGCGATCAGCAATCATCAAAGGCACATCACCAACCACAGTGATAAAGCCTTTTTCTTTAACTCTTCCAACCGCGACTATATTATTTGATTGGACCACACCTGCCGGCACACTTTGACGGCCAAGAGGCTCAACACTAATCGAGACAGAGTGCTTCCCATCACTAAACAGCATGACTTCAGCATGAGGCATGACTTCATGACGTACCTTCGAAAAACCTTCTGGAAGCCATTTAGTTTGCCATGCAGGCTGACTAGAGCTCAACAAGTGTTGATGCTGATCAATATAACGATTTAAACCTTGTGAAAGTCTAATCACTTCGGGCTCTCCACCTTCTACTGCAGCACTACGTCTTGATGGATAATTGCTGCTGTACTGAGCTCGAACAAAATCTTTTGATGTTTGCATGGATGGAATCGTATAGGCTTGCCGTAGTGTCGTATCCTCATCTTGCATAAATTGCTGGCCACCCAAAATAACAACGGCAGTAACTGAAGCAGCCATAGCGACACTAGCCAGCGGCTTCCACCAAGCATTATGAGAAGTATTTATAACATCAGATTTAAGGGCTACATGATCACTTTGAAGTTCTTCATCTTTCAATGCTGTTCGAAGCGTTGAAACTAAATCAACACTTACAGTCTCTTGATCAATTTTTATACCATGCATTACGTTCTGTGCTAAATGGTAGCGCTGCCACTTATCTAAAGACGGCCCACTTTTTTTTGTAGATTGCCCGTCTTCGATTCGGGCCAGCATCCGACGTAACTCAAAAGACGATACTTCACCGTCCATTGCCGCCGAAAGCGACTCGTTAAACTCATCGCTCATTATATTACCCTCATCGTTTTAAATTCATAATAAACACCGACCGCCTCATTCCATCAGTGGTGCTATCTCTTTATCTATTGCTTCCCTTGCCCTAAAAATACGAGATCTAACTGTACCAACAGGGCAATCCATAACAGCTGCAATATCTTCATAGCTCATCCCGTCAAACTCGCGAAGCGTCAAAGCTGATCGTAAGTCTTGAGGCAGTTGATCTAACGCTTTTTTAAGTACAACCTCTAACTCATCTCTAAATAGACTATTTTCAGGGTTCTCAAGTTCCCTTAATTCATCACCACCATCAAAATATTCAGCATCTGCAACATCAACATCAACATCTGGTGTTCTTCGACTTCTAGAAACCAAGTGATTTTTTGCTGTATTAATGGCAATTCTATAAAGCCATGTATAAAAAGCACTATCGCCCCTAAAACGAGGCAACGCCCGATAAGCTTTTATAAAAGCTTCTTGTGCTATATCCATCGCTTCATGATGGTCATAGACATACCGGCTAACTAAGCCAATTATTTTATGTTGATATTTTCCAACCAAAAGATCAAAGGCTCGCTTATCTCCGGCCTGAACCCTTTCTACCAGTTGTTGATCAATATCCGTCTGGTTTTCACTCGACACCACAAACCCTTATAACCAATGAGAACAAAAACCTATCCGATAACTACGGACACTAAAAAGAGCGCAGTATGTAACTGGATACCATTAAAATGCAAATAAATAGCTCTTCAATAGGACTTTACACACTATTAAAAGTTCACAAAAAAACATGATTTAAAATATATAACGAATTGAGACAGAAAGCGGCATAATAGGCAGCTCTATAAAATTATACTATGTGATCAGAATGCAACAAGAATTTGACATCCTCATAATTGGAAGTGGAGCTGCTGGTTTATCCCTAGCACTACGCCTAGCAGACTCAGCTAAGGTCGCCGTACTTAGCAAGGGAAGCTTAACGAGCGGATCCACATGGTTAGCTCAAGGCGGTATTGCAGCGGTACTCGATGAAAGCGACCTCATTCAAGACCATGTATCTGACACTCTTACAGCAGGAGCCCATTTAAGCCACAGCGATGCAGTAGAGTTCACAGTAAAAAATGGGCGTAAATCAATAGAATGGCTAGTTGATCAAGGCGTCCCTTTTACTAGAGATGGCTCCCGCTATCACCTTACAAAGGAAGGAGGACATTCTCATAGAAGGATCATTCATGCAGCAGACGCTACAGGAAGAGCCGTACAAGAGACACTGATAAAACGTGCCAGCGAACACAGCTCAATCCATCTATTCGAATATTGCACCGCTGTCGACTTGATTACTAGGCGCAAACTAAGATATGCAAACAACCGGTGCCTGGGCGCCTACGTATTAGACTCATCAACAGGGCACGTTAATGTATTCAAAGCCAAGTTTGTTGTATTAGCAACTGGCGGGGCATCTAAGGCATACTTATATACAAGCAATTCTGATGGTGCTAGTGGAGATGGCATTGCCATGGCTTGGCGGTCTGGATGCCGAGTTGCAAATATGGAATTCAATCAATTCCACCCAACTTGCTTATATCACCCTCAAGCAAAATCTTTTCTAATAACAGAAGCTGTTCGCGGGGAAGGAGGGAAGCTTCTATTGCCTGACGGGACCCCTTTCATGCATCGGTTTGATAAACGAGAAGAATTAGCTCCACGCGATATTGTTGCTAGGGCAATAGACCATGAAATGAAACGATTAGGCGCCGACTGCCTATACCTAGACATATCAAATAAACCAAAATCGTTTATTCTCGAACACTTCCCTACTATTTATGATCGCTGCCTAAAACTAGGTATCGACATCACTGTAGACCCTATTCCTGTAGTGCCTGCCGCTCACTATACATGTGGCGGAGTAATAACAGACCAACAAGGGCGATCAGACCTAGAAGCGCTATATGCCATTGGGGAAACTTCGTTTACTGGGCTACATGGAGCCAATCGATTAGCATCCAACTCACTACTGGAGTGCCTAGTTTTCGCAGAATCTGCCGCTGACAATATTCTAGCAAAGCTTAATGAAGAAGCTGATCAAGTAAACATACCTGACTGGGATGAATCACAAGTAACCGACTCAGACGAAGATGTTATTATCTCACATAACTGGGATGAACTAAGACGTTTCATGTGGGACTACGTAGGTATTGTGCGCACAAACAAGCGGCTACGCAGAGCAAAGCATCGTGTTGACTTATTACAACATGAAATCACTGAATACTATTCTAATTACAAAATTAGCAAAGACCTTTTAGAGTTACGAAACCTTGCATCTGTATCTGAACTCATTATACGCTCTGCCGCTCTTCGAAAAGAAAGCAGAGGACTGCACTATACGCTCGACTACCCCAACCAAGGAGCGGAAGCACGAGATACAATACTTACACCCATTAACTATGAGTGGCCTCAGTAGCAGCGAACGAGAGTTTCCCAAGACTTAACGCAACCTTTAATCGACGATAATCATTTTTCGACATAGAGTCAGGAAACACACAGATATAGATACAGCTTCCAGATACAGGTATAACTTTAAAAAAACATACCCCCGGAAGAAGGTGAATTTTTTCTATTCTCAAAGCACTCACCCACCCCTTGTCTTTGCATAATAGCTTCATGGATAAACGATCCAAATCCCACACTATCTGGGATACTGATAGCCGAGGCAAAACCAAAGAAAAAGTAAGTGCAGCCCATACAATCAATATAAGAGCAATCAGTGCATCGTTCAGGCCTGAATAAACCAACGCGCATAGGGCAACCACACTGCAGGCGAGACTACAGAAACGAAAACCCAATGAGGCATTTATCTCTAAATTAAGAGGGCTGAACACGGGCTAAGATGATACGGACAATTCTATGCAAACCTGCATCACTAGGAATTTCTCTTTCCATAAACCATAGAAACAAATCTTGATCCTCACATGCTAGCAACCTAACAAAATGGTCTTTATCGTCCTCAGACAGATCTCGAAACGCGTCTTTCACAAACGGAACAAATAACACATCAAGCTCTAACATACCGCGACGACTTTGCCAGGTTAAACGACGAATATCTTCTTCAGAATACATATCAACTCAAATATATTTATTTAGTGAGTCGTTATTTAACACCAATACGAAACACTTAAAAAGCGTGTTTCGTCATTTAGTAACTATTTAGTTATTTCAATCTTCTGCTTTAAAGCACAGCTGCCAA
>NZ_JADGEV010000069.1 GCF_016744175.1 Neptunomonas sp. | reverse complement strand
GCACCACGAGAGAAATGCTAATTATTACAATGGTAAGAATAGTCTCAACCAGTGAGAAACCAGATTCAGAGACAGGAGCCTTCATACGCAAAGCCTGTAGGTGAAACACATGTTAAACGGTCACCCGCAACAACTAATGAAAGACTGGCAGTTATGGCAGCAACAACAGGCGAGGTCAATTGAACAAGATCACCATCATCGCTGTAACGCAACGATAACGTGTCGCCTGTCGATAAATTCCCAGAACTAGCGCCGGAGGTAAATAAGAAAGTGTGATCGCCTTCTAACTCATAAGTAAGTGTTTGAGAGGCAAACTGCAGTGATACATCCCAATCATCCGTTGCCGCGCGAGTAATACTTAACTGCACGCCACTACCTTGATGTGCAACAGCTGTGCGCTGTGCTAATCGTAAATACGATAACACTTGTTGCTGGAATATTGACTCGCTAAACGAAGAGACATTGCCTAAACGCGAAAAGGCCACTGCGCTTATAATCCCTAATAGGACAAGTACAGTGACCAACTCAACTAGCGAGAAACCTGATTGTTGACGTAAGCGGTTCTTCATATCAACGTCATATCAAGTTAACTGATTATGGGTTAATCGCGCTTACTTCACCATTGTTCGAATCATAAGCGATGCTACGCACTGTAGGGAGGTTATTTTGATACGCATAAGTACAAGTAGTACCTGCAACGGTTGCGCGATAATCTGATCCAGCCGCTGTAGCAGCAGAAGGAGCACTAGCTTGCAATACAGAATCCCAAATAGCTACACAAGCCGCCGCCGTTAGCGCTGGTACAGGCGTTACTCCACCAGTAATAACAGCCGCATTAGTTCCAGCAGGAAAACGGGTCCCATTAACAATAATATTTGTACCATCAACTGCTACCGTATCACCAGTCCCAGCATTCTTAACTATTGCTTGAGCCTTTACCAAAGAAACAGCTGCACCTAGTGCACCCGTAGAACCCTGTACAGAGGCACGATGAGCATCTGTAGTGACATCAATAAAACGTGGCAACGCCACCGCTGCTAAAATACCCAGTAGTGCAATGACTACCACTAACTCGATAATTGTAAAACCAGCTTGTCGCTTCATTATTGCCACTCCGTTTTTGACTTGGCGGGCATCGCCATACTTCTTGAAATTTTTAAGCGCAAGTAACTACCTACGCTCCAATGTCCCAAACAAACGGTTTAACCGCTTGAATCGTAATACTATAAACAGCGCCGTTCTTTTGGTTATCGGCTGATCTGCCATTTAATTTAAGCACAAATCTAAGATTTCGCTGGTTCTCACCCTCAATTTTTAAATTTTTATTGCGCTGTACCCGATAAACCAGTTGATTTAAGGCTTGGTCAAAATACCAACGGCCCTCAATAAGCGTTTCCTTTACCTCTCCGTCGTACTGTTTAGGTAAGGGAAAAATCCACTCAAAAGGGTTTTCGTGCAATAGATCTTTTGCCTTGCCTGGCGAGCCTTCAATGTAAAACTTTGCCAGTCTTAAATTTAACTGTTGGCGTACCTGCCCCAACATGCCATAAACAGCAGCGCGTTCAGCTGATTCAGCTATTCGATTAAGTCGCCCAGCAAGTACACCGTACAAAATAGCAACCACAAGCAAGCAGATAACAAGCTCCAACAATGTGAAGCCTTTCTGCTTTATGTGACTAACCATTAATAGTGGTGCTTAATTCCCATAACGGGAGGAATACACCTAGCGCTAATACCAATACCATGATGCCAATCGCCACAATCAAGATAGGCTCGATAACACTCGATAAATTCTGAAGGTCATATTCAACTTCTTCTTCATAAAAATCTGCCACATCAGCGAGCATCTTATCGACCCTCCCTGTTTCTTCCCCAACAGCGAGCATTTGCATAACCAGAGGGCTAAACATACCCGTCCTGTGTGCTGTTGCCGCAAAGCCTTCTCCTCGCTCAATCCCTTTACGCATGTCTGCTACTTTCTCTCCTATGTATCGGTTCCCCATCGCCCTAGAGACAATAGACAACCCTTGCTCAATAGGGATATCAGCCTTTAACACAACACTAAAAGTACGAGCAAAACGTCCTAACATAGCACGGTACAAAATCCCGCCTACTATAGGAAAACGTAGCTTGATTTGATCCCATTTTCGCTGCCCGTTCTCTGTTTTTTTCCAACGCAAAAAGAAGTAGCTCGAAAGCACCAAGCCGCCCAAAATAAGGTGCCACCAATCCACAGTAAAATCAGAAATAGTAATGAGCAAACGGGTCTGCCATGGCATCTCGCCACCAAAGCTTTCAAATACTGATTTAAAGGCAGGGATAACAAAGACATTGATGACACCTAATGCCAGAGCAATTGCGATCATGACGAACATGGGATATCGAGTTGCCTGCTTAATGCTACGCGCCGTTTTACGCTCTAGATCAAGATATGATGTCATCTGGCTGAATGCTTCATCTAAGCGACCCGTATTTTCACCTACATGGATCATACTGACGTATAAGTCGGTAAATAATTTGGGGTGCTTACTTAAGGTCGTTGATAGCGTGTTGCCTCGTTCTAAATCATCAACAACTGTATTTAGTGTACTTGCTAACAATGGGTTACGTATGGTGTTTGCCAAGCCTCGCATACCACTCGTAATAGGCACACCTGCACGTGTCAAACTTGCCATTTGGCGGCTGAACATAATCAGCTCGTCCGGAGTAACACGCTCAAAAAAGCTTATGTGCCCCGCTTTACTGGTTTTTTCACCATCGTCTTCTGGGTTGAATACCTCGACCTTTACTGGCGTAATACCCTGCTCTTGTAGCTGAGATGCAACGGCTTCTTTACTTAAAGCTTCAATGCGCCCCGACGCCGCAGAACCATCTCGATGGCGCCCTGAATATTGAAACGAAGCCATATTTACTCCAGCTCCAGATGACTATCAACTTTAGACGGCTCAACCATATCGTGATAGGTGGACTCTTCCATTTGCTCAGTCACTCGAAACACTTCTTCAAGTGACGTAATACCTTTTGCCGCTAACGCTAATGCACTCACTACTAGTGGCTGATAGCCTTCGCTTGCCTTGGCTGCAATAGTAAAAGCAGAATTATCATTACGGCGCATCGCATCGGCCATTTCATCATTAATCTCTAACAACTCAAAGATGCCTATTCGGCCCTTGTAGCCTGTGTTATTACAGTAAGTGCAGCCTTTACCATGCTTAAGCTCAAGCGTTTGCCCTTCAATACTTTCGCCTTTTATGTCCAACCACACTTGCTCTTGAACATTCGGTGCATAACTTTCTTTGCAATTTACACAAATTCGCCGTACTAGCCGTTGAGCAAGAATCCCTCGCAATGCGGTACCCGCAAGATAGCCTTCAACACCAATATCTACCAACCGCATTGCACTAGAAATTGCATCATTCGTATGCAGCGTAGATAGCACAAAGTGCCCCGTCATTGCCGCTCGCATGGCTATGTCTGCTGTTTCAAGGTCCCTGATTTCACCAACTAACAGAATATCTGGATCTTGACGTAGACAAGAACGCAATACTTTTGAGAACGTCAAACCTATTTGTGTATGCACCTGTACTTGATTCACCCTAGAAAGCCGATACTCAACAGGGTCTTCTACGGTAATGATTTTTTTCGATGGGTCATTTAGTTCGTTTAAAGCACCGTATAACGTTGTTGTTTTACCACTACCTGTTGGGCCTGTTACCAATAAAAGCCCGTGAGGTTCGCGAATAATTCTCCGTACCTTAACCAGCATCTCGGGCGGCAAACCTGCTTTATCTAGATCTATAAGACCCGCACTTTGATCGAGTAAGCGCATTACAACTGATTCACCATGTTGAATAGGCAACGTTGAAATACGCACATCCACATTGTGATTTTTAACCGTTATATTGAAGCGGCCATCCTGAGGCAGTCGTTTTTCAGAGATATTAAGCTCCGCCATTAACTTCAAACGTAAAACCAACACCGAAGCAATACGCGTTTCCTTCATTACATGCTCATGAAGGACTCCATCAACTCGTTGGCGAATGCGTAAAACATGTTCATCAGGCTCGATATGAATATCAGATGCTCCCACTTGTACTGCATCTTCAAACAAGCTTTTTAGCAACCGTACTACCGGTGCATCCGTTTCATCCGTTGCTGTTAATCGCGACAAATCAAAGCTATCTTCAACAATATCTTCACTCAACTGATCTGCTAGAGAATCGATATCATTCGTACGGCGGTACATTAAATCTAACGTTTTGAGTAGCTGGCTCTCAGCAACAACCGCCAGCTCAATCGTTTTTGGTAATAAGCGTTGCAGCTCATCGAATGCAAATATATCTAGCGGATCAGACATCCCAACCAGAAAGTGGTCTGGGTTTTCTTTAAGCACAATAGAACGAAAACGACGCGCATGCGTTTCTGAAAGACGTAAAACATCCTGCTGATTAAAATTATAATGAGACAACTCAACCAAAGGCACGCTCAATTGCTGCGCAAGAAACTCTAAAAATTGTTGTTCATCCACATAACCAAGCGACACTAAAGTGCGGCCAAGCTTTTGACGAGTTTCTTTTTGTCGTGCTAGCGCATCCATCAACTGCTGCTCAGTAATGACACCGTCCTGAACCATCAGGTCGCCAATGCGAATTTTCATCTTTGGTGATGCCATACTGTGTAACCCTTTTTATTGTAACTGCATTAAGCGCTGTGACTGCTGTCGCGCATACTGCTTTAATGACTGGTCTACATTAGGAACTTGTAACGCCGATTGATAGGCATCCAATGCTTTTGAGTGCTGTCCTAGATGCTCCAAAGAAACACCTAGATTAATCCACCATCGAGCCTCTTGCGGATTCAATCCCAATAGACTCAAATAACGGGCAACGGCTGCGCCATGCTGCCCTATTTGCTGATAACCTGACGCCAACAAATCTAAATAATCTTCTCTACTTTGCCCTCCAGGATACTTCTCTAGAAGCCGTACAGCATCCGTGGCCTGGCCTTGCTGCAACAGCAAACGCGCTTTCAACAGTGACCATGAGAGGTTACTTGGCGCTTGCGCCAGAAGGATATCTGCTGCTGAGTAACGCTCTGTCGCTAAGTACAGCTGAACAAGCAAATACTGGCTTTGCAAGGAAGAAGGGGCTTGTACTATATAGTCTTTCAATAAACTTTCCGCCTCACTAGAACGCTGCTGGCTGAGCAAACGTCGAGCACTTCGCACTGTTGAACTATCAGTCGGTAGGGTATTAAGCGATTTTTTCCATTGTCCTGCCTGTAGTTGTTGCGTGGAAGAAGGTTCTGCAGGCGGCTCTTTTTCAGGCTTGATAATAGCAGCGTGAGCTACTTGAGGTTGCTCACTTGGTGACTCCTCCATTGTCGGTTCTTCTACTTTTGCTATGATATTTTCATCAATGATAGTAGAGGGTTCTGCATCAAGAATTTTCACAGTGACAATTAAGCGTGCAGGATTATTTTTCAAGCGTGGTTTAAACGCTGCAGGGCCACTGGCTATTAACTTAAAGCGGCTCTTCCCTTTCTCTGTTATTACTTCAATAGCAGACATTATAGACGCATCAATATGTGGTAAGTCTGCTAGAAACTGTGAATTTTCAATAGCAATATCCAAACTGCTATCCGTTTTCCCATAAAGAACAAACGGCTTTACTTGGTCTATCCAAAACGTGAAGTACCCTTGCTCTGGGGACTGCATTGTCCAATTAATTAAGCTGATATTCGCCACAGTAGGTGTAGACGGATGCGTTGCATTCTTTGCTGTAGCTACAGATAATTGATCTACGGAGGAAGCGTCTACTTTATCAGCAGTATTCGCATTAACCGGTTGCTCTCTTTCCTCTACTGGACTGATGCTTACTGTTTCAGTTTTTTGCGGCTCTTGATTAAACCAAGAAATTAGCTGGCTGCGCTCGTCTACTTTGCTGCTAAGTTCTGTTGCAACAAAGTACAATGCAGCTCCAATCATCAACACAACCAGAGTAATCCATAGCCAGCGCCCCTTTTTTGCCGCAGGCGTCGCAACGGGCCGATAGCCCGAGGAGTCTCCCCTCTTGCGCTCATCTAAATCGCGTAACATATCATTGACGAGGCTCATATCAACCCTCGCATAAGCGCCCAATAAAGCAACCCACAAAAAGATCCTGTCATAATGGCGGAGCCTAATAACCACTTAACCACACCCGCTATTGCAGGAATATCTACACCTTCGGTGTCATTGATCGCCTTAATAACATGCTGTTTTTTTATGACGCTATCGCCTAACCCAAACGCGCTCATTAAAGACTTATGAGCCAAGATATTAACCAAGCGAGGCACCCCTTTTGAGGCTTTTGCTATACAACGTGATGCAGGTGGCGAAAATAAAGATAGCCCTTCATACCCCGCTCTATTGGCTCGTTGCTCAAGGTAGTGGCCTACCGCTTCAACTGACAATGTCTGTAAACGATAACTAAACGTGATTCTCTGTAGCAGCTGCCTTAATGATGCCCGGCTCAGTAGCTGATCCAACTCAGGTTGCCCAAAAAGAACAACTTGGAATAATTTCTCGGATTCAGTTTCAAGATTTGTCAGTAAACGTAGAGCTTCAATGCTCTCTTCCGGCATGGCTTGTGCTTCATCAACGATAAGCACTGTATACATACCCTCTTTAGCAATTTCAACAAGACGTAAATTGATTCGATTTACTAGCTCAAAATCAGGTAGCTCTAAGGCATTTTCGATACCAATTTCAAGAGCAAAATTGCGCCTTAAGGCTTCGGGACTTAAATAAGGATTGGGAATATAAGCCGTGATACACGGCTCTTCATCTAAAGTATTCAATAAGGTACGGCACAGCATCGTTTTCCCGGTGCCAACTTCACCCACTACTTTAATAAAGCCATCACCGCTTCCTAACGCAACTAACAATAAGTTCAGAGCTTCTTGATGCGTTGGTAACTGCAAAAAGAAATGCGTATTCGGCGTTAATGTAAACGGCAGCTCCCGCATTCCAAAGTGATCAATGTACATAAGGGATTAATCCACCACTGTTATGCTGAGTTTCTTTTTAATGGTTTTTCAGTGACTGAAACCCATCAAGACTGCGCTGTAGTTCTTGCTTCCAACCTGTCTCATTCGCGATAACAGGCCTTAACAGTATAACTAGTTCGCTTTTCTGAGAACCCTGACTTCGCTGTTGAAATAACTTCCCAAGCCCCGGGATATCTCCCAAACCAGGCGCCTGAGCTAACGTATCACTGCTACCAGATGTCATTAGCCCGCCAATCACGATCACCTGTCCACTGTTTGCTTTTACTACACTATCTGATTCGCGAATGGAGCTTAAAGCCAATGGAATATTAAATTTTTCTGCACCCACACTAATCAATTTTTGCTGGTCTTCTACTTCGCTGACAGAAGGATGTATATGCAAGATGATTTTGTTATCGGCACTAATTTGTGGGGTAACATCAAGAGCGATCCCAGAAAAGAAAGGCGTTAACTCTACCGATGGGGTTGTTGTTGTCGCTGTCCCCGTTGTTGTTGTGTTTTCAATCTCTGTTACAAAAAACTCATCAGAACCTACTTTAATCACTGCTTTCTGGTTGTTCATAGTAGAAACACGGGGGCTTGATAGCACCTGCACGTTTCCTTGAGTTCCCAAGAGTTCGATCAAAGCAGTAAAGTCATTCAAACCCAATGCAGCACTAAACACACCGCCAAGTCCATTCGGATTAGTGAGCCTATCCGTACTTTGTCCAAACGCTGTAGTATTTTTTGCATTAATCCGACCAACAGCCGTCCAATCAATGCCCGCCTGGAAACCATTATTCAATGTCACTTCAAGAATTTTTGCTTCAATAACGACTTGACGCCCTAGGATCAACTCTGCTTTTTCTAGGTACTCGCTTACGGTTTGTTGTTCGCTAGGAAATGCTCTTACAACAACGACGCCGGCTTGAGGTGTCACCACTACTTTTTGGCCTTCATCACTACCTATAATGGTGGCCAATGTAACCTGTAGCCCTCCCCAAAAGTCTGTTTTACTGCGCGTACGGATATGTGTACCCACCAATGCTCCCGTAGCATTATTATTAGAAGAACTGTCATCATTTGAAGAAGAGCTATCACTTCCTGTCGAACTGCTTCCCGCATTACTGACAGATCCCGCACTTACAGACGTTTGAGACTGCCCCTCACGCTGAATATCAAGGTAGTTTACTTGGTAAATCTGAGTCTCAAGAATAGCAGGAAGCACTTGATACAAATTACCTATGCGCTTGTATTCATAACCGTAAACATCTCGCACCGCTTTCATTACTTCTGCTACTGTCACATCCTTAAGTTGCAATGAGATATCGCCACTAATTGCCTCATGCACAATCATGTTATAGGGAGAACCCTCAACGAGGCCCATAAAGAATGTTCTAGCCGATAGCTGGTGTGCAGACACATCGAAACGCTCTTCCTCAACTTTCGCTAAATCATCTAAACGCAATGGAGCCAAAGAAGGTAATGCAGGCAATGAAGCTACTTTATTTTTTCTGTCTGATTCAGCTAACACAGCCTGAAGAATTTTCTCTGATTCTTTCAAGGGTGGCTCTTGTGTCACATGGCCAATAGATTGACATCCCACCAATAACACAGCAGTAACTAATACCAGATGTTTATACATATACTTCATCCGTAAACCTTATTACTTTTACCGGCTTTGCTTTAGCCCTTTTTTATTAGAAAGAGGAAGCCAGCGCTGACTATCTCCGGTATTAATTAAAACCTTATCATGATCAATACGAACAATTTTGGCTCCCTCAACATGCTCACCAACTGAAGCTTTTACACCATTGATGATAGCCCATGCCGCCTTTTTTCTTTTCAGAATAGAAGTCACGTTAAATATAACTTCTTTTTGCGAGGCCAACACGGTCGTCACACCCTTCGACTGATAAGGCTTTGTTGGGTCTTTCATTTCTGAGCCGGCCCATAGAGCCGCTGAGAAGAACACAACTAAGAAGCCAATGAACTTAACCACCTAACCACCCCTCAACAACACTTAGCGTATGTACACGTAAAGTCACTTCAGATTCGGGGAACTCAGAAACCTTAAAATCAAGCGAGTCCCAAAAAAACGATGATGACAAGCTTTCTAATCGAAGCAAGTAATCATAAATATCTGAATACCCTCCTCGTAAAACCACTTCAAATCCATGCGAATACACATGTGCATTTAGAGAATCATCAGCGTTATCATCCTTTTCAGATGATAACTGTAAAGGCTCCAAAGGAAGAGACGAAAGGCGCTGTAAGGTAATACCTTGTTTCTCTTCTAGCACTGTTTCCAGTACCCCACTCATTTTCATTGGATCCATTAGGTAAACTGAACGTTGCTTTAAAAGAGCCGTTAGTTGTCGATCGACATTTTCTAGGTTTTTAACTTCATCTCGTAATGGTGCAGAAGGGTCCATATTTAAAGCGTGGGTAAATGCATTAATCTCCACATCATAGCCGCTCAATCTGAGCTCTTTTTGCTCAATACTACTAGCCAACTTAGATGATTTTTTCATTAATGGCTCAAAAGCCAGAATAAAGAACAGCACGATAATAACAATAGATAATGTAAATGATAGCAGCACTCGTTCGCGCTTATTTAAAGCATTGAACTTGGCAGATATAGAACTACTCATACTCTCCCCCTGCGACTAGCCCATGAGCGTTAAACAAGTATGCATCAGACTCGTTTCGTTCAGTTTCTAACTCAGCAAATTTAATATTTTTAAAGAATTCTTGTTGAGCAAGCGTCCTCAAAAAAACTGGGATTTGCGATGTATCCGCGCTCTCACCTGATAAATCTAATACTGTTGCTCCTGAAGCCATCTTAAATGAAGTTAACCATAGTTTATCGGGGGTGCTATTGGAAAAAGCCAACAACCCTTCAGAAAAGCCCTTTCTAGACTCTGGCTGGATGGTCTCTAATAAACTTGAAAGGCTTTTCTTAGATGCTACCGTTTGTTGCAATAGCTCATGATACGCAATTAATTCTGGATCAAGCTTTCGCTGGCTCTGCTGAGTTGCAAGGCTTTGTATTGTTCCTTGGAGCTGCTTTTCTTTTACGAGTAATACTTGGAGTCTCTCTTCTGACTGCTGTGTATTAAACCATAGCAAACCAGTAATGAAAGAACATAGCAACAACAAGCAGCCGCCTCCAATCATTACAGAATTTAAACTCAAAAAATCTCGTTCAACTTTAGGCCTAAGCGGTAACAGATTAATTCTTTGCTTCATGAGTTACCTAACCGTTTCATTTCGTAAAGCAGCAGCAATTGACAAAAAACATCTCTGCTGAAGATCAATAGTTAGAGGTTGTTCAGAGTCTATCACGTCACTCAGATCTAAAGATTGAACATCAGCTCCGAGATTATCCCGCAACTCTATCATTAAAGGGGTTTCGCCTACCTGCAAAGGCATAACAACAATACGTAGGCATGGAGGCTTACCTATTTGGCTCTCGAAATAATCCATCGATCGCTGTAAATCTAAAACCGCATTCTCCATTTGAGCAGTATGGCTATAGGTCAATGCCCTTGATAAATATAAGCTTCCCAATGACATCATATTAATGATGCTTTGCTGTTCATTTAAATACAAAATAACAGTACCCGCTTCAGCCTCACTTAAATCCTCAGCGACATTCAGCAAAGCCATTTCTGGTACGTCTATAAACACGGGTTCAAGATTTATGCTTTCTAACCAATCAACCCGCTTTTCTACCAGGCTTCGCTCTGCAGCAACAACATAGAGCATTTTTCCACGGCCTTTAAAAGCATCCTCTGGCAGTTCAAAAAAATCAATAATAGCATCGTCGATTGAGTACTGAATTAAATCTTTGACGCGCCAGGATAACGCTTCTTTGAGTTCATCCCGAGGAACTTCAGGCGCTTCAACCAGTAGTAACTGATATTCCCCAGCAGAGAGAACAAAAGAGCAACGGCTACCAGCCAAACCAGCACTTGCTACTTCTGTCGCCACAGGCTGAGCATTATTAAGCGGGTCCTTAATAGAGAAAAAAGCGGCATTAGATAATTTCTTCTTAGTACCCACCATCGAAACCGATGCAATAGCTACACCCTCAGCAGTTATATGAGCAGCAACTAAACCTGTTCCTTTATTGTTCTTCTTCCTGAACCCCAACAAATCAGCAACTCCTTCTTACATCAATTTAATATCGTGACACAGATAGTAAAATATTGAGCAGTAAGTGAAAGCTCATTGTATACATAACGGCAGACACTCATAATAGTTTAGGCGACATAAGTTATTTAGCTATCTGAATTACATAGAAAAAGAGAGAATAAGCTTGATCTAAAGAGCACTAAATGATTGAATACGCACCTCTTTGATGCCCGGATAGCTCAGTCGGTAGAGCAGAGGATTGAAAATCCTCGTGTCCGTGGTTCGATTCCGCGTCCGGGCACCATCAATTAAGCCTTGCTATTTATGCAAGGCTTTTTTGTTTCTACGCTACAAGGATTCATTAACACACTCTCTACTTCAGTCGCTTTATTCAATTATCCACTCCAGCCACAGGCATTAGCTCCTCCAAACATCTCAAACTCAGTCTCTGAGCATTGAGGTACTTGATATCGTCTCCCTTTCTGATCCAATATAAAG
>NZ_JADGEV010000068.1 GCF_016744175.1 Neptunomonas sp. | reverse complement strand
TCTTCCGCGATCGAGAGTTGTGATAAACATCCCACGCCAAGTCCTGCTTTTACTGATTGTTTGATGGCTTCTTGTCGGTTTAATGTAAAAGCTACTTGTGCCTGGATGTTAATGGCTTGGATGGCGGTATCAAAGATTCGGCGAGTTCCAGATCCATTTTCACGTAATATCCAACGCTGCTGTCCTATCTGCTCATGAAGTAATTGCCCAAGGTGTGCTTGAGGGTGACTTGTGTGGCAAAACACTTCTAGCTTGTCTTCGTGCCAAGGTGTTATCTGTAATTGGCGATGTTGAGCTGGGCCTTCGATCAAGCCAATATGACCCTGTCCTTTTTCTAATGTGGCAATGACATTTTGTGTATTGGTTATCTTAACGTCGGGTACTACTTCAGGGTGTAGATGGATAAATTCTGCCAGTAAGCTAGGGAGTAAGTAAGTCGCAATAGTAACACTGGCAGCGATACGTAATGGGCCAGAGATTGAGCCATCTCCCGGCGTATGTAGGCTGTCTATCAAGTGTAATATTTGGCTGACCTTGGGGAGCGTATCTCGGCCAACTTCAGTAATCATAAGCTCACGGCCTATACGTTGGAAGAGTGGGTAGCATAATGTTGATTCAAGCTCTCTCAGAGATTGGCTAGCAGCGGATTGGCTCATGGCTTGCTCATCAGCGGCTGCCGTTAACTGGCCGAGTCTCGCGGTTGCTTCAAAAACTCTTAATTGCTTAATAGATACGCTCATAGAAAATACGCTCGTAATAACTTGTTTGATACAGCTGTTTCGTAATGATTATTCGGTTTTTCTAATGTGTCGTATCTAATAATCCCATTATACTTAATATTTGTATAGGTGGATTATGAGTGAAACAGGCCTTTACTCGGAGTTTCCTCATGTCTCAAATACTAGCGTTACCGTTAATTGCGATAGTGGCTATTCTGCTTGCCAAAGTACCCGCTATCGCACAGTTCGGTTTAAGTGCTTTGCCACTGGCTATCATTTTGGGGATTGTTGTTGGTCATTTAAATACGCGTAAATTTGCTGATAAGGAGGTTATATTTACACGTTTTTGTCAGCAAAAATTGCTTCGCGCGGGAATCATTCTCTTTGGATTTAGTTTGAGCTTTCAGCAGATTATCTCTGTGGGCTGGCAAGCACTTGTATTAGATTTACTCGTCATTACGAGTGTATTTTGTGTAGGTACTTACGTCGGTGTTCGCTTTTTTAAATTAGATAGAGAGCTTGCGATCCTTACCTCGGTTGGTAGTGCTATTTGTGGTGCAGCAGCTATTCTTGCTACTGAGTCTGTATTAAAGCCACGTCAGCAAAATGTGACTATCGCTGTTGCTACGGTGGTTTTGTTTGGCACGATAGCTATGTTCAGTTATCCGTTTATTTTTCAGTTTTCTGGCATGAGTGAGCAAGCCTTCGGTATTTATATTGGAAGTACAGTACATGAAGTGGCGCAAGCCGTAGCGGCAGGGGAGGCTATTGGGGGAGAAGCATTGCAAAATGCGGTCGTTGTTAAATTAATCCGCGTGATGATGTTAGCGCCGTTTATTCTCATCTTGAGTGCGTTTCTGACCCGTAGCAGTGATGGCTCATCTGGCGGTAAAATCGCTATTCCATGGTTTGTGTTTGGTTTTATTGCGGCATCGGGTATTAATAGTCTATTGCTGTTGCCAGAGACGTTGCTAAGTATTCTACAGTGGGCTAGCCAATTCTCTTTAGCGATAGCGATGGCCGCTTTAGGTGTTCAAACGCGCTGGAGTACTATTAGGCAGGCCGGTGTTAAGCCAATGATATTATCGTTAATGCTCTTTGTTATGCTGATCTTTGGCGGGTTTTATTTGAGCCAGTGGTTGATAGTTGGCTAGTTATTTATTAAAGCGTGTCAGTCAGAATAACTGACACGCTAAGGTCTTAATGAAAGGCCTTTTAGCTTTTAACGGCGGTTGCTGCTTTCATAGCATCTTGGCCTTTTTTCCAAAGGTTGCCCTGCCATAATTCTTCCAGACCAGTCTCGCCGGATGCCCCTTGAGTTGTCAAGTAATCGTAGTAAGCGGTGGGTTTATGACCGGTGAGGTTGTAGAAATCCGGGCTACATCGACAGTAAAAACCGTTGACTAAGTATTCGAAGAATTCTGCGCGAGTAGCACCAAAATCGTTTTCGAAATCGACCATAGATTGCGCGCGATACTCGATTGTCTTATCCATGGCACGGCCAAGATCAGCAGCAATTTCAGCCATGGTCTGTGACTGGGGGCCGGTAATATCATAGAACTTATTAGCGTGGCGTTCTGGGCCTTCGTTCAATACTACAGCTGCGGCTTCTGCAATATCTCGGGTGGCAACAAAAGAGTTACGTGCTTTACCTAAGGGATTACTAAACCAACCTTCTTGGGCGATATTGTCGCAATCGGTCTTTAAAAGGTGGTTCATAAAAAAGTTGTTGCGCAATACTGTCAAATTTAGCCCCGCATCAATCAATGCTTTCTCACCCCACCAATAATGCTGCAGCATCAGTGGAATCGATGCGCCTTCTCGGGAAGAGTGTTGTTCTGCCTGATAAGATGCCGTGTTGGTATCCGCACCCATGCAGCTTACACGTACCACGTGTTTGATGGTGTCGGTGCGGGTTGCCAGTGCTTCGCAGAAATTCAGGTGGCCTTCCAGCATAGGGTCCAAAGATGCAGAGTAGATAGCGCTTACACCGTTTAAGGCGGCATCCCAGCTGGTAGCATCATTCAGATCAAAAAATACTGTTTCATCAGCGCCTACGGCTTTCAGGTCGGCAATTTTTGACTCGGTGTGGTAGCAGGCACGTACCGTAAACTCGCCAGCTTGAGATAAGCGGGCAACCAGTTCTTTACCAATGCGGCCCGTAGCCGAGGTAACCAGAACAATAGCTTTGGTCATTGAGTGTTTCTCCGGATAGAATTAAAATGATCTGTAGTGGGGGGCATAAATGAAGATTGCAGTGAGCTGCGCGTAGTTACCCTTTTACAGCATCTTCTGTTAGTTGATGGTGTCTAGGGTAGGGCCAGTTAAGCGGTTGTTGTAGAGCCTGGCATAGTGAGGTATTTAATGAAACGGGTAGTGATGTGAATGGGCGTGTCAGTCACCATAACTGACACGCATTTTGGCTTTTATAGGCAAATGCTTTTAAATAGGTCAAAGTACTCAGGGAATGTTTTACGTGTGCATCCCGGGTCATTAATAGTTACCGGTGTATCACTGAGAGCAATCAGTGAAAAGCACATAGCCATACGGTGATCATCGTACGTATCAATTGCAGCATGTTGTAGCTGTGCAGGTGGGGTGACTTCGATAAAGTCATCGCCTTCAACAACAATGGCGCCAACTTTACGTAGCTCTGTTGTCATGGCTGCTAGACGGTCTGTCTCTTTTACTCGCCAATTGTAGATATTTCGAATCGCGGTAGTGCCTTTAGCAAATAATGCTGTTGTGGCAATGGTCATGGCGGCATCGGGTATATGGTTTAGATCCAAATCAACAGCCGTTAGCTCTTTGCCTTTTGTTACTTCGATATAGGTTGGTCCATAAGTAACCTTGGCTCCCATTGCTTCGAGTACCTCGGCAAAGCGTTTGTCGCCTTGCACACTGTCGGCTCCCACGCCATAAACGCGTACAGTGCCGCCGGCAATCGCAGCGGCGGCTAAAAAGTAAGATGCAGAAGATGCATCACCTTCAACCATTATCTCTCCAGGTGAGCGGTACTGTTGGCCCGAACGAATAACAAAAGACTGATAATTGTTATTAATAACCTCAATACCAAATAAAGACATGGTATGTAAGGTGATATCGATATAGGGCTTAGAAACAAGTTCACCATCAACGTGGATGGTTAAGTCGTTTTTAGCAAGTGGGGCAGCCATGAGTAATGCGGTAAGAAACTGGCTTGAGATATTGCCCTTAATGCTGACTTCCCCACCTTGTAAGCCATTGGCTTTGATATTAAGAGGAGGGTAACCCGGTGTGCCAAGGTAATCAATGTCGGCACCAAGAGTTCTTAATGCGTCTACGAGGTCGCCGATTGGGCGCTCGTACATGCGTGGTTCACCTGTTAATTCATATTCGCCATTGCCTAAGCAAAGGGCTGCACAGAGTGGCCGCATGGCCGTCCCTGCGTTACCTAAAAATAATGTGCTGTCTGTTTTCCCTAAAGGTTGTCCTCGTCCGCTAACGGTGCAAGATTGGCGGTCATCCGATAGCGTATAGCTAATACCGAGTGAGCTTAATGCAGTCAGCATGTGGCGTATGTCATCACTGTCTAACAAGTTAGTGATGGTCGTATCACCTTCTGCGAGAGCAGCAAGCAGCAAAATGCGATTAGATAGGCTTTTTGAGCCTGGAATCTGTACCTCACCGGCAACAGAAGAGATGGGCTGGAGTGTCAGGCTTTCCATTAAATTAAGGGCTCTATAGTGGACAATTATCAAGGGTATATAACGTACCTTGTGTTGCTCATAAGGTCGAGAGTAAAAGCATAAAAATTATCCATAAAAATAGTTTTTTCTGTCATGTCGACAGTGCTTTTAACGGATTCGATAACCTATGTTGATGAGCATCAATGAACGTTATTTATATATCAGAGATACTGTATATGAAGAAAAAAGAAAAATGTAACCCATCAAGGAAATACACAATATGAGCATTGAACATCACGATTTAATACATGAATTACCTGAGTACCGCGATCAGATTCATTCTCTTAAAATGAATGATGCACATTTCTCCAGATTGTTTGATGAATACCATATTCTCACTAAGCAAGTGGAGCGTATGGAAACAGAAGCAGAACCGGTTACAACTCATACTGAAGAAGAGCTAAAAATTAAACGTCTTCATTTGAAAGACCAATTGTTCGCAATGCTTCGCGCGTCAGCATAAAATGAAGTGAGTATGTAGTCTTCTTTATATGAAGTAGACGCATACAGCGCTAAATAAAACACCCGCCGTAGCGGGTGTTTTTGTGTCTGCTGCAATGATCGAAATAGGGGTATGTGGTATATATACTTCATTTACATCTTTATATAGATAGGGTGACATGCAGTCTTTTAGATTTAGTTGGAAGTATATTTTAAGCATTACTCTTGAGCACAAACGCGAGCTTGTTTTTGCAAACTGGGTGGCTATTCTAGCGACAATTGCCTCAGTCCCTCTGCCATTATTAATGCCACTGTTGGTTGATGAGGTCCTGCTAGAAAAACCAGACGTGTTGATTAATACATTATCACCTCTATTTCCTGAGCAGTGGCATGGCCCTGTTCTTTATATTGTATCGATACTAATCATTACGGTTATATTACGCACGATTGCACTCGTACTGAATGTTTGGCAGGGTCGTCAGTTTACTATCATTTCAAAAGACATCATTTTCAGGATGAGGAAAGTAATGCTGCAAAGGCTAGGACGAATCTCTATGGCTGAGTATGAAACACTCGGTAGTGGTTCTGTTAGTTCTCATTTTGTGACAGATTTGGATACGGTTGACCGCTTTATAGGGAGCTCAGTAAGTCGTTTACTAATTGCATCGTTATCGATTATCGGCACTGCGGTCATCCTCCTTTGGATGCACTGGTTGTTAGCGCTTTTTATTATGTTTTTGAATCCGGTTGTGATTTATTTCACAACGGTCATTGGTAAGCGTGTCAAAGAGCTAAAAAAGCATGAAAATAAATCCTACGAAGTATTTCAGGGAGCGTTAACAGAAACCTTGGATGCGATTCAGCAAATTCGGGCCAGTAACCGTGAGCAACACTATTTAAGCCGGTTAGTGGATGATGCGCGCAGCGTTCGAGATAACTCCAGTGCATATGAATGGAAAAGTGAAGCGGCGAGCCGTTTTAGCTTTTTGGTATTTTTGATTGGTTTTGATTTGTTTCGAGCAGTATCAATGTTGATGGTTGTTTTCTCGGATCTTTCAATTGGTCAAATGATGGCTGTGTTTGGCTATTTGTGGTTCATGATGGGGCCGGTTCAGGAAGTGTTAGGTATCCAGTATGCATATTATGGAGCTAAAGCTGCATTGGCGCGTTTAAATCGAATACTGGAGCTACAGCAGGAGCCACAATATCCCGCTATGTATGATCCATTTCAAGATTCTGCAAGCGTTAGTATCGATATAGACAATGTGAACTTTTCGTATAGTGATGGAGCGCCGGTACTAAACGGCCTTTCTCTGCATATAAAGAAAGGGCAGAAAATAGCGCTTGTAGGTGCTAGTGGCGGTGGAAAATCAACGTTTGTACAAGTGTTGCTTGGTTTATATATACCTCAATCAGGGCAGGTTCGTTTTAATGGTATCCCGGTCGAACAGATTGGCCTTGATGTTGTCAGAGATAATGTGGCAACTGTATTACAGCATCCTGCACTATTTAATGGCACTATTCGAAGCAACCTTTGTATGGGAAAAACCTTCACGGATGAACGTTTATGGAAGGCCTTAGAGATAGCACAGTTAGATCAGTTTATTTATTCTTTGGAGGAAGGTTTAAATACATTGGTTGGTAGGCAAGGGGTGCGCTTATCGGGAGGCCAAAGGCAGCGCTTGGCAGTAGCTCGAATGGTTTTATCTGATCCCAAGGTAGTGGTTCTTGATGAGGCGACTTCTGCATTAGATACTGAAACGGAGCGCGCTTTACATAGTGCATTACAAACTTTCTTAGAAGGAAGAACGACACTTATCGTTGCCCATCGTTTGAGTGCAGTAAAACAAGCAGATCATGTTTATGTGTTTGAGGATGGGCAAGTTGCAGAGGAGGGGGGGCATAAACAACTAATTGAGCAAGATGGGCTTTATGCTCGGCTTTATGGGCAGCACTAACTGGGCTGATGCTTGATTGGGACGTGTTAAACGTGAGCTAGTATTTAACTACTCTTCTACAGTGGATTAATTGAGGCGATAAAATGATTTTCTTTAACAAAAAAATGGGCGGTACTGTATTGGGTGCTATCGCCATGACTTTAGTGCTGTCAGGCTGTGCGTCGTCCAGTTTGACGGGTAAATCTTATAGCCAAAGCGAGGCAAGGCAGATACAAACAGTTCGTTACGGTACGGTACTATCCGCCACGCCGGTTGTAATTGAAGGGCGTAAAGATGGTGTTGTAGGTTCTGGAGCGGGTGCAATTGTAGGTGGTCTTGCAGGAAGTACTCTGGGTGGCGGTAAAGGTAGTAGTATCGCTGCTGTGTTAGGGGCTGTTGCTGGGGGAATGGTTGGTCAGGCGATAGAAGAAAATACCACACGAAAGCAGGGGCAAGAAGTTACAGTGCGTTTATCTAATGGTGAAACATTATCTATCGTGCAAGAAGTAGAGAATCAGTCTTTCTTTCAGGTAGGCGAGCAGGTGCGTCTGCTGAAAAGAGGCGGTGTAGCACGTATTGTTTACTAGAATGTAAACGATACATTGCTGAGTCTGCTTAAATGACGGGCATAAAAAAGGCGGATTAAAAATCCGCCTTTTTTTATAGCAAGAGTCTAGTCTTTACTAGCACGAGGCTTGCGAGGAGCAGATGATCTTGGCCCTCTATTTGATGGGCGTCCACCTTTAGATGGTGTGCCTGCACCGTCAACGGCTTTAAGATTTAGACGCTGTCCGCAGACTACAATTTTCTGTAGAACGGCAACGGTTTCTTTTGGTAAACCGGCAGGAAGATCTACAAAAGTAGCTTTGTCTTTGATCTCAATCTGGCCAATGAAACGACTCTCGATGTCAGCTTCGTTTGCAATTGCACCAACAATGTTGCCTGGTTTAACACCGTGCTCTTGTCCGACAGATAGGCAATAGCGCTGCATGTCAGCATTTGAAGTTTCGCCGCGAGGTTTGCGAGGTCTGCGCTCACCGCGTTCAGAACGACTGTCTCTTCCGCCACTATCTCTATCATCGAAAGCTTTAGGGCCTCGAAGCTCTTTTTCGCTGATAAGTAGAGGTGTTTGTCCTTGTAATAATACAGCTAAAGCAGCCGCAATATTAATAGGATCCGTGTCATGTTCTTGCTGATATTCAGTTAGCAGGTCTAGATATTGAGATAGATCCTGACTGTCCATAGTCTCGCTGATCTGCTGTTTAAAGCGATCTAGACGTTTTACATTAATATCTGCTGCCGATGGAAGTTCCATTGGCTGAATCTTCTGACGAGTAGCTTGTTCGATCATGCGTAGCATGCGCTGTTCACGAGGAGCAACGAATAGAATGGCTTCACCAGAACGACCAGCACGGCCAGTACGGCCAATACGGTGAACATAAGACTCAGTATCGTATGGGATGTCGTAGTTAAGAACATGGCTGATGCGTTCAACATCTAGGCCACGAGCAACAACATCTGTAGCGATAAGAATATCTAGCTTGCCTTTTTTAAGACGTTCAACTGTGCGTTCTCGCACTTGCTGAGAAATATCACCATTAAGTGCTTCACAGGCATAGCCGCGAGCAGATAGCTTCTCGGCCAACTCAGTAGTTGCTGACTTGGTGCGCACGAAAACTAGCATAGCGTCAAATTGCTGCATCTCGAGAATGCGAGTAAGGGCGTCTAGTTTATGAACACCGCTGACACGCCAGTAATGCTGCTTGATTGTCGTAGCAGTAGCCGTTTTACTAGCAATCTTAATTTCAACAGGGTCTTTAAGATGCTGTAGCGCCAACTTGCGAATGGCTTGCGGCATTGTTGCAGAGAATAAAGCAATTTGGCGTGTAGGTGGAGTGTGACTTAATATCCAGTCGACATCATCAATAAAGCCCATGCGTAGCATTTCATCTGCTTCATCAAGTACGAGCGTTTGTAGGCTGTCTAGTACTAGGGAGCCACGACGGATATGATCCATCACGCGTCCTGGTGTGCCTACAACAACGTGTACACCGCGACGTAATTGACGTAACTGAACATCGTAAGCCTGACCGCCGTAAATAGGAAGTACATGGAAGTTAGGCATGTGACGAGCATAAGTCTGAAAAGCTTCAGCTACCTGAATAGCCAGTTCTCGTGTTGGAGCCAAAACTAACAACTGCGGATTCTTCGTATTGATATCAATACGCGTCATAATAGGCAGAGCAAAGGCACCTGTTTTACCAGTACCTGTTTGTGCCTGTCCAAGTAAATCTGTTCCTTCAAGAAGGTGAGGAATACATTTAGCTTGAATTGGCGAAGGTGTTTCGTAACCGATCTCTTGTAGCACTTGCAACAAAGGAGCGGCCAAGCCCAGTTCTTTAAAGGCGGGCTGGTCGTCTAATGACATCTAATTGAACCTGTTATAAATCTAGGTCGATTAGATCGACCGGAATGGAATGATAATTAATTATTATAGAAGATATAGCCCATATAGTACAGGATGCAATTTATCAAGTTCTCTATGTATGGGGATGATGCCACTATTTATAATTGCAGAACCAGAACCTAGGTGGGGAAGTAAGGGCTACAATATCTGATCATTCATCATTGCGTTGTGTTTCATCCAGCCATAGAAGTGTCTTTTTGGCTGATATATCTTTCAGCAAGACTGATTCTGCAAGCATGACTAAAAATTGCTGATCAAGTAATAGCTCGCTAGCGAGTTCCTTGCACAGATAGCAGGAATCATTGTTGATATTTTTATACTCAATATATAAAAATAAAAAAGTGGATGCATTTCCACTATTGTCTTTACGTTTACCATGGCTGCTCCAAACACGCAAAGGGCAACTATGGGTTTTGCTGTATATGATTTTATCTACTATCTGCTCATCAATAGAGCTATCTTGATGGCTCGATTGGATTGAAGATAGGTCTGCTGTTGGTTGGTGTGCTTCAAACATGTGGGCTCCTGATAGGGAAAAATCAAAAGCTGACGATACAGAGGGGCCTGGTTAATTGTCGATAGACCGCATCACCGATATTCGGTATCCACCTTGCTCAGGTTGGCAGGTTGGCGAGGACGTCAGCCCTTCTCTTGATGTTGTGTACAATCTATCATCTAGCCATTTCGCCAGCAATAGCTCTTCATCTAAAAAAGGACTTTGTATGGTGTTAGGCTGTTACCCAGAGAATGACTGCATCACTTTCGCTTGTTGATGTAAGAGCATGACCCATTTCACAGTCGTAATAGGCGCTATCACCTTCGTCTAGGCTAACGGGCTCATAAAATTCAGAATAAAAAATAATACTGCCACTAATCACGTAAAGGAGTTCTTCACCTTCGTGTCTGACCCAATCGCCAAACTCTTCAAAAGATCTTGCCCGTACTGTAGTGCGGTAAGGCAGCATTTTTTTACTGGTTAATTGGTTTGCCAGCAGTTCATGTTCATATGTAGGGGTAGGGTGGGGCTTACCTTCGCCTGCACGAGTGATATCTCTCCTACCTCCGGCTCCTGCAGAACGTGATGGTTGAGAAAACAATTGTGGTATATCAATTCCTAAACCAGCAACTAATTTTGATACGGCACTAAAGGTGGGTGATATTTGCTCATTTTCTATTTTTGACAATGTGGACCGGGCAAGTCCTGTTAATTTGCTGGCCTCTTCCAGAGTTAAGCTTTGGCTGAGTCTTATTTCGCGAACACGCTTCCCTAGCTGTAGAGGCTCAACCGACGCTTCGCTTGTTGCATTTTGCGTAACGATGAAAGCAGGGTTTTCACTATGCTCTGGTAATTGCGGGTCAGACATGAATATCTCCATTTCTTATTATGTGTGCTCAGGTGGATCGTATTAGAGAGTTAGCATCAATCTGAGAATGTGTTGGGTTGGAGTGTATTTTTGCAGATTATGGGGGATATGGACATAAAAGTTTCTTATATGAAAGATTTTGATGCTATTTTTTTGCTTTAAATGGAGCAGCAACCCCGATACCTGATTTTCCATTATTCTTGACGTAGTACATTGCCCTATCAGCTCGAGTGAGGAATTGGTCAAAAGTCTCTTCATGGTTTTTATAAATGGCAATACCGATGCTTGCGCCAAGCTTGCTATGAGAGTTGTTGAACTGAAGAGGAATCTCTAAGCTCGCTAATATTTTATGCGCTAGATGGTGGGAGCCCTCACGTGTGCTATTTTCTAGAAGAATGAGAAACTCATCACCGCCTAATCGACCAAAAATATCACTTGATCTTAATAAGGTTTGAGTCTTTTTGGCAAAGCGGATAAGGGCTTGATCGCCAGCAGAGTGTCCGAGCGTGTCATTTATTTCCTTAAAGCCATCAAGGTCTATGTACAGTATGGCGGGAGTTAACTTGTTCCTCTTAGCTAATTTTATAAACATGTCGAGATAAGAAGAAAGTGCGGAGCGGTTAGCCAAACCTGTGAGTGAGTCATGGGTCGCTAAGTGGATTAATTGTTCTTCAGCTGCGCGGCGAGTGGCAACTTCGCGTTTTAATTTTAGATTTAGTGATAGTAGGTAAAAACTAATGCTTGCGAGTATTGCCATCAGCGCTACTGCTGAGTAGATAATCGGTTTCCAAAAACTCCAATCGATAGTATTGCTTTGCTTATATATGAAGCCGTCTAGGCTGTGTTTATTTCTAATAATTCCAGAGTCAACCAGCATGTCGACGATGTCTTGCCACCTGTTTGGGTTCATGTGACCAATTTCAATAAGCTCAGGCATGATAAGTTCGTGAGCCATATTAAGTTCAAAGCGAAGGTACCCAAGGTCTTTCTTTGTTTCGTACTCGTTTTTAAAAAGAGTGATGGCTTCTTCAGGGTGGCTTAGAGCGTACTCCCATCCGCGAAGGCTGGCAGCAATGAATGCGTCGGTTCGTTTTTTCTGGGCAGGCAGGCTGAGCTTGTTCGTGATTAAAATGTCGCTATAAAAATCAATCCCGTAGTCTATAGGTTTGATAAGGTTGTAGGGTATTCTTAATTGCTCTAAAGCGTAAGGTTCATTAGAGATGTAGGCGTTAAATACATCTACTTCGCCAGTAATTAGGTCGTTAAGATCTGCGCTGGTTGCAATAAGATTTAGGTCAAATTTTGTTAGGTTTTGCTGTTTCAGCAGTAGCATTAATTCGGGGTCTTGGCCGCCAGGGAATATCATGACATTTTTTCCCGCGAGGTCAGCAGGCGTGCGAATACCGGAAGAGCGTTTGGTAAGAAAGGCACTAGGTGAGTGCTGGTAAATTGCTGCTAGAGCAATTATTGGCTCGCCATACATGAACGCAGTAAGGGCGTTGCTATTCTCAACGCCGTAATCAGCACGGCCGTTGACTACTTCTTGCCAAGGAATTATTCCTGGGCCGCCTGCTTTGATGATGACGTCAAGGCCCTCTTCATCATAAAACCCTTTGGATTTAGCAGTGTAGTAGCCAATAAATTGGGCTTGGTGGTGCCAGCGAAGCTGAAGTGTGACTTGCTCAGTAGAGTGGGCCGACTGCGGTAAAAGGCCTAAAATAAAAAATAAAAGAAATAGTGCCCGCACATGTCAGTCCTTGATTAAAGTAGCTAATGCTTATTTAAAAGTAAGATCTCTAGGTATGCAAACTAAAAATAAGTGCAAGGAGTATATGTATAGAGTTGAAAGATTGCTAAAAGTATTTCAAGAAGAGATGAAGTATTGAAGTAAAGATGGTCGGAGCAGCAGGATTCGAACCTGCGACCCTCTGGTCCCAAACCAGATGCGCTACCAGGCTGCGCTATGCTCCGACAAGTCGAACAGTATATAAGGATATATGTTCTTTGGGATAAATGGTCGGAGCAGCAGGATTCGAACCTGCGACCCTCTGGTCCCAAACCAGATGCGCTACCAGGCTGCGCTATGCTCCG
>NZ_JADGEV010000017.1 GCF_016744175.1 Neptunomonas sp. | reverse complement strand
ACTTCAGTTCCAGCGTATAGGAAATTTGGCTTTAAGTGTAAGGGCGATATAGGCGAGTCAGCAGGTTTGGTGTACCAACCCATGGAAATCGTACTTAATAAATCAATCCAGCCGACCGCTTACGCACCGGCTGATTGAGGCGTTAATATCTGCTGAGGGTCAGCACCTGCCAGAGTCTTTCGATCAATAGGTATGTAGATAGCGAAGAAGCGCTCTTAGTCTTGGGATTCAACGGTAATGACGCTATCCATTTTAAGACGGACAAACTTATAAAGTTTTTATGCGGGAATCTTTAAGGTTACGTGGATACATAGCAGTGCTGCCATCTTCGTAGTATTACTATAAAAACAGTGCTTACACAGACTTATGGCGTAATTTATGTAGTACGAACTACAACAACACCTACAAACCAGCTTCTGTCTACGGTGTTTCCCCACAGCGCATTTGATGGCTGACAGACTCAAATAAGTATACGTTTAAAGTTCTATTTTAATTGAAGGTCATTATAGAGGTCATTTCTCTACAACTTCTTCTCGATTATTTTTTGTGGCGATCTATGGATAGTCTATATTTGATCTAGATTAACGCACAAAAAAGCCGAATCATAAGATTCGGCTTCTGAGCTACTGAATTAACAGTATAAATTTGGTAGGACTACCCAGATTCGAACTGGGGACCTCTACCATGTCAAGGTAGCGCTCTAACCAACTGAGCTATAGTCCTAAAGTGTGCTGCGTATTATAGTGATGCGGCAGAGGGACGCAAGTGCTTCTTTTACTTTTTATCTTTTTTTAAACGATGTTATTTTCAATAGCGTATTTAGCCAAGCCTGCAGCCGTTTGGATGTTTAGTTTCTGCTTTATATTTTGGCGATGTGTTTCCACGGTACGTACCGAGATATCTAGCTTACGCGCAAGATCCTTATTGCTTCCCCCTTCTGCCAGTAGTTTGAGTACTGTTTCTTCTCGCTTGGTTAAATTTGGGCGGGAGTCATCAGTTGATGCGTGGCGACGTCCTGAGTCAAACTGTTTAACCAGTGCTTCTGATGCTCGGGAGCTAAAATAGGTGCCACCTTGGTGTACTACTTCAATAGCTTTGACTAGCTCTTCAGAGGACACATCTTTTAATACATAGCCAGCTGCACCTGATTGAATCAATTGCAGGATATACTCACGGTTTTCATGCATCGATAGTATCAGCACTCTAAAATCCGGAAAACGGATTTTAAGCTCTTTGGTCGCTTCTAAACCATTCATCACTGGCATAGAAACATCCATTAAAACCACATCTGGCGTTAACGCTTCTGCTAGTTCTAATGCTTCAAGGCCGTTATTTGCTTGGCCCACTACTTCTATGCCCTCTTGGCTGGATAAACAGGCGTTTATACCATCCAGTACTAATGGGTGATCATCTACCAGTAAAACCCGTATCATCCTATTCCCCATACATCTTTACACTAAAGGTAGCTTTACCCGAAGTTGAGTACCTTTCCCTACTTCAGAGGTTAGTACAAATTCACCACTTAACAATTCTATTCGGTCGTGCATGTTGCGTAAGCCAATACCTTCTTTGAGAACAGTCCCCTTAACATCAAACCCATCCCCGTTATCTTTTAATGAAACCCACACATGCTTTCCTTGCACCCATGTTTTCAAACGAACTTCATCGGCACCTGAATGCTTATCTATATTACACAGTGCTTCCTGAATAACTCTGTACAAGGTGATTTCAATATCATCGGGTAAACGAGGTTGTGGAAAATCAAGGTCCGTTTCCACCATGATCCCTGTTCGAGATTCATATTCATCAAGCAAGCTTTTAAGTGCAGATGTCAAACCCATATCATCCAGTAAGCTGGGGCGTAAATCATGGGAGATCAAACGGACCTCTTGTATTGCTTGGTTAAGCACATCCATACCTTTTGATAGGTCTTGAATAGCGCTTTCATCACCCTTTTTAATTTTATTGATACCAAGTTCGACACGAAATTTGACAGACACCATCAACTGGTTAATACCATCGTGTAATTCTCTCGCAAAACGCCGGCGTTGGCTCACCTGAAACTGTACCGATTTATGAGCAAGGTAGCGTAATCGCGCATCCGCCAAACGGCTTTCATGGACATTAATGGCAATACCAATGAGCACAATAATGATGGCACTTGCCGCTGTAATCACAAGCACCGTAAAGAATGTATTGCGGATGTTTAGTGTTACTTCTTGACGAGCTCTAGCTACCTCTTTTGCTATATCATCAACATACAAGCCCGTTCCAATCATCCAGCCCCATTCTGGTATAAGAACCACATAACTCAGTTTATCTTCATTACCGCCTTTTGAGGGCTTACGCCAAACGTACCGATGGAATCCACCTCCCTCCTTAGCGACTGCAAATAAATCTCGAAATACAAAAGTGTCGTTATCATCTTGAAGGTCAAACAAGTTTTGTCCAACAAGCTCTGGCTGCGCCGGGTGTACTAAATTTACGCCATCGGCATCGTAAACAAAAAAGTAGCCATCCTCACCATACGTTAGCCCATCAAGAATTCGCTTCACTTCTGCTTGTGCTTCAAACTCATGTAACCAAGGCGTATCCATCGCTTGTTTTATTGAGGTTAATGCAAGCCCAACATAATTTTTTAGTTCACTGCGCTTGGAGGCAAGAAGATTTTGTTCGAATGTTTTTATTTCAAGCTCAGAGAGTGCTTGCGATTGCTTAACACTCATGAAAGTAATAATACCTGTTACCAGCAACAAGGGTAGCAAGGCTAGAATTAAAATCTTTAGTTTAAGTGGCATGATGAACGCTTTGTGTTTAAAACTCTGCGCATCCTGCCTTACCTTATGATCTGGTTCCACTTTTATATCCAGTGTTACGTAGTAATCAGGAGGTAACTACGTAGTTACCGCAATATTTAAAACTATAGTGCACTGTATTTTAGACTATAGTGCTCTGCTCATCATCCGTTAAGCTGGTGTATTATATTTTATATTAAAGAAGTATCGTATATAGCCGATTTAACATGGTGAGCGTTGTTTTAAACGCCAAACGTCTTTTAGCCCACATCTAAGTGCATATAGGTGCATAGTATGGCTTCTGATTTAACGTACGGTTACATTCGTCATCCTAATGACATTCCTACCCAGATCTCACTCTGCTCAGATGATATTCTTTCTTCTAATACAGCAAGCCACTCCGGGAAAATAGGCATTAGCCTTTCTACCGACAGATTTCACGCCATCGGCACCGCGTTAGAAGTTGAAATAGCAATTAATGATCCTACCTTCAAAGCATCTGGCCATGTTTCATGGTGTATTCCTGAAAAAGATGGCAGTTTTCGAACGGGGTTAGTATTTGATGACCCTGCAACAGCTTACGCCGTAAGAATGATTGAGCAGATATGTCATATCGAAGAATATAGAAAAGAGATGGAGAGTATTGAAGGAAAACCCATGAGTAGCGAAGATGCTGCTCACGAATGGATCACACGATTTGCAAAAGACTTTCCTTCGTTAAACTCGGCTCTCCATTCATAAGCATTGCCACTGCACTTTACTACTAAGATATGTATTAAATGGCGGCGTGTTTGAGCTGTTCAAGCTGATCTCTGAAATGCGCAGCTAACTCAAACTCAAGATTTTTAGATGCTTCATACATTTTATCTTCTAGCTGATTCATCGCTTTAACCAACTGCTTGGATGTCATGGTACTTGGGTCAAAGTCAAAATCACCTGCTTTATCAGCAACTTTCTTCGCCGTACGTGCGGCTTTACGCCCTGGGATTGTAGAAGCGCCTTCCATGATGTCCGCAACAGACTTGGTAATCCCTTTTGGCGTAATCCCATGTAGTTTATTGTGCGCTACTTGTTTCTCGCGTCGTCGATCCGTTTCTGCAATAGCACGTTCCATAGAACCGGTAACACGATCAGCATAGAGAATGGCGCGCCCATTAATGTGACGTGCAGCACGCCCTATGGTCTGAATAAGGGCCGTATCAGAGCGCAAGAAGCCTTCTTTGTCAGCATCCAAGATAGTTACTAAACCAACCTCAGGCATATCAATACCTTCTCTTAACAGGTTGATACCCACCAGCACATCAAATTCACCAATGCGTAAATCACGAATAATTTCTACTCGTTCAACGGTATCAATATCTGAATGCACATAACGAACTCGAACGTTATGTTCTGCCAAATATTCTGTTAAATCTTCTGCCATTCGCTTGGTTAAGACCGTCACAATAACTCTGCAGTTATCAACGACAACCTTGTTAATTTCTTCTAACAGGTCATCCACCTGAGTAGAGGCTGGGCGTATCTCAACAACGGGATCGGTTAAGCCCGTAGGACGCACAACTTGCTCTACAATTTGTCCTGCATTTGCTGCTTCATAACGGCTTGGTGTAGCAGATACAAAGATCATTTGAGGCGCAAGACTTTCCCACTCTTCAAAGCGTAGAGGGCGATTATCTAATGCAGATGGCAAACGAAAACCATACTCTACCAGTGTTTCTTTACGGGAACGGTCACCTTTATACATAGCGCCTAGCTGCGGAATTGTTACATGAGATTCATCTATCACAACTAATGCATTATCAGGGAGGTAATCAAATAATGTCGGTGGCGCTCCACCAGGCTCCCGGCCCGACAAATACCGTGAGTAGTTTTCAATACCGGAGCAGTAGCCAAGCTCCATAATCATTTCCATGTCATACATGGTGCGCTGCTCTAGGCGCTGCAACTCAACCAACTTATCAATTTCTTTTAAAAACGTGAGGCGCTCATGCAGCTCAACTTTTATTTTTTCGACGGCTCCTACCAAGATTTCACGGGGAGTTACGTAATGAGATTTAGGATAAACGGTTGCACGCGGAACCTTACGTAAGACCTCTCCTGTTAAGGGGTCAAAGTAACTCAGGTTTTCTATTTCATCATCAAACAATTCAATGCGTAATGCATCACGCTCAGATTCTGCAGGAAAAACATCTATAACATCACCACGCACACGGTAAGTCCCACGGTGTAGCTCAACGTCATTACGCTTGTATTGCAACTCGGCCAGACGGCGAAGGATTTTGCGTTGATCAGCCACATCTCCACGATCCAAATGCAGCATCATAGATAAGTATGATTCAGGATCACCCAAACCATAAATTGAAGATACCGTTGCTACAATAATAACATCACTGCGCTCTAACAGAGCTTTAGTGGCTGACAAACGCATTTGCTCAATGTGTTCGTTAATCGAGGCATCTTTGTCAATAAAGGTATCAGAAGAGGGAACATAAGCCTCTGGCTGGTAATAGTCATAGTAAGAAACAAAGTACTCGACAGCATTATCAGGAAAAAACTCTTTAAACTCACCATATAGCTGAGCAGCTAATGTTTTGTTATGAGCCAAAACAATCGTCGGCCTTTGCACTTCAGCAATAACATTTGCGATGGTAAATGTCTTACCCGAGCCCGTCACGCCTAGCAATGTTTGTGCAGCTAATCCGTCGTTAATTCCTTGTATCAGCCCTTTAATAGCTTCAGGCTGATCGCCTGCTGGTTCAAAAGGTGAGCTAACTTTGAAGCGTTCTTTCATAATGCCCTGCTATCTAATGGATCGCGTCTGCCAAAGAATCGAACGCGCTAGTATACGCCCTCACAACCTTAACGTCTTGGTAATTACTTTCTACAAAATAACCTTTCGTATAATTCTTCCATTAGCGATCCATTGAATAACAAAAGTCTATCCTGTAACTTGCGACTAAAACTTAATGTTTTTTATGTCTCCTACTCATTGAATCCTGTATAATTTTTTAGCTTTATTTAGCGACTTTCCTTAATTTTTTCATAGAGGACTATGAATTGGACGTCCAACTTTCAGATCGCGTTAACAGCATCAAACCATCTCCTACTCTCGCTGTAACCAATCGTGCGGCTGAGCTTCGCGCTGCTGGCAAAGATATTATTGGTCTCGGCGCTGGCGAACCGGATTTCGACACCCCAGAGCACATTAAAGATGCCGCTATTGAAGCGCTGCATAATGGCTTTACTAAGTACACGGCTGTTGATGGCACTCCGAGTCTGAAAAACGCGATTATTAACAAATTCAAAAACGATAATGGTTTGGACTATGAAGCAAATCAGATTCTCGTTTCTTGTGGAGGCAAACAAAGCTTCTTCAACTTATCTTTAGCACTACTTAATGACGGTGACGAAGTTATCATTCCAGCACCTTATTGGGTGTCGTACCCTGATATGGTACTGGTTGCTAATGGAAAACCTGTTGTCATCACAACAACCCAGGCTCAACGCTTTAAGATTACTCCCGCTCAATTAGAAGAGGCCATTACTCACCGTACACGCCTGGTGGTATTAAACAGCCCCTCTAATCCAACGGGCGTTGCCTATACATTAGACGAGCTAAAAGCGCTCGGCGATGTATTGGAAAGGTTCCCTAATATACTCATCGCTACTGATGATATGTATGAGCACATCCGTTTTAACGATTTGCCTTTTTGTAATATTTTGAACGCTTCTCCAAACCTATATGACCGCACCATCGTATTAAACGGTGTGTCCAAAGCCTACTCTATGACAGGTTGGCGTATTGGTTATGCCGCTGGCCCTGCCAAGTTAATAGGTGCGATGAAAAAGGTACAATCTCAAAGCACATCTAATCCGTCATCTATTTCTCAGGTTGCATCCCAAGCAGCACTTGAAGGTGGCAACGCATGTGTTGAAAAGATGGTAGTTGCATTCAAAGAGCGTCATGAATATGTCATCTCGGCACTAAACGAGATAGAAGGTGTTGAGTGCATCCCTGCTGACGGTACCTTCTATGCATTTCCAAGCTTCCATAGCATTATTGATAACGATGAGCGTTTCAATAATGATATAGAACTAGCTGAGTTCTTATTAAATGATGCAGGTGTAGCCTTGGTTCCTGGTTCTGCCTTTGGCGCACCGGGTAACATGCGTCTTTCTTTTGCTACTAGCATGAGTATTTTAGAAGACGCTATTGGGCGCATCAAAAAGGCTCTGCAAAGCTAACGCTCTCACTGTATTGCTTATTACGATAACGCCGGATTTCTCCGGCGTTTTTAATTCTGCCAAATTCAACAGTCTGTTGCCAAAAAGACAACAATACTTCCCCCCTTTCTACTTGAGTCTCATTCTTATCAGCGTACAATACCATTCAAATTTAGAACGACCGGTCTAGTTAAATATGATTCAAGGTAGACGCCCAGAACATAACCGCCAACAAGTCTTAGAAAAAGGCATGCAGCTTTTTAATCAACAGGGTTATCACGGAACAGGGCTAACTGCCATTCTCAAAGCCTGCCAAGTATCAAAAGGTTCTTTCTATAACTTTTTTGGCAGCAAAGAAGAATTTGCAGTTGAGATTATCGATCATTACCACTCAATAGAGTGTGAACGCTGGGAGATAGAACTTTCCAAACTTGATTGCCCTCAATTTGAAAAAATGCGTGTAATGCTCGAAAGAGAAGTTCAAGAGTTTGAATCTGAAGAAGAGCACTTTGGTTGCCTAATTGCCAACCTGTCGGGTGAGCTAGGTAATGCCTCACATGCATTTAAAGAAGCCATTCGCCGCTCGACAGCTGATGTATTAGAAGCGATTGAAAAAGATTTTTCACAGTGCCAAACCGATGGGGCTATTCGTAATGATCTCAGTGCTCAGCAGTTGGCACATATTTTTTGGGATAGCTGGCAAGGAGCCTTGTTACGCATGAAAGTAGAAAGCTCTACAAAACCACTACGCGAGCTTATCGACCTCTATTGGAATCACCTTTTACCGCCACAAAATGGAAAGTAAACATATGTTTAATCATAAAAAACAGTGGCTTATCACCACATTCATACTGATTTCAACAGTACCTATGTTAGCAAATTCGGCGGATAAACCGGGTGGATTACCCGCGGAGGTTGTAAAAATAGTTCCCGAAACAATACGCCATGAACTCAAGGCAGTTGGAACATTAGAAGCCTGGGAAAGCGTAGTTATTCGCCCCGAGCAAAGCGGCCTTATCACTAAAATAATGTTCAAAGAAAGTCATCAGATAAAGCTTGGTGAGACTTTATTTCAGCTCAATGCAGATTCATACCGTGCCGAAGTGGCCCAAGCTAAAGCCCGCGTTAGCCTTAGCCTTAATGAATATAAACGTGCAGAAAAACTTCTTAAGAAACGTGTTGGATCAGTCACCGATAAAGACACAACCTTCGCCCAATTACGTGTCGACGAAGCTCAACTAGAAGTGGCGAGAACCCTGCTTAAAAAAATGACTATCAAAGCGCCATTTGATGGCGTGATCGGGCTGCGAAATGTAAGTTCTGGAGACTACGTAACAACTGGGCAAGATTTAGTAGAACTGGCTGATCTTAGCAAAATGAAGGTTGAGTTTAGCCTTCCAGAAACTACTCTTAGCCAGATCAAAACTGGGCAATCTGTCTCTCTCAATGTAGCAGCGTATCCACAAGCAACGTTTAACGGCGAGGTTTACGCTATTTCACCGGTCGCAGATGCTCGCAGCCATAGCATAAGAATCAAAGCCATCGTTGACAATCAATCTGGACAATTGCGTCCAGGGTTGTTCAGCAAAATTAACGTCTTAATAGGCGCTAATGACAACGCCTTATTGGTTCCTGAAGAAGCGATCATCCCAAACAATGGTGCTTTTCTAGTCATGCGTATGGACAAAAATAACAGTGTAGCTATGGTTCCTGTAACACTGGGATTACGCCAAGGCGACCAAGTACAAATACTAAACGGATTGAATGCTCAAGATGTCATTGTCACTGCCGGACACTTAAAACTACGCCCGGGCATGCCAATTACACCAATTTTCCCACAACCCCTGAATACACCTAAGCAAGAAGGCTAAGCACTCATGGTTTTATCAGATATCAGTATAAAACGCCCAGTGCTCGCAACCGTTATGAGCCTGATGTTGCTTTTAGTCGGCATCATCTCTTATGACAGGCTCACCGTACGTGAGTACCCCAAAATTGATGTGCCGGTAATCACCGTAGAAACCAACTATTCCGGTGCCAGCGCATCCATTATTGAAACACAAGTCACACAAATTATAGAAGACTCTCTATCAGGCATTGAGGGAATCGACTTCATGACATCGATTAGCCGTTCACAAAAAAGCCAGATCACTATTAACTTTAAACTTGACCGTGATCCGGATGCCGCAGCAAGTGACGTTCGCGACCGAGTTGGCCGAGTTCGTGGTGATTTACCGGATGATATAGACGAACCTATTGTCGCCAAATCTGAAGCAGATGCGCAGCCTATTATCTGGCTTGCTTTCTCATCTGACCGTCATACACCAATGGAAGTCTCTTCTTTTGCTGACAAACGCGTTAAAGACCCTTTGCAAACAGTGCCAGGGGTTGCCAGCATCCAAATTGCTGGTGAGCGCCGTTACTCTATGCGTATTTGGCTTGATCCCGATCGACTAACATCCTATAGCATGACACCCGTTGATGTTGAGTCTGCACTACGCGCACAAAACATTGAAGTGCCTGCAGGTAGAGTTGAAAGTGCTGAACGAGAATTTAGTGTCCTGACTAACAGCGATCTCAATACAATCGAGCAGTTTGAGCAGGTTATTGTTAGAAACGATGCTAACTACCCTATTCGCATAAAAGACGTAGCGCAGGTAGAGATTGCGCCTGAATCAGAACGAATTATTGGCCGCTATAAAGGTAAAAATGCCGTAGCCATGGGTATCGTAAAGCAGTCTACGGCAAACCCCCTGGATGTATCAAACGGCGTCAAAGTTGAAATGGAGCGCATCAAACAGATCCTACCTGAAGGTATGGAAGTGAATGTTGCTTATGATTCTTCAATTTTTATCCAAGCATCAATTGACTCAGTTTTTACAACACTCATTGAAGCAGGCATTTTAGTTGTCATTGTTATCTTTTTCTTTTTAAGAAACATGAGAGCTACGTTAATCCCCGTGGTGACTATTCCACTCTCATTAGTCGGTGCATTTGCTGTTATGTATGTGTTGGATTATTCAATCAACACACTCACTCTTCTTGCCATGGTGTTAGCCATTGGGCTGGTGGTGGATGATGCCATTGTTATGCTGGAGAACATCTTTCGCCATGTAGAAAACGGAATGTCCCCCGTTAAAGCTGCATTTGTTGGCAGCAGAGAAGTGGGATTTGCAGTTATTGCAACAACATTAACATTAGTCGCTGTATATGTGCCTGTGGCATTAACCCCCGGAAGAACGGGTAAGCTATTTACTGAGTTCGCTCTCACTTTGGCAGGAGCCGTTCTGATATCAGGGTTTATTGCCTTAACACTCTCTCCCATGATGGGCTCTAAAATGCTCAAGCATGAGAAGAAGCATTCGTTCATATTTAATATTGTTGAACGCTTTCTCAATGGTATTACTAACGGTTATCAAGCCCTTTTGAGCAAGCTTTTACGCAATGGCTTCTTAGCTGTGTTAATCATGGTAGCCAGCACTTCTGGTGCTTGGTATTACTACGACTTGTTACCAAAGGAGCTCGCTCCGGTAGAAGATCGGGGCACTATTATGTCCTTTTCTATCAACCCAGATGGCTCATCTGTCGATTATGTCAATAGATACTCTAAAGCTGTCGAAGGCATCATATCGACGGTTCCAGAGCACAATCGCTATTTTACCGTTGTCGGCTTTCCTTCAGAAACGAACTCGCTTGCATTTCTCGGCCTGAAACCGTGGGGCGAGCGTGATAGAAAACAACAGGATATTGCAGCAGAGCTCACACCCAAGCTGTATGGCGGCGTTACTGGCAACATGTCATTTGCTATGAATTTACCTTCGCTGGGGCAAAGCATTATCTCTCGTCCTGTTGAGTTTATCATCAAGTCCAATGGGACTTATGACGAGCTAAAGGCAATTACAGACAACTTACTTGCCAAGGTCTATCAAAGCCCTATGTTTGTTCAGCCAGATACAGACCTGAAGCTCAACAAACCCGAGCTGCATATTGATATTGACCGAAATAAAGCATCTGAGATAGGTGTCCCGATTGAACGTATAGGCCGCACACTAGAAAGCTATATCGCTGGGCGTGACGTCACTCGCTTCAAAAAAGACGGCGACCAGTATGATGTTATTGTCCAGGTTGAAAAACAGCAGCGTAATAACCCTGCCGACCTTTCCAACCTTTATGTACGCAGTGATCGAGGCGACATGATTCAAATGTCTAACCTGACCAAAGTGACAGAAACTGTTGCACCTCGTGAATTAAACCACTTTGATAAAGTTAAAGCGGTTAAACTTCAGGCCATGCTTGCGCCCGGCTTTAGCATTGGCGAAGCTCTAGAGTTTCTAGAAGCAACGTTACAAGAGGTTGCTCCAGAGGCGTCAAAAGATTTTGGAGGGCAGTCTCGAGAGTTCAAAGATTCAAGCAACAGCTTACAAATGACGTTCATACTCGCCCTAACGTTTATTTTTCTTGTTATGGCTGCTCAGTTTGAAAGTTTCAAAAACCCGTTCATTATTTTGCTATCTGTCCCTCCGGCTATATTCGGTGCTCTCTTTGCCCTTTATTACACAGGAGGAAGTATGAGCATATATAGCCAGATAGGCCTCATAACTTTGATAGGTTTGATCGCTAAACATGGTATTCTGATCGTTGAATTTGCGAACCAGCTTCAAGAGCAGGGTCACGATGTAAGAGAAGCCATAATGGAAGCGGCCACATTACGTTTACGCCCTATCCTAATGACAACCGGCGCTACTGTTTTAGGGGCATTACCGTTAGCATGGGCCGTTGGCGCAGGCGCTGAATCGCGCCAACAAATTGGCTGGGTTATTGTCGGGGGCATGTTATTTGGTACTTTAATGACACTATTTGTTATACCGACTGTTTACAGCTTCTTAGGTAAACGCAAAGAAAACACAACTGAACAAGCATACGCAGAAACGATACAGTAAGGATTAGCTCAATGAAATTTGTCTCACATGCCATTCGTGCAGCTATAATTGCAAGCATTTGCAGCTCAACCGTTGCAAGCGCAGGTGCTCTAGAAGATATCTATCTAAAAGCCCTAAACAATGACGCACAGCTGAAAGTAGCAGAAGCCACTTTTCGTGCAAATAAAGAAGCCCTCCCTCAAGCCAAGGCGGGATTATTGCCTAATATTAACGCATCAGCTAACACCAGCTATACGGACTCTGATTTAGCCTCTTTTAACAACCATGGCTACACAGTCAGCTTGGTTCAACCCGTGTTTTCTGCCTCTAGATGGTTTACGTATCAGCAAGGAAAAACACTTGATGATCAAGCACAGTTACGTTTCGACCTTGCTCAACAAAGCCTTATCCTCCAAACAGTAGAAACATACCTCAATGTTCTGCGTGCAAAAAGTAATTTGGAAACAGCTGAATCACAAGAACGCGCCATCAAACGCAGATTGGATCAGGTAAATGCACAATTTGAAGTAGGCCTTATTGCCATTACCGATGTGCATGAAGCACAAGCATCCTACGATAACGCCCGTGTAAACTTGATTGAAGCAGAAGGTGCTCTGGACAATAGCTATGAAGCCATTGAGCGCTTAACGGGTGAAAGTATTACGAGAACAGATCTCCTTAGCGAAGAGTACCCTATTCAAGAATTAACACCTTCAAATCCAGAGAAGTGGTTAAATAAAGCCCTCTCAGGCAATATCGGTCTACAGGTAGTGAAAGCAGATATTGAGGTGAGCAGGAGGAATGCACAAATTGCAAAAGCAGGCCACTATCCGACTGTCGATTTGAATGCGACTTACGATCGCGATAAAGGAACCGCCAATAGTAATGATTGGAACTCAGGGCGTGTTGTTGGCTTGACCTTTAGCCTACCGCTATACCAAGGTGGGGCAACCAGCTCACGATCACGTCAGGCTTATGCACAACTAGACGCATCAACTCAAACATTTGACGATACGGCTAGAGGCGTTAAGCAATCTACTCGAAGCCTGCTGCGTAACGTCAAAACAAATGTACAAAGCGTATATGCGCGCCAGCAAAGCATTGTATCCAGCCAAGCGGCCCTTGATGCAACCAGTGAAGGCTTTTCAGTTGGGACACGTAACGTTGTTGATGTATTAGCAGCAGAACAAGCGCTTTACACTGCAAAAAGAGATTATGCTAATGCTAGATTTGATTACGTTTTAAACTTATTCACATTTAAGCAGCAAGTAGGAACACTCAATCCTGAAGACCTTACAGGCTTAGATCACTGGTTAGTTATAGAAGACTAATATTTACCCACAAAAAAGCCCGGATTTCCGGGCTTTTTTATGTAATGAAGGAAGCAATCATTAATGAATTACGGGGTTATCATCGTCACCTTCCGGCAAAATAATATGTCCCGCACCGTCTCGTGCTAAAGCTCCTTTATTCTCTGCCAACCCAAGTAGCTGATCTAGTAAAATATGAGTTAGATGCCCGCTAATAATAATTCCCGCAGGCGGGTCACCTTCAAACAATTCTTCATCAACCATATCATCCGGCCTTAACCCCAAAAGCAGTGGGTTCTCAGCAACTAAAGGAGCAATATCTTCAGGTGCAAAAATAGCATAATTACCTGAAACCTGAAGTGCTAACTGATATGCATCATGCACTTCACTTTCTAGTAGCTCCATAAATTCACTTTCTGCTGCCTGCAACAACAGACTTAATCGGCTCGCACCTTTTTTAGTCAAGTTTTTTGTAGCTGCAACCGACTGGCTATAATCGGCTAATACTGGATACTCACGATGTGGGTTCAGCTCAGCCTCCTCAACTAAAATATGGCCTTCAGCATCGACATCTAACCACTTATTCTCAACAGCTAAAGCAAGCAGGCTTTCTAAAGCAGCCATTACAATATTGCTACTGATAATCGCCCCAACCGCTGGGTTATCTCTTTCTTTAGTGTCAGCAATTAAATCGCTTGCACGCGTTGCCAATAAAGTTGGGTCTTCTTCAACAATTTGCGCTAGCAAGTCTGTTTCCAGATACAGTTTTTCATGACAGAGTATTTCTGCCGTCAAAAAAGGCTGAACACGATGATTAGCATTCATTCGTTGTAGATATTCTTTTCGAACATCCTCAAGAATATCGTTCAGTATCTCACTCATGTAGGTTTCTCAGAATAATAAACGCGCATTTCACCATTGAAGCACAACAGCGCAATAAAGTTTAGCGTGGCTTTCTCTATACCTGTATTTGTAGCGTGGGCTATAGAAACATCAGTGGACAGTAATACCGATCGGCGTAGCTGCATGCTTAAGCTGATCAAATCCTTCTCGAAGACCAGACAACGGCTTAAGATGAAAATCTACTGGCTCAATCGGTAACTCTAACCAGTCTAATGACCACACCCGTGTCATAAGCTCATACTCACCAATTAACGCATCCAAAAAGATCATGACTGCTTCAACTCTGGGGTCAAAATCTAGTACAAAAGACACATCATGCATATAAATTGATAGGTGTAGCTTATTCTCGATGGAATGCAGGGAGTACCAATAGTCAGACAACTCACACACTTCGTCTGCCACATTAATATAGTTCGGAATAGGGTCATAACGATGATTAAACGCCGTAAACCGTATACCACTCAAATCTGGAGCTGCGCCAACTAGACTCAAAACTGAATGAATAGACTCAGGATAACCGTCACAGCCAAATATCATTTCGACAGGCCCATCATCCTCATCTCGTTCAAAATGGAATGTTAGGTTCTCATCGATTTTTTGTAATGTATCACGATAATCCGACAGCAGAGTATCCGCATCAAATTGATTGTCTTGTCGACTACTCAACAATTGGTCAATCGTCAGCTCTAGCTGTTGCCAGAAATCTTGAATTCTTTGATTGTCTTGCTGCATCATTAGGTACGTGGCACTACTACGCCAGTCTGGCCCTGATATTTACCGTTACGATCACGGTAAGATGTTTCACATACTTCATCTGCACCAAGAAATAACATTTGAGCTACGCCTTCATGCGCATAAATTTTTGCAGGAAGTGGAGTAGTGTTAGAAAACTCAAGTGTAACGTGACCTTCCCATTCTGGCTCTAGAGGAGTTACATTCACTATGATGCCACAACGAGCATAAGTGCTCTTACCTAAGCATATAGTTAGTACATCACGAGGGATCTTGAAGTATTCAACCGTACGCGCCAACGCAAAAGAGTTTGGCGGGATAATACAAATATCTGATGTCACATCAACAAAGCTGCCATCATCAAAGTCTTTTGGATCAACAATGGTAGAGTTTATATTTGTGAAGACTTTAAACTCACTCGCACAACGAACATCATAACCATAGCTTGAGGTTCCGTAAGAGACAATAGGTCCATTTTCAGTCGAACGAACTTGGTTAGACTCAAACGGTGAAATCATTCCGTGATCCTGCGCCATACGACGAATCCAGCTATCTGACTTAATGCCCATTACACCTTCCGCAAACTAAAAATTAAAAGCACGCAATTATAGTGTTTTTTAGAAAAAAAAACCGCATTTTTCTGAGGGAAGTGCGGTTTAGTTTCATTTAGCAATAACCTAATGAATTAGTCATCAACTATATTTATTTGCGGCATTGCAGGGGCCGTACTGGCTTGCTGCTGTACCTTCAGCATTAATTTTTTTGCAATATCACGATAGATAAGAGAAACAGCACTCTCAGGCTCAGCAGCAACAGTCGGTGTACCAGAATCAGCCTGCGCACAAATCTCCAGCGTTAGTGGCAAAGCACCTAAAAGTTCAGTGTCATAGTCACGGGCTATACGCTGCCCGCCTCCCGCACCAAAAATATGCTCCTCATGCCCACACTCACTACAAATATGAGTACTCATATTTTCAACAACACCTAAAACAGGAATATCCACTTTATTGAACATTTCTATTCCTTTCTTGGCATCAAGTAACGCAATATCTTGAGGTGTTGTAACAACAACAGCCCCATCTACAGCAACTTTTTGCGAAAGCGTGAGCTGAATATCTCCAGTTCCCGGCGGCATGTCTATCAATAGGTAATCAAGATTTTCCCATTGCGTTTGTGTTATCAACTGCTGAAGCGCGCCACTCGCCATTGGCCCGCGCCACACCATAGGCGTATTTTCATCGATAAGTAAGCTAATCGACATAGCCTGCAGCCCATGTATAGAGACGGGTTTCATAGCATTTTCACCCGCTGGCTGAGGCCGGGTTCCGGAAGGAATGCCAAGCATCATCCCCTGACTTGGACCATAAATATCCGCATCCAATACACCAACATTTTGACCTTCTGCCATCAAGGCCAAGGCTAGGTTTGCAGTCGTTGTTGATTTACCAACGCCACCTTTTCCGGACGCTATAGCAATAACGTATTTAACCCCTGGCAAACCTGAGGCTTTTGCGGGTGCTTGCATTTTGTTCTCCACTTGATGACGGCAAGACCGCCAATAACCCAGTAATATAGTTGGTTATTATGCATAGATTTTATAAAATTGCCAATGGTCTACAAGGGGTCACACTAACAACAAACTAATACTTAGGTTTTCTACGATATGAGTTATGCAGCTTTGCTAACATAACAAGACTGTCCGGTTTACGTCGAGCAATGATTACGCGGCGTTACCCTTCATGAATATTGTCTGCAAAGCCCCAAACAATGCAAGTGCACCAATACCATGCAACAACCATGTTTCATCAAGCTGTAACAATGAAAAGATAACTGTCAGGATCAACCCACAAAGCATCGAGATATTTTGGATAAAGTTACTCCCAGCTAACACCCTACCTATATTATCTTCAGAGGCTTGATATTGAATCAACGCATTTAATGGGATAGTCATAAGAGCACCACTCAGCCCTATCAGAAAAAATGCAGCACTCGCCCACGTGAGAGAGCCGACAAAAGGAAGACTAAACACCCCTATTGTGACGCCCGCAGCACCTAACGGAATCAATCCTCTATTAATGGATCCCTTTGACCATCGCCCAACCAAGAATGAACCCAACATAATACCAACACCCGCTAAGGCCATAGCGCCTTGAATGACAAAGGTATTTTTCTCTGCAAGCGCGACCTCAGCAAAAGAAGGAAATACTGCAAGCATTACTTGGCTAATGGTCCAAAATACTGATATCCCTAGAACACAGTGGAGTATCACTTTATCCGCGCCAATGAGTTTCAAATTGCGCTGTAATAAAGCCGCACGGCGATAAGCTAACCAATCAAACGGGAGTGACGGTTTAGTACTATCTTCGACGGGAAGACGCTGGGCTAATAAAGCTTCCACTGTTGAAGCTAATACTAAAACCCAGCCTAATGGCGCTATATGCTGAAGAACAATGGCGGGGTCTTTACCGGTGATAAACAAATCGGCCAATAACATTTCGAAAAGTAACGAAAAAACGACAATACCTGACAAAATGGCTACCATTGTCGCTGATTGTATCCAAGCATTACCTTTGGAGAGATTATTCGTGCCCACTAAATCACGAATAAAACCATACTTAGCCGGTGAATACAGCGCACTTTGAAGGGCTAGAAATAACGTCATAGCAAACGCTAATTCAAACCAACCTTGATAATAGCTTAGCGTAATAATTAGCGTAATAATTATTGCTATACGTGCGGACCAGCGCATTACTAGAGGCTTCGAAAAGCGGTCACTTATGAAGCCCGCCGGTGATAACAGAAGAATAAAAGGTAGTAAAATCAAGCTATTGATAATAGCCGTAAGAATAATCTGTTCAGATCCATCATAGGACTTAAACAACGTATTTTGAATTGTGATTTTATGGCCAAGATCAATGAAAGCATTTATAAAAGCGACACCTATAAATGCTATAAAACCCTTCACTTTTAATAGTGCTAACACACATGCTCCTGCTTAGAGGACTACTAACGCAGAAGCCATTGATAGAAACTAAACACCAATACCAAGCCCACGTATTCAGACTCAATAGGCATCAAAGCTACTTCCGCGTTAGATAAACACCACACTCTAGGTGATGAGTATAGGGAAATTGATCGAATACAGCGAAACGTTCAATCTTATGAGTTTGCGTAATCGATGTTAGATTGTCACGTAACGTTTCTGGGTTACAACTGATATAAACAATATTTTCATATTGAGTAACCTGAGCGACGGTTTCCTCATCAAGCCCCGAACGGGGTGGGTCTACGAGGACTGTCGAAAACTCACACTTATCTAACTCAAGCCCGTGCACTTTACGCGTTTCTTTTTTTCCTTGAAGCACTAAAGTTAAATCTTCAGAAGGCATTCTCAGCACATCCAAATTGGTTATTCCATTAACTTCTATATTGTACTCAGCAGCCCGTACCGACGTTTTGGATATTTCTGTCGCGACGACTCGTCTAAAATTTTGTGCAAGAGGCAAAGTAAAATTACCGCTACCGCAGTAAAACTCAACCAAGTCACCACCCGCTTCTTTAGTGACGTCCAAAGCCCAACGAATCATGTCCTTGCACACTTCTCCGTTTGGCTGAGTGAAGCTATTTTCTACTTGTTTGAACTCGTAAGTTCTACCATTAATATCGAGCTTTTCAATGACAAAATCCCGCTCTACTATTAATTTTTTCTTACGTGAACGGCCAACAATATCTATATTAAACTGCTTGCGTAGCCCTTGGACTTCTTCTGCCCAAACATCATCAATTGGACGGTGGTACAACAAGCTAACTAACAGTTCACCCGACAAGGTGCTAAGAAAGTCAACTTGGAACAATTTAAAACGCAATGCTGTGTTGGCTCGAATCACATCCAGCAAATCAAACATTACTTCGTGAATACGAGGAGCAACCATCGCACACTCATCAACACGAATGGGATTACGATTATCACCCGGCTCAAACATCACATAATAGAGATCATCCCCTTCGTGCCACACCCGAAACTCTGCTCGTAACCGGTAATGTGTCTTAGCTGAAGCAAAAGTTTCTATAGTGGGGAGATCAAAGGCAGTAAAATTTTCCCGCACTCCTGAAACCTTTTCAGCCAGTAATTCATCATAGCGCTCGGGCTGGATGTCAGATAGTGCCATTGAAAACCTCTAAACTTTTAAATGTTGGAAGGGGGAAAATAAGAACGGCGCATTCTATCAGCCAACAAATGTAGGTCAATCTAAAAGAAAAGAGGCGCTAGGCCTCTTTATTGTATCATCCAACAAAAAAAATTAGTTAGGAAGCTTTCCTGCATACTCGTTGGCCATCATTTCCCATTGATTCAAGTGATTTTTTAACCCTAAACGTTCAACATACTTTAACGCTAACTGACTCGACACAGAACAGCCCATACCATTACTCACTGATGGTAATAGAGCGTCCGCAATATGCACAGCCGTTAGCGGTTGAAAATCACTTGATGGACAACTTCCTGGAAAGTGGTGGAACAATACAGCCTCGATCACTTTAGGTGGCAAATTCCACAAGCCCAACATATACGCGCCGGCCTCAGCATGAGATACACCTAAGTTCATTTTTTCAACAACATACAACGGCTGAGACAACTCCATGGCTTTACTCATGACCATTCGGTACTCTTCTGGATCATGCGAAGCCAGTACAATCATACCAAAATCATGCAAAAGCCCTGCAAGAAATGCCTGCCCTTGTAGATGACGATCTGCTTTAACAGATCGACAAATATCCTGTGCAAACCTAGCTACCAACATTGAACGACTGTGTATTTCAGCGAATGAAAAACTCGTCCACGCGGCATTTTGAGGGAATGCCTCAAAAAGATGAGACGCTAACGTCAAATCGCGTATTAGGCGTACACCCAAAATAGTGACGGCTTCATTTAAGCGATATATCTGCCTTTCCAAACCAAAAAATGCTGAGTTGACCAGCTGCAATACTTTGGCAGACATGACGGGATCACGCTCAATAATTTGTGCAATTTCTCGCGCACTTGACTGGCTAGACATGAGCGCAGTGTTCAACGCTTCATATATAGCGGGCAAGGATGGCAAGCGCTCAATACGACCTATAAAGTCCTTTATCTCGGGCTTTTGAATTAAGCCTGCCACTTTCAAAGCCTTCTCTACTGCAAGTGATAACTGAACATCTGAACAGTTTTCAGGCAGTGACGAATGCGCCACTTCTGAAACACGTGCAGCAATAGAGGGTGACAAATTTCCCGACACTACAATACGTATCGACTCTGGGCTCGATTTTATAGCCATCATGAGTGCTGATAACATCTGCTCAGGATTTTCGGAAACACCAGCGATAATAATATCAAAATGATGCTCTTGTATTCGCTCAAGCATCTGCTCAGAAGAATCGACACGAGATACCGACCAGTTATTGAGGTCAGCAACTGTGTTGATTTCATCGTCATTCAGAGAAGCGGAGCGACAGACCAATATATTTTTGTCATGTAGCGAAAGCTTCACTTTTGCATCCATAGATATACCCCATACACTAAACATTTAGCACGTCTAGATATAAGTTTTAGTCAAGCTTATGGAAACTGTCCACTAAAATTGTGTAAATAAGGTTCATTAACCTTACTTAACACCGTAAACTAGTCCTTTATATTCATCCACGTAGCAATGTCTTTAAAATCATGCCAGATACTCAACGGAAAATACTCGTCACAAGCGCCCTACCCTATGCCAATGGCCCAATTCATCTTGGTCATTTGGTCGAATATATCCAGACTGATATTTGGGTTCGCTTTCAGAAACAACGTGGCCATAATTGTACTTATGTATGCGCAGATGACGCGCATGGCACACCAATTATGCTAAAAGCCGACCAGCTCGGCATTTCACCCGAAGAGCTCATCAGCAAAGTGAGCCAAGACCATCAAAAAGATTTCTCTGGTTTCATGGTAGGGTTTGATAACTATTACTCGACACACTCCGAAGAAAACAAGCATTTCGCGTCACTTATCTACACTAAGCTACGTGATAAAGGTCATATTTCACAAAAAACAATCACCCAGGCCTACGACCCTGAGAAAGAGATGTTTTTGCCAGACCGCTTTGTTAAAGGAGACTGCCCTAAATGCGGCGCCCTTGATCAGTACGGCGACTCGTGTGAAAAATGCGGTGCAACGTATAGCCCTGTAGACCTAAAGAATGCTTACTCTGCGATCTCTGGTGCAAAACCCATCGAGAAAGAGTCTGAACATTACTTCTTTAAACTGGGCGACTTTGAACAGTTCTTACGCACCTGGGTTGATAAACATGTTCAATCACAAATGGTTCATAAACTAAATGAGTGGTTTGAATCTGGTCTACAAAACTGGGATATTTCTCGCGACGCACCTTACTGGGGTTTTGAGATTCCAGACGCCCCCGGAAAATACTTCTATGTATGGCTAGATGCACCTATAGGCTACATGGCTAGTTTCAAGAACTGGTGTGATAAAAGTGGTGTTGAGTTCGACGAGTATTGGAATGAAGCATCCAGTACCGAGCTTTACCACTTCATCGGTAAAGATATTGCTTATTTTCATACATTGTTTTGGCCTGCAATGCTTGAAGGTGCAGGCTTTAGAAAGCCAAACGGTGTTTTTTGTCATGGTTTTTTAACTGTTGATGGCCAGAAGATGTCGAAATCACGTGGCACTTTCATTATGGCCGAAACATATCTTAATCACCTTCGTCCTGAATACTTGCGATACTATTTTGCAGCGAAGCTCGGCTCGGGGATCGACGATATCGATCTAAACCTTGAAGATTTTCGAATGCGCGTGAATGCTGACTTAGTCAATAAGGTGGTCAACATCGCATCAAGATGTGCCGGCTTCATTCATAAGAAATTTGATGGAAAACTTTCTGCCGAATTATCTTCTCCTGAGCTATACCAGGAGGCTGTGATTGCTGGTGACTCCATCGCTGATGCATATGAAAAGCGTGAGTTCGGACGTGCTATGCGCGAAATAATGGCGATTGCAGATAAGGCTAATCAATACATCGACACGGCTGAACCCTGGGTCCTTGCTAAGCAAGAAGGCAAACAACAAGAAGTTCAAGATTGCTGCTCAATGGGCATCAATCTCTTCCGCGTAATCTGCACTTATCTTGCGCCAGTACTCCCACAAGTGGCAGAGGATGTTCAAGCCTTTTTAAACCTTGACTCACTCGCTTGGGATACCGTCAAACAACCACTCAAAAATCATACTGTTAATAAGTTCAAACCCCTTATGCAACGTGTTGATGAAGATAAAATAGCAGCACTGGTTGAAGACAGTAGACATACAATGGAAGCTGTGGCCGCTGTACAGGCACCTGCCGTCTCATCTCCTCTTAGTGATGACCCTGTTAGCGATACCATTTCATTTGACGACTTTGCAAAAGTCGACTTGCGAGTAGCGCTGATTGCTAAAGCAGAGCATGTTGATGGCGCCAAGAAACTATTGCGACTGACACTTGATTTAGGTGGAGAGACTCGTAATGTTTTTGCTGGCATAAAGTCAGCGTATTCCCCTGAAGACCTCCAAGGGAAGCTTACGGTCATGGTTGCAAATCTAGCACCACGGAAAATGAAATTCGGGATTTCCGAAGGCATGGTGTTAGCAGCAGGCCCCGGTGGAGAAGATCTGTGGATTTTAGAACCGCATGACGGAGCTCAACCTGGAATGCGAATTAAATAACGACCCTTACACCAAGAACATTTAAAGGCCCATACGGGCCTTTTTTATTGCCCAAAATAAAAAGTAAGCAAAAACCCCTACGTAATATACGCGTTGCATTGAACGTTCATTTTTGGAAATATAATCCACTAGATAAAGCAAAAACCTCCATGCGGGGAATTTATCAATTATCAACTACAATAAAACCAACAATAATAAAAATAGGTACGACCTTTGCATTACTCTCCAACGGGTGCCGCTCCAAAAAGCAGCACACAGCAGTCCACTATAAAAATAACTTTACTGATCCCAGGAGCATTACTCTAATGATGAAGACGAGTTTAATTACCGCAGCAATTCTTTCCATAAGCTTTGCTGGCCATGCCATGGCAGAAGGAACTTTAGACGCAGTTAAAGCCCGAGGTGTTGTTCAGTGTGGTGTTACCACTGGGCTAGCAGGTTTTTCTAACCCGGACAAACAGGGCAATTGGGAAGGCTTAGACGTTGATCTATGTCGTGCAGTTGCAGCAGCAGCGTTAGGCGATGCCAGTAAAGTTAAATTTATTCCTCTCACCGCCAAAGAGCGCTTTACCGCTCTCCAGTCTGGTGAAATCGATGTTCTTTCTCGTAATACGACATGGACCCAAACTCGTGATACTCAACTCGGCCTTAACTTTGCCGGTGTAAACTACTACGACGGCCAAGGTTTTATGGTATCTAAGTCACTAGAAGTTAAGAGTGCTACAGAGCTTGATGGTGCAGCATTCTGTATTCAGGCAGGTACTACAACCGAATTAAACCTTGCAGACTACTTCCGTCAGAACGGCATGACATACTCGCCCGTTGTATTCGATACCTCAGACCAAACGGCTAAAGGTTTCGATGCAGGACGTTGTGATGTACTAACATCTGACCAATCACAACTTTATGCTATCCGTATCAAACTAGAAAAACCTAACGACGCCATGGTATTACCGGAAGTTATCTCTAAAGAACCACTTGGCCCAGTTGTTCGCCAAGGTGATGACCAATGGTTTAACGTTGTTAAATGGACTCACAACGCTATGTTAAATGCTGAAGAGCTCGGCGTTACCTCTGCAAATGCAGATGAAATGCTGAAGTCTTCTAACCCGAATGTACGCCGCTTATTGGGTCTTGAAGGGCCTAAAGGAAGCGGGCTTGGACTTAATGATGATTGGGCATACCAAATTGTTAAGCAAGTCGGCAACTATGGCGAAGCATTTGATAACAATGTTGGCGCTAACTCACCATTGAAAGTAAGCCGCGGTATTAATGCACTTTGGACAAACGGTGGCCTACAGTACGCACCACCTATGCGTTAATCATATTTAGCAGGGTATGAAGCTTCGGCTCCATACCTTTCTATAGTTGATTTCAGATAGGGGCTTTTCTAAGACCCCTTTCTTTTTGTTCCGTGGAGAATTCGATGTCGACACTTGATCGATCAAACCAAAAGAATTCTGCAACTCAAGCAAGCAGCGGTCGTTTCTGGAACGACCCGGATAAACGTGCCCTGTTTTTCCAAATATTACTAGTCTTGGGGCTTGCAGCCTTCTTCCTCTATATTATTAACAACACGCTTAGCAACCTAGAGCAACGCGGAATTACTACCGGTTTTGCCTTCCTTGATGTGGAAGCCGGTTTCGGTATTTTACAAACGTTAATTCCCTATACTGAAACAGACAGCTATGGTCGTACATTTTTAGTCGGCTTGTTAAACACAGTTCTTGTCTCAGCACTTGGCATCATTGCTGCGACATTTTTAGGGTTCTTCTTGGGTGTTGGCCGTTTATCAAAAAACTGGCTAATTTCAAAAATATGTACTGTCTACATTGAAATTTTTCGTAACATTCCTTTATTACTACAAATATTTTTCTGGTATTACGCCGTTCTTCGAACACTTCCAAATCCAAAACAAAGCATTGAATTTTTAGGAAGCTTTATAAACGTACGTGGTTTATATATGCCAGAACCTATAGGAACCGAAGGTTTCAATTATGTTTGGATTGCTTTCTTCTTAGGTATCGTTGCTACATGGTTAATGAAAAGGTGGGCAGATAAACGCCAAGATGATACCGGCCAAGAATTTCCTACTTTGTATGCAGGTTTAGGCCTGATTCTAGGTATGCCTTTTGTCATATTCCTCCTTATGGGGATGCCATTAGAGATTGAGCAACCAGCACTCAAAGGCTTTAACTTTGTGGGTGGAATGGTACTCGTGCCTGAACTAGTCGCGCTATGGCTTGCGCTGACCATCTATACAGCCGCTTTTATCGCGGAAATAGTTCGCGGAGGTATTCTTTCTGTACCAAATGGACAGCTGGAAGCAGCGAGTGCTTTAGGGCTTCCTCGTGGAAGAACACTAAGGTTTATTATTCTTCCTCAAGCACTGCGGGTAATTATTCCTCCACTGACCAGCCAATACCTTAACCTCACAAAGAACTCATCTCTAGCAACCGCTATTGGTTACCCTGATCTGGTATCAGTGTTTGCAGGTACAACACTGAACCAAACAGGCCAAGCCATTGAGGTTATTTTCATGACCATGGCCGTATATCTGACGCTTAGTATTCTGACGTCAATCTTTATGAATTGGTATAACAGCCGTAAAGCCTTGATTGAGCGATAGGTGGAGAGAAGATATGAAATATGATTTAGAACCCACCCTACCAGCACCTCCCAGTACAACTGGAGTTTTAGGCTGGCTAAGAAGGAATCTTTTTAGTAATGCTACTAACTCAATCGCCACTCTAGTTATTGGTTATTTTTTAGTAACATTGCTTGGCCCAGCTTTACAATGGGCTTTTATCGATTCTGACTGGTTTGGTGATTCGCCGGCAGTTTGTACCAGTGGCGGTGCATGTTGGGCGTTTATCACTTACCGTATGGACCAATTCATGTATGGGTTCTACCCTGATACTGAATACTGGCGCATTAATACTACCTTCCTAATCTTTGCGGTTGCTATTGTTTGGCTCGTCGTTGATAAGACTCCCTACAAAGGGTATGTCTCTGCATTTGTTCTCTTCATCTACCCAGTCATTGCTTTTTACCTACTCTATGGTGGCAGCTTTGGTTTAGAAGTCGTAGAGACACATAAATGGGGCGGGCTCAGCCTTACTCTAGTACTCGCCGTGATTGGAATTGTTGCTGCGATGCCCTTCGGCATCCTATTAGCACTAGGACGGCGCTCTAACATGCCAATTGTGAAATCATTCTCAGTGATCTACATTGAGTTTTGGCGAGGCGTGCCACTGATTACCGTTCTCTTTATGGCCTCAGTCATGTTGCCTCTGTTTATTCCTGAAGAGATCACCTTCGATAAACTGTTGCGAGCCTTGATCGGCATTATACTTTTCCAATCAGCTTATATGGCAGAGGTTATTCGTGGAGGCTTACAGGCAATACCAAAAGGCCAATATGAAGCCGCTGATGCACTAGGTTTGGGCTATTGGAAATCAATGTCCTTAATCATTCTTCCACAAGCACTCAAGTTGATGATTCCAGGTATTGTTAATACCTTCATTGCGCTGTTCAAAGATACAAGCCTAGTACTTATCATTGGTTTGTTCGATATCCTAGCGATTGTTCAAACAGCTAATAGCGATGCTGATTGGTTAGGGTTCTCAACAGAAGGTTATATTTTTGTTGCTTTTGTTTTCTGGGTCTTTTGTTTTGGTATGTCTCGTTATAGCCAAAATCTTGAAAAGCGCCTACAAACCGGACACAACACGCGTTAGACGTGGAGATTATTATGAGTACACAAGAAACAAGCGAAACATCAGATAATCTGATGATAGAACTAAAAGAAATGAACAAGTGGTACGGTGATTTTCACGTCTTAAAAAATATAAATTTGCAGGTTAAAAAAGGCGAACGTATTGTTATCTGTGGTCCTTCAGGTTCAGGAAAATCAACGATGATTCGTTGTATTAACCGTCTGGAGGAGCATCAAAAAGGTGATATTATCGTTAATGGAATGGAATTAACTAACGATTTAAAAAATATTGAAACTATCCGTAAAGATGTAGGCATGGTGTTTCAACACTTCAATCTATTCCCACACTTAACTGTTCTTGAAAACTGTTGCCTAGCACCTATTTGGGTTAGGAAAGAGCCGCGAAAACAAGCAGAAGCTACCGCAATGAAATACCTCGAACGTGTAAAAATCCCGGAACAGGCCTTAAAGTTCCCAGGCCAGTTATCTGGAGGACAACAACAACGTGTTGCCATTGCTCGCTCGCTCTGCATGAACCCTGACATAATGCTTTTTGATGAACCTACATCGGCACTCGATCCGGAAATGATCAAAGAAGTTCTAGATGTAATGATTGAGCTAGCAGATGAAGGTGGTATGACCATGCTATGTGTAACTCATGAGATGGGATTTGCTAAAACAGTAGCCGACCGTGTTATTTTCATGGATGCAGGACAAATTGTTGAGGAAAACGAACCTCATGAGTTCTTTAACAACCCACAACATGAACGTACACAACTATTCCTTAGCCAAATTATCCAACACTAGTTGGTAACATTAAAAAAAGGCGACTAATTAGTCGCCTTTTTTATGCCTGCTAGCCGTGATTATCAAATCTATCCATGTTACAAACAGCCTTTATTTTCACACATATAAATATTAATCATTAAAAGTAGAGTCCCTATGACACCTGAGATTTTCATATCTAAACTCGGCACACCTGAAACAATCGATTTTCAAGACACGATGGCAGTCATCAATGAACACTTTAGCTATGTACCTACCGCTTTTACTAACGGCCTAAGTGACAAACGTGTAGCTAATGAGGCTGGAAAAAATGAAGGCTCATGCAAAATTTTTGCTTTTGCACATTTGTTTGCGCTAGATAATGAACAAACGTTACGTTGTTTTGGTACGTTTTATCAGGATGTTCTAAATACACCTGAAGGTGATGATCACGGCAATATTCGAAACTTTATACGTGATGGCTGGGAAGGTATTCGTTTTGAAGGACAAGCCCTCACTCGTAAGTGAGGCGCTCATCTGCTTTGGTAACCGGCTTACAACTATGCAAGTCGGTCATCAGCAATTTTATAGTCAGGGTCTTCTATGAGATTGACCTCAACCAAGCTTCCTGCCTTTTCAAGCAACGCTATACACTCATGGCTTAAGTGACGTAAGTGCAACGTTTTCCCTGCCGCCATATAGCGTTCAGCGACTGCATCAATCGCCTCAATCCCTGAGTGATCCATTACACGAGAATCTTTAAAGTCGATAATCACATCATCCGGATCACTTTTAGCTTTAAAGTTATCCCTAAAACTCTGCGCTGACGCAAAAAACAGTGGCCCATGAGAAAGATAAACTTTTGTTTTCCCTTCACTTTCCGTCCAAGTTTCAAACTCAACATGCTTAGCATGCTTCCAAGCAAACATAAGAGCTGACATGATGACACCCACCACAACGGCAATGGCGAGATCACTCATTACCGTAACGACGGTAACCGTCAAAACAACCAGTAAATCTGCCTTGGGCACTTTACCCCATAAACGAAAGCTAGCCCACTCAAACGTTGCAATCACAACAATAAACATCACCCCGACCAATGCGGCAACAGGGATCATCTCGATAAGACTCGCCCCTACAACAATAAATGCGAGCAAGAACAAAGCAGCAGAAATACCTGACGCTCGCCCTCGTCCACCCGAGTTTATGTTGATCATACTCTGGCCAATCATGGCACAACCACCCATACCACCAAAGAAGCCAGTGACGATATTTGCGACACCCTGACCAACACATTCTTTATTGCCACGCCCGCGAGTTTCAGTAACTTCATCAATCAGCGTCAATGTTAGCAAAGATTCAATCAAACCAATTGCAGCCAAAATAACAGCATAAGGCAGGATGATATAGAACGTTTCAAAGGATATAGGTACGCTTGGGATACTAAACATCGGTAACCCACCAGCTATTGTAGCGTCAGCATCCCCAGTCATATTAACCAACACATCCTGAACAGTTCGCGTATCTAGGTCGAGGAAAATAACCAATAAAGAGACAGCTAGAATGGCGGCTAATGAAGATGGGATTGCGCGGGTCAATTTTGGTAAGAAATGAATAATAGCCATAGTTAAGGCGACCAATCCTAGCATCATGCCCATTTCACTACCTTGCAACCAATGAAACACTCCCGACTCATCAGCAAACTTAAACTGCTTCATCTGGGCCAAGAAGATAACAATAGCAAGGCCATTTACAAAACCTAACATAACAGGGTGAGGCACCAAACGTATAAACTTGCCTAACCGGAAAGCCCCTGCAAGCATTTGTAAAATACCCATCAACACTACTGTCGCGAATAGGTACTCAACACCATGCTGAGCAACTAAGCTCACCATAACAACCGCCAAGGCACCCGTTGCCCCCGAAATCATTCCTGGGCGGCCACCGATAGTCGCAGTGATTAAACCTACAAGAAACGCTGCATATAGACCCACCAAAGGCTCGACGCCAGCAACGAAAGCAAAGGCTACGGCTTCAGGCACCAACGCCAAAGATACCGTTAATCCAGAAAGCACATCGTTTTTCATACTTTGAGTTTTAGATACGAGCAGTTGAAACATTCATAGCCCCGATTGAATTTTGAAGAGATCTTTGAAATTAAAAATAATTTCTAGGGAAGATTTAAAAGGCGCGAATTTTAACAGAAATGCACAGCAGTGTCAGGAAAGACTCGACTATATAACGTATCTATAATCATTAGCCTTATCCAAAGCGTCGCTGGTTTATAACTACCCTCTATTTTTTAGAATGCAGGCTCACTTTTCGTTACCACGTTGCTTCATCAAGGCCTCTCGCAAATAAACAATATTATGCTGTGAAAGCTCCAATGCTAGTTGGCATAGTTCATCACTTGCATGGGCATGATAAAACGACTGCAAGTTCGCTAAATTTTGCCAAGCAGGTGGCATATCACTCATGCGCTCTACCATACCGCCTGCAGAATCTTTGACTAAATACTTAATTACGCCAATACCGCTGAGTAATATTCGAGACAGGCACATTGGACAAGGCTCCAAAGATACAACGAGTTTTAACTGGCCTGGCGGATACGTTTCTCTAAAATCGCTTTCATACTTATCAATTACTCTCATCTCAGCATGAGCAGAAGAACAAAAACGGGTAGAAAAAACAGCATTATTTTCTTCTATCAAGACGTAGCCATTAGCATCTAACAAAACAGCCCCTACTCCGTAATTACCGGATGACAAAGCATCCAACGCTAACTCACAACAACGCAAACCAACTTCTTCATCTCTAAAACTTTCCTTAATCGGAAATTTTTTTACACGCAAAGCCAGTTGATCAAGCGTCATGACACACTCCCTCTCCCATTTCTGAACGCTCACAGTGCGCAACGTAACGCATTAAACGTCTAAGACCAAAAAGTTAATTGTTTTAACGATATCTCTTCTTTATCCTTCAAACGAAATCCGATTCCAAGTAACCTTACAGGCTTACTTGCTCTATGGTAGCCCTGTACCATAAGAGCCGACCATAGTTCTTCATTATGTACTAAAGATCGCTGTTCGATGGTTGTTTGACTAAAATCATTAAATTTTAGCTTTACGAACGAACCATGGATCGATCGTGACTGTTTAAGCTTATTAAAACGCTGCATCAACTCCCCATATAATGCAGGTATATGAGAGAGACATTCATCCACAGTAATGAGATCACTTGCAAAAGTGTGCTCAACACTAATAGATTTTCTTACTCTATGCGTGATGACTTCGCGCTCATCGATACCACGACTTAATTCATAAAGCCGTTGCCCAAAGCGTCCAAATTTTTCTGTTAAATCTATGGCCGAGAGTTTTTTCAAGTCCCCGCATGTGTACACATGTAATAGTTGCAATTTTTCAGCTGTTTTTTTGCCTACACCAAACAACTTTTCTACGGGTAAAGAATGAACAAAACCTTCGACCTGCTCAGGAGTAATAACAAATAATCCGTTTGGTTTATTCCAATCACTCGCTATTTTCGCTAAAAATTTATTAGGTGCTACGCCTGCTGAAATAATAATACCTGTTTCATTGAAAACCCTTTCACGCAACATTTGTGCTATGCGAGTAGCACTTCCTTGAAACTGCTCGTTATCGGTCACATCCAAATATGCTTCATCTAGCGACAGCGGCTCAATGAAATCAGATACGTCACGATAAATAGCCATGATTTGGGCTGAAACATGTTGATATTTTTCCATCTCGCCCGGAATAACTGTTAATGAAGGGCATAGCTTTAATGCATGTGCAGTAGCCATAGCAGAACGAATACCAAATACACGGGCCGGATAGTTACAGGTGGATATAACCCCCCTTCTATCTGAGCGCCCGCCAATGGCTAATGGAATGTCAGCATATTCCGGGTTGTCGCGCATCTCTACCGCGGCAAAAAAGCAATCACAATCACAATGAATAATTTTTCTCATACATTCTTTACTTAAGCTGTATACATATACAGTATAACTAAAATATCAGATACGTCCCACTACTTACTAACCACTAGCAATGCCTCCAGAATCCATCACAATTTTGTCATGCCCTCGTCAAATAACTGCCATATAACTGCCATATTATTTCTGATATAAATTCTGCTACAGGGAAAAAACATGATTAATATTGAACAGGCATTGGTACAGAAATACCCTGCCTTTTCTGCGAAACCCGCAACACTTCGCCGTTCTGCAATTTATTGCCTACGTCGCTTAATACATGAAGACGAAATCAATTCTTTTTTAACAAAAAATACTGAAGCCAGAGGTTTTGAGTTTGTTGATAAAGTGTTGGACTATTTCGATTTCAGCTACAGCCTTAGCCATGTTGACCGCATGAATATTCCTTCATCTGGTCGAGTCGTCATTATTGCTAATCATCCTTTAGGAGCTCTAGATGGCTTAGCGCTTCTCAAACTTATTGGTGAAGTTCGTCGCGATGTTAGGATTGTTGCTAATGATGTTTTAAGTCATTTCGAACAGCTCAGCTCTCTATTTTTACCCGTTGATAATTTGGGTAACGGTACGAAAAAGAAAGATATCGAGCGCATTATACATTCACTGCAAAACGAGGAGGCCGTTATTGTATTTCCTGCGGGGGAAGTTTCTAGAGCAGGTATGACAGGCATCAAAGATGGAAAGTGGAATAGCGGTTTTCTTCGTTTTGCACGAAAAGCAAATGCACCCGTTTTACCGGTTTATTTAGGCGGAAAAAACTCTCCTCTCTTTTACGGCGTATCTTATATCCATAAATCATTATCTTCCTTGCTTTTGGCCAGAGAGATGTTCAATAAGCAATCTACCATTATTCCTATTCGTATAGGCCAAGCAATACCCTATAGCCATATAGATGCGGTTCCTATATCGACAACCGAAAAATCCAAACTTGTACGCAAGCATTTATATCGTATTGCAAAGCGTAAGAGCCCTTTATTTAACACAGAAAAAACCATTGTACATCCACAAGATAGACGTCTCCTAAAACAAGAACTTAAAGCATCAGAGCTACTGGGGGAGACCGTCGACGGTAAAAAAATATATCTATTTGACCACTGCCCTGATTCAGCAGTTATGCAAGAAATAGGAAGATTACGAGAAATATCATTTCGATGTGTTGGAGAAGGCACCGGAAAGAATAAAGATTTAGATAAATATGATCACTACTATCGACACATAATTCTATGGGATGAGGACGATCTTGAAATCGCCGGTGCCTATCGCCTAGCTGAAGCGCATAAGCTCATTCACGACTCTAATAGCCCCCTCTATAGCGAAACCTTATTTCAGTACGGTGAAGCAATGCATCCCTATTTTGAGCAAGGAATAGAATTGGGACGTAGCTTTGTTCAACCGCGCTACTGGGGAAGACGAAGCTTAGATTATCTATGGTATGGTATTGGTGCATATTTGAAAAAGCACCCTAATGTCCGTTATCTGTTTGGTCCCGTAAGTCTTAGCAACCGCTACCCCAAACCTGCTAAAGATATGTTGGTATGGTTTTATCAACATTATTTTGCTGATAATAATCGATTAGCAAAGGCACACACGCCATATGAGTTATCAAGCAAAGAAAGCGTGCTTACTGTATTTATTGGTGACGACTACCAAACTGATTTTAAAATACTCAAAGAGCAGCTAAATTATTTAGGTGTATCAGTCCCCACTCTTTATAAACAGTACAGTGAGCTTTGCACTACCGGTGGTGTTCGCTTTATGGATTTCGGTATTGATGCTAATTTTAATTATTGCGTCGATGGTCTTGTAATGGTCGATACCCATTTTATTAAAGAGAAAAAACACCAACGGTATGTAGGTAACAAACTTCCCTAAAAGCCTTCTGCCCTATACTCTGTAGCATCTATTAAAAAATCTGAGTAGACGATGAGCCCTGTAATAATAATCATTTTAGGAACTATCTTGATTGCCGGAATATTCTGGATGAAATCTTTACCCGCACACCGTCGCAGATTTGCTCTTTTTAAACTATTGATTTTATTGTTAATAGCTATCATTGTTATTTTAACAATCACAGGTCGCCTTCATTGGATAGGTGCATTACTGGCCAGCTTTTTTCTTCTTTTCAAAAAATACAATTTTATCTTCAGAGCCTTACCTTTTTTACAACGCTTCTTCAAAAAATCTAACTTTCAAAAAAGTAAAACAACACAAAAAGGCTCTCTGATGAGCCGCCAAGAAGCTCTCGACATCTTGGGATTGAAAGAGGGGTGTAGCTCGGAAGATATCATTTTGGCACATAGAAAGTTAATGCAGAGGCTTCATCCAGACCAAGGGGGAAGTGATTACCTTGCTGCTCAGATTAACGAAGCAAGAGCATTACTATTAAACAAATAGTCACTCTGAGCGCTTAAGAGAAATTCCTGCCCGCCCGAATTCAGAGGAGAAACCTTCTTGCACGAATTCACCTGAATAGGCTCTTCTTAGCAACAGAACTGACTCCTGCTTGCGCCCATCCTGCTGAGTAAAATGGATAATTAACTTATCATTACTTTTCCATTGCCACGTCCCTTGCATAACAATCAAAGCTTGGCCGTTTCGGTAATCCAGCAGCATAGACACCATATTTTCTGGCAATATATCCAGCACAACAAAAGCCTCATTGTCTGTTAAAAGGTTACTGTAGCGCCCTAACAAGGCTCGGTTAGTTAAATCGCCTTGACGCGCGCACCCTTGGAATGTATTCCCGCTTAGATCCATACTAGTACTCCAACGATACCAAATATTAAGGGCATCCGTACAAGGCTGGTCACGAATTTCTAAGCGAAGTGAATAAGACTGTCCTTTGACGCCTTTAAGTGAACTTTCCCATACGCCTTGAGTGCCATCAAAACTATCAATGGGAAAATTTAATGTGCGTAATGTTTCATACGACTGAACACGGACGCTGCCCGGTAAAACATCTGCTAACCACGGAGGATTCCCCCCCTGCGCACGAAAACGTATATTGGATAAATTAACATGGCACATTTTACTACCACCACCAGCAACCATTACATCATCAATACGCCAGACTAAATCAACCCCTTGTTCAGCTTTCACTTCCATATAGGTAGGCAGCCCAGTACTGCCGGTATAACCGGAGAAGTGCTTTTTCAACAGTCCTCTAGGGTCATCTAAGCGGCGGCGTTCCTGACTATAACAAGGTGTTATAGTAAATTGACTATCGTCCTTACTTACAATACCTCTGACAAATTCAACATTAGAATTTTTTTGTTTTAATCCTAGAGAATCCACACAACCTGATAAAAAAACTGGAACGAAGACCAGCAATACCAAACACTTTTTTATTCTCCTCATAGTTGACGAATTCCTTTCTCTGTACCATAAATAAGTAGTTAGCAATATTATTGCTTAATTAACTGATGACTCAGGAACCATGATTAATGGCAAGACCAGCAGAGTTTGATAGAAGCGAAGTGCTCAATAAAGCCATGGAAATTTTTTGGCGCACGGGATACATCGCCACGTCCGTTACTGATCTTGTGCATGCAACAAACCTAAAACCCGGATCCTTATATGGAGCATTTAATAGTAAACGAGGATTATTTCTTGAGGTTATCGATAATTATGCGAATCGCAGCTTAACACGCATTAGCGAATGTATGGAACAATCTGATTCAGCCATTGACGCTATCGCTCATTTCTTTTCTTGCATGTGCAAAGAATTAGAAAATGATGAGCTTGGTAAAGGCTGTTTAATGATTAATACCCTATTAGAACTTGCCACAGAAGATGATGATATTCGAATCAAGGTGACAGAATACCTAAACCGAATTGAACACCATTTTTACGTTGCGCTTGAGAACGCTCGATTAAACGGTGAAATAAAACCTGAAACTGACTGTAATAGTCTGGCTAAAATGCTAATGACAGGAATATGGGGACTACGTGTAATGAGCACTACACGGCCAGATCCGGCTATCTACTCTGGAATCGTTGTTCATTTACTATCCTCACTTGAAAGAGTTAGAAACTAATATATACAGACATCGAACAAAACCGTCCTTATTAAGAGACACTATAAGCCACTGTTATAGTTAAGTTTTTTATCAACTCCTCCCCCATGGACTCCAAAAAGAGACACTTTCTTCAATAACGTATTGCCAATTGCCCTACTCTCTATCAAAAAAACTTATAACATATTGAAAAATAGTGATTTTATAAAACTCGGCCTAAGATTTGCTTTATCTGATATATCATTTTTTTTCGAAGGGCACCCCATGCGCTTATTCATTGTTATTCTCTCAATTATCACAACAACACACCTTTTTGCAGAACCCATGCAGTCTAAGCATATCAGCGCTTTGGAGCATTTAAATCCAGTCGTGCTAATGGAAAACCTCGATAGTAATAAAGATGGCCGACTCAACTATCTAGAAGCGATGGCGGATAGTGAAATATCTGATCGTTTTCTTCAAATCGATGTGAACAACAATGGTTTCTTAAGCCTCAATGAGCTAACACTGCCTAAGAATGTGGACAATAGTCAACTCAAAATACTGCTCACTTTTGCTTCTCTTCAATGCATTTAAGTAAGAGGGTCATTACCAAAAAAGTGCAATTATTTACATCTGACTTAACCTATCACTCATAATTAAGGATAATCAACAAATCATCATTAAAGAGATCGAGGCAATATGACCCCCTCACCAAGAGCTTGGCAGCCACGCTCATTAAAACAACTGGTGTTTATTGCCTTCTTTTTAATCAATGTTCCTATCGGTTTCATGCTTTATAAAAGCAACATTGTATTAGAAAATCAGTTACAACAAAGTTATAAACAGACTCAAATATCGCTTGAACTTAGCCAACAGAATAACTCTCTGGAACGCCTAGCGGAAGATATCGTTCGCTCATCAACGCAATTCCGTATTCTCAAAGTACCCACAATACAAGAACGCCTAGCAGAGCAGGTGGAGAGCTTTAATAACCATTTATCGATACAGATGTTCATTACTGAACAAAACCATAAAAAGCAAAAATTCCAAGATTTATTTAACGATCTGCAAGAAGACCCCTTCAGTGAGACGATTAACTCATTGCCTCAACTAACAAGAGACCTCGCTGAGGAAAGCTTTAAAAAAATGGCAATTGAACTGGCTAGCCTTCAGGAACAAGCCCATGTAACCCGCCAAGACCTATGGTGGCAAACGGCTCTGCTTGCACTGACGACATTAGCACTAATGCTTTTCTTTTCTACCCTAATAACGCGACCAATAACAGAACTCAGTAGCCGAATAGAAGCAATAGGGCGTAGAGAGAACCTGCCCAAAACGCCTATACGTGGGCCAAGAGAGATCGTTCAACTCAATAACCAAATTGTTTGGCTAGACCAACATTTACTCCAACTCGAACAGCTAAAGGGTAAATTTATTCAGCATATTTCTCATGAACTCAAGACCCCCTTAACAACATTGCGTGAAGGGGCTGATTTACTTGCTGAAGAAGTCCCTGGAGTACTGAATGACCAACAACATCATGTTGTATCGCTACTGCAAAGCAGCAGTATTAATCTTCAAAAATTGATTGAGCAACTACTTGATTACAACAAACTTCAGCAGCCTCACCTTTTACAAACACAAAAAGTAGATATCTATAAAGCTATAATGGGGGCCGTCACACCATGGCAATTATTGATTTCTGAAAAATCGATAAAGCTGGCTCTTCCGAAAACTTCACTTATTGTCCAGTTAGACCCAGACATGCTTCATCGTGTGCTTGGTAATCTAGCGTCGAACGCCATTTACTATACCGATAAGAATGGACGTGTCACAATTGAAGCGTCTATATCTGAGAACCAGTTGATCATTGATATTGAGAATAATGGTCCTGCAATCCCGCCAGAAGATGCCAAAAAGATTTTCGAACCTTTTTATCAAGGTAAAAAGAAGCGTAGTGGGCCCTTAAAAGGCTCTGGCATCGGTTTAAGTATTGCAATGGAGGCGAGTAAAGCAATGCATGGTAAGCTTATACTTCAGACAAACAAAGAGAGCCAAATAGTCTTTCGCCTGACTGTGCCCTTAGAGCCCAAATAATTTTATAATCGATTTGAACAAGCTATCTATATGACAAAGTATTTTTTATCAATTTTATTATTACCGTTCTTTTTTTTGATCGGCTGCCAGCCATTGCCTAAAATGGTGCCTCTGACTGAAAAACCACTGCCAAACTGCTTTTTAACTGAAGAAGCTTTAAGCATATTTTTAGAAGATGAGCATCAGTACATGATGTCTAACGCAGCACAACGCAAACAGATTTTATTATCGGTTAAAGCATCCCCTGAGCGCTTAGCGAACATACTCAGTAACGAAAGAAACAACAAAACGGCTCTAGAAAAGTCACTCCCTTTGTTCAACCAATTACCCTTGTTGCCTAATAAATCTTGCACGGCAGATCGCTATCTTTATCTAAGGTTCAGGCATGCTCAGGCAAACTTAGCCGCGATCGAGGACAAAAGCGCTATTTCTGCTCGGCTAAACACTGCAAAACTAACCATTGAAAAGCAACAGCAGCAAATTGATGCTCTCACTCAGATTGAACATGCAATAACCCGTCAACGTGAGGAACCTTAAACCATGACGCAACTTTCACGAATTCTTCTAGTCGACGACGATAATGGCGTGCTATCACTGCTAACCATGCGCCTGGAAGCATCCGGATACCAAGTGCTTACTGCTTCAAGTGGCGAAGAAGCATTGCGTCTATTACCTTCTGAACGCGTTGACTTAGTATTAACTGATCTATGTATGGATGAGATGGATGGTCTCACCCTTTTTAAGCATGTACAGCAAAATTGGCCTGGCTTACCCGTCATTATTATTACCGCTCATGGTTCAATTCCTGAAGCGGTAACTGCAACTCAACAAGGTGTCTTTGGCTTCTTAACTAAGCCAATTGATAAAGTCCAGCTTCTTGATACTGTAAAAGCAGCACTTGTTTCTGCTGAGCGCCGACGAAACACTAAATGGCGTGACGAGATTATTACCAAAAGCCCCGTGATGTTACATCTCTTGGATCAGGCTCACCGTGTTGCAGAATCTGATGTTAGTGTTCTCATTACAGGGCCCAGCGGTAGCGGTAAAGAATTAATGGCACGCTCTATCCACCAGGCGAGTAAACGAGCGAATGAAAATTTCATTGCGATAAACTGCGGTGCTTTGCCAGAACAGTTACTTGAGTCAGAGTTGTTTGGTCATGCCAAAGGATCTTTTACCGGCGCGATTTCAAACCACATAGGGCTTTTTCAAGCAGCTCACGGAGGAACTCTGTTTCTGGATGAAATTGGAGAAATGCCTCAACCACTCCAGGTTAAACTATTGCGAGTGCTACAAGAAAGGGTTATTCGCCCAGTAGGGTCTGTCGACAACATTGATATAGATGTCCGCATTATATCAGCAACACACCGAAATATTGACCAAGCCATGCAAAGCGAAGATTTTAGAGAAGACCTCTACTATCGCTTGAATGTAGTTAATATTGAATTACCCCCCTTGCGAGATCGTCCGGAAGACATTCCCGTTTTAGCAAGGCATTTTTTAGCAAAAGCAACGCAGCAACATAACCGAAAAGTACGCAATATTTCACCTGGCGCATTACATTTATTAGCTCAGGCAGCGTGGCCTGGTAATGTTCGACAACTTCAAAATGTCATGGAGAAAGTCGTTGCGTTAAGTGCTAGTCCAGTGATATCCGAAGGGCTCGTTGCAAACGCACTGTCTAACCAAGACTTAGTCATACCGTCATTTAATGAAGCTCGAGCTGACTTTGAGAAACGCTACCTGATTAAGCTCATGCAAGTAACGGAAGGTAATGTCACACACGCCGCACGTATTGCACAAAGGAATAGAACAGACTTTTATAAGTTGCTTAGTAGACACTGTATTGAAGCCGCAGAGTATAAGCCATCTGCAGCTCACAATGATTCGGTGAAGGCTCGTAAAGCTAGTTAAGAGTCTTTCCGACCAATACCGGCAAGCTTTGCAGAAGTTAATCTTACGAGGTCGTCTGCGGACATCTCAATTTCTAAGCCCCTTTTCCCCGCACTTATGAAGATAGCGCCATAATCTACTGCCGACTCATCAATAACAGTGGGCAGTGCTTTTTTTTGCCCTAGTGGGCTAATACCCCCTACGATGTACCCTGTCGTTCGCTCAGCAGCTTCAGGCTCAGCCATAACAACCTTTTTTACACTTAGTGCGGATGCCATTGCTTTTAAGTTAAGCAACCCACTCACTGGAACCACAGCCACCGCCAACTTTTTCTGATTTCCTTCTATTGCCACGAGTAAAGTTTTGAATACTTGCGCTGGGTTTTGTACAAGTAGGTCTGCGGCTTCCTCACCATACGACGCACTCCCAGGGTTATGTTGATACTCATGTAACTTATAAGAATACTTTGCCTTATTAAGCACGTTAACTGCAGGCGTCATGATTTTCTCTTTGGGTAATACTTACCAGAATTTTGCGACTGCTCTTTTAAGGGCTGTAGCAGGTATTCCAACCCATTAAGTTTAATCTCATATAACGTACGAAGTAGATCGCCTATTTCTCCAGAGGGAAACCCTTTCTTTTCGAACCAGCAGATATAGGGTTCTGGAAGGTCGACTAAGATTCGACCCGCATATTTCCCAAAGGGCATTTTCATTGTTGCTAGCTTTTTAAGCTGCTGGGGTTGAAAAGACATCATAAGTTGTATCGTTGCTATCCATTAATTTTGAGTACAAAATGCATCCCAAATTCACTTTTGATAATGTGCGATGAAACAGTCTGAACAAACTATCAGCAAAGCGATGGCTTTACTCAATCAAGGCAAATACAAATCAGCACAGCACATCTGTAAAAGAATTATTGCTCGTGCACCTCTGCATTATCAAGCAAATTTACTATCAGGTGTGATTGCGCTAAATACGGGTGAGCTCGTCATTGCAGAAAAGCTCTTACAAATCGCTCAAAAAAGTGCACAAAGTCACAATGATAAAGCTCAAGCACTCAGCAATTTGTCGCTTTCTTTAAACTATCAGCAACGATTTCCAGAAGCCTTAGAATATATCAGCCAAGCTATATCACTTAGAAAACAGCCTCTTTTCTACTGTAACCGGGCTAACATATTTGAACAACTGTCTCGCTGGTCTGAAATGCATGAAGACCTAACAACAGCGCTGACCTACTCCCCTAATATCCTAGACGCCATTATTAGTTTAGCGGTCGCTAAAAGACACCTTAATGATCCCACCACAGCATTAGCGCTATTAGAAAGCCACCCAGAATACCACGACCAAGAATGGCTAAATGAATGGGCTTTATTAAGCAGCCTCAATAACCATTTAGAAAATGTAGAGAAACAGCTATCTGCGTTATCTCTTTCTGATAGCGCCATGATTAATCTTGGAGATTATGCTCTAGAACAAAACCATCCAGATATCGCACAAAAGCTCTACTTACTCGTAAAAAGTAGGCTACCTAACAACCCTATTCTCAATCATCAGCTTAATGCGTTACAGGGTATCTCTTCGGCCCAAGCCCCGCGTGAGTACGTGGAGTCTTTATTTAACAGCTGTGCTGATAAATTTGACAATCGCCTTGTAAACCAACTCCAGTACACTTTACCTGAGCAGCTTATAGAGAGTTTGCACCTTTTTTTACCCAGCACCGCTATCTCGGCTATTGACCTTGGTTGCGGAACAGGGCTTCTTGGAAGAGCATTATCAGCTAAAGCATTAATAGCCACACTCACTGGCGTAGATGTATCTGAAGCGATGCTTGAACAAGCAATGCACACCAAGCTCTATCATCACCTTATCCATGATGACATTGTAACTAGCCTTCAAGAGGCTAAGGGCACAGATCTCATCATGGCAGCCGATGTATTAATTTATTTAGGCGAACTTGATATACTTTTTAACCGCGTCAGCCACGCTCTAAAGAAAGATGGTCTGTTTGCGTTTAGTACGGAGTCTTGCAAAACCTCTTGGCAAATTGAGCAGTCAGGACGCTATCAACACAGCACAGAGTATATTTGCTCACTCATGACTAAGAATAGCTTTTCATTACTTCATTCAACGACATGCCACTTACGTTTAGAGAAAAACCACCCTGTTTCAGGTGAAATATTTATATTAAAAAAAATAGAATCAGCTACTTAATCTTACCCGCCAGCTTCGCTTGTTGAAAAAGAAAAGACGCCGCCATACGAAGGGATTTCAAAAGTGCTTTCCGGTTTTGAAGATCGCCAGACTGTATCATTAACAACTCATTTTTTTGCTGAATAACACGCCCTTCAATTAATTTCTTTATCTGTGTATCTGTAGAACCTACATCCCAAAGAAGTCGATACTTTTCAGCCAGCCTAGCAAAAATAGAAGCACTGCTTTCATAAGATCGATAGTGAAACGCAAAGCCAGATAAGTCTTTCCACTCCTCACTCTCAGGCCGCAGATCTAAGACTGAAACGGGACGTTGCACACGTGCTAAAAGAGTTTTATCAAAATCCTGAAGCCACTCTTTTTGCAGATATATAAATCGTTTTTGAAACTGACTTTCCCACACACATAGCGCTAAATTCGCGGAGGTAGATAGCCCTTTAATAACGAGCGTTGCATAGGAGCCACTAACAGGATCACGCTGTGTTCCAATTCTTACTACCTGATACCCTTCAGCTTGCCAAAAATCTAATAGCGTAGGAGTAACAGCAAATGAAGCGCCTATCAGGTGGTATGAGCTATTTTCGCCTGCCTTCTGAATAACCGCTAGCAGAGCTGAAGCAACACCAAGACGACGATATTCATCTTTTACTGCAATTCGAACCACACGTAACATAGTGAAGTCAGCAGCATCTAAATACCCCTCTTGAGCGATCAGTAACTGAGGTATCAAATGCCCTCGTGGTCGCCGCCTTCCCTCCCAAATGTGCTGTACAAGCGTATCATCAAGCCCCCCTTCTTCTGCGACAAGACATGCCCCGATAATATCACCGGCCAGTTCGGCAACCCACACCTGCAAATTAGGGCTATCTAACATAATACGTAAGTCACCAGGCGTAGTTCGATAATGAGCATTAATCATTAAACCAAACAAGGACCTTAGTTGATCAGGGTCATCTACCAACCTCTGCCCATCAATACGCCTGTACTGAACGGTATCGATAGAATGAATTGTACCTTGTACTTCTTGCCTCGTAGGCAGATCAAAACGTGCACATGAGTCTAGCAACAATAGCTTATTGATAAAGGGTTCTAATGGATCATGATCTGACCAGCGGATAGGCTTTTCTAAGGTAAAACTCTGTAGTGTTTCAGAGCAACGCTTAAGGACTGGAAAAAAGCGTAGCGCAAACCCTTGTCCCGTTCCTTCATACCCTTGAGTGGTCGTCGCAAAAACTATTTTGGTGAACTGCTCAAGAAAACCCGTCAATAGTTGCACAGGGATTCCTGCGGCCTCATCTACCAACAAAATATCTGCATCAGACCCATCACAAAGTACATCTATTGGCGGCTTGAATACTAAAGAGGCCTGATTAGCACTATCAACCCGATAGCGCTCCCGCAGAGCCTCTGGAGAAATCGATGCTTGTTTAAATACGCTTTCAACTGCATCAATACTCGGTGCTGTCACTACAACATTTCGACCTTGGCTTAGATATTGACGGGCTAATATCCCTAATGCAGAAGATTTACCCCTCCCCCTCGCAGCTGTTAGCACGCAATTGCGCTTTCCAGGTAGCTCAAAGCACTGAGTAATTTGATCGACAACGCGTCGTTGATCAAAAAGCATTAATTCTTCAGAAGCACGAGGTATTGAGAAAGGTGAAAGTGATAACATCCCCTGTATCTGGTCAAAGTGAGATAGAGATGCCTCTTCAGTAAAGCAGCGTTTCAAATGATTAAGAAAATGATCAGCAACATCTACACTTGCATACGGCTCTACTCGTAATCGTTGCTTTTCGGGGTCATTATAGAAATCTGGGGATTCAGGATGATGGCTCAAAAAAATAAAAAGACCACCTCCTTTTAGTAACCCTGAAACTTGGCCAAGTGCATCAGGATTAATACCACTAAATCCATCGTAGACCAACAAATCTACTTCCTGACCCAGTAAACGGTGGGCTTGATGAATATCACAGGTGGTTTGCCCTTCCCATTCACGGGACGAAATAACAACGCTGTTTAGATGGTCATTACGATGGAGGTATGTGAGCACTTGCTCAGCAGTCCACTCAGGAGAACCTGTTAACCAACAGGAGTGTCGAATATACCCTTGTTTTGCCTCTCTCTCTAAGCGACAGAGAAGGCTTTGAGGGCTATGTAATGTGGGGTCTGACATATACGATCAATAAGAATATGTCACTGAAGGATTCGCAAGAGGCTCTGCATCAGCACACACTTGATCTCCCCCACGAGTCTTCGCATTAATCAATAACTGCTGAACATTAGCCATGGCAGCTGTACTTTCCAAATCAGATCTTGGTTGAAACGTACATAAGCCAATACTCACTGGAGGCTTAAGTCCTAACTGCTTTACTCCCTTCAAGCACCGGTCAGCCAATTGCAATACAAGTTCATTAGTGGAAGGTAATATCAGTCCAAAGGTTGTTGCATCGACTTTAGCCACCATATCGCCAGGGCGGCAAACGACATGAATGAGATTTTGTGCCACTTTAATGGCGTCTTGTTCTTCAATATCCTCAACATCAAACCCTACGTACATGAGTGTTAGAGGGGTAAATTCTCTAACACATCGACGGCATTCAACATCGACTCGCACTTCAAACTCGTGAGGGTCAGGTAAGCCCGTCACGAGGTCCTTGCCCGTGCTAATTAGATCAATGCGCACCTGTAGTGCTCTATATTTTTTTAGGAGCTCGACCAACACATAAACTAGCACACCAGATGCAAAGACCATTCCCCAAAAAACCCATAACAAAGATTGGGGAGAGACCAAGGCTAGCTGAAGTGCAATAGCCGTTACAAAAAGGCACACCAAAATACCTACCGCTAACAATAACGGTTTCATTAGATTACGTTGACTCTTTAACTCTTGTGAGTCGGTTTTAAGAAACGTTATTTTTTGCTTGTTTGACAATTCGGCCTCTACTTCCAGTCATTTAATACCAATTCAGTATAACGCAGAACTTTCTATCGCGTACATTAAGCAAAGGACTATTGGCCCCAACGGTTATGCGATTGATGCAAATATGCCAGTTCCTCTGCTGTCGACTCACGCCCCAGCGCTTGATTACGATGCGGAAAACGACCAAAGCGTATAATCATATCTCGATGCTGCGACGCAAAATCAATAGCAGAATCAACCCTATGTCGCTCTTTTAATGAAACTTCAGACAGTAAGCCTTCTAGCCGAGCTATACACAAATCCTGAGCCTCAAGTGACTCACTATGCTCTAGCGGCATATAAAAAAATATGCGCTCGGAAATCTCTAATGCTTCATCATGTCCATTCTCAAGACTTTCTAACACTATTTTTCTAGCAATATCATCTCCTTTAAAGGCTTCCGCCATTCCTCGATAAATATTTCGTGTAAATTGGTCTAGTAAAATAACTAAAGCAAGCTTGCCCCTAGGGGTACTCTTCCATCCATCCAGCTCACCCCGCAGTGCTGCACTAACTTTAGCGCCAAAGAGCAAGTCAATCTCCCTATCAAGTTCCGCACTACCCTGCCACCAAAGAGAGTCTTTGTTTGTTAAAGGAAATCCATTTTCAAGATCACCAAACCAAAACTGCAACACTTCATCAATATCGATTCTCATACGCACCCCTCTAAGAAAATGATATATCCCTTGATACATTTCTAAAACAATAATACGAGCTACTGCTCAGAATACTGATACTCACTTATAATATGTTTACCTTATAAAGGGTTTTGCAACAATACAGCTAAAATAACTATTCTGTGTTTTCACCCTTTATTCAAGATTGAAACTGCTTTAGAGTCATGTAATACAATGGATTTTATATCTATGGGGAATAGAGACAATGACTCGCATATTACTGATTATCGTTCTTCTGGGAATCATCATAACAAGCTATTTCTATTTACCTCCCACTGTACCCAGTACTGCCACAAATGTCTCAGACAATGCCGCGCCTCCTGCCCAGAAGATGAGTCAAACAAGCCCCGAAAGTGGTAAAGAAAACGCCCAAGCGCTTACTCATATCAAAAAGATTACCGAGCATTCTGATAAATCAATTGACGCGACAACCGCCAGCCACTTTGTTACAGAAGACCAATTAATCAAGTTACCAGATACTGCTGATGCTCGACTTTTAATTGGAAAAAGTGCCGATATCAGTAATAACAATACGGTACAAACCTTTGGCGTGAGCCTTCCTGTTTTTAACTCTCAAAAAAGCACATCTACCGATAACAAACCAACCCTATCTAGCACAGCTAATAGCACCACTTTAATTGGTACCCACGTTCAATTAAAAGAGCTTTTAAAGCAATCTGACAGCAATGGAAAGAAAGTATTTTACATCCATGCAGTTAACCAGAATGACGAGCAAGGTATCTGGGGTATCTTACAAAAGGGCTTAACTGATACTTTCGCACAAGGTATCAAGCTATCAGATAGCAACACTCTCATTCAGACGACCATTCCAGAGGAAGCGGACGAGACTCTTAACAATAGAAATAGCTCTTTCCTAGGAAAACTACTTCATGAGAAAGTCGCTAGCACCCATATATATAACTTTGAACAAGGCCTACTTGGGCAGAATCCAAACTTAATTACCCCAGGCCAGCAATTGATTATCGTGACCTTCAGTGAGGACGAGTTGCTCAATATTTATAAACATTACAGTCTGCAAGGCCAATTACAATGATCAATTTATATACATGGGGAACCCCAAACGGAAGAAAAATATCCATCATGCTAGAAGCCATCGGCGAGGAATATCAGACTTTTACTGTTGATATATTAAAAGACCAGCAGTTTTATCCGGAGTTTCTTCAAATCAGCCCAAACAATAAAATCCCTGCTATTGTTGACCCTCAAGGTCCTAATGGAGAGCCGATCTCACTTTTCGAAACAGGTGCAATTCTGCTTTATTTAGGCGAGAAGTCAGGAAAGTTCATTCCAAAAAAACCTAGTAAACGGTATGAAATGCTTGAATGGCTTATGTGGCAAATGGGCGGGTTTGGCCCCTTCCTTGGGCAAGCTCATCACTTTAACCGCTTTGCTCCCAATGAAGTACCTTATGCTAAAAATCGATATAATAACGAAGCACAAAGGCTTTGGAGCGTACTCAACAAGCGCCTATCTTGTAGAGATTATGTTGTTGATGAGCTAAGTATCGCTGATTTTGCAATTTATCCATGGGCAGCACGTTACGAGTGGCAAGAAATTGCGCTAAATGACTACCCGAGTGTAAAAAACTGGATGGAAAGAATGCAATCGCTAGACGCCGTTCAAAAAGGAATGGCGGTTCCTGATACATATTAAATTACTGGAGTAATTATGCACATTTGGGTTGATGCAGACGCTTGCCCACGCGTCATTAAAGATATTCTGTTTAGAGCTGCAGAACGAACTAATACAACAATGACATTAGTTGCTAACCAACTCATTAACACTCCGCCAACACCCCTAATTAACGCTATTCGTGTACCTGCTGGCTTTGACGTGGCCGATAATTACATTGTACAAAAACTAGCTGAAGGTGATTTAGTCATTACCGCTGATATCCCTTTAGCTGCAGAAGTGGTCGAAAACAAAGGTATAGCGCTCAACCCCCGAGGAGAGTTATATACAACAGAGAACATACGCCAACTCCTTTCCATGCGGGATTTCATGGATACTTTGCGTAATACAGGAGTAGAAACTGGCGGACCGAAATCCCTTAATGAACAAGACCGCAGGACATTTGCAAATAAGCTAGACAGCCTACTCGCAAAAATAAGATAAACAACCCTGGAAGTTAAGTTAACTACTCAACACGCCCTAATACGTAAGATTCACCGGCACTACGGATCACAACGTGCAGTACTCCTTCTATAGATTCTTCATGAGCCATCTCTACTAAACTATAGAAAACCGAGCGATTGATGAGGCCTTCCATACCGAATCGCACATAGAGATACGGAGACGGCTCCCCTGTTAGGGGATCTGTTTCCACGCGAATAGGATTTTCAGCACTCGCTATAACTTTGTCTCCGGTAAGGCTTATAAAACATAACGCCTCTCCACGTTCATGAGCAACTTTCTCAACATGTATAAAATGGAAAGGCGCATCTTCAACCTGTATTCTCATCTTTTCAACAGGTGTTTTTAAAAAATAAGCATCTTTCTCTTTCCATAGAACCGTAGCAAACAACTTAACCATCGCTATACGCCCTATCGGCGTACCGTTATAAAGCCAAGTTCCATCACGTAAAATACGTATATCTATATCACCAGAGTGCTTGGGCTGCCATTTATCTACCGGAGGCAACCCCTTTCCCGATGCTTTTTCAATCTGTCGGCTCACTTCTGTAAAATCAAATGTTGGCTTACTTACTTCCATTATCTACCTTTCCCAATTCTTATATACGAACCATCATCTATCCATCATTAAAATATCTCAACTTATATCAAAAATATTTCATCTATTCAGTCAAACACATGAATCACATTCACTGTTAGACTGGGTACATATTAATGATTACGAAGCACTAGGCAATTATGAACTCATCACTTAAAGAACGTTTCTCAGATCCGCAGCGAGGGGTTTACTTTATTGGTACTACACCACCACGGAATAACACCCCTTCGGACCAAGTCAATGAAATCGCTGATAAATTACTGGGGCGTCTTTCTGCTATCGATTTTGATGGTGTCATTGTCTACGACATACAAGATGAGAGTAGTCGAGTTGATAAACCTCGCCCGTTCCCTTTTATGCAAACACACGACCCGAGAAATTATTCACGCCTAATTCGTGAAAAATCAAGCCACCCAGTTATTACCTATAAAAGCGTCTCTCAACGAGATAGACATGATTTCGAACAATGGCTTGAAGAAGCGTGGAACGACTACGGAATTCGCGATATTGTTATGGTAGGTAGTCCATCCTCAGATGGTAAAGTACAACTCTCTTTAAATGATGCATATGATGCTCTTACAGAGCACCAATTAGATTATAACTTGGGCGGTGTAACTATCGCTGAAAGGCATGCTAAAAAAGGGGATGAACACAAAAGATTGCTAAAAAAAGGGGCTCAAGGATGCTCATTTTTTGTATCACAAGCAGTCTATAATCCACAAGCAACGGTCGATATGCTAAGCCGCTATGCCCGTGAATGCAAAGAGCAAGGCATTACACCCCAACGAGTTATTCTGACCTTTACACCTTGTGGTAGTGCTAAAACCTTAGAGTTTATGGAATGGTTGGGAATCTCTGTTCCAGAAGCTACCTGCTACCGTATTTTGGAAGCTCATAATCCACTCGCTGAATCTATTCGAGTTTGCCGCAGTAATTTAGAACAAATTATAGAAGCGTGTATACCTTTAGGGATTCCTCTAGGACTCAACATAGAGAGCCTGACTAACCGTAAAGACGAAATCGATGCAGCGATCCGTCTTTTTAAGTTACTCAAAGCCACGCTAGATTTAAAATTAGCAGAGCAGTCACTTTAGTAAAATAAAGATAAGAAGATACACCTCTACATTCAAGGAGTTGATTGTGCCTCTTTTAGACGCTCTTCCATCTCCTTGTAGCCTTCTGGATTCCAAATAATCACTTGTCTTTGATAATCGACTTCGTACTTAACATTCATTAAAAAATCCATACCCAGAAGACCATCAAAGGTACCACCAGGCGATTTATTATCGATAATAAATGAACGAATGTTTTTAGCTTTATAAGGCCCAACCTTAATTCGATCGAACTCTATGCTGCTTACCCTGATTATCCCTCCGCCTGCTACCCGAGCATACCCTGCCGATTGGCTCGCAGCCTCCAGACGTGCCAGTGCATCACGATGGAAAACAGTACCACTGGCCCCAGTATCCATCAACATATGAACATTCGCCTCCTTGCCATGATATGTCACCAAAACAGGTATCAGCACTTGGTTTCTTACAATTTTGACTGGCGTTTCCATTTGAGCCATCAAACGTTCTAAACGCCTTATTTTAGAACGAGCTTTTAAGGAGTTTGATGCTTTTTCATTCTTCGCAGAAAAATTACTCGAGTTACTGACTTCATCAGAAGGCTTGTTAAGCTCCGTCTTCTTTTTATATTTTTGTGGAATCTGACTCAGGCTTCCAACAAAAACTTGTTTCCCATTTTCATCGGTATATTTGTAAACTTCTGCTTGCGATTTACCCATCATCATCAATAACAAAATAGCGACCATACTGAATACAATAGCCACGACTCTTATTTGCTGACAACGTCTACACTTTTTCTTTGGCATTTAGCCTAGCCTCCTGCTAGTTTTACGGTGTAATTCAACGTCTCAAGCAAAGTTTTAATACTCTCTCTATGATCGCCTTGAATTTCTATCACGCCATCTTTTAGAGCACCGCCGGTGCCACAATGTTGCTTCAGTCGTTTAGTGAGCTTCTTTAACTCAGCACCTGTAAGCGGGACACCTGATACAGTGGTAACCCCTTTCCCTTTTCGTCCCGATGTCTCACGACGTATGCGAATCACACCATCCAAAGAAGCAATTCGCTCACTATCGATATTTTCCTGACAACAACATTCTTTTTGAGGTTTTCTACAATCAGGGCAAACATCCCCTGCTTCTGTAGAATAAACCAAGCGACTAAGCTGATCTTGTAATGATGCCATTTTCTCTTTCCTAGCGGGATAATCCACCAATTTGTCTAGCTAAATAAGCGGCGTAATTGTCAGTCATTCCGCTGATAAAATCCAGAGCCCTCATGTAAGCATGATACAACGTCCAACTTGGATCTGGAGCATGAATCCCCATTAAGCTCATAATTTTTTCACTACGATAACTTAAACCCTCCGCGCTTCCATTTTGGTACTGCTCAAACACAGCATGGCAAAAAGCATCCAGCAAAATACCTAAACAACTATAAGCTCCGACTTCTAATTCGGTCTTTCGTGTGTCCGGAAAGATCTGGTTCTTTGCTAAAGCTTTCGCTGCACTTAGCCCTTCTTTTACCCCTGAGTCACCATCTAGTAATAACTCTCCCTGATACTGTCCTGCCATAATTGATGAATAATGCTTTGTAAAAGCAGCGACTGCAGAATTAACCATATTCTCCATCGCCTTCCCTCTTAACGCGGAAATTTTTCGCCTTGCTGACGCTTGGCTATAAAATATTCCATCTTCAAACTCTGCATCGCCACACAACTGTAACAAAATAGGTTTAATGGCATCAAAAGTAAGAATATTCAGCTCAATAGCATCTTCTAAATCTAATATCGCATAACAAATATCATCAGCGGCCTCCATCAAGAATGCTAAGGGATGACGACTCCAACAGTTATGCCCTAGTGGCACTAAACCTAACTCATGAGCTAATTTGGTCAGTGTATCTTTTTCTGTTAAATAACAACTAAACTTCCCTTTTCCTATCGCGTGCTCTGCTGTCCAAGGGTATTTCAACAACGTTCCTAATGTCGGGTATGTTAAACGTAACCCTCCATCATATAAGTGGTTTTCAATACAGGTAACAACTCGAAACCCTTGAGCATTCCCCTCAAAAGTTTCCAAATCTAAACATTCTAATGTTGAAAGCGGTTTTAAAAAGTCAGCCCCTTTTGACTGTTTAAACCAGTCCCTTATAGCAAACTCACCGGCATGTCCAAAAGGGGGGTTACCAATATCATGCGCCAAGCACGCTGATTGCACGATCATTCCAATATCATGAGAACTCGCCCACTCAGGAAGACTAGATGCTAATAACTCACCAACCCTAATGCCCAGTGTTCGCCCTACACTACCTACTTCTATTGAGTGCGTTAAGCGCGTATGAATATGATCATTCAACACAAGTGGATGTACTTGTGTTTTACGCCCTAAGCGCCTAAATGCACTGGAGAAAACAACACGGTCGTGGTCTTTATGAAAATGACTACGCCCTATTTCAGGAGTACCCATCGATTCATGCCCATAACGTTTTACCGTTAGCAGTTTATCCCACTGCATCATTTATCTATTCCCTATTGGTTGCTCTTGATATTGTAGTTGTACATAAAAATGCCGGTAGCATGAGTGCACACTACCGGCATATTAGCGCTTAAGCAAAGTTACACTTTAAATTGATTTACTATTCTTAGTAAGCGTTGCTCCAGGGCTGACATCTCTTTTGTCGTATCAGACAAAGCATCCGCATTACTAGCAGAATGCTCCGCTATGTCTGCAATTTGCTGAACATTTTTGCTAATCTCATCAGCGACTGCCGTCTGCTCTTCAGCGGCACTGGCTATTTGCGTGTTCATTTCTGTAATGGTGCTCACTGAGCCTGTAATTACCGTTAATGATCCACTCGCTTCCGCCGCCCTCTCAACCGTCGCCACACTTTGAGCCTTGCTGGTATCCATGACCCCAACAGCCTCTCTTGCTCCCGCTTGCAATCGCTCAATCATACTTTGTATTTCTTGCGTACTTTGTTGAGTTCTATTTGCTAGTGTTCTCACTTCATCAGCAACAACGGAGAAGCCACGTCCAAATTCTCCTGCACGGGCGGCCTCAATGGCAGCATTTAGTGCCAATAAATTTGTTTGTCCTGCAATCTCTTTAATAACATTAACAACGTTACCTATCTTGTCAGCATCGACATCTAATTGGCCAATAACATCAGATGCTTTATTCACATCATCTGATAGAGCTTTTATGGCGACAATGGTGTCTTCTACAATTTTTTGTCCGCTAAGTGTTTCACTATCCGCTTCTTGAGCGGCTGAAGCAGCGCCTACTGCATTACCTGCCACTTCCTGAACCGCTGCTGCCATCTCATGTACAGCTGCCGCTGCTTGCGCTGTTTCATGCCGCTGCTTTTGCACATCTGAATGAGTTTTAGTAACAACAGTACTCATTTGTGATGTCGAGTTTGATAGGTCAGCAATGCCTTCTTTTAGATCAATTACAAGATGTTGTATTTTATCCGCGAAATCATTGAAACCCTGCGAGACCTGACCCACTTCATCATTTGAAACCACTTTTAATCGACGTGTTAAATCACCTTCTCCTTGGCTGATATCAATCAGCGCTTCGGCAGTATCACGCAATGGCTGTGTTACTTTCCCTGCCATATACAAGGCAACAAAAATAAAGAAAATAAGTAATATTCCGCCAACCCCCGCAATAACCATCATGGTCTGAGCCATTTTCGCGTCAATGATATTCTGTGTATCGGCAACCACATCATCAATATCATCAATATAAAAACCAGTACCTAACATCCAACCAAATTTTGTAATCCCTAAGGCATAACTAAGCTTTTTGACATCCATATCCTTTGAAGGTTTATGCCAAATATAAGTAACAAAACCTCCTCCTTGCTTAGCCTTGTTAATCACCTCTTTAATAATATAGACACCATTAGGGTCTTTAAGGTTTATTAAGTTCTTGCCCTCTAAAGCAGGCTTGGGCCGCATAGCAATTGCGGTACCGGAGTAATCATAAACAAAGACATAGCCATCTTTCTTCTCACCATAAGTAATTGACCTAAGTATTTCCGCCACTTGCTCTTTGGCTTTGCTGTCGTCGGGCCCTGAAGCTCTATCAACAATAGGTTTTACAGCACTGAGTGCCATATCCATAAAAGACTTTGCTGTTTCTTGTTTTGCTTGCATCATACTTGAGCGGATGGTGGCTATTTCACGCTCACCCATTTCACCCAACTTCACTTTGACCACCAGCATGACGACTAGGATAGCCAGCACCAAAGGTATGATCGTTAGCAATAACATTTTATGCTTGAGCTTTAATGCACTCATGGTAGGAATCCTCAACTCATATTACTTTACATTTTAATGAGAACAGTTCCATCTATCCCGACTTGAAACCTATGACTTTTGGGTTTCGAAAATGCTGACTACTTTCAAAAACATTGTCCGAATGGGCTTTTATCCACAACTCAAGTGGTTACCCTTGTGTAATAATTACTCGTAACTACTTCTCTCAACTTCAAATAAAGTACTCAAGTACCAAGCTTCTATTTACAGCTTAGTCATAAAAATCGAAATAGCTAAAACTGATCCAGCTTTCCATTGACTTACATCACAACGACAGACTACAAACGGTGTGTACAAAAAACACCTATACAGCCAAAAACAAATTAATGAAAATCTAAATACTTCAGCATTACGTAAGAGTTTTTATACAATTAGTGCGGGATAAAAAAATTGGCCCATATAAAAATGCCGGCAGCATGGAATCACGCTACCGGCATATTAGGCTTTACGAAATTTACACTTTAAATTGATTCACAATTCTTAATAAGCGCTGCTCCAGGGCTGACATCTCTTTTGTCGTGTCAGACAATGCGTCCGCATTACTCGCGGAGTGTTCTGCTATATCTGCTACTTGCTGAACATTTTTACTAATCTCATCAGCGACTGCCGTCTGCTCTTCAGCGGCACTGGCTATTTGCGTGTTCATTTCTGTAATGGTGCTCACTGAGCCTGTAATTACCGTTAATGATCCACTCGCTTCCGCCGCCCTCTCAACCGTCGCCACACTTTGAGCCTTGCTGGTATCCATGACCCCAACAGCCTCTCTTGCTCCCGCTTGCAATCGCTCAATCATACTTTGTATTTCTTGCGTACTTTGTTGAGTTCTATTTGCTAGTGTTCTCACTTCATCAGCAACAACGGAGAAGCCACGTCCAAATTCTCCTGCACGGGCGGCCTCAATGGCAGCATTTAGTGCCAATAAATTTGTTTGTCCTGCAATCTCTTTAATAACATTAACAACGTTACCTATCTTGTCAGCATCGACATCTAATTGGCCAATAACATCAGATGCTTTATTCACATCATCTGATAGAGCTTTTATGGCGACAATGGTGTCTTCTACAATTTTTTGTCCGCTAAGTGTTTCACTATCCGCTTCTTGAGCGGCTGAAGCAGCGCCTACTGCATTACCTGCCACTTCCTGAACCGCTGCTGCCATCTCATGTACAGCTGCCGCTGCTTGCGCTGTTTCATGCCGCTGCTTTTGCACATCTGAATGAGTTTTAGTAACAACAGTACTCATTTGTGATGTCGAGTTTGATAGGTCAGCAATGCCTTCTTTTAGATCAATTACAAGATGTTGTATTTTATCCGCGAAATCATTGAAACCCTGCGAGACCTGACCCACTTCATCATTTGAAACCACTTTTAATCGACGTGTTAAATCACCTTCTCCTTGGCTGATATCAATCAGCGCTTCGGCAGTATCACGCAATGGCTGTGTTACTTTCCCTGCCATATACAAGGCAACAAAAATAAAGAAAATAAGTAATATTCCGCCAACCCCCGCAATAACCATCATGGTCTGAGCCATTTTCGCGTCAATGATATTCTGTGTATCGGCAACCACATCATCAATATCATCAATATAAAAACCAGTACCTAACATCCAACCAAATTTTGTAATCCCTAAGGCATAACTAAGCTTTTTGACATCCATATCCTTTGAAGGTTTATGCCAAATATAAGTAACAAAACCTCCTCCTTGCTTAGCCTTGTTAATCACCTCTTTAATAATATAGACACCATTAGGGTCTTTAAGGTTTATTAAGTTCTTGCCCTCTAAAGCAGGCTTGGGCCGCATAGCAATTGCGGTACCGGAGTAATCATAAACAAAGACATAGCCATCTTTCTTCTCACCATAAGTAATTGACCTAAGTATTTCAGCTACTTTTTCTTTTGCTTTACTATCGTCGGGCCCTGAAGCTCTATCAACAATGGGTTTGACCGCACTGAGTGCCATATCCATAAAAGACTTTGCTGTTTCTTGTTTTGCTTGCATCATACTTGAGCGGATACTAGCTATTTCACGCTCACCCATCTCTCCCAATTTCACGTTAACCACTAGCATAACGACTAGAATAGCCAGCACTAAAGGTATGATAGTTAGCAATAGCATTTTATGTTTGAGCTTTAACGCACTCATGGTAATAAGCCTCAATTCGTATTGTTATTTTAAATTTTGATCGTTAATGAGGACTATTTTTATCCCATCATAAAGCTCTAGTTTTTCTAGATACTCCAATACAATCTTTATTATTTTAAAAAATGAATCTGATAGTAAGAATTACTCTGAGTATAAAAATGCTCTTAAGAGCTCGATCGCTCAAACATTCATCTACATGCACTTTATCTAATACGATTCACATTCCGTCATAATTCTCATGTGATAGTCTAGTCAACATTTAAAAAAAGGCATAAAACAAATTAGACTTTATAGTGAATAAGTAAAAACCATAACTATTGCATGTACCTGTTTTGACGTAAACTTACCTAAATTTTTACTCTTGATAGGATCATTTGAATCTATGTTTTCTCAATTCAAAAAACTGCTACTCATCACTTCAGTGCTTCTCTTCAGCCAAGTATCTAGTGCAGATAGTACAAGCACGAACCCCATAGTAGTGCTCGAAACAAGTGTAGGCAGTATTACATTAGAACTTTTTGAAAACGAAGCACCCGCAACGGTAGAAAACTTCTTACGATATGTGAACGAAGATGGGTACGTAGACACCGTGTTTCATAGAGTCATCAGTGGGTTCATGATTCAAGGCGGGGGCTTTACAGAGGATATGAAAAAGAAAACTGTACACGAGCCAATCAAGAACGAGTCAACCAATGGATTGAGTAATAAACGGGGCACCATTGCTATGGCTAGAACGCAAAACCCTGATAGTGCTACGAACCAATTCTTTATCAACTTAGTCGACAACCTCAATCTTGACGCAGTAGGAAACCGCGCAGGATATACAGTTTTTGGAGAGGTTATAAAAGGAATTGAGGTTATAGAATCGATAGGAAAAGTTAAAACAACCACTCGCTCACGCTACCGAGATGTACCTACTCAGCCTATTTTAATTTTAAGTACCAAACAGCTTTAATATTTATCTAAAACATATTGCCATACTGATCGCTCATTTTACGTCACGAGTGATCAGTACCATGTCTAGGTGCGTTGAATAGCTACGTAATTTCCTGTCATTTTTAAAGCCACAATACCGTTCTGCTTAATTGAGACATCAAGTGCCAGGCGTGCACGCCCCTTCTCTTTTAAACGTAATAAAAAACTATCTACGTCTAAGGTGCTAGGCACCACCACCTGTGCATAAAAATCATTTGTTATAGGAGCTATATATTGCATCTCGCAATCACGAATCATGACATCACAATCCAATGATTGCTCTCTCAACAGCAGCGTCGTCAAACACCATCCTGAAATAGTTGCTAACGTCGCTAGTGACCCCCCAAACCCCGTTCCTTTATCATTAATGTTTGGAGCTAATTCGGCAGGTAAAACAAGCCGTTTTCCATCGTACTCCAGCTCACCTAAACCCATATGGTTAAGCAGTGGTATTTGTGTTTTAAGCCAGACTAGAAACTGCTCTGGATTTGATGTTGTAGGCATTAACTTTTTCCTTTCCAGTCAGAAAACACGCCATCAACATTGATTTGATTAACTTCTCGCATTCTCTTTGCCGTTCCAACATAAAGGAAACCTATTACTTGTTCATGAGCTTGTAGACCTAACCCCGCTTTCACGACAGGATCAAAGGCCATCTCACCGGTTCTCCACATAGCACCGAGGCCTTGTGCATAAGCGGCTAGAATCAAACTATGGGTCGCACACCCTGCTGTTATAATTTGCTCAACTTCAGGCACTTTCAGGTGCTGCTGTATTTTAGCAATAGCCACAACTATCATTGGCGCGCGCATTGGCTTTTTCTGAAGCTTAGCCGCTTTATCATCAGCAAGATCATTTCCCTTAGCACGCATCGCTTTTACAAAAAGTTCGCCTAAATCATTTCTAGCATCACCCTCGATCACTAGGAAGCGCCACGGCTGCAACCCTGCATGATCTGGAGCCCTTAATGCTGCCGTAAACATTACATTTAACTGATCCTTAGAAGGAGCAGGCTCAATCAATACCGGAACAGATACCCGGTTGTGCAGCATTTCAATTGCATCCATATACTCACCCTCTTACTGCCGGCTTAATCTTAAATTGGTAGATATAACAGGTTCACTGCTACGCAATGGGTTTATATCCAACCCTCCACGACGAACATACCTAGCATAAACAGTTAATGACTTAGGTTGGCATCGAGACCAAATATCCATGAAGATATTTTCAACACACTGCTCGTGAAAATCACCGTGCTCACGATAAGAAATAAAATACTTCAGGAGGTTTTCTTGATCAATTTTATACCCTGTGTATTTGATTTGAATAGATGCCCAATCAGGTTGCCCAGTTACAGGGCAGTTAGACTTTAATAGGTGACTGTACAATACCTCTGTAACCTGACTTCCCTCAACACTTAACAAGTTCGGTGCAGGCCGGTAGTCTTCAACCACAATATCCAGCTCATCCAAACACTCGCCCTCGAAATGACCCAAGTTTGGCATTTGATCAGGGTGGCACAATTCAACTTTAACAGCCCCTCCCGCCGATTCAGAAAGGTCTTTTTGCATCTGGTTTATCACGGCACTATCACTATCGAACCGGCTCAAGTTATAAGAATTCAAATACAACTTAAATGATTTTGATTCAATTATGTTTTGAGAGTCTGCTGGGATAAAAAAGCTAGCAATTCTAACGACAGGTTTGCCTTTAAGATTAAGCCAAGAAACCTCGTAGCCATTCCAAATATCTTCACCCACAAATGGCAATGATGATCTCTCAATGCCACGGTTTTTCCAATTAGTATCGCGTTGAATAGGAAACAAAAGATCCGGAGTATATTCGTTTACATAAACGGTCTCATTGCCTAACGGCGACTGATCAAGAATATCTTGCTCACTCATTATTGACGAATCCCTTTACCCATATCTAACAACTTTAATGCCACCAGAAATAGCACAACGTTAAATAAAACAATCACTGTAAAAGCAAAACCTACATTAATATCACTAACGCCAAGAATGCCGTAACGAAATGTATTAACCATATAGAGTATGGGGTTTAATTGTGAAACACCTTGCCAGAAATCAGGCAACAACTGGATTGAATAAAACACCCCCCCCAAATAAGTCAAAGGCGTTAGAATAAACGTTGGGATAATCGAAATATCGTCAAATGAGTTAGCAAAAACGGCATTAATAAAACCGCCTAATGAAAACAGTATGGATGTCATTAACACCGTAGCAACTGTCACACCAAAACTATGAACCTGTAACTTAGTAAAAAAGAGAGAGAGTAAAGTAACAATGAAACCGACGGCAAGTCCTCGCGAAACACCCCCTAATACATAACCCGACAAAATAACCCAGTTGGGTGTCGGTGATACCAATAGCTCTTCGATATTTCTCTGAAATTTAGTACTAAAAAAAGAAGATACAACATTTCCATATGAGTTAGTAATAACCGACATCATAATTAAGCCGGGAACAATAAACTCCATATAATTAAAGCCGCCCATCTCTCCAATGCGACTACCAATTAGATTTCCGAAAATAATGAAATAAAGGGTCATGGTTATAGCAGGAGGGAGGAGTGTCTGAGCCCAAATACGGGTAAAACGCCTAATTTCCTTTCTAACAATGGTGCTAAAAGCAATCCATAATTCTTGATTACTCATACTTCTTTCTTCTCCAGATTTTTTTCAACCATGGAAACAAACAACTCCTCCAGCCGGTTAGATTTATTACGCATACTGGTTACTTCTATCTTTTGGCTCTCTAGCTGTGAAAACAGGTCATTCAAGCCTTGGCCTTTGTTAACCTGAACAACTAACGTGTGAGGGTCATCAAGTTGCACAGAGTAACCATCGATAACAACACTGCTTACTTGATCAGGTCTCACATCTAAAATGAATGTTTCAGTAGTTAGCTGCTGAAGAAGCGACTTTATTGATGTGTTATGAACAATGCTCCCATGATCAATAATGGCAATATTTCGACATAAACTCTCTGCTTCCTCCAAGTAATGTGTTGTCAAAATAATAGTAGTACCTGCCTCATTAATCTCCTGTAGAAAAGCCCACATAGAACGCCGTAACTCAATATCAACACCCGCGGTAGGTTCATCCAGTATCAATAATTTCGGCTCATGAACAAGTGCTCGCGCAATCATCAAACGCCTTTTCATACCACCAGAAAGCATTTGAGCACGATCATCTCGTTTATCCCACAAACCTAACTTTTTTAAATAAAACTCTGCACGCTGCGCAGCCACCGCAACAGGAATACCGTAATACCCAGCTTGAGTACGTACAATATCACCCACTTTTTCAAACATATTAAAATTAAATTCTTGCGGAACTACGCCTAAACTTCGCTTGGCTTCCGCTTTGTCTTTTTCTAAATCAAACCCAAAGACTTCAACCTTGCCACTGGTTTTATTAACTAAAGAAGAAACGATACCCAAAGTGGTCGATTTTCCCGCACCATTAGGCCCAAGCAAAGCAAAAAAATCACCTTGTTGTACATCAAAGGAAATCCCTTTTAGGGCTTCAAAGTCATTACCATAGACTTTACGCAAATCTTTAACTGATAGCGCTATTGTCATTTTTCTTTATCCTAGTTATTTAATCGGCACAGGGAATGAATAAGATTTTCAACATTTACGGTATTGTATCAGGTAAAATTAGTGGTTTGATAAAAGCAACAGAGTTATCCCAGATGTCTAACAACTATCATGACTTCCATATCGACCTTTTAAAACAAACATATAATCACATATTGCAGTTTACGCCGTTCTGTCAGGAGGAGCTCTCTACTGAAGAGAGTGAATTCTTGCAGTTGTTCAGTGAGCTCATCCTCCAAACAACGGAGTTTCAAGAAAGCTATATAGAAAACGGCCAAAATTTAATAACTCGCTGGATCCGTTCTTACCCTGAACTAGTGCCACTTCTACCAAGAGATTTACTATTTTTCTTCGGGGGTGACTGCTTACACTTTATGCCAGATGAAGAGCTACAACTATTTCAAAAACTCGACGAAAAACGTTATACGGCAGAGTCACAAGGCGACACTTTTGAGTATTCCCGCGAAAGAGCTATTGCATTAGGTTTAGCGCATTAAAATTACATATTCAAAGATATTCACTAGCGGGCTATGACGGCTCTACACAAGAGTATTTAAAGTTGTTTGCCCCCTCTTCTTTTGATAAGTACATTGCAGTTTCGGCATTTTCAACTAGTTCAGCAACATCATTTGACTGACTTGGGAACGTGCATATACCAATATTAATGTTCACCTTATGATTTGAACTATCAATAGAGAATGGTTTATCAAAAGCAGTAATAATTTTTCTTGCCACATCGCCTGCATTCTTCTCAGTTTTTATACTACTAAGGATAACCATAAATAACTCATCGCCAAAACGTGCGATAACATCATCACCACGCAAACAATCAGAAACTCTATCCGCTGCAGCCGAAAGCAATGTAACATCACCTCCGGTGGTATCTATCGAAAAGTGGTTATCTGTTAAATTCTTAATTTCACAACATAAGACGGCAATTGAGCGCTGATTCTCCAAACTGCTTGCCATCATTTCAGGCAATAACTGTAAGAAAAGTCGCTTATTGGCCACTTCTGTAACAGGATCATGAAAGGCCAACCAGGCCAGCCGTTCTTCAGCTTTTTTGTTGGCTGTAATATCGATACCAATAGAGAGTATGGTAGGTCGGTCTAGGTTGCTCGCCATGCTGGTATGAATCCAATAAAGATATTGCGAACCTCCTTTAAGATCCACACATTGGCTTTCAAAACAAACAAGACTTTCTCGACCAATATATAGCTTATTCATATCATCGATTGCGGCAAGGTTATTTTTCCCTGCTAAGAAGCAGTCAGAAAAAGTTAACTCCGGATCATGTTCAAACTCGCCAAATAACTGCTTCCCAAACTCATTTGTTGTTAATACTCGTCCGTCCATGGATTGTGTTAAAACAACACTATTAGCATGGCTTGTTAGGTTAGTGACTACCTCTCTTCCTGAAAGCTGAGTAACACTTAGCTCTTCAAGGCTTTTGACTGCTGCCAAGCCATCTTTTTTCAAAGAAGAGCCTTCCTCATTTATTTCAATACACTTTTGTTGTATTTGATCTATTTCATCAACGAGAGAGGCTTGATAAATCATCTGGTTTTTCTGTGAAATAGAGCCTGCCGCTAAGGTTTTCAATATAATCCTTAGTCGCTTAGTCACACTCCCCATTACCATCGCGATTAACAGCACCATAAGAAGACTAGCGATGGCTATTTCTAGCCTAACTCGAAATTGCGCTTCGTCTAAACGTTCTTTGTTAAGGGTTTCATCTTGAACAAACACCCATACAGTGTCTATAGATTTTACACTTTCAGGGACCGTAAAAAAAACTCCATAGCTATGACCAAATGCACGCACAGAGTACAGTTTATCAATGACGAAGGCCGTTTCAGTTTGACTCAACAAACGGAGCAATTGAATATTTTGATTTTTTTGTGTCATCTGAGTAAAGCTGAGTGACCAATTCTCGATGTCTGCGCTTGCTTGCTCTACTCTTTTGGCAATACCGATATCCACACCCGTTAATTGCTTAAAATCTAAAACCGTATCTTGGATAACACGGCCGACGACAAGAGCCCCACTCACAATTCCATCACTTAACAAGGGGATCGCAATATAACGAAAACATTGATTGTAGCAAACTAGATCACGTACAGGATATTCCTGCTCAATAGCCTTACCTACAATATTATCAAATGAAGAATTTTGATGCCCCCAACGTTTAATAAGCTTGGCTGAAGGATCAAAAATAACTGCACTATCCAAAACACCTTCCGCCTCTAAGCGAGTAAAGCTCATGTCTAATGCTTTTTGAACCTGTAAAATTTGATCTTCAGAAGAGGATTGGGTAAGAGTTGAAATGGTTTGAGCAACTTCGAGTAGCTTATGGTACGACGTTGTTAATGCTCCATTTAAAGCCTTAAGGCTTCGAGTATGAGACTCGCCGCGTGTTGCTTCGTACTGGTGTGATAACTGCTGATTAATATAACTATAAAGCACTACGTTAATAAGAATAAGCAAAAAAGCTAACGGGATTAACACCTTCCAACGTAAGCTCATAAAAGCAGGCCAGATAGTCATCCTTACTTAACTCCTTCCTTAAAATCGATACGCTGCTTGTAAAAGGTAAAGATTCCAATCTTTCTTCAGGCTTCCTGCATCTAGATTATCCTGAACAGCTAACCAAGCCGTCCCTTGAACATGATGCCATTCAGCACGAAAGCTAATATTTGGTGTAGCCTGCCAGCCAGCTCCCAATGTAACATCTTTTGACCACTGGGAAAAAGCAGGCCTGCCTGAACGCTGCTCAGTAATGGAACCATTTCGATCCTTTTTGTTGAGATAAAACACATCATAGCGGAGCAAGAGGTCCCAATCTTTAGCAAAACGATACTCTGTTTGCAGGTAATATGATTCAGAGGTGCTTTTGCCGTTAAACTCAAAAACGCCCCCTAGGTCAGTTCGATCAACTTGAATGTACATATACTCTGAAGTAAATGACCATTTCTCAGTATTGTATTGCCCGCCAAAAATAGCAACCTCAAGATTTAGCCCCCCTTCTTTAAGTCCTAGCTCACCTAAAGGACCAGGAATATATGTTAAATCAAACTGCCCCAGAGTTAGACCAATTTTCCATATATCGGCGCCATCAGATAAAGAGACACGAGACATGATACCGAGGTCATCTTCAAACCTACCTGAATAGTTTGCTCTGAAGTAACCATATTCATTGTTCACACTCTCTCTTGGAGCCCCAACAAGAAAGTCTATATCTAGTCGCATATCCCCTAGAGGAAGATGTCCATAAACAATGGCTCCATCAGAAGACAATTGAAGCTCTCTTGTTGTGTTGAAGTAAATAGATTGAGGAAGCGCTATAGAGGGCCTTGTAAAAGATACATCCCTCGTCTCATTATAAAAACCATAGGGCAATTTCACTCTGCCAATCCGTATTCCATACTCGCTAGAAACACTAGGAGACAAACCAAAATCAACGAGCAAATAGTCAAATTGGAGATTCCCATCATCCACTTCGCCAAATTTTCTCGACATCAATTGACCGGAAAAATGCACCAGGTCTGCTGCTCTCCATGTTGCATAAAAGGCCACTTCTCGCAAATCAGCGCTAATCCCTTCGCTACTTTTTCCAGCAAAATTATTATGATCACTTGAAGCAAGACCTTGAGTAATAAACCCGCCCCAATACCACTCAGAGATACTATCTTCTGCCAGTAAGGCCGTAGAAAAAAACAAGCAGCAATATAAAGAGAGTAACTTACTGTATTTCAATTATTTTAACTCCTGTCAGAATAGGATAACCACTATCATCCATGTACCCCACAGCTCCTTTAGTATTCTGAACACGCAACAGCATTGCTTGAGTAGAAGGCACTAAGATGGGTGGAAAACCTGCACCACTGAAAACAGAACGATCCCAAATCATTCTCAGTTGGTAAGGAAACATACCAAGCTTTGATTTCACAAAAGAGCGATGAAGAGGCTCTTTATCTGCAAGCACAAAAACATATACCGGTTTTTGATTCGGCCATCGCGAAGTACGCATAGTGAATATGGAACGCAGATCTTGTTGCGATAGACTTGAGATAGGAACATCAGGATGGGCAATAACTATTTCTGCCTCAGCAATAGGAGACAAAAGAAATAGGATCACAATTAGAGATTTTAGTAGATTCCGCGTCACTACGGTCCCTCGTAAAGCGACAATAAATAGCATAAGCGACTGATTATATATAAAAAATCAGAGAATCTATAGGTAATTTTAGGATAAAAAAAAGTGGCGTCCCATAGGGGGTTCGAACCCCTGTTACCGCCGTGAAAGGGCGGTGTCCTAGACCACTAGACGAATGGGACATACTAAAAAATTTGGAGCGGGAAACGAGATTCGAACTCGCGACCCCGACCTTGGCAAGGTCGTGCTCTACCAACTGAGCTATTCCCGCAACATCACTTTAGATATTCACATACGCTAAAATGATTGGCGTCCCATAGGGGGTTCGAACCCCTGTTACCGCCGTGAAAGGGCGGTGTCCTAGACCACTAGACGAATGGGACTATTTCGATGAGAGCAAGGCTCTTCAAAGAGGCGCAAATCTTATTGATTCCAAGGACCTATGTCAAGGATAAATATTACCATTGACGCTGAAATATTATTTTATCGTTACTTCTGTATTGGCCGAAAACTATATTTGCATTAGGATCATCGTCAAAACTATCTCCATCCCCATTATCATCAATACCATTCCAGTCAAACTTTAAATAAGGAACACGATTTAAGTCCACCGTCACGTTAACAACACCTCGGTTTCCAGCCCCCGGAGCGCTCAACACAACCCCCGCATCACCCATGTTCACGCGAAAGTCTGTGGCTGAAAAAGCATAAGCTGGCCCTATCAAGCCAGACGAAAACAACACCCCGTCAGTATCTGTATAAGACACGTCAGACTCAAGCCAGACACTGCAGCTATCCATTTCATTCAGTACAAAACGATTACCGTCATAGTATTCCACCCGCCAAGGCAGGGAGATACTCTCTGTTTCTGGACCAAATGCATTAACGACATTAAGCCGCCCAAAACGTATCTCTTTTGCAGAAATACTATCAATAGTAAAATCCTTACAACTCTCTTCAAGCCAATTTCCATCACCATCTGTATCATCACGATAGCACACGCCATCATCATCACTCAGGCCTGCTGCAGTAAAAGTCAGATCAACAAGCCCCTCAAATGGCGCTTCAATGCCGCGGCGTTGATATAGGATTGAATCCCGTCCTAATGTATTAACAGCCTCACCATTATAATCAGCTTCGGAGCCACTCCAAGTATCAGTTCCAGAGTTAATCGTGCTCGCAAATATTGCCGAAACAGTACCGCTTTTATCAGAATAGGAACGAGGCCGCTGCGCAGACAGCTTCCAAAGCCCCGCTCCGTAGTTATACACCCGATCACCCACAGCGTTGTAGGCTGTGATTGAAAGTTCAGGTAACGTTTGATAGCCAATCGGCTCATCCATATACGAAAAGATATCTGAAGAACAATGCGTACCCCATTCAGGGGTGTTAGCAGCTACATCCAGATAGCCTGGCACAAAACGGCCGACAGAGATTATTTTTTCATCTAAATTATGCCCATAATAATCCGCATCCCGGGCACGTACCTCTATAACACCGACTTCCGAATAAGCAGCGGCTGAATCTTCAAAAACGCCAGCACTAAAGCCTGTTGAAATATTAAGCCAATTCAGCGAGTCATTTAACGTCAACACCCCCGCCACTGTCGCTAAAGCTCCGCCTACCCCTCCAACAGACACAGTCGGCATTTGCAAAACAGACCCCAGCTCAGCATTGGATGGCTGATAGTTAGCCGTAACCGTACCATTTTCACACTGCCCCTCAACACGAAGAGTAAAAGGGTTAGCTGCCGCCCATACCGCCCCCCCGGACACATTACTATTATCTAACAACGCCCCACTAGGTTGCTCTGCCACAACATGCAGTGTAGAGGGGTACATAACAAAAGTATCTGACCCTAATAGCGTTTTCTTACCTACTTCCAAAGAAGCATGCAAACCAACCATACCTGCATCTGGGTACGCCACCTTCATTCGAGCTTGGCCCTGAGCATTAAAAGACATAGATACCTGGGTCCCTGGCGCACTTAATGCTAATGGGTAATCAGTACCATTCGAAGACATGAGCAAGACACTAGCATTAGAACTAGCCGTAGGTGCCACATACTGGCTATAGAAACCAACCAACTTATCACCCACTACCGCACTCTCACAACTTGGTGAGTTATCAGACTTCTTCACCGCACTAACAAGAACCTCCACTGATGGCTTACACGACTCGGTATCTGGCACTGTGAAAACCAAGCCTGAATCAGAGACAGAGATATTTCTATCCTCAAGATGAGATGCCGCCCCTTTGTCTGAAGAAACGCCATCTGATACATTAAAATTAACTAACTCAGGATCTATAGCTAGATCAGGATAAGAAAAACGCAACGTAACACTCGTTTCACCATTATCCGGGAACTGATACGTTGCCCGCCCTCCACCCAAGTCAACCAATGTACCGGCACCCAAAACCACTGAGAGCCATTCCCCTTTCGAGGTAGAAGTTGATATCTGCAGCAACGCATCTTTTGCATCAACGGCCAAATCTGCATCATCATGTGCCGTGAATGTAATCTCCTCCACTAAACAGCTCACCATCGATTGATCATGAATGATTTCGTAATGGTCAATCAACTCAGGTTCAGTGCAATCACACGGGCGCAATGCGCCGTCATAATTTCTACCGGTTGCTTCATTAGCGACTATATCCTCAATCTCAAAAGGCGTTAGGGCAACATCAAAAATCTTCATTTCATCTATGTCACCATCAAAAAATCTTGCTGCCACACCTTGATCTTGCCCTACCTGCAGGTCAGCACTGTTGGTTATCAGTTGGCCTGTATGAGTTTGACGAGCTACTTCACGCCCATTGATATACATTACTTGACGTCCATCTCTATAGGTAACAGCTACATGCTGCCATTGCCCCACACTAATAGTGCTTCCAGACGCAAAACTATGCGCTACATTATTAGAGTCAACCCACTCCCAAAATACTTGACGATTTCTATCAATATGAATTTTATAATTAGTATTTTTTGTTATGGCACTCTTTAATTCTGTAGGCGTACTATTCGGCCTAACCCAAGCCATAGCTGTCATAGCAGCCGGCAAGTCAACAAAATTATTGTCAGGCAATCTTACGTAATCATCAACACTGTCAAACTGGGCCAGCCCGCATATTTGCCCATCAATAGTAGAGAGCACACCATTTACCGCATATGCATCTAACCTATTCGGCCCACTGTCTATTACATTTTGACCATCTACCCAATCGCAACTATCAAACCGATAATTAACGGCAGGGAGAGGTAGCTCGCAGTGCCGATCCGAGCCGTCATAATTTTTGCCTGCTTTTTGGTTTGCATAGATAACCGACACTTGCACTGGGCCAAGCTCAACTTCAAAGATAGTTGGCTCATCAATCCAGCCATCCCAATCCTGAGAGATATCAAATCCACCACCAAAAGAGTCCTGTTCCTGCCCTATAATCACGCTCCCAGGAGAGAGACGTAAAGGTCCCGTTGCTACACTAGATTTACACCCTTGCAGCACAGCATCAATATACAAACAATTCTTATCCGCTTTACGCGTATAGACAAAATGGTGCCACTCATCCCTATTAGCTGCACTGGCAAAGTTTGAGACGGAAAATCCATTAGAACCAATACTGAAAGAATCATTTTTTACTAATGGCTGGAAATAGTCACTACGATCAAACCAGAGCAACAACTCATTGCCATGATCAGGCCCAAAACCCGATAATAACGCCTGATTCCCTGCTTCTGAAGACCTTCCCCACACAGAGAAAGAAAACTCATTTAAGCCATCAAATGCAGCCGAATCTAAAGAAATAAAATCAGTAGTCACTCTATCTTTAACCGAAAAATCTATAGCACGGCAAACCACTCCATCAACGTTGGTATCCATAGCTTCACTAGCAACGCTATGAAAATCATTGCCGCTGTAATCTTTGATTTCATCCGCAGTTGCGGACCACCTCATTTCATCAAGATGCCACTCAGCTCGCGGCACTGGCAACACATCTAAACAAGCTCGTACAGTACCATCCCAGTTCTCACCTGCTAATTGATGAGCATAAATAGAGCGCACATCTGAGGCTGAGAGCTCGCCACTAAAGATTAGAGGCTCATCAACCAACCCTTCCCAGTCCTGAGTAGCAACAAACCCTCCCCCCACAGAATCTTGCTCTTGACCAACAATCAACCCACCAGAAGATACTGACACTACACCCGTATAGGTACCCGTTTTGCACCCCTGACTCACACCATCCACAAACAGGCAGTGCTGTCCTTCATTACGCGTCCATACGTAATGATGCCAGCGATTATCACTAATTGCCGCCAACGAATAGGTAGCCACGATCGTATTGAGAAAATGAAGTTGCAGACTAGTTGTGCTACTGAAGTACATCAGTACACCATTTGTGTGCGAACTAGACGCGGCAGAAAAAATAGTTTGAGCGCCACTACGCGAGGAATCCAACTTCCCCCACACAGAAACAGAAAAGTCATTAAGGCCGCTAAGCGCAGAGCTGTTTAAAGAAACATAATCACGCGTACCATCTTCACGAAAATCGGCAGCCTTGCAGACAACACCATCCGCCGAATTCAACATCGGCTTACTTGCAACACCGTGATAGCCATTTCCAGAGGAATCCAGCACTTCGTTCGCAGTCCCAGCCCAGTCAACCTCATCAAAATACCACGTAGCTTGCACTACAGGCGTACATGTAGGCTGATAACGTATATTGATATCGTCAATATACATGCCAATAACCGCATTACTGCCTGATGCTAAAAAACGTATTTGTGTATTGCTTGCCGCGTAAGCTGAAATATCGAAAGAAGCCGACACAGCGGAAGTATTACTGCTGTTGATGAGATAACTTTGTACATCTGTCCAACTACTGCCGCCATTTTTGGAAACTGAGAGCACAACGGTTTGACTACCTTGAGATCTGCCTCTACGGTAAACAAACGATAGTGTTGCGCTAGTAACGCCACTTAGGTCTGCTTCTCTATAAACACCACGATCGCTAAAGGTTTGTGCTCTATTACCGGACGGCACACCCAAACGTAAGCAATTTCCGCTAGTACATAAATCACTACGCACCCTGGCGATACCTGCACCAGCACCATCCGATTCACCAACTTCAGTCCAGTCACCGCTCCAATCTGAACTACCACTATTTTGACTGTAAGAAACACTCGAGAAGCTATCAGCCACACTTTGTGCTGCACAATTACTCGTTGCTGCTGTCCAGGTTGCTGAAAACCCTCTATCCACGACAGAACCATCACTCGTAAAGCGCACCAGCATAGTTCCGGAATTAGCTGTATAAACGCCACCGGTTGACCCTGTTAAACGAGCTATCTGAGGCGACGACGTATTAATACCATCATACAAATAGACGTAGTCATAATTTGTCTCAAGAGAGAAGGTAGTAAACGTCAAGGTAACACTGGTAGCGCCTGCAGATTGAATCAAAAAGGAACAATCCTCTCTGCTAGAATAGCTGCCACCACTCCCTCCCGAATCAAACAAACTGCCTGATATCGCGGAAGTAGAAACGGATGAACACATGTTTTCAGCTTTTACATTCAAAGAGAAAAAAGCTAAAAATCCAAGGAGGCCCCAAATGAGACTTTTCATGAACTGTACACTTGCTCCATCTTGATACCAATAAAGACTACAAGCGACTTTAATAGATAAATTTCAAGGATATGAACAAGTATAGATGAAGGATGAGATTTTTGGAGCGGGAAACGAGATTCGAACTCGCGACCCCGACCTTGGCAAGGTCGTGCTCTACCAACTGAGCTATTCCCGCTGATTCTTTCTGTGAAGAAAGTTGGTGGCGTCCCATAGGGGGTTCGAACCCCTGTTACCGCCGTGAAAGGGCGGTGTCCTAGACCACTAGACGAATGGGACATATCATAAGCATTTGAAAATGCTTTTACAACTTTGGAGCGGGAAACGAGATTCGAACTCGCGACCCCGACCTTGGCAAGGTCGTGCTCTACCAACTGAGCTATTCCCGCAACAATATTTTAGATATTTACATATACTAAAATAATTGGCGTCCCATAGGGGGTTCGAACCCCTGTTACCGCCGTGAAAGGGCGGTGTCCTAGACCACTAGACGAATGGGACGCTAAAACACTTAAAGCTTTACCTCAAATGCGGGGCGTATATTATGCTTGGGGTGACATTTCGTCAAGCGTTTTTTAAAATGATTTTCCTATAAAATCAATTACTTTATTATTTAGGAAGTTACACACTTATGTCTTCTACTGGAACAGCCATTACTATCATTATTGTGGTTGGTGTTTTGATAAGCTTGGCCTACATTGTTCAGAGCATTGAAAACCAACGCCAACAAAAGCGCGCACGTATACAAGCGATTCGAAATAACATACGAAATGTAGAACGGCTCTACGACACATTACCTAATAGGGTTATACCAGAACAACTTAATCACTTTATAAGTCATCATCTGCATTCTCAATGGAAAAAAATACTTCTCTTAGATAACAACTCATCATTTCAAAAAGCAGCCCAGCAAAGCCTGCAAAATTCATCAGAATTCTCGGTTGATAATACATACCCATCTGGCTCGCTAACACTTCTGAGTGACCAACGTGAAGCTCAAAAAACAATGACTGCAGCCCAAGAGCTTTCCCAATGGTTACAAATGCTAAAAAAAAGCAGCCCTCAATCTCAAACGATTAATGATCTTCTTTCACATCTTCAGTATTGCCACGCCCAAGCCAGCATAGACCGCATGCTATTTGATGCGATAGAGTGCGAACAAACGAAAGGGGCTAAAGTCTCGATACCTCAATACAAAAACTGCTTAAACTCTCTTGATAACATGCATTACTCACAAAAAAATGACAGACAAGTATTTGAATTAAATAACCACATAGAAGCACTTTCCAATCCTTCAGTAGAGGAAGATTAAGCTCGATGACCAGTAAGCAGGACAAAAATAAATTTTACACTAGCATAAAGAGGGTTTTCCCTTATTATAACAATACCTTCATATGATAGTTTAATAAGGAGCTCATTTATGAAACCTTTACTCTACGGAGCACCACTTTCTCCTTTTGTGCGTAAAGTAAGATTACTGCTTGAGTTAAAAGAAGTTAGCTACGATTCGAAAATGATTATTCCTTACGCCACTCCTGAAGAGTATAAGAGCCTGAACCCACTAAGGAGAGTACCAGCACTCACATTGGGGGAGCATGTTTTTGCAGATTCTGCAGTAATTTCGCACTTTTTAGACGCCCACTACGCAAATAAGCAGCTGATACCAAACGATCTATTTTTAAGAGCTCACTGCGAATGGCTTGAAAAATACGCTGACTATGAGCTCTCAGCACTCACCACTTTCACCGTATTTAGCCAAAGAATACTAAATCGAATATCAGGAAAACCTACTGATGAAGGGGCTGTTCTCGACGCAGTAAATAACAAACTCCCTCCCCTTTTCGACTATTTAGAGTCGCAGTTGAATGGTTTGTTTTTTATTAATGATGAAATAACACTCGCAGATATTAGTATCGCCAGCCAACTCATTTCCTATGAGCATGCGAACGAGTCTGTTTCGAAAGAGAAATGGCCAAAACTAGCTCGGTTCTACCAAAATTTCACTCAACATAGCGTAGTCGAGCAAATAATTTTATCAGAAAAGACAATGCTGAATAAAATTTTGAGGAGTTAGCCTAACAAGCAGAGCAATAGTGAGCCATCCATTATTAAATGAAGTGGCTTATTATCTATACGTCCACTCAATATTGATAACCAGCCCTCTTTTAACATCAACAAACCATTTACGACCATCAAAACGATACACCATACGTGTGACAGAACAGGTGCGTCCTGACCCACATCGGGTTCTAGCTTTATATTTTGTAATCGGCTTACCAAGATGTTCGTAGACTTTAGACAAATCATCACCAGAAGATAATAATTGTCCATTCGGCAGTCTCAGTGCATGCGCCTGACTGGCAACAAGCAGTACTAATATCACAAATATTCTACGCATACAGTTTCCATCATCCTTGATGTGCGGTCTTAGTATTAATTTATCCAACTTAATACAAACTGACTTCTTTCACTTTAGCAACACTAACACTCTACTATTATTTTTCTCAGCGGTAGGGATTCAAACGCCCTTTGCCAAACTCCAATCACGATCCACAGCGGCATCAGTCGACGCGGCACCAGCCCACATAGCCGCCAAAGCCACCCAAGCCGTTATCGAAAAAGCAGATCCTCCTGTTAGGCCTGCACCCACAGCACACCCACCCGCCAGCATCCCCCCCATCCCCATAAAAGAGGCACCTGCGATATAGCGAATCATACTACGCCCTTCTTGAAATCCCTGCAGCTTCAATTCGCGAGAGAACAGAGCAGCCACAAAAGCCCCTAAGAACACGCCAGGCACCAACCCAACGTCAAAATCCAAAGCAACATTATCGGGTGTAAGTAGATACATAAGAGTATCAGCAGATGGGCCGGTAAAGGTCATGCTTTCAACTTGAGTGGGATCGAATGTTTGATATGACAAATGATAGGTAAACCACCATCCCCCAACCACCATAGCCCCAACTCCGACTGAACCAACCCACGCCCATGCAGTGAGGTTGTTTTTGATACCGTAGAAAATAGCAACCATCATGCATACGACACCCAGATAAATCCCTGTATAAGAGCCCCAACCAAGAAATGAAATTAACTCTAGGCCTCCATCATTATGCAGCAGCCAAGCACCGGCAATATTATCTCGCACAGGAGCCAGTACTCCTTTTAACGAAGCCTGTGCCACTGCTGCAAATAATAACCCCGAAAACAAAGCCCTTAAATTCCCTGTCGCTGCTAATACCAACAAACGAGAGCCGCACCCTCGCGCTAAAATCATACCCGCACCAAACATTACGCCACCCACAACCGCCCCAGACAAGCTCCCATAACTTGCTAGCATCCGCGAGTCAGTGATATCTAACTCACCTAGCGTGATAAGAATCTGCGTGCCTCCGACTGCAGCGGAAAACGTAAGTAACCAAATTGCTACTTTTTCACCAATACGGCCCCGAGCGAACTCAACAACAGCAGCACGCAAACAAAATCGACTTTTCTGTGCGAAAAAACCAAATAAACACCCCAGCAACAAACCGCCGAAAGCATTAGTGCCAGACTCACCTAGCGCAGAAATAAGGAACTCAAAATCCATTACTACACCTAAAAAAATAACGCATTATGAATTTTCATATCACAAAAATCATATTAAACACCACTGGCAAAAAAGACCTCTCATCACCAGAGAAGCCTTATATTAGATAGCCATCATAGAGCTTTTTCACAGGTATCGTGTTGCTATAGATCAAAAAACAACCAACGAAAATCACCCCAATATTTACACCAACTCATCACTTAAAGGCACAACCACCCTTAAACTAACCCCCTCTTCAGAAGCAATTGATAGTTCAGCACCGATATACTCACACCTCTCTTTCATCCCAAGCAACCCAAAGCCCTCATGTTTTTTGAGACTCCCTCCTGACTGCTCTAACCCTTGCCCATTATCGATAATACTCAGCACAATTTTATTTTCATCACTGTACAAAGAGATGGCTACTTCAGTGGCCAGCGCATGTTTCATAATATTAGTCAGAGCTTCTTGTGCAATTCGATACAAGTGAATATCGGCACCGGGAGGCACGTTAACCTCTTCAATATCCAGAGCAATTTTCACTCCCGTCTGCCTCAAGCTACTCAACGTAGATATTTGTTGTATAGACTGACTCAGTCCAAGCCCATCAAGCTCAACAGGCCTGAGTGACATAATTCGATCATAAACGGTGGCATACATATCTGAGACTAGCTGCTTAATTTTCGTACTATGTTCTAAAGATCGACTACCTTGAGGAAGCTGGTGCTCTAACAAAACAGTCTCCACCCTAACGGCGGTCAATAACTGTCCTAGCTCATCATGAAGTTCCTGCGCTAAATGACTCCTTTCTTGCTCTTGATTTTGTATTAGTTGATAAAGAATAGTGCGTTTTTCCATTAACGTTTGCTCAAGTCTCGCATTGGTCCCTTTAAGCTCAAGCCTATTTTCAAATAGCTCTTTTACAATGAAATCAATTTCTTCACCTATCCGATTAAACTCATGAATAGTCCCCTGACTCCACTCCTCACCTTCACCATCTTTTACTAGGTTACGAATATATATCACTAAATTTTGCAACTGCTTATCCAGTGCTGCCGATAATAATGCAGCAACAGCCGCACTCACTATTAAACCAACGAGAGCCCCAATGCCCAACAACTTGATAAACTGAATGGCTAAGGATCGCGTATTATCCTGAGAAGCCGTTAACGTTAGCTCTAGACCTTCACCGAACTGACTAAAGTCACTGGTATATTTTTCTAGTGAGCGGCCTTGCAACCATTCTTTTTTAGACGCATCAGCCTTATTCAAAGTGGAGTAATGATTTACTGTTACACCTGAAAGCGTTAATACCGCACTATCCAGATCTACTACCGCCCTGTTAACTAACTGACTTAATAAAAGGGTATTGTTTGATAATTTAATTCCTCCCACCATCCGGCCAATAACTTTTTTGTCACTGTCGGTAACTAGATAATCTTTTGCTAATAATACGTCCTCCTCAGTACGAAAAACATTCCACTCTTTGCTCATCCCTTGCGTATACTGTCGATAAACTTCGCGACATACATTATTACCAATACTTATCAAACGGCTTTTAATAAGATAACAACGACTGTTATTTAGTGAACTTAATATGACAAACTGAAAACGACGCTTAGAAATAGAACGATCACTTTCCATGATCAACTGCTGCAATGAAAGCTCTCCTCCATGCGCCATTGCGGTCTGTAAACCTTCTACAGATTTCAAGCTATGAAGTTCTTGGTCAACCAATCTCAAGTATGTGTTAAGTTCATGGCGAATAGCACCAGAACTCTGAGATAAAGAAACTAAAGCCTCTTCTTTTAGTAACTTCTCAGTGGCATGGTAAGCATTAAAAGCAAAAACAGTGAGGAAACCCGATAAGGTAATCAAAATAAGTAAAAACGTCAGCGTACGAAACCGCAAAATCATTTGCGGCTATATCCTGAATAAATAAAAGCATCTTTGATGTAGTGGTTAATCACACGGGGCTCCATTCCTTTAATAAGTACCCTAAAGTCACCAGAATAAATACTTGGGACAGGTTTATTTAACAAATCTAACCTGATCGCCTCAGCCATGGCTATACCATTTTGGTCGTTCACCCGCATGAGCACAACGTCTAACATTCCCTTTTGAAAAGCATCAAGCTCTGCTTGCCCACCGCCCCAACCATTAACCTCTACATCAAATCGCCCTAACTCCTGAAGCGCATCAACCACTCCCAAAGCGGCGTCAGTAGCGCATGCATAAATATATTTCAATTCAAGATTATCTTTAAGCATGAGCAAAGCTGAGCGCCTTGCTTCTTCTCGACTAGTAGCATAAAAACTTGCTTTAAGATGATGAAAATTATTAACAGCTCTCTCAAAAGTTAACCCTCTTTGGTCACTAACAACCCCCGCCCCCCAAAAAACAACCCCATACTCTGAACCTTTAGGAAAACGCTCTCGAAAGTAATGTGCTAATTTACGAGCCCCCTCCACATGATCAAACCCGATATATATCAACGGCTGAGTATCATACCAATCAGCTATTGGTCGAGTGAGATTTTGAATAATTAACTTGGGTTTTTTTCGTTGCAGTAATGCCTCTACCATCCGCTGCTGACGAAGTGAATCAATGGTATAAACAAGATAGTCCGGATCACGTTCAAGCATCTCTATAATATGAGCTTCTTGAAGATCCTGTTGAATATGCGGCTGAGAAAATCGAATATCAAGTTTATACTTGATACCTAAATCATCAAGCCTTCCTCTTAATGCAAATATACTTCTCTGCCAATAATCTGATGCTTGCAAGCCTGGGTAAACGACAGCAATATTAACTGCATCTTTTTGGTTTACGACGGGAAAAATTGATACTTGATCAACAAGGTGCTTAAACTCCGCTTGCGCGCCCTCAGTGCTCGCCTCAGCGGGTGTTAGCATACCCATGAAACACGTATATAAAAGGCATTTCACATAAACAGAGTGTTTATTAATTCTTGGCTTCAGGCCCATATCAAGCCCATCCTTCACTGATGCATATAATGAAGAATAGAATACATATGAAGTTTTTTCTTTATATTGAATCTAATTAATATACAGACTGCATTTATAATTTATCTAGAAGCTGCCTAAAAAAAGGCCAATTAAAGGATTCACCAGGGTCAGTCTTTCGGCCAGGTGCAATAGAAGAGTGACCCGTTATCGAGCGTGCATCAAGTGTAGGATACGCCTTTAAAAAAGCATGCGTAATGGCAGCAAGCGTATGATATTGCTGATACGTGTATGGGATATCATCCGTTCCTTCCACCTCAACGCCAATCGAAAAGTCATTACAGTTTTCACGCCCATCAAAGCAGGAGACTCCTGCATGCCACGCTCTATCGTTAAAATTCACAAACTGTACTGCTTTACCGTCACGGGCAATCAAAAGATGAGCCGATACCGTTAGTTCAGAGATCTCAGCAAAATAAGGATGGTCATCCACAGGTAAGCGGTTTTGAAAAAATGCCTCAATGTAGCCGTTAGAAAACTGCGCAGGAGGCAAACTGATATTATGAATCACCAGCAAATCAACAGAAACACCTAACCCACGCTCATTGTAATTGGGGGAAGGGCACCATTTAGCACCACTTAAACGCCCATCTATAATTTTATAACCTGTTTTCTGCACTTAACCTACTCGACTCGATAGTATTGGGCTAAAATCGTCACAACCATAATTTAACGCATACTAACATGTATTGTTTATGCATCCATTTAGCCCATTCTTTATTCAATGCACTATTCAAATAAGGCCGGATACCTATGTTGACTATTACTGACCTAAAACCAATTATACACGCCAACGTTACTGCAGCATTGGCAGAAGATGTTGGTGATGGCGATATTACGGCCCTACTTATCCCTCAAAATGAGCACGCGACTGCCCGGGTTATTTCGCGAGAAGTGGCCGTTATCAGTGGCGTTGAGTGGGTCAATGAAGTTTTTCGCCAAGTAGACCCAAACATGCTCATCCAATGGCAGATAAAAGACGGCGACCAGGTAAAAGCAGACCAAGTACTCTTTACTGCAAAAGGCCCTGCCCGCTCACTGCTTACAGCAGAACGTTGTGCCCTCAATTTTTTACAAACACTTTCTGGTACGGCCACTATTAGCCAATATTATGCAGATAAAGTGGCCAGCACGGCTGTTCGCCTGCTTGATACACGCAAAACAATACCCGGTTTACGCATGGCACAAAAATATGCCGTGACATGTGGCGGCTGTTACAACCATAGAATTGGGCTTTATGATGCTTTTTTAATTAAAGAGAATCACATCATGGCGTGCGGAGGAATTTCGCAAGCGATTGAAACTGCACAGTCTACAGCCCCAGGAAAGCCAGTCGAAGTCGAAGTCGAAACAATACAACAACTGCAGACGGCACTGACAGCAAAAGCCGATATAGTCATGCTCGACAACTTCACTGAAGATGAAATGCGTGAAGCAGTTGCTATCAACCAAGCACTACCTAAAGCCTCTCAAGCAAAATTAGAAGCATCAGGAAATATCACAGATGAAACCTTGCTCTCTATAGCCAAAACAGGCGTTGATTATATATCAATAGGGGCATTAACAAAGCATTGTCGCGCGGTTGATTTATCAATGCGACTTATCTGATACCTTATCTTGCTTACTATTAATAGCCCTTGCCTTGATGGAAAGGGCTATTAACACATCATTAACGTTATTTATTTACAGGCAGCAGAACCCAGCAAACTCCAGTCATCTGCTTTTTGAATCTTGATTACATCATAGATTTCGATCACTAAACCCGAAACAGGCAAAGATTGATTCATCAATAATTCACATGCCTTTTGAGCCGCCGCATCTCCATTCAGCTTTTCGGGTACAACACCCAATGCTAAAATTTTATCATCACTCCACCACACCGGGCGCGCAGGAAATAATGGGTCACTCAGTAAAGTCTGCTCAATCTTTGCTTTAACCTCAGGAGGGAGAAGCTTTGTCGTCTGATTAATATAAAGAGTAATAGCTACACAAGCAGCGATAAGAAGGATAATTATTGTGCGTTTCATAATTCGGTTCGTCTGGTCCAACTTTAATAAAACCTAATCATACGTTGAATAAACCTAGAAAACAAAAAAGAGGCCGAAGCCTCTTTTTTTCATACTATATACTATTTAGAAAGGATTACCTCTACATTCTTGAGGTACATACTTAGAAGTATTTGCATCTACAGAAGTCTGTACACCACATATCCACGTTACACTGCCATTAATATTTGCAGTACCTGTCAATCGAAGCAAAGCTGCAGGTGTTGCGACATCGTTTGCACCAGCAAGAATCCATTCAGGAGTCATATCAACTTGTACAAGCGTACCAGCAACGGTAATAGCGACTGAATCCACCATTGGAATAGGATTTGAACCCGCAACACCTAAAGTTGCAGGAAGACCAACCTCTGCAAGGGTATCACACGCAGCTACTTTCTGGACAACGGTACCAGGTGCAGATATTAAGCACTCTCCTACAGTACCTTTTAAAGTACCACCGTAGACTACAGCCTCTGTTAAACGTGCTCGAGCGGTATAATCTTGATAAGCAGGCAATGCAATCGCTGCCAAAATACCAATAATCGCAACTACAATCATTAGCTCGATTAATGTAAAGCCTTGTTGTTTCATGTTTCTCATGTTTCTCATGTTTTGCTTCTCCAGCGATTTTTAAAACAAATTAAAATTTTAAAATTGGTAAATCCGTATTCCCTTATGTCGGTAGTACTTACTGACCAGTGTAGACTAGCTTTTGGTATTTTCCACAGAGACAAGAAAAAATATTATAATAAAATAACGATTTCTATCCTTAGAAAGCCAGTCTCCTAGTTTATATTTTTGCAGGCCAGATTTTAGCCTATAATTATGAATGACTTGTGAACAAGCTTACATTTAAATTGAGAGTAAACTATGGTCTTCTCTTATATAATAATGTTCACAAATGGATCTAGACATATTAGTAGCACAAAGGAGCGCGCATGCAAGTTCAACAACCCTTAAGTGGCTTAGCAAGACGACTTGTTAAAGACGGTGTTTTTTCAGCAGATGTTGCTCGTAATGCTATAGAAAAGGCAAGGGCTTCTCAAAAGCCTTTTATCAGTCACATTATTGACGAGCGCTTAGTAACCGCCCATCGAGCAGCGACTGCCGCCTCTGATGAGTTCGGTTTACCTTTACTAGATCTGAACTGTGTTAACGCTGAATCTATTCCCCAGGGTTTAGTTGCTGATAAATTAATTTCAAAACACCATGCGCTCCCCTTGGTTAAACGTGATAACCGCCTCTACGTTGCATTAGCTGACCCGACTAACATTCAAGCACTAGACGAATTTAAATTTCACACAGGAATCACCACTGAAGGCATTATTGTTGAAGAGGATAAACTCAAGCAATACATTGAGTCTTTTCTTGAGGGCCAAGATACCGCCTTAGAAGAGCTAGATGATACAGATTTAGACTCTCTAGAAATTGATGACGGTACTAATAAACCAGAAGAGGAAGAGCAAACAAGCGAAGACGCCTCTAAAGATGCCCCCATTGTTCGCTTTGTTAATAAAATTTTACTCGACTGCATCAAAAAAGGCGCATCAGACATTCACTTTGAACCCTATGAAAAAGTTTATAGGATTCGCAGCCGAATAGATGGGATTTTACAAGAAATTGCTAAACCACCTAATAACCTTTCTAAGCGCTTATCAGCCCGTTTGAAGGTCATGTCTCAAATGGATATTTCTGAACGACGCATGCCCCAAGATGGGCGTATTAAAATGAAGATATCTAAAAACAGAGCGATCGATTTTCGTGTCAATACCTTACCCACGCTATGGGGCGAGAAAATAGTACTACGTATACTAGACCCCTCCAGCGCAAAAATGGGCGTTGATGCTTTAGGCTTTAGCCAAGTTCAGAACGATTTATACATGAGTACCTTACATAAACCACAAGGTATGATTTTGGTAACTGGGCCTACGGGTAGTGGTAAAACGGTAACCCTTTATACCGGATTAAACATTCTCAACACACCTGAACTCAATATATCTACCGCGGAAGACCCAGTAGAAATAAACCTTGAAGGAATTAACCAGGTACACGTTAATGCAAAAGTAGGCCTGAATTTTGCTGAAGCGTTACGCTCTTTCCTTCGACAAGACCCTGATGTAGTCATGGTGGGTGAGATCCGAGATTTAGAAACTGCAGAAATAGCCATCAAAGCAGCCCAAACAGGCCATATGGTCTTATCGACGTTGCACACTAATAGCGCCCCAGAAACGCTAACACGTTTACGAAACATGGGAGTGGCTTCCTTTAATATTGCAACCTCTGTTAGCTTAATTATTGCGCAACGTTTAGCACGGCGCTTGTGTGAGCCTTGCAAAAAACAAGCATCCGTTCCAGAAACTGCATTAATAGAAGAAGGCTTCTCTCCTGAACAAATCCACAATATTGAGTTATATGAAGCCAATCCCGAAGGCTGCTCTAAATGTACACGCGGATATAAGGGCCGCGTAGGAATCTATGAAATGCTACCTATGACGCCTGAAATAGCTGAAGTCATCATGAACAACGGCTCTTCTATAGATATAATCCGTATTGCTCGTGATCAAGGATTCAGACCACTTCGCCAAACAGGGCTAGACAAGGTTGCTCAGGGCCTCACTAGTCTTGAAGAAATGAATCGTGTTATTAAGATTTGATACGATTTAACCCGATAGTTTTTTAAGAGAACAATCAATATGGCAGCAAAACAAAAAAAACCAGCAACTTATAGCTGGCAAGGTAAAGATAAAAGCGGAAATATTAGCAAAGGAAAAATAGATGCCACTGATGTAGCTACAGCAAAAGCTTTACTTCGCAAACAAGGAATTTTGCCAAAAAAGCTATCTAAAGAATCCTCAATTTCATTTTTTGGTGACAAAAACAAACCTATAAAGCCATTGGATATTGCTTACTTCACACGCCAAATTGCCACAATGATGAGAGCAGGTGTGCCTCTGATTCAAGGCATGGATATTGTTGCCAACGGAGTAGAAAAAACTAAGGTAAAAGAACTTATACATGATATACGTTCTTCTGTTAATGGAGGCCAAGACTTCGCAGCCTCTTTGAAGGAACACCCGAAATACTTCGATGACCTATATTGCAGTTTGGTCGGTGCAGGCGAGCAATCCGGTGCCTTGGAGACAATGCTTGACCGTATCGCGACCTACAAAGAAAAAGTAGAATCATTGAAGAAGAAAATCAAAAAAGCCATGACTTACCCTGCTGCAGTATTGGTAGTAGGTATCATTGTTTCTGCTATCTTACTAGTAAAAGTAGTTCCTCAATTTGAAAGTGTTTTCTCAAGCTTCGGGGCAGAACTACCTGCCTTCACACAATTTGTACTAGAAATTTCCGAATTTGCCCAAGCCTACTGGTTTATAGCGCTCATCGGCATAATTCTTTTAGGCTTCATTTTCATTAAAGTGAAAGAAAAATCACAAAAATTTGCTGACTTCATCGACAGAACAGTGCTAAAAATCCCCGTGCTAGGTGAAATTCTACATAAAGCAGCCATCGCTCGATTTTCACGTACCTTAGCAACAACATTTGCAGCCGGCGTACCTTTAGTGAACGCTCTAGACTCTGCTTCTGGAGCCTCTGGTAACGTTGTTTACCGCACTGCTATTATTCAAATTCGTAATGGTGTATCTACTGGGCAGTCACTACAAAATGCAGTCAATATGACCGGGATCTTCCCAAATATGGCAATACAAATGATTGCTATTGGGGAAGAAGCAGGTTCTTTAGATATGATGCTCGGAAAAGTAGCAGACTTTTACGAAGAGGAGGTAGATAACGCAGTGGATAATATGTCTAGTTTAATGGAGCCCATGATCATGGCGGTCTTGGGTGTTTTAGTCGGCGGTTTGGTTATTGCCATGTACTTACCAATATTCCAGTTAGGTAATGTTGTATAGATTAGCTAAGCTTTCAAACCTTTCTCATATGTAGAGCCTATACACTGCCCTAGCGGCACTATAGGCTTTTAACAAACACTACCTTGAGTAATTTTCACAGATGACTCCGCTAATTAGTTTCCTTAGTGCTGAACCCTTGTATGCAGCCGTGCTCACCTTTATTTTTTCTTTGCTCGTCGGCAGTTTTCTTAATGTAGTTATCTACCGAATCCCCGTAATGATGGAACGTGAATGGCAACAAAGCATACGTGAAGCCACCGAAGATGAGCCGGATCACGAAGACAACATAGATGAAAACACAAGCACTATCGAGCCCTTTAATTTATCTAAACCTGATTCAACCTGCCCTTCCTGTCAGCATAAAATAAGATGGTACGAAAACATCCCTGTTTTAAGTTACTTAATGTTAGGCGGCAAATGCTCTTCATGTAAAATC
>NZ_JADGEV010000067.1 GCF_016744175.1 Neptunomonas sp. | reverse complement strand
ATACATAACGAAATCGCTAAACACGATTATTTGGAGATTTTTTTGAAGCTAATTAACAACTTAAATATAAGTGCAAAGCTGCTCATCAGCTTTCTACTGGTTGGCATCGTTCCGTTTACAGTGTTAGCAATGCTTTCTATTTATAAAGCCAGTGACTCTCTATCAAAACAAAGTTATCAACAGCTAGATGCCGTTCGTAGTATAAAAGCCCGGCAAATAGAAAACTTTATGGCTATTAGCCGTCGAGATACTATTAGCCTTGCAGCTACACTCAGCACTCTCTTAAACACAGGCACCCTTCAACAAGCCATAGCAAACAAGAACTTAACAGGGCGCGCTGCAGGAAAGAATTTATTTAATACCTACTTAGATAATCATGACTATGACGATTTACTATTAATTGAGCCTAGTGGGCTGATCTCATATTCCGCAGCTAAAAAACCAGACTATCTTACAAATTTGATGACAGGGTCTTATCGAAAATCACACCTGAGTGACCTTTTTCGAACCATAATGCAAACGGGACGCTACACGGAAGTAGATTTTTCACCTTACGAAGCAAGCGCAGGGGCCCCAGAGCGATTTGTAGGCGCACCTGTTTATAATGCACTTGGAACGCTCGCTTTAGTTGTAGTGCTTGAAATCCCTATCGAGCCTATTAATGACATTATGGGTATACGTGAGGGGATGGGAGACAGCGGTGAATCTTATCTTGTGGGCTCTGACTTCCTCATGCGATCTGACTCCTTTCTTGATCCAAAAAACCACTCCGTTGCAGCGTCCTTTGCTAACCCCTCTACCGGAAAAATAACAACAGAGGCAGCAAGAGCGGCCATCAAGGGAGAAACAGGGAGCCAGCTAATAATTGATTACAACGGTAACCTTGTACTCTCTTCTTACGCTCCCATTAATGTTGGAAGCGAGCGCTGGGGGTTATTGGTTGAGATTGATGAAGCGGAAGCCTTTTCGGCCGTCGCCACTTTAAAGCTCTGGATCATTCTTATTGGTATTTTTGGCATTCTCGTTATCTCTTTGGCGGCTTGGCGCATTTCACAAAAAATAACTCAACCCATTTCTCAACTTGCACAAACAATACGCCACGTTGAAGAAAGCGGGGATTTCTCTGCTCGCCTAAGCATATTAAACGAAGATGAAATAGGACAAGCCAGCAAAGCTATTAACCAACTGTTACAAGGCACTCAAAATGCATTAGCAGATACTAAAATTGTTATGAGCAAGATAGCCGAGGGGGACTTCTCAACAAGAGTGACACGTACTTTGCGAGGGGATCTTGACGGCTTAAAACAGGCAATCAATAGCAATGCCGAACAAACTCAGACAAGTCTAGAAACACTCAGACAATTAATGGAGCGCTTATCTGCCGGTGAATTTGATGTTGCTATAAAGACCGAGCTTCCCGGTGATTATCAGCAGATAGTCAGTATTACGCAAATAGCCATGCGAGATATAGGCAATGCAATTAGAGAAGTTAATAATATTATGGAGGCTATGGCCAAAGGCGAATTCGATCTACGAATTGAAAGCGCCTTGCCTGGCCAGCTACACTTTCTCAAAGATAACCTCAATGAATCATTAGATGCGGTAAAAGCGGCGACATCTGAGGCATTACTTGTTGCTGAACTACAATCCAAAGGAAACTTAGTAGCGCGGATTGATGGGCATTATAAAGGGCAGTTTAATGAGCTGAAACAAGCCATAAATCATGGCCAGCACTCTATTTCAAAATTGGTCAACGAAGCCCGAACAGCTGTCAGAGATGTATCCAGCGCTACTCAGGAAATATCTCTAGGCAATAACGATTTATCTGAACGAACCCAAGAGCAAGCCATATCAATAGAAAAAACCAGCATCCGTATAGAACAAATCAGCACAACAATTCAAACCAATGCAAGCAATGCGGCCCAAGCAAGCAAAGTGGTGAACCGAGCCAAGCAAATAACGGCTCATGGTGCTGACGTTATGACAGGTGCTATTGAAGCCATGTCAGCAATCCAAGCATCCAGCAAACATATTGCAGAAATTACCGGTTTAATTGATAGCATTGCTTTTCAAACAAATCTATTGGCTCTTAACGCTGCGGTTGAGGCAGCAAGGGCTGGCGAGCAAGGGCGTGGGTTTGCGGTGGTCGCTGGTGAGGTTCGCAGCTTATCTCAAAAGTCTGCTCAAGCTGCACGCGATATAAAGGAACTGATAAAAGATACCACCGAGAAAATCAAAGAAGGTACAGAGCAAGTTCAGCTGTCATCTAATGCTCTTGAAGACATCACCAACAGCATAGAAGAAGTATCCTTGCTTACGGTGCAAATCAGCGAAGCTAGCCAGGAACAGGCCGACGCTATTATTCCAATCAATCATTCCATCATCTCGATCGATGACATTACTCAACAAAATGCAGCACTTGTGGAAGAAATTTCTGCTGCAGCAGGTTCAATGCACGATCAAGCGAATGGACTAAACACTTTGATGCAACGCTTTGTCAGCGAACAACTACCGGCAGAAACACTCGATAGCGTACCCACACACACATAAATACTGACCTTTTTAAACTTCCCACATAGGGCTTTCTCAAGCGCAAAGCCACGGCGAGTGCAGATAGAGGATAGTGGCTTATATAGCACGTCCCTCCTCTAGCAACAGATTAAAGCCAAAATCTGCAACCTATGCACAATAGTTTTTTCAATTCTTCATTACCTATAATCATGATGATTATTTTTATAATGCATTGGATGCATGTCGTATTGAAGATTACAGTAGCCATATTCTCTGACACCGACTCTTTTCAAGGCATGAATATGTATATCGAAGTAAACCGTGAAATACAGCTCGTTCGCCGCCCTTCAGGCATCCCAACCCCGGAAGACTTCAGCATTGTTACTGTACCTGTAAATGTTTTAAAAGAGGGTGAAGTTCTCATTAAAAACTCGTGGATGTCTGTAGACCCCTACATGCGTGGCCGTATGCTGGAACGCAAAAGCTACATTGAACCCTTTGCTCTAAATGAAACCTTATCAGGCGGAGCTGTTGGACAAGTAATGGAGTCAAATAACCCTATGCTTCCTGTGGGCAGTAAAGTAGCCAACATGAGCGGATGGCGAGAGTACTTCACGACAGACGGAACAGATGTGCAGCCTTTGCCAGAAACAGAAATACCAGACCAAGCCTTTCTAGGCGTACTTGGTATGCCTGGCATGACTGCATTCACTGGGCTTACAAAGATTGCTCATATTAAAGAGGGAGATACCGTATTTGTTTCTGCCGCATCAGGTGCAGTAGGAGCAATCGTCTGCCAGATTGCCAAATTAAAAGGTTGTTTTGTTGTCGGTAGCGTTGGATCTGATGAAAAAGCACACTACTTAACACATGAGCTGGGTGTCGATGCTGTTGTAAATTATAAAACCACTGATAACTTACAAGAAAGCATTGCCCAAGCCTGTCCACAGGGCATTGATGTCTACTTTGAAAATGTTGGCGGTGAGCATTTAGAAGCGGTTCTTAATCTCATGAATGATTATGGCAGAATTGCTGTGTGCGGAATGATCGACCAATACAACGCAACATCGCCGAAAGCAGGGCCAACAAATTTATCTCAGATAATTATTAAAAAACTAACCATACAGGGATTTATCATCTTTGATCACTGGAGTGAATACCCAGCCTTTGCTACGCAGATGACGCAGTGGATACAGCAAGGAAAAATCACTGCACAAGAAACTGTATTTGAAGGAATTGAACAAGCCCCTAACGCTTTTATCGGACTATTTACCGGAAAGAATATAGGCAAAATGCTAGTAAAACTGAGTTAGTTTTTGATTAACCGTATAGAGGAACAAACACAATGAATATTCTTTTCGTACTCACTTCACATGACACACTAGGTAACACTGGAGAAAAAACAGGTTTTTGGATTGAGGAGTTTGCCTCTCCGTATTACATTTTCTCTGATGCTCAAGCTAATATCACACTAGCATCTCCAGCAGGGGGGCAGCCTCCTATCGACCCAAAAAGTGAACTAGAAGACTTTCAAACAGACGACACTCGTCGTTTTGATCAAGATACTGTACTGCAAACTAAGTTAGCCAACACAATCAAACTAACCGACGTTTCTGCTAATGACTTTGATGCTATTTTTTATCCCGGTGGACATGGCCCTATGTGGGACCTTACGAACAATACTGTATCCATCAAACTGATAGAAAGCTTCTTGAAACAAGGAAAGCCAGTTTCTGCTGTCTGCCATGCACCCAGCGTGCTGCTGAATACCAAAGATGCTGCAGGTGAGTTTCTTTTCAAAGGGAAAAAAATCACAGGCTTCAGCAATACCGAGGAAGCAGCCGTTGGTTTAACTGAGATAGTTCCATTTCTACTGGAAGACGAGCTTAAGAAACAAGGCGGCCTCTATAGCCAAGGAGCTGATTGGAGCCCTTATGTTGTCGAAGATGGGTTGCTCATCACAGGTCAAAATCCAGCCTCTTCCGCTGCCGTCGCCAGCACTGTCCTCGCCAAGCTGAACTAAAGTTTTTTGAAAATAAAAAAGGAGCCACTAGGCTCCTTCTTTTATTACTGCAGTATCACACAGCTTTATGAAAATTCTTTCACAAGGTCTAACGTTGAACGTTCGCCCAAATCATCATAGTTCGCATCAAGAAACACTCTTGCTGATTCACGACCAATATCACGAAGGTGAGTCAAGAACTCCCACTCTGCATTCATTTTACTAGAAGCGGACAATGGGTTTAATTGCTCGGTCGCATCGATACGATGTACTAAAATATCGGCGTAATGTTCTTTATCAAGTTTATTCTCATGCAATAACCGATGTACAAACTCAACACTACGTAACTCCCGTAACAGAGAGGTATTAAAGGATATCTCATTCACTCTATTAAGGATTTCACGCGCTGTTTTTGGTGTTTCATTTCGCTCAATAGGATTAACCTGAACAATCAATACATCCCGTGACTTTGTCCCTTGAAAGAGAGGATATAAAGGAGGGTTCCCCACATAGCCACCATCCCAATACGGAACACCATCAATCTCTACAGCCTGATATAAAAAAGGCAAACAGGCAGAAGCCAGTACCATGTCAGGTGTTAACTCATCACGTTCGAAAACTTTTATTTTCCCTGAGTGAACATTGGTCGCAGCGATAAAAAGCTTAACATCACTACAAGCTCTGACTTTTTCAAAATCGATGCTCGATTCAACCAATTCTCGTAAAGGGTTAATGTTCAGAGGGTTGGTGTCATAAGGTGATGCTACTCGGCTTAATAAGTCATACATCAGGTATGCAGGCGAACTTTCCATATCCCAACGTCCGGTAAGCACATCCATAGGCGTTCGCTTGAGTGGGCTGTACTTTCCCATTTCAGATACCTTTCGCCAAAATGTTTCTAACGACTCTCTAGCACCGTCTGCACCGCCGTTCATATAGCCTTGTGCCAGTACGACAGCATTCATTGCTCCCGCACTTGTACCTGAAATACCTTCAACACTGACACGCCCATCTTCCATAAAGTGATCCAATACCCCCCAGGTAAAGGCTCCATGAGACCCGCCTCCCTGTAGTGCAAGATTTACTGACTTTTTACGCATCAGTGCTGTATTCCTAGTTAGTGTATTTCATTCAAAAAAAGGTGACTTTACATAAGCCATCATAATTAACCAATTATTGAGCTACCCACCCACCTTCAACAGGCAAGGTAGTGCCCGTGATCGAAGCAGCACCGTTACTGCATAAGAACACAGCAGTTGCAGCAATCTCTTCAACCGTAACAAACTTTTTGGTAGGTTGTGCTTTTAACATGACATCTTGCTTGACTTGCTCTTCTGTAATACCACGGGCTTTCGCTGTGTCTGCGACCTGCTTTTCAACTAATGGCGTCCACACATAACCAGGTGCTATAGCATTCACCGTCGTTCCATATTCAGCTAACTCCAGCGCAACAGTTTTTGTAAATCCAGCAACACCATGTTTTGCAGCAACATAAGCTGACTTAAATGGAGAAGCAACTAATGCATGTGCAGATGCGGTATTAATAATACGTCCCCAGCCACGTTGCTTCATACCGGGAATAGCCGCTTTAGTAGAGTGGAAGACAGCAGTTAAGTTAATAGCAATAATCGCATCCCATTTTGCTTCAGGAAACTCGTCAACAGGTGATACGAACTGAATACCCGCGTTGTTTACAAGAATATCAACAGAGCCTAATTCTTTTTCTGCATCAGTAATCATCCCTGTAATTTCAGTTGGCTTTAGCATATTCGCAGGCGAAAAGAGGGCCTTAACGCTAAAATCTGCTTCTATTGCCGCACGTATTTCTTCATTTTCTTCCGGAGTACCCAGGCCATTAATAACAACATTCGCACCTTGTTCAGCCAACCCTCTCGCGATAGCCAAACCAATTCCAGAAGTAGAGCCTGTAATTACCGCATTTTTACCTTTCAGCATCATCCATTATCCTATGAAAATAATTTTCTTCAGCATCTGGATCGGCGCTTTCAATTACCCTAATTCCAGATCTATTAAGGAATGACATTAACATATGTTTTGCACTGCACAAAACATCACTAAAAAATAAGTAACCCTGAACTAAACATTTGACGACAACACTACTGTACGTGGGCTTACTGTATGAGTGAGCTTAATACGGCGCCACCATAGCTCTGAGATTAATTTAGTTAGTAATGAACTATGCTTATCCAACGATTAATGGAAGAGTTTAGAATTTAAACTACTCCCTTCTCTTTAAATTCGTTATTCTTCTAGTATTTTTTGAGTCATTATTTAGCATGCTGGATTGGGTACTAACAAATAACGGGTTTGTTATCGAAGCAATAATTATGCTGGGCATCATTATCTATGTCGGTACGCGTATTTAATTTTTAAAATACTAGGTGTTCTATGGTTTATTCCCGCTTAACTCGTTTCTCACAATTACTGATTATCTCGTCATTATCCGTAATGAGCCCACTCTCTTACGGATATAGTGAAACAGACTTTTTTAGTGATATTCCAGAAATAGTCTCAGCTACACGTATTTCTCAAGATATATCAGAAGCACCAGTATCGACAACCGTCATTACACAAGAGTTAATTCAGGCCTCATCTGCTACAAATATTGCCGAGCTACTTAAACTAGCGCCTGGGTTTCAAGTCTATACAACCAACGCAAATAAGTACGCAGTAACCTACCACGGAGCATCGGGAGAGTTTCCCAGAAACTTAGACATTCGCATTAACGGGCGTCCGGTCTATATCCCTCTACTGTCTACTGTTGCATGGAACACGTTAGGGATATCTATGAACGATATCCAGCGTATAGAAGTAGTTCGCGGCTCAAATGTCCCTTCATATGGCTCAAATGCATTGATGGGAGCCATCAACATAGTCACGAAGACACCCATTGAACAAACATCTCACAAATTAACAACGACAGTGGGTGAGCAAGGAACGAGGGAAGTCACCGCATCATTTAGTGGGAAAGCCAATAACCTGTATTACCGACTGAGCTTGGGCCATGAAGAAAATAATGGCTTTGATTTTCAGCAAGACGGAGAGAATGTGAATTTAGGTAACATACACCTAATATTCACCCCATCTCTCTATGACAGCATTGATTTCACTGCTGGTTTCAATAATGGAATCATGGGAATTGGAAGCGGTGACAGTTTAAGTGATTACCAAGATAGAGAACAATATTCCAATTTTCAGCACCTTCAATGGAATCATGTCATAAATGAAACACATGAGCTAAATACCCAGCTATATCATAATTACCTTAAGCTTAAGACTGAGTCGATTAATACGTCAACACTCTTAAAAGACCCTGGGCTCGTTAAGCTAAATAGTCAACTAGCACTTGTCGCTAACGCACTAGGCAGCAATTACCCCTTCTCAAGCAGTCACGTTAGCGATTTTAGTGTTGTCACCAGTGCGGAAAATGGCAGCACGGAAACATTCGGAGGCGAGATCCAACATACTTACTCACCAATATCCTCTTTAACTATAGCCTCCGGTTTAGGCCTTCGTTACGAAAAAGCAACCAGCCCCGCCTTACTAAATACCAATGAAGCCGTCGATGAAGAGATTTACTTCATATTTAGCAACCTTGAATGGAAGCAAACCGCTAAACTTACATGGAACGCAGGCATCATGTCTGAGTTTTCTTCCATCACAGACCCAGCTACTTCTGTAAGAATTGCCTCTAATTATAAATTGACTGACAAATTGGTCGTACGTGCTGCTGCCACTCAAGCATTTCGTACCCCGTCATTACTTGAAGAAAACAGCAACAGTGCCTATATATTTCCTGAGGGAGTCCCTTACGATTTTATTGCATTCTCAAATGATGATCTAGAATCAGAAAAACTAAATGCAGCTGAACTAGGTTTGTTCATGCTGCTCCCTGAAAAAAGCGGCTTCATTGATCTAAAACTCTTCCACGAACGCATTTCAAATGGAATTAATAGTTGGTTTTATGAAGGCCCAATGGACTTACTTTCAATTGCTCAGGGCTATACAGATGAAGTAAGGGAATTACGAAATGCATCCGACAGAAAATCGCGTGGTCTTGAAATTCAAGCAAGCATAAAACCCAACGATAAAGATCTTATCCATTTTGCTTACAGCATTATGAAGATAACGGGTATACAAAGAAGAGGAGAGCTCCAAAGAAAATCTGATAAGTTGTATGACAACACAGCTCCTCGCCATACAGCAACATTGCTGCTTAACCACAAGTTCACGGAGTCATTAGATAGTAGTTTGATTTTCAATTATATGTCTGAGGTTCAATGGCTAGATAGCAGCTTAACCGAAAGCTACAAAACAGTTGATTTTAAACTCACTAAATCTTTCCCTACAGGCTATAACCAAAACCTCAGCACCAGCCTACTGGTAAAGAATCTTTTTGATCAACAGTACTCTCAGTTCCAAGAAAAGAATAATTTTGAACGCCGGTTATACTTAACTATGGCATTAGACTTTTAAACATCTGGCATGGATAGCCTAAACATATGCAATATTGGATAGGGATAACAAGAAAAATGAACAAGGCAGTGTTAACTGCCCTCTTCACGCTCATCCCTATTCTTTGCGCTGCGAGTAATCCGCCACGCATAACACTCATACTCAGCTCAGAACAACAAGTCTACCAAAGAGTAGCTGATAGTATTAAGTCTTCGCTAGAAACAACCGTCACTATTGAAGAACATACTCTAGACTCCATTGACGGCATGCAGACACCCCCTGAAATAATACTCACCGTAGGATCTGCAGCCTTCAAGAAAGCCTTAGAAAGATTTCATTCTCTCCCTGTTATAGCAAGCTTTCTTCCTCGACGGGTATATGAAAAAATGGTCAAATCGTCCTCATCAGCTTTACAAAACACAACCGCCATTTTCATAGATCAACCCATGAAACGTCAACTGTCTCTCGCTCGATTACTTACCCCTTCTGGTACAACGATAGGAACAGTATTCGGTGCATCATCTATTAGTGAAAGACAGCGCTTATTTAATGCCGCACAAGAAACTGGATTTACGGTAAATTCAGTCGTACTCAATAGTAATGACAACCCAGTAAACACACTACAGCCCATCATTCAAAAAGCAGATGTTTTTTTAGCTATACCCGATCAATCAGCCTTTAATAGAGCGAGTGCTAAATGGTCATTATTTATTGCACTTCGATTAAAAAAACCATTGATTGGTTTTTCAGAAAAATATGTCGATGCTGGCGCGCTTGCATCTTTATACTCCTCACCCGAACAAATAGGCCAACATGCAGCGGAAACGCTCAATACATACTTAACAACCAATTTACTTCCACCTCCAGAGCATCCGAAATACTTCACTGTAAAGGTTAATCAAACATCGGCTAAAACAATTGGGATTCAAATAGATAATGCAGAAGTAATTCAACAACAATTGGGAGGTTACCATTAAAAACTCTCCTAACCAGCTATTCCGCATAGGTATTAGAAAGCGAATACTGCTACTAACATTGCTTCCATTGCTTTTTATATCTTTTTTACTAGGTGGATATATAACTTACACTCGTTTGCAGGATGCGGAACACTCCTTATTAGAACGAGGACAACTGTTAGCTCGCCTGATTGCATCATCATCAGAATTCGGATTCATTACAAATAACAGTGAGTTACTCAAAACGCTGAGCAAAGGACCTTTGCTAGAACAAGATGTATCCGACATATTATTCTTAAATGGAAAGTATGAGTTAATGTTGCGCTCAGCTAAATTTCCAGTAGATATTCAAATAGCATCTGGCCAAACATATAAGCAAGGAGAGCACTGGTACTTCACTCAGCCAATTATTACCACGGGCATCCCCTTTTTAGATAATTCTGAATTCCAAGAAGCGGAACAAATAGTAGAAACTATCGGGTGGGTCATTGTTGTCATATCTGAATCAAGAAAAGTAAAAAAAGAAGAACAGATATTCATTGCTAACTCTGCTTTATTACTTTTGGCTTTCATCTTTACATTCTTTTTAGCGCAACGGTTTGGTAAACGCATAAGCGTACCTATTCTTGAACTTACTCAAGCAATGAAAAAAATTCAAGCAGGCCAATACTCTACACGTATCACGAATAGTTACACAGGAGAGTTTAACTACCTAGCCATAGGCCTAAATAGCCTAGCCGATACAGTTCATCAGTCAATCAAAAACCAAGAACATAAAATAGAATTAGCAACACGAAAATTGCAATTCACTTTGCACCATTTAGAACAACAAAACAGCGCTTTAGCTGCTGCAAGAAAGCGTGCTGATGAAGCAAATAAAGCAAAGGATGAATTCTTAGCAAGAATGAGCCATGAGCTGCGCACACCCTTAACCTCAGTAGTTGGTTTCGCCAAGCTATTAAAACAAAGCCCCTGTACCGATGAACAATTAGAGCATATAAGAATCATCAACCAAACATCACAAATGCTGCTTTCTATCATAGATGACATCCTGGATTTTTCTAAACTTCAGCAAGATGCCATCGTAATAGAACATATACCATTTAGTTTAGAAGATGCTGTTTATGATGTACTCGAAATGCAAGCTCCCCAGGCTCATGATAAAGGTTTAGAGCTAATTGCCCACCTGCCTGAAACAGAGAATCTAAGCATTATCGGAGACCCTACAAGGTTCCGCCAAGTTATATCAAACATCATATCAAATGCTGTTAAATTCACAGAGAATGGATCCGTTGAAGTCCACTTAACCTGCAAGCAACTAAATAAGAAGCAAAGTTTATTCACGATCAACATTATCGATACAGGTATCGGGATCCCCCATCAACAGTTAGAGCAGCTATTTAAAGCTTTTATGCAGGCAGATACTTCTATAACAAGACGGTTCGGCGGTTCTGGGCTTGGTCTTGTCATAGCTAAAAAACTAACTGAAATCATGGGAGGCAAGCTTTCTATGACCAGCAAGGAAGGCCAAGGAACTACTTTAACACTAGACTTGCCCTTAAAAACAACCGTTAGCGAGAGTAAAGGTATTACATATTCATCAGAGTTAAGTTCTACCATTGTTTATTATGAAAAAAACAACTCTCTTAGAAAAGCAGTGACTACTATTTTAACAAGACAAACAAACGAAGTAATTACTGCAAATAAAGTAGAAGATATTCCAGACCTATCACAGAATGGACAGATTATAATTATAGGTATTCCTGCCAATAAAAAGGAGCAAGAAGCAACTTTCAATGCAGTCTGCAGTATTGCTAAACAGAATAATGAGCTAATACTTATCTCCCCCAACTGCGCCAGCCTGCCTTTCACGGGTGAGAACATAACCGTTTTGAATAAACCGGCGAGGCCAAAGCATCTCTTTCAAGCATCAAACATAAATACTCAAATCAAGAAAAAAGATATTGAGCAGTACACGCCACATAAAAATATTAGAGTGGTAGTTGCTGAAGATAATGAGTTTAATAGCATTCTTATTAAGAAAATTCTTCAAAGTTTTAATATTCAAACATTTATTGCTAAGACCGGCGTAGAAGCAATTACGTTAGTTGAAAAAAAACATCCTGATATTGTACTAATGGACGCTCATATGCCTATCATGGATGGTTTTCAAGCAACGCGGCGTATCAAAGAACTATGGCCAACTCTTCCTATTATTGCCTTAACCGCTAACATTATTGAAAATGAACATATAGCTTTATATGAAGCAGGTGTTTCGAAAGTATTGCTAAAACCTATTAATGACTCACAATTATTTGAAACTATTTGCGCTCTCACTACAGATGAAACTCAAAAACAACATAACGAAACACCACCTACTGGACACACGACAGACCTAACAAAATATAGCATACAGCCTCAGCAATTAGAGGAAGAGCTACAATCATTAAGTAAGCAGCTACAAGCAGCTTTCAAAGCTTATGAAATTGACACTATCGGCGAAATAAATCATCAAATTGCAGGAATCTCAGGGCTATATGAACTACCCGAAATTGAATGCTGTGTATCGAATTTACAAGAATTAATAACAGCAAACACCATTAGTTGGCACGATATATGGAAAACTATATGGCGTCTAATACGGTTACTAGATAATAAAAACTAAAGTGCTTTTTATACCATCAAAATGATCGGTAAGTAGGCTCTTGATCTATTAACTCCTTTAACGCCAAGCCGATCAAGCTTAAACGCTGCATGCCCTCATCGTTGTACCGATAGCACCCTGAACCAAATGATACATCTCGATGCTCCTCTGCTTGCAACTCCAGCTCATAGCATTGTAAACGAATACACTCTAAAGCTGGGTCATGTAAGATAGTAACACCAACAAACACCACCCACTGATCAGCATTACCTTTCCCGTCACATAGATCGGAAATCAAATGACATGCATTCATGCGAGTAGGACGGTAAACCGGTGGGCGACCAAATAGCATAGCGATGACAAGTAACAACAAAAAGAATAGGCAGATAATAAAAACGACAATAAAATCCACTTTAATGGAGAGCTCTATTCAACTCGGAATTAAGAACACCTGCTGCTTCAATAACTTCATCAGCATGTTTTTTTTCTATACCAGCCATGAATTTCTCATACTTTCTTTTAGTGCGCTTATCGAGGCTTTTCCATGCTTTTAATATGGGTATATGTTCTGTTTCATTAAACACATCTGAAAAAACTTTATAAGCACTCTTATTATGGAACTCAGGGTCTAAATGGTCGATCAATACTTTAACCCTAATCGAACCCTCTACAACACCAACTTGACCGCTCATCAATGCTTGCGATAATACTTTAAGACTATCAAGAACATAAGTATATTTTTCTTGGCGAACTCTATTAATCTGTTGAGTTTGTTCTTGTTTTGCTTCTCGGTTTTTCTTTAAAAGCAGGTATTTTTTATAAATAAATACCAAGAGAAAAACAATAATAAGTACTCCGAAAGCAATCATTGAAATTATGACTGGTTCTGACATCGATTAACCTGCTGACTTAACAACGTTGATAAAAAATAAATAATACAGGAAAAGCACCGAGGGCCCTAGAGCT